>DAOUKB010000098.1:0-43492 GCA_034421855.1 Anaerolineales bacterium
AATCTCGAGAGCTGGACGGAGGAAGGCCACCTCAGCCCTACTCTGTTCGCCACGGAGATGAATCAAAGATCCCGTATTCAGCGGCTCGGCGAGCGGTTCGGCTGGTCAGGAGCCGAAGGTGCTTTGCAAGAGGTGGATTCCCGGATCAGGACTATGACGGGGGCGGGGAAATTCATTTGGAACATGGACTATGCAGGTGCGTTTCCGCCCGCCTCGTACTGGTTTCTCTACCGCAGAACGACCTGAGGTCTGTAGGCGTTGTCCCGTAGAAGGGGGTGGCTGGGCATAGCAGGAACGCAGCTGAAGGCGCTGTCCAGAACGGCTCGGCACCCTATAGGCCGTAGGGGTCCTTAGGGGGTGTCGTCAAAATGATGGAGTCCCCAGCACCCAAGCCCGAATCTGGCAGATCGCCCGAAACGACGCGGCGTTTTGGGCCTACCGCGTGGCCACGCCCCGCCATGGCGGGAAAGCCCGGAAGGCGTGCTCCCCCCGAGGCCGCCACGGATACCGCTCCGGGTCCTAGGGGCGGGCTGGCTGGCGATGGCGGCGGGACGGGCCGCCCCGGCGCGTCCGCGGCCCGAGGCCACTGGGCTTGCCGCCCCCCCCTGGGGTGCGCGCCCTCGGCGGATGGCCGCCCTGCGCGCCGGTGGCGTGGGGAGGGACCCGGAGAGGGCGGGCCTCGATCACGCCCACGGCGGCAGCGGCGATGGGGATGCTGCCCGTCGTCGGAGTCGGGGAGCCGGTTCCGCCCCGGGGCGCCGGGGCGCAGAAGCCCAACCCGGCATGCCGAAACTGTCGGTGGTCCGCGGCGGGCCTTCGAGGCTCCTCATCTAATGTGTGTCCCCTCTCGGTGTACCCGCACATCCCAAGTTGGACGACACCCCCTAGGGCCCGGTCTGAAGCCTCTGCGTTCCCGCCGCTGGCACTGCTGCTTTGGTAGTCCCATATATCCTGCGGGGGCTCTCGACTATACCTCCATCCCTGTGCCGTCAAGACCGCCTTGGTCTGTCCCCAGCTCCAGACGCCTGGACAAGCTGCATTGCGTGGCTCGCGCGCTCCGGTTGTCTTCGGCTTGGTTTGGGTCCGGTACGCGGGTCCGGAGGACCGAGCGGTCTCGCTCGTACCCGTGGCAAACTACAAAGTCCTGCCTCTCGTCGTCGGGAGCGGCTCTGCGCAGAGCACATACGCATCGCGTCCCCTGGTCCGTTCAGGCGACGCAACGGCCGGCGGCATCGCCATACCGGCCTCACATTCCCATTGACGGGACAGCGTCGACACACGTCGGAGCTTGTTTCCATAGAGGCGGGAGCCAGCGGTCGGGGGCGCACCTTCTCGTCTCCATCTATGTCTCTCCATCCGCGGAGGAAACCGAGGTCTGCCGGGACATGGTGATCGGACAGCTCCCAACGGCGTCGTCAACCTCTAGCGGCCCACAGCATGAAGATTTACAATTTCCCAATGCACGTAAAGGCCGTCCCGCCGGATGTTCTCGGGGCGATCGGAAGACAGGGGAGAATATACAGGCCGGCCGGCTTCGGCTGCCTTCCCGCTACCTATACAGGAGAGTCTCAATGGCAACAGACTGGGAAGCCCGGTGTCGGCAATTGGCCGACGCCAAAGCCTGGGCTGAAGAAGAAGCGGCATGGCACAGCGAAGTCGGCTGCCCAGTGCAATATCGCTTTCGCTGGGAGCATGTCCAGCAGGTAGTGCGGGAAGCCCAAAATCTAGCCCGCCGGCTGAATGCAGATCAGGAAATCGCCACCGCCGCGGCATGGCTCCACGACATCTGCAAGGTGGAACCCAATCATGGGGTGCGGGGAGCCGAGGCCGCCGCGGAGTTTCTGACCACTACTTCCTTTTGCAGAGCGAAAATTCCCGCCGTAGACCATGCCATTAGCCACCATGCAGGCCTGTTTCGACGCCCCGGGGCAGAACCGCTGACCCCTGTGGACACCGCCATCTTGTGGGATGCAGACAAACTCACCAAACTAGGAGTACCTCAGATTACGATGCTGTTGTGCGGACCCCATGCTCAGGGATACACGCTGGCGGAACGTCGGGACCAGGTTCACGATTACGTATTCTCCTGGATCGACCGCACAGTCGAAAGCATGAACACGGAGCCGGCTCGGAAAGCAGCGGAAATCAGATATGCCCAGATGAAAGAGTTTCTGGAACTCTGGGGGCAAGCGCCCGGCACGACGATACCTGTTCCCCGTCGAGACAGGCATACGCGGCCGGAATCCCGATAGGCAGGCGGCCCCGGAGCCTCCCCGTCCCTGCCGCAATGTCCGGCACAGAACTCGGTTTGTACCGCACCCATCTGTCGCTCTGGCCAGTCCGCGGCAGTCCGGCCAGACCGCGCTCTGCAACATGGCGACCTTGAAGCTCCCGACCCAGGGGAACGCGCCGCATCCGATTCCCGGGACTTTCTTGCGCGGTGCAGCCGCCTCCAGATTTTGAAAACATGTCGCGTACAGCCGAATTCCGAGGACTTCACGCTGGGAACGCGGATTGGCCGCCTGGGGTCACGACGTCTCTGGTACTGATTGCCTTGGCCTCGGGCATAGGCTTGGCGGTAACCACCAATGCCTTGGTAGTGGTGGGCTTGACGCTGCTGGGAGTGCTCCTGGTACTGGCCTGGCAGAGTCCGGATGCGGGCTTCGTAGGCATCTTCGCGGTGGCCTGCTTGCTGCCGTTTGCCGTAGTCCCCTGGGATTTCGGGCTAAAACCCACCTTCCTCAATCTGGCGGTGCTGTTGGTATATGGACGATGGCTCATGCGCTGGATCAGAGGCCCGCAACTGCAGCCGTTGCCCACCTACCTCACGGGTCTTGTCCTGATCTTCGGCCTGCTGGTCGGAGCTGCGGTTTTGTGGGGTCTGAACTTCGCCCGGCCTTCCCTGTTCGCATGGCGCAAGCTCGGAGAATATCTGCTCAATCTGGGCCTCTTCGTCCTCGCGCTGCAACTGATTCACCGTCCCGCCCAGATTCGCCTGATGGTTCGGTCTCTGGCCGGATTGGGCGCCACCGGCGCGTTGTTGGGGTTGCTCTTCTACTTTCTGCCCCGCGAGACGGCTCAGAGTTGGCTGGGGAGCCTTGCGGCATTCGACTATCCTGCCGGCGCAACCGCTTTGCGGTACATCGACGACGATCCCAGGGGCACCCTGCGGGCCATCGGCGTAGCCGTAGATCCCAACCTGTTGGGAGCCATGTCGGTACTGGCCGCGTGTTGCCTGCTGCCTTTCGTCTTCGGCCGGGAAACCCCGAGAGTACGTCTGGGCGCAGGGAGCGCCCTGGTGGTGCTTTGCGCCGCCATCTATCTGAGCTACAGTCGGAACGCGCTGTTGGCGTTCTGTGGCGTAGTCGCCTTTCTGGCCGTGGTGCGATACCGCGTGCTGATTCCTCTGGGCCTGCTGGGGATGCTCCTGCTCCTGCTGCTGCCGCAGACTCAGGCCTATATGCAGAGAGTGGTCGAAGGACTGCTGCGTCAGGATCAGGCCACCCTCATGCGACTGGCGGAATACCGCAATGCAGCCCAAATCCTGAACACGCATCCGTGGACCGGACTGGGATTCTTCGGCACCCCTTCGCTGCAGTTTGCCCAAGGAGCTTCCAGCATGGTTCTCCTCACCGTAGCCACCACCATGGGGTTGCCGGCTATGTTGCTTTTCCTGTGGTTATGGTGCCGGCCCCTGCTCCAGTTCAGTCGGACTCGTCGACAGTTGCACGCGCAGGCCCTGGAACCCTATACGCTGGGTCTCGTGGCCGCGGTCCTGGCGTTGGGCCTCACCGGCCTGTTCGACCACTTCTACGTCAATCTTCTGTATCCTCACATGTCGGCTCTATACTGGATTCTCTTGGCGACCTGTACCCAGGCCTTGCGGCTGTCGTCTCAGGACCGCGATACGCAACCCGCAGCCCTGCATGGAGAGCAAACCTGAACGTGTCCAATTCCGCCCCTGTCCAGATCTCTTTGGAACCGACCCGCGGCGCCGACGGCGGTGCAGGCGCTCTGGCGCCTAGGGGCCGCCGTCCGCCTTGGCTCCGGGTCAAGGCCGCGCAAGGTCCCCGATACGAGGAGCTGACGGCCCTGTTTCGCGGTCAGCGGCTGCACACGGTGTGCGAAGAGGCCCTGTGTCCCAATCTGGCGGAATGTTGGAACAGAGGCACAGCCACTTTCCTGCTCATGGGAGACACCTGCACGCGCAGCTGCGGCTTCTGCAAGATCAAGACCGGCCGTCCCGGCGTACTGGACCCCGACGAACCCCGGCGCGTAGCCCAGAGCGTGCAAGCCATGCAGCTGCGTCACGCCGTGCTGACCAGCGTCAACCGGGACGAACTACCGGATGGCGGAGCCTGGATCTTCGCCGAGTCCATCCATTGGATCCGACAGTTGGTGCCGGGTTGCACTGTCGAAGTCCTGATCCCGGATTTCCAGGGCTCTGCACCTGCTTTGCAGAGAGTCATGGACGCGCAGCCCGAGATACTGAACCACAACATCGAGACGGTGCCCCGCCTGTACCGCCAGGTGCGACCCCAGGCCCGCTACCGGCAAAGCCTGGCGCTCCTGCAGCGGGCGAAAGAATTGAATCCAGACAGCCTGAGCAAATCCGGCATGATGTTGGGACTGGGAGAAACCTGGGACGAAATCCTGGAGGTCATGGACGATATGCGGTTGCATGACGTGGAGATCATGACGCTGGGCCAGTACCTGCAGCCCAGCAGGTTTCACCTGCCTATCAAACGGTACTACACCCCCCAGGAGTTCGACCTCTTGAAAGCCGAAGGGGAAGGCAAAGGCTTTCGCTGGGTGGAAAGCGGACCCTTGGTCCGCAGCAGCTACCACGCGGAAGGACAGGCCCATTTGACTCTGCGCCAGTCCCTCCCTGCAAGCCCGGGGACGCAGCCTTGACGGTGGTGGGCCGCTCCCCGACGGAGTCTGCCAGACCTGTCTGAAATTCAGATCAGTCTGCCTCCAGCGCGCAACGGCAAAATCGGGCTCCTGAAGTCCATTCCGCAGCAGACCAAAGCGATTTTGCGTCCAGGCGACGTCATATCCGAATATCCGAGAAAATGGCGGTCTCTGCGCCGTCTGCGATGAGGTCTTCCATGCTGCGGCTCAGCATAGGCTGGATGCCGCCGCTCACGGCTTCCACCGGATCGAGGATCGATCCGGGTCACCAATGCCTCATATACATGGCCTTCCACTGCATCTTTCGTAAGGGGCTGGAAACAAGCGACGAAGACGGAGAAGGCACACTCCATAACCATCAGAGCATTCACATGAGGAGCGTTGCGGTCGAATTGTCTTCGCATTCGGAGCTGCCGAGATTATTTCTCCGTCGCGATGCGCCGGCGCCGTGGAAAGGCCACGGTCGTACTCCCCCTGCGCCGACTTGACTCGCAAATCCGCGGGATGGTCCGACTACGGCCGCGGCGGCCCCGGAATTTTTGAATCAGCGCAGGCCTCTACCGGATCTGTCGGCCGACCGGTCCGACATCCCCAGCGGAGACCGCTGGGGGGAGTCTCTGAGCTTCCCGGCGCTTCCGGTTGGGGGATTGTATAGCGGGAAACTTGGGCCTGCGCTCTAGCCTGGGCCGAACTGCCGGTCGCCGGCGTCTCCTATGCCGGGCCAGATGAAACCCACGGGACACGCGTCCCGTTCGTCGGTCAACCGCTCGTCCACAACGCCGATGAAGGGCTGCACATCCGGATGCACTGCGTTGAGATGCCTGATGCCTTCCGGGGCCGCCAAAATGCAGGAGTACCGAATGTCGGGGACCTGCAGATCCTTGAGCAAGGTCAAGGCCGCGGCCGCGGTGCCGCCGGTAGCCAGCATGGGATCCAGCACGATGCAGCTGTCCACCGGACTGGGGGTGGGTTCCAGGTAGCAGATCGGCTGCAGCGTTTCTTCATGCCGCTTGAGACCCAGATGCCAGACTTGCGCATGCGGCACGACGTTCCAGGCTCCCTGCACCATGCCCAATCCAGCCCGCAGAATAGGCGCAAAGGCGAGTTTGGTCGCGCACCAGCGTCCCCGGGGCACATGGGTAAGCGGGGAAGTGACCGGACGCGTCGTGAGCGGCAGGCTCTGTGTGACTTCGTAGATGAGCAGCGTGGAGATCTCCGCCATCACCTGGCGAAATTTCTCCGGTTCCGTATTCACGTCCCGCAGCAGCGTAATCTTATGCAGCACCAAGGGATGGGTGGAGAGGTGGATCGCCATCGGAACGGGCCGTATTCCTGCTGCTCAGGCCAACCGGCGGGCGGCGCGTTCAATCTCTTCCTGACACCGTACACAGAACTTGGCGTCCGGGCGCGCTTCCAGACGTCCTTGGCCGATGGGCTTCCGGCACCGGTTGCAAATCCCATAGCTGCCTTCCAATACGGAGGACAAGGCTTCCTGCAAGGCGGTTTCGCGCTTTTCCAGCATGGCGATGAGCGTCACGTTCTTGAGGCGCTCCGACACTTCCACATCCCCTTCTTCCGGGTCTATATCGACCTCGCTGTACATTGCGGCCCGCAGATGCTCCAGTTCCTCCCGGGTGCGTTGCAGCTCTGTATCCAGCTTTTGCCGACCCCATTCCAAGGAAATGGGGCGATCGTCGACTTCCGGTGCCGGTATCGCCGTTGCCGGCGCCTCGGCAGCTGCTTTGCCGCTGGCGGCGGCCGCCTTTGCGGCCTTGGTTTTGGCAGCGGATTTCTTCTGGGCGGCAGACTTGGACTTGGGCTTTGCCGCCGCCTTGGTTCTGGAGTTGGGTTTGGCTTTTCGCCCGCCGGTCGCCTTCGACTTCGCCGGCGTCTTGCGCTGCGGCGCCGCTTGCGTCGTCTGCCGCTCCGGTTCGGCCTGGGCGGCGCCCTGGGATTCGGGGGGCGCCGGGCCTTGGAAGGCGGGATGGGTCTGGGATTTGGATTCGGCCATGTTGCAGGACATTCTCTGTCGTGAAGGTGAGCGCCGGCCCTGGGATGCGACCGGGGCAGGCTCAAAGGGAAAAAATCTTATAACAGCACGTGCCCATAGGGCTAATTAAATCTCGGCGCCGATCAGGTCCAGCTCCGCGGCAAAATGGCACGCTACGCGGTGTCCGGGCTCTACTTCCTGCAACCGCGGTTCCTCCGTACGACATACGTCCTGCACGTACCGACACCGGGGATGAAAGTAACAGCCGGCAGGCGGATGGGCCGGGTCCGCGACGTCCCCTTCCAGCACAATGCGCGTGCGCCGCGCCTCCCGGTCCGGATCCGGGCTATGGACCGCGGACAACAACGCCTCGGCATAAGGATGCCGAGGACGGGCAAAGACCCGGTCTACCGCCGCCACTTCCACCAGTTTGCCCACATACATGACCGCTACGCGGCTGCAGATGTGCTTGACCACGCTCAAGTCGTGGGCGATGAAGATATAAGTCAGGTCCAATTGTTGTTGCAAGTACTTGAGCAGGTTCAGAATTTGGGCCTGCACGGACACGTCCAAGGCCGAGACCGGTTCGTCGGCAATCACTAGGGCGGGACGCAGGATCAAAGCTCTGGCGATGCCGATACGCTGCCGCTGGCCGCCGCTGAAAGCATGGGGGAAACGGGTCGCGAATTCGGGGCGCAACCCCACCAACCGCAACATCTCCAGCACGCGTTCCTGCATCTCTCGGCGGTTGCTCCGGCCCTGCAGCCGTACCGGTTCGCCCACGATGTCCATGATGTTCTGGCGCGGATTGAGCGAGGAGTACGGGTCCTGGAAGATCATTTGGAAGTGATGGCGCACCGCCCGCAACTCGCTCTGCGACATGGTGGCCAGGGGATAGGGCGCGGCTTCCGGACCAGGCCGAAACCAGATCTGGCCCGCCGTGGGCAGATAGAAACGCATCAACATGCGTCCCAGCGTGGTCTTGCCGCAGCCGCTTTCCCCGACCAGGCCCAAGGTCTCGCCGCGGACCAGGTCGAAACTGACGCCGTCCACGGCCTTGACGTGATGGGATACCCGTCCCAGGAATCCCTGCGAAACGGGAAAATGCATCCGCAGCTCGTCCACCTGCAGAATGGGCGGCGCGCCGGCAGCGGGTTCAGGCGGCGACATGGGTCTCGGATTGGGCTTCGGCTTCATAGAGCAGACAGCGTACCTGCCTGCCGTCTTCCAAGGTAATCGCCTGGGGTGTCCGCACGTCGCAGAGCCCGGGCTGGAATTCGGAGCAGCGCGGGTGAAAAGAGCACCCCGAAGGCTGGTTGTACGGATCCGGTACAGATCCCCGCATCGTAGCGAGCCAGTCCTGTTTGTGCTCCATGCGCGGCAACGAAGAGAGCAGGTCGCGGGTATAGGGATGTCGCGGCGCGTAGAAGATCTGTTCGACCGTGCCCTGCTCCACCACGCGCCCGAGATACATGACCACCACGTCGTCCGCAATCTCGGCCACTACGCCCAAATCGTGAGTGATGAACATCATGCTCAAGTCCAGCTCTTCCAGCAGCTCCAGAATCTGGGCTTCGGTGGTCACGTCCAAGGCGGTAGTGGGTTCATCCGCAATCAGCAGCCGCGGCTGGCAGGAAAGGGCCATGGCAATCATGATGCGCTGGCACATGCCGCCGCTGAGCTGATGGGGATAACTGGTCATCCGCAGATCCGGCCGGGGAATGCGGACCCGCTCCAGCATGTGTTCCGCCAGGTTCCAGGCTTCCGTTTCCGTGACGTCTCGATGCAGCCGTACGTTCTCCATGATCTGGCCGCCTATGGTGTGAATGGGACTCAGCGCTGCCCGCGGCTCCTGAAAGATCATGCCGATCTCGCCGCCGCGGATGGACCGCATTTCCGGTCCCGATTCGGCCAAGGCCAGCAGATCTACGGCCGCCCCGGCGTTGGCCAGGGTGTACCAGATTTCCCCTGCCACAGTCTTGCCCGGAGGCTGCACCATCCGCATGATGGAACGGGCCATGACGCTTTTGCCGCAACCGCTTTCGCCCACTATCCCCTTGACCTTGCCGACCGCCAGATCGAAGGAGACGCCGTCCACGGCGGTCACCACGCCTTCCGCCGTGAAGAAGTGAGTCTGCAGGTCTCTGACGGACAGCAAACTACGGGTCACGGGCCGGAACCTGCCTGGGCATACGGATCCGCGGCATCCCGCAGACCGTCCCCCACAAAGTTGAACGCCAATACCGTCAACACCACGAACGCGGCCGGCCACAGAATCCAGGGATGTACGGCAATCTCCACCAATTGCTGGGCGTCGCCGAGCAATACGCCCCAGGAAATCGTCGGGGAACGCAGGCCGAGGCCCAGGTAGCTGAGCGCCGTCTCGGCCAGGATCATGCTGGGAATTGCCAAGGTGAGGTGCACCAGCACGTAGCTCATGAAGGAAGGCACCAGGTGCGCCCAGATCAAATAAAACTCGGTGGCGCTGGCCGCGCGGGCCGCCATGATGAAGTCCTCTTCGCGGGTGGCCAGGAACTTGCCCCGTACGACCCGCGCCAGCGAAGTCCAACCCACGAAGGAAACAATTACGGTGATGGCAAAATAGCGGTGCACCGGCGGCATCTCCGGCGGCAGGGCGGCGGCCAGTCCCATCCACAGGGGAATGGTGGGGATCGAGCGCACGAACTCGATGATGCGCTGCACGACGTTGTCCACGATGCCCCCCAGCAGTCCGGACAGTCCCCCCAACAGCAGCCCGATGATCAGGACTATGGCGACGCCTACCAGCCCCAGGGTCAAGGAAATGCGGGCTCCCTGCAAAATGCGGGCCAACAGGTCTCGTCCGAATTTGTCTCCCCCCAGCAGAAACAGGGGCCCGTATGCCGCCGGATCGTCTATGCCCAACAAATGGCGGTCCAGCGGGATGAGCCCCCACAGCTCGTAAGGGTCGCCTCGGGTCCAGAAGCGGACCGGCGTGGAAGCCGTCGGGTCTTCCACGAAGACTCGCTGGAAATTCTCCATGTCCACTTCCAGCTGCACGGCATAGACGAAGGGCCTCCGGAAAGCTCCGCCGTCGGCTTCGCGGACATGAATCTTGCGCGGCGGCAGATACAGATGATCGGGAAACCGGGTCTGTGCCAGGTACGGAGACACCATCGGGGCGAAGCCGGCCAGCAGATACATGAGCAGCAGCACTCCGGCGCCCCACAGGGCCATGCGGTTGCGTTTGAACCGCAGCCACATCAATTGGCGGGGAGTCAGGAACTGACGACGGCCGCCGTCTTCGGGTCCGCTTTCCAGAAAACCCAGCGCCGCCACCGGCGGCGCGGCAGACAGGGATTGCGGGGCACGGTCGGCCATCAGGGGTTCCGGCTACCCGTACCGAATGCGCGGATCCACCCAAGCCAGCAGCACATCGGATACCAAAGTGCCCACCAGCGTGAGGATACTCAAGATCATGATCATGCTGGCCGCCAGGAACATGTCCTGCGAGCGCAGGGCTCCCAGCAGCAACGGACCGGTGGTGGGCAGGTTCAAGACCAGCGCGACGATCACGGCCCCCGAGACGATCTCCGGCAAGAGCCAGCCGATGGTGCTCAGAATAGGATTGAGGGCCACGCGCACGGGATACCGCAGCAGCAGTTTGCGTTCCGTGAGACCTTTGGCGCGACCCGTCTCCACATAGGGCCGTCCCAGTTCGTCCAGCGTAGTGGCCCGCATGACCCGGATGGTAGACGCGGTACCGGCAGTACCCACGATGATGATGGGCAGTACCATGTGCTGCAGCATATCCCAGATCCGGCCCACGCTCCAAGGGGCGTCCAGATACTCGGGCGAAAAAAGACCGCCGGCGCCGGCGTTGAAGTACTTGATGCCGATGAACATCAGAATCAGGGCCAACAGAAAATTGGGCGTAGCCAGCCCGATGAACCCCAGAAACGTGACGGCATAGTCGGTCACGCTGTATTGCCGAACCGCCGAGTAGACTCCGATGGGGATGGCGACGGCATAGGCGAAGAGCAAAGAGAGGCAGGAGAGCAGCATCGTGAGCGCGATGCGTTCCCCGATCAATTCGTTGACCGGCCGATCCCAGTAAAAAGACTGTCCCATGTCCCCGCGCAGGAACTTGGTGATCCACTTCCAGTACTGCACGTAGATCGGTTTGTCCAGACCGTATTGTCGGTACAGTCCGGCCAGTTCCTCCTCCGACACGATTTCGCCGGCCGCCGCCAGATTCGCCACGTACGTGGTGAGATAGTCGCCCGGGGGCAGCTGGATGATGGCGAAGCTGACGATGGAAATGAGAAACAGCGTCGGGATCAGCTGCAAGACCCGTCGCAACAGAAAAGTACGCATGGTCTACCGGCTGCCGTGAGACCGCAAGAGCCCGACGGCAGCCATGACGCAGGCGGGCCAAGGCGGGACGCCGCGGCTAGAGGCGTCCCGCCCGCGGAGCAGGCCGCGTCTGCCTCCTCTGTGCTACGACTTGAAGAAGAACTGTTCCGGATGGACGGGGACCGCGCGGATGACCGAGAAGCCCCACACGCCGTCGTCGGGGAAGTTGGTGAAGTGCTCCTTCATGACCACGGGCTTGGGAATGCCCACCGTGCCGAAGCCCGGCAGGTAATCATAGAACCAGTCCCACAGCTCCCGGGACTTGGCTACATGCTCCGCGTCCGTCAGCGCATTGATCATTTCCTGCCACGTGGCGTCCACCCACTTGATCTCGTCCGACGGCTCCTCGGCGAATTCGTTCTCGGTATCGCCGTTCAGCCACAGTTGCCAAGCTCGGCCCCACCGCACGTTGCCGTGACTGGGATGATTGAGCCGGGAATTCCAGACCCAGGTAATATCGGAAATGTCTCCTTCCCAGCCGGACATGGAGACTTCGTTGGCCGCCACCAATTCGTTCAGCAAGGCGCGGTTGATGGGATTCAGCACGACCTCCAGACCCACGGCCCGCCAGTGTTCCGCCGCCAGTTCGAAGACGTTCACGACGTCGGCCTGCTCCGTATCCAGGTGGCAGGTCCAAGCGACGCGGCTGCCGTCGGGGTGCAAGCGGAAGCCTTCGCCGTCCTTCTGGTCATACCCCGCCGCGTCCAGCAACTGGTTGGCCCGATCGGGCTCGTATCGACTCCAATGCGCTTCGTCTCCCGCCTGGTAGTACTTGGAGGTAGGCCAGACCGCCCACTGCCGGGGTTCGCCCAAGCCGAAGTAGACCGCATTGTTGATGTCGTCCCGGTCCAGGGCTACGGACAAGGCGTGACGCACGTCTTTGTTTTGGAAAAAGGCCCGCAGGTTGGGATCCGGTACGGTATGGTTGGGGACGATCACGGTCTTGCCGGGAAAGGTGGAGCTCCACAGCTTGATCTTGAGATTCGCCGCTTCCCGACTCTGCCCATACAGTTCCATATCCTTCAGCTGCGCCTGCCGCCCGGCAAAGGTCAGCTCGCCGGCGATCAGCTTGGCCAGGGAAACCTCCCGGTCCGCAATGATGTGAATCAGCGTGGTGTCGATATAAGGCAATTGATTGCCTTCCGTGTCCACCTTCCAGTAGTAGGGGTTACGTTCGTAGGAATGGTGGTCCGGCGCATCGTCCACCCGGATGAAGGCCGTCATGCCCGGCAAGCCCACCTGCGCCGGAATGGTGGAACCGACGCGGCAGCGATCCCGCAGCAACTGATCCCAAGTCTCGAAGCCGGCCGCGGCGATCATGTCCGTCAGAGCTGCGCCGTCGGCGTAGGCCGGATGGAATTGTTTGGCGTAGTGGGCCGGCTGCCATAGACCTCCCTGCGAGCCGGCGTAGAAGCATTGATTCAAGACGACGAGCGGATAAGGTTTATCGAAGGTCAATTTGAGGGTGAACTGATCCACCTTCTCCATGACCAAGGGCTTGCGCGCCGCGCCGCTGCCCGTCTGCCAGGCGCCGGGCGGCCCACCCGGTGCGAACTCTTCGTTGAGCCACAGGTCCTCCCAGGCAAACAGAAAATCGTCGGCGGTAAATGCCGCGCCGTCCGACCACTTGAGGCCTTGGCGCAGATACAGCATCTGTACCGTGCCCCCTTCCAGAAACTCCCAGCTTTCGGCCAGACCACCGGTGATGCTGCTGAAGTCGTTGTCGATCCGCAGAATCAGTTCCGTACCCATCACCGCTTGCGGATCGCCAAAGAGGTGATTCGCATTGCCGATGGCTACCACGGACTGACCCCCGTAGGTACCCACTTCCTCGAGGGGCACCACTACTTCCGGATTGGGCGGCAGCCGCTCCGCCACCGGCGGCAGTTCGCCGGCCGCGACCCGTGCGGCCAACATCGGAGCCTCGTTGTAATCCGAACCCACGCTGACGGGATCGCTGTCCACGACCGCCCCGGTATCCGCAGGCGCGGCGGGCTCTGCCGGCGCCGCGCCGCAGGCCGTAACGGCCACGGCCGCCGACGCCGCGGCCGTCAGCTTCAAAAATCCTCTACGATCCACGTTCAATCTTTCGTGCATACCAAACCTCCTCGACTGACGAAATGCCAAAAACGGCGCATTCAATCAAGAATGCTGCGCTCTCGAATCAGTACGTGTACGGATCATCCCGCTGCAGAGTTTCGCTGACTGCCCAGTCGGGTACCGAAAAGTGGCTGGCCGCCACCGTCAACATAATGAACTCGAACATGCCTTTCCAGAACTCGAAATTGCCCGGCGACGACCCTTGGAAAGTAACGGCATACAGCAAGCGCCCTTGGGCAAACATGCGGGCTTGGCGCACACAAAGCGCATCGTGCAACTGGAAAGTGCAATGCCATTCCACACCCCAATCTCCGATTTCTTCGTGGGTCAGAGACCGCCACGACTGCAAGACGCAATCCTCCAATTCGGACAGACCTTCCCGGATCCCTTCTTCCAGGATCTCGGGTTCCCCCTCGGACAGGGGATCCTGCAAGTCTTTCACGTCCACCAGGATGTGGGTCAGCGGGTCTTCAGGGCTGGGCCACAAGGTCACCCCGATCTCCGGTTCCGCGGCTTCCTGCATGTGCCAGTCCACAGGATACCAGAAGGACAAAATGCCCTCGGCATGGTTGTACAGGTTCACGCCCCGGAAGCGGGGGCGCAGCGCGTGAGTATGCGGATTCACCTGGCTGCCTTCTTACTTGATTGCACGAGTCGAGATGCACGAGCCCACGGAAGACAGCGGTCCTCTGCCCGCCGCGTACATTCCCGATGGTCGCAACAAATTCGGTGGCGCGGCGTCGGCCAGACAGCACCGGGCTCTGCCGAAGTCGGGAGAGAGTCTGTTCTGCCGACCGGTCGCGCGATACGCCGCGACGTAGAATGACCCACCAGGGACTCGAACCCCGAACCCACTGATTAAGAGTCAGTTGCTCTGCCAAATTGAGCTAGTGGGCCTCATGTCGCTACGTGGCAGTTAGGGTAACACCGGCCTCGAATCGAGTCAACAGAACCGCAGGGCGGACGCGTCCCGAACGGTCGCAGTTTCGGGCTCCCGTGCATCCCTGCCGCGGATCAGGGCTGCAACGTACGCTGCAGGCGTAATTTCCGACGCGGAAACTACCTACCGGCCTGCACCGCCTCCTGGGCGTGCACCCGCGTCTACCCACTGGTGCACAGGCCCGGTTTTCATCCGCCGGACCCTCGCAATCCGGCCGCCGCCGTCTGCCCGATTGCGGAGGCCGGAGATCCCCCTCCAGGGTATTGTGCTGGGATGCTGTGCGCCTCCGAGGAAGCAGATACAGAGGCAACGCAAGCCGTATTCCGGGTAACATACGGGAATATATCGTGCTGCGGAAATTTCCGCCTTTGCATTCTCGCGTGACACGGAAATCCATGTCCCTCGGCTGGTCCAAACTACAGGCGGAAAGCCCGTTCCTGGTACTGGATGGAGCCATGGGCACGGAACTGGAGAGACAGGGGATCCCGGTGACGGGTCATCCTCTATGGTCTGCCTGGGCCTTGCTCGAATTTCCCCAGGCCGTCCACGACATACATCTGGCCTACGCCCAGGCAGGAGCCGACATCCTGACGACAGCCACCTATCAGGCCTGCCTCCCCGGGCTTGTGGCCGCGGGCCTCAGCGTATCCAGGGCGGCAGCATGCCTGACGTCCGGCGTGACCTTGGCGGCCCGGGCGATAGAGACCCATCTGACGGCGGACGGCCGCCAAACTCCCCGGATTGCCGCTTCCCTGGGGCCCTATGGAGCGTATCGGGCCGACCGATCCGAATACACGGGAGAGTACGGCGTGGACCGGGCTGCGCTCTACGAGTTCCATGCTCCGCAGCTGGACATCCTGGCCCGTTCCGACGCGGATATTCTGGCCTGGGAAACGATTCCCAGTTTGACCGAGGGCGAAGTCTTGGTGGAGCTGCTGGCCGGCCTCCCGGAGAAACCGGCATGGGTGTCCTTTACCAGCCAGGACGGCCGCCACACCAGCGCCGGCGAGCCGATGCGGGACTGCGTGCAGCTGTGTGCCGCCCACAGTCACATATGGGCCGGAGTCAATTGCGTGCAGCCGCACCGGATCGCCTCGCTCCTGCAAGCCGACCATACCGGACGGCAGGGTCTGCGGGTCGTGTATCCCAACGGGGAACCGCACCGCATGTCTGCGGCGGAAAGACGCCTGACCGGCCCGCAGCTCGCGGAAATGGCCGCGGCCTGGGTGGAAGCCGGAGTCGGCGTCGTGGGAGGTTGCTGCGGTACCGCGCCCGCCTGGACCCGCACTTTGGCGCGGCTCAAGGCATCGCTCGCGGCGGGCGGACATTGATGCGTTCCAGGGCGTCCCGCACTTCGGCAATGTCCAAAAGATACATCTGGCGGCCCTGCCCCCCGTGGGCGGAATCCACGACGACTTGAGTCCCCTGGCGGTTGCTGCGCGGATGCAGGTCGCAGCGTACTGCGTCGCGATACGCCGCCGGAGCCGGAAAAGCCCCCAAGTCCCGTCGCGTAGCCGTGGGCACATGGAAAAGATACAGTTCCTGCAACCGCCGAGGACCCTGCGGATAGGTGTCGTTCAATACCCAGTCGGCGCCGGGCAGATAAGTGCAGTGCCCGTTCAAGGGCATGGCGGCGTGGCCCAGAGGCCGCGGCTGTCCCTCGCCGTCCGGAAACAGGTAGAAACCCGCTTCGCCGTCCTGTACGCGGGACCAGGCCAGAATGGTGCGCTCGTTTTGCCATATCAAATGCGAAGTGTGACCGGAATGATCGACGACCCGGACATGGGAACCGTCCATATCGGCCGTCACCAGACGCGTCTGGAAGGGGCCGTTTCGTACCCGCCACCGGTGCAGGAACAGAAAGCGGCGGCCTGACGGACTGCAGATCAGGACGTTGAAATAGTGCTTGGCCGCGGAGATGTCCCTGCCGGGATACGGGATCGCGGCGATCTCGGCCAGGCTCACAATCAGCCGGCTCTCGCCCGTAATCAGATCCATGCGCCAGATGCCGGCGTCCGGCGGCGCCGCTTCGTCGTAGTTCGGATCCCGGCAGCCGTGATAGCCGTATCCCGGCCGCATGTCTTCCAGACGGTGAAAATCGAGGGTCAGAGCCGTCCGGCCGTCCGGATGCAAGGTGAAAACAGGACGCGGCAAGGTGCGGCTGGCGCCGTTCAGTTCCAGGATGCGGGATCGAAACCGCCCATGTGCAATCTCGTTCCAGATGCATACGTCCCGGTCGCCCGGCACCCACTGCAGCATGCAACCGGCCTGCCAGTTCCAGGCCTTGGTGCGGCCCAAGGAGCGCCAAGGTCTGCCCGGCGCCTCCAAATCCACGACGCCCAGCTCGATTTCGTCGGCCGGAGTGGGAGGACGCAAGTCGAAGGCGGAACGCATGCCCAGCGCCAGGTTGTCTCCGGCATTGAACTGCCATTTGTCGTAGTAGCCGAACCAGTGGCTGCCGGGCGGCGTGGTCAGGGGAACGGCAGGTACGGACATGGCATCCTATCCGATGTAAGCGAGGTCGGCGGGGAGACAGCCGCGTCTCCCCGCGAAGACTGATATAACTATATCGAACGTTTCCCGCCGTATGTTGCAGAGAGGCCGTCGCCGCATCGTTTCTCATGCGCGCACTCGCCAGAATATTGCGCACTCGCCTCTATTGGCGTTTCGCCGTTTTTCTCCTGCCGCTGGTCGTCACGATCTTCGTCCAGGAGACTTCCGTCCAATGGATCGCGGGGGGACTGGCCCGGTTGCCCATGCCCGTGGAATCGCTGGCGGCCTTTGGCTTGGCTTGGGGCCTCAGCACCTTTCTGACCGGGCCCCTCGTCTATTCCCGGCAGATGAGTCTGGTGCTGGTGGAACGCAAGCAGTCCTTCTGGCAGGCTCTGTACTTCATCCTGTTCGTGGCGGGGGCGATCACTGGCGTACAGGCTCTGTTGGCCGGTACCGGACCGGGGAGGTTTTTCCTCCTGCATGTCCACCGCGTCAGTGCGCAAACCACCCAGGACGTGCAAACCATGCTGTGGTGGATGTTGGCCCATCCGTTGCTCAAAGGCATCGCCAACATCCTGATCGGACCCTTGATCCGCAACCGCCAGACTCGATACGTCAGCTTTGCCGCCGTCGGCGGTTTCGGCGCCGTGGTAGTCGCGACCTTGATCTTCCTGCAGCATCCGTACCTGCGCACGCAGCCGATCTTCCTGCCGGTCGCGGCCCTGTACGCCTGGCAACTGACGGAACTCGGGGTCGTCGCCGTCGGCGTCCTACGCCACCGCCAGCAGATTTGGAATGCCCGGCCTCACGGACACGGGATGCCGGCACATCTGACCCTGTACTCCATCTTTCGCTTCTTTTGGCCTCTGGCGGGCATGGTGCTGATGCAGGAATTCAGCCGGCCTCTCATCAATCTCTTCATTGCTCGCCAACCCGACGGGGAATTGAATCTGGCGGTAATCGCCGTGGTATACGCCTTGGGTCAATGGCCCTATCGCTGGGTGAACGAGACGCGCAATCTGGCGGCCTCTTTCCTCAAGGAGGATCCCCGGTTCCGGGCTCTGGGCCGCTTCAACTTGAGCATGGGCCTGCTGTCCATCCTCATCTCCGTAGGCCTCTACTGGACCCCGCTGCGGGAATGGATTTTGTTGTCGTTGATGGGCGTGGCTCCGGAACTGGCCGCGCGGGCCGGCCCGCCGCTGCAGCTGTTCACCTTCTTTGCCGTAGCCGTCGCCTTGCGTTCCTATATGCAGGGCGTGGGGCTGGTGGAGCGGCGCACTCCCTCCATGCTGCCGAGCGCCCTCTTGCGCCAGGTCGCCGTCGTCCTGTCCTTGCTGCTCCTGCCGCTGCTGGGTCTTGCGGGAGCCACCATGGGCGTGGCGGCCCTGCTCAGCGGATTTCTGGTCGAAGCCTTCACTTTGCTGGTGGCTCTGCGCGGCCCTGCCCTACGGGCGCGCCTTAGGCCGTCTGGAGCCGACGCCGGCTGAAGCCGGGCGGTTCCGGGAAACCGCCGCTCAGAGCGGAGCCGCCTCCAGCGGCACGGTGTCCGCGTCGCTCGTCGTGGCGGATTGTTGGGCCGAGCGCATCCAGACGTCTCTTTGGGGGAACGGAATGACCACGCCCTGCTTTTCGAATTCGAGATAGATGCCCTCCAGAATATCGCTCAAGGTGCTCAAGCGCTGCGCCGGCTCTCCGACATAGAACAGGAAACGAAAATTCACGGCGGAATCCGCGAATTCCAACAGAAAGGTGCGTGGCTCAGGCTCCGTCAATACATTTTCGTGGGTGACGATCTGCTCCCGCAGGATGGCATGTACTTGCTGCATGTTGGAGCCGTAGGCCACACCCACGATGGCATCCACGCGGATTACGGTATCCGTCTTGGTCCAGTTTTCCAACCGCTGCGAGATCAGGATGGAATTGGGAATTACGACTTCGGTATTGTTGAAGGTCTGGACCACGGTAGCCCGCAGTCCGGTTTCGAGCACCGTCCCGCGGATTCCGTCCACGTCGATCAGATCTCCGTCCTTGAAGGTCTTTTCGATGAGTATCACCACGCCCGCGACATAGTTGCTGGCCAACGTCTGCAGGCCCAGCCCCAGGCCAATGCTGACGGCCCCGAGGGGCACCAGCATGACGGACAGGTTGATGCCGATGTAAGTCAAGGCAGTGTATACCCCGGCGAACAGCACGATGAAACTGACCATGGAGTTCATCAGCCGCCGGGCCGAGCCTTTGATGCCGGCTCTGGGCAGGATGTTTCTCTGCAACTGGTACGAAAAGACCCGGGCCAGCACGTAAAAGGCCAGAAAGACGCCGATCGTAATCAGAATATCCACCAGGTTCAGCACCTGGCCCTGCGTCTCCACGATGGGAGCCGTCAGAAATTTGTAGATACCGCCCATTGACTTTCCTCTACCTACCGAATATCCACCCACCCAGGCCGAATGCCGCGCCTCCCAACAGGATGTGCGCCGCGATATACGCGGCGGCCCAACGCCAACCGGCCTCCTGCAAGATGGCTCCGGTTTCCACGATGAAGGCGGAATAGGTGGTGAAAGCCCCCAGGAAGCCCGTGAGCACGACCCCAGTGACCGCGGAGGACCCCGCCCCAGGGCTTTTCGTGCCGGACACGACGACGGCAGCCAAAAAACAACCCAAGGTGTTGACGGTCAAGATCCCGACCGGCCAGTGATGGGGCCAGACCCGCTGCACAGTCGTCAGCAGAGCAAAACGAGAGACCGTGCCCATGGCGCCGGCGGCCGCCAGCCACAACAGCTTGGCCATCATCCTCTCGTCTCCGGTCGACCTTGGGGTGCAGTGTGCGGCGGACGGCCCACAGACGTGTCGGAAAGCGAATTGGGAACCCACCCGGCTTCATGTATTCTAAGAGGCATCTGAACCCTTGGTGCATGCTGCCTAACGGCAGTATCCCGCTGGCCTTAAGTCTACACAGACCAGGCGGAACCCGCCTCGGACGGTCACACGTTTCGCATGCAGGCGCACGCTGTCGTTTTCCCCCGCGCCCACGCGGTGGAATTCAGATCCGTACCTTGCCCGGATCCGGGGCCGGACGATGTAGTAGTCGAGACTACCTACTCCTGGATCAGCAACGGCACGGAAGGTTCTTATCTGCGCGGCGAACGTATCGCCGGCGACACGGCCTTCCGAGCGGGAGACGCCTTGCCTTTCCCCGTGGTCCCGGGATACCAGAAGGCGGGGCAGGTAACGTGGGTGGGAGATCACATCAGAGACCTGCAAATCGGCGAAACCGTCTTTGCCGCCACGGGCCGCGTGGACGGCATGTTTCATGCGACCGGCGGTCACGTCTCGCCATCGGTCGGTACCCGGGATCAGATCTGGAAACTGCCGGCGCACCCAGAGCCTATGGCCTTTGCCGGCATGGTGCTGACCCAAGTAGGATACAACTGCGGTACCCGTCCCCGGATGCAGCCTGGGGACGCCGTGGTCGTGATGGGAGACGGCATGGTGGGGCACTGGGCTGCGCAGACGCTGTCTTTGCGCGGCGCCCGGGTCGTCATGGTGGGCCGCCATACGGATCGGCTGGCCAAATTCAGGACCTCGCCTACCCACTACCGTGTGCACGAACGCAGCCAAGAATTCCCCGCGGCGCTGGCAGACCTGCGCTTGCCGCCCTTCCAGGTAGTGGTGGATACCGTGGGCTCCGTGTCCGGCTTGCAGCAACTGCAACCTTTCATGGCGCGGGGCGGCCAGATCGTGTCGGCGGGTTTCTACGGTACCGCCGATGCGTGGCCTCTGCAAGAATTGCGGAATCAGGAATTGTCCCTGCATGCGGTGGCCGGTTGGACCCGTTCCCGGATGAACGAGACACGCAAGCTGATTGGCAGTGGCCAGCTGCAGACGCTGCCGCTGATCACCCATCGCTTTCCGGTGCAGGAGGCTGCAGCGGCTTGGGCCCTCATTCAATCCCAGACGGAGCCCTGTCTGGGAGTCGTGCTGGACTGGACGTCCGTCGCCCATGCTTGATTTGCCGCCTGTCATGCAAGCCGTACAGATTACGGAACCCGGGGTGGTCGCGTGCCGGGAATTTCCCGTGCCCGCAGTCCCGCCCCGGGAAGTTCTGGTCAAGGTGGAAGCGGTCACAACCTGTCCGCAGTGGGATCTGCACATGCTGGCCGGAGAACCCATGTTTCCCGGCGGCGTGCTCGAATATCCTCTGCCCGTAGGCCAACCCGGACATGAGATGGCAGGCGAAATAGTCGCAGTCGGCTCCGAGGTGAACACTTGGCAGCCGGGCGCCGAAGTCGTCGCTTGGCGCGACCCGGGCAAGGCGCGCTTGGGCTGTTACGCCCAGTACGTTCCTTTCGATCCCGCAAATCTGCTAGAACGGCCTTCCCCTCTGACGGCGGCACAGGCAGTTTCCCTGGAACTGGCCATGTGCGTCCAGGTTTCCATGACGCAGCTCCAGGACATGCGGGCGCTGCAAGACAAGAGGATGGTCGTCAGCGGCCTGGGGCCCGCCGGCCTCATCGCCGTCCAAATGGCCCGCCTCTACGGAGCCGGCGAGATTCTGGCCTTGGACCCCCTGCCGGCAAGACGCCGATTGGCAATCCGGGCCGGAGCAGATCAGGCCCTAGACCCCCATGCGCTCGGAGCAATCGGCCGGTCCTCGGCGCCGTGGGATACGGGCATGGATTGTACGGGCTTGGCGGCTTCCGTCACCAAACTCTTGGAACTGTGCGGCGAGGTCGTCCATGTGTTCGGCGTCCTGCGGGACAACGTAGCATTCGGTCTGCGAGAATACCGCAAAGGTCTGGCCCTGGTGGGATACGGCAGACACTCCAAGGAGGCTGCGCTCCAAGCCCTGAGCCTCCTCGGTGCCGGGCAGCTGGATCTCTCGTTGCTGGCGACACATACGTTGCCCTTGGAGGAATACCGCAAAGGTGTGGAACTGCTGCGCCGGCACGAGGCCGTCAAAGTTTGTTTTCTCCCGGGCGTTCGGCACGGCGCCGCGTCTTGAACGGATTGCCGGGAAGCGGCTGTGGCCACCCCGCGGTACCGTATCTGTCGCATGCCCAACCAGGCCTCCAAAAAGCGAGAACGGCCGGGGCAGACCCGCAACCGTACCGCAAGATGCAAATGCCGTATGGGCGCTAGCGCACCATCCCGACGCGACCTTGACCGGCCCGATAGGGAGAGTACGCCGATCCCGGTGCAGCACGCAACCCATGGGCGGTTCGGGCGAGCGCATCGACTGCATTGGCAATGCGATCGCTTTCTTCGCCGAGGGCGTCGGGCATCGTGTCCAGGACACAAAGGCGACGTCTGCCCGCATGACGCTGGAAAGCTGCCGGGAAAGATTGCACGTACAACATACGAAACTGCGCCGCAGCACCTGCTACAGTCTGTCCGGAAGGTGAGACAACGGACGGGCTCGATGGAGTACAAGACGGCCTGCGGAGGCAAGTCGGGACAGCAACGACCGGCTGCGCCCACACACGACCCCCGGCCGTCACTTTGATCATGTGCTTGGAAGTCCGTCCGCATACGCCTCGACCCGGCCGGTCTGAATGTACAAAGTTCGGCTCGACTATGCAGAGGATGCCGTAGATTTTGTCCCCCACTGCCTACAATGGGCTCGAGGAGCCCGCGGTCTGGCCGCCCCGGACCATCCACGCCGGCTCAGATCCCTTGCCCGTTCCCTATCTTGCCCATCCCCCGAGGGTGATCCCCATCGACATCGGACGGCAGTTGTTCGTAGACGATTTCCTGATCGAATACACCACGCTGACGCGGGTCTTTCACACGGCCCAGCCTCATGCGGCCGCGCCGGTGCTTGCTCCCGAGACCGAGCTGGAACTGAACGGCGGACACTGTCCCTTGGCCGGCCCTTTCAACGACGGGGCTTGGTACGACCCTTCCGACGGCACATTCAAGCTCTGGTACCACGCGGGTTGGTTCGACGGTACCGCCCTGGCTACCAGTTCCGACGGCCTGCACTGGGAAAGACCCGCCTTGGATGTGGTACCCGGCACCAACGCGGTCATGGCTCGTCCCCCAGGGCACCGTCGCGACGGAGCTGCGATCTGGCTGGATTCAGCAGCAGCTCCGGCCTCACGGTACAAAATGTTCGTTTATTGGCGATGGGCCGAGGGCCGGTCCGGGCACATGTACGCCTCGTCGGATGGAGTGCACTTTCGCGATCTGGGGCCCACTTCCGCTTGTGGAGACAACACCACCTTCTTCTACAATCCGTTCAGGGAGACTTTCGTGTTCAGCATCCGGCAAGGCTGGGACCAACGCGCCCGCTCCTACTACGAACACGAAGAGTTCACGGCGGCCGGCGCTTGGCCGGCCGGGGCAGTCCGCAAATGGGCCCGCGTGGATCGGCTGGACCGTCCGGATCCGTTTCTCGGCAATCCGCCGCAGCTGTACGATCTGAATGTCGTCGCCTACGAAAGCCTGCTGCTGGGAGCCTGGGCTATCTACTATGGTCCCGAGAATCGGGTCGCCGCATACCTGGGAAAGCCCAAAATCAATGACCTGCAACTCGGCTACAGCCGCGATGGATTCCATTGGCACCGGCCCGATCGCAGGGCTTTTATTTCCTGCAGCCGCCAGTGGGGAGCCTGGGATTACGGCTATATCCACGCCGCGGGTGGCGTGTGCCTGGTCGTGGGCGACGAACTCTGGTTCTACTACGCGGCTTTTTCGGGTCGGAGTCCGTTGCTCGCGCCGGGCCACACCGGTATCTTCGCGCAAGACAACGCCATGTACGCAGGAGGCCACACCGGACTGGCTACTTTGCGCCGGGACGGTTTCGCCTCCATGGACGGCGGGACTGCAGAAGGTGTGCTGGCTACTCGCCTGGTGACGTTTTCCGGTAGTCATTTGTTCGTGAACATACAGACCGCGGGCGGCGAAATGCGCGCGGAGGTGCTGGACGAACAGGGTCAGGTACTCGCGCCTTTTACCCGTTCTCGGTGCCGACCCCTACGTACGGATGCCACCAAAGTACGAGTCTGCTGGCAGGGAGCGGAGGATCTGTCTCGGCTGCAGCACAGACCCGTGCAGTTCCGTTTTTATCTGCGTTCCGGCCGGCTTTTCGCTTTCTGGGTAAGTCCTTCCCCCAAGGGCGAGAGTCGCGGCTACGTGGCCGCGGGCGGCCCTGGATTGCCAGGGAACAGAGACCTGTGAGCGCGCACTCCGCTGGTCTCTGCTGGTGCAGAGACCGAAAATACGCGACGTTTGCGGTGATCTGCCCCTGGGATCGACCAGACTCTGTGCGTGCCTTGGTCCCGCCGAGAGCCAATGTCGCTCCCTGGCGTCGGGGCCGGCCGACAGGCAGCACTGCGTAAGGTGTCTTACGGTGTCGCGGCGGCGCTGCCATCACGGCTGCTGCAGGGCGTATACGCCCTGCAGCAGCGCAGGGGCCTGTTGCGGGAATGGAGACTGGGTTGTTCGCTCACGGCGGGAGGGAAACCAGCAGCGTACACATCTGCATTGCGCCACGAGCATCAGAGGCTTTGGCTAGGCAGTCAGGATTTCCCGCAGCCGTGCAGCGACGATCTCGGTCTCCCCTTCGTACAGTTGATTCATGATCAATTGCAAGGCGCCTTCGATGATTACGGTCTCGATGGAGACCTCGCCGTTTTTCAGTTCCGCCTGAATCTCTTCCAACGTCTTGGGGCTGTCTGCGCCGACCTGCATCTCCACCCGTTGCAATACCGTGGTGGGTCCAGTCACCCAGGCTGCAGTCACGAAAGGCACGTCCGCCACGGCCCGCATCACGGTTTGGCCTCGAGCCTCCAGCTCCGCCAGCCGCTCTTCGTGGTCCATCTCCCACCATTCCGTGATGGCAGCCATGGTAGCCACGACGTCCTGCCGGTCCAGTTTCAAGGGTCGGCCGAAGGCCCTGTTCTGCTTGACCTCGAAACTTACGAATGTATGCAGGTGAGCCGCCTCCAGATACTTGCGTTTGCCCACCAGCAGTCCTGTACCATGAAACGATCCCAGGTACTTGGCCCCGTAGCACACCAGATCGGCGCCATGGGACGGGTAATAACACATCTGCTCCAGCGGGAAGACCACGCTGGCGGCATCCACGATGATCGGCAGCGCGTGACTGTGGGCGATGTCGCGCAGCTCCTCGAAGGTCAGAGATTGCGGATGCAGGTCCGAAGCCAGGAAGTGAATGGCCAGCGTCCGGGAATTGATGGCGGCTGAGACCTCTGCCGGGGAAGCTCCTTGTGCGTCGCCCACTTCCACCAACTTGGCGCCACACAGGGTCAGAGCCCGATCGTAGGAATAGCGTTGGCACTTCTGGATGATGATCTCGTTTTTCAGCCCCGTGGTGTCTGGAATCTGTGCAATTTTCTCGGGATCGGTACCGGTCATGATCGCGGCTACGGACAACGTCATGGCCGCGGCGCAGCCGGGTGTGATCAGGCCCATCTCGGACCCCAGCCTTTCCGCCACCAATTCCCCGGTACGGCGCTGCAGATCGGCCATCACCACGAAATGACGATTGGCCGCGTCGGCCGCGGCCTGCACCGTGGGCGAAACTCGGGAGCCTCCGAACACGGTGCGCGGACCCGCGGCGTTGATGGCAGGACGCACCCCCAGCAAGTTGTATACAGATTCTTCTCTGGATTCCACCGTCAGACCTCCAGCGGTATAGTCCTTGTCTCGGAACAGGTTCAATCCCTGCCTCTCTCAGCTCGGCCCTGCGTCCTGCCGATAAAGAAGGTCGCGGGGCCCATGGCATTGTACTCTTTGTCGCCGTCGCAAAGCAGCGGAGCCAAACGCCAAAGCCTTCGCTCCAGAGACGTCGCCTACTACCGCCACAGGGAAAGCCGTCCGGTCGTAGCGGTATCCTCCCCAGCCGTTCGTGTACCCGGACCTTGCCGTAGTCTGGAAGTTTCGTCCCTATCGAAGACAGACGCGACCGGTACCGACTTCTCGGGTCAGCACCATGATGCGCCGCTATACGTTAGCTTGCGCCCCCAATCATAGAGCGGATCCCGTTTGCTCGGTACGTAACCGGTACCCGACCGAATCCTGACCATGGCTGCCCGTAGCTCGGCATTCGAGACAGTAGCCCTGTCTGCCCAATTCTTCATGATCTCCAAGGTCGAAATCAAACGGACCGTTTGCATATGTTCTGTGAATACCCGGCGAGCTTTGCGATCGTCCATGGCGATGGCATATCCACGATTAAGTGCGATCGCACCTGTCGTCGCTTCGCCGTCATCTACAAGAGCTGCCAGATCCACGAAGAGCCTCTCCTCGAGTGGATGCTCCAAGTGGAGTACTTGCACAAGGTCTTCTCTCACAAGGGACGACAGGTCGATGCGTATGCGCTCTTCGCGGGCGGCAGATGGAACAGGCCGCCGGACGTAGAGGCTTTCTTGCGCGAGTACATACTGTGCGACTCCGAGTCGATGAGGCGGCGTTACTGCGATCTCTCGCAGGCGGTCTGTTGCGTAGAGATTGAGAAGGCAACATGCCTCTAGGAGGAGCATCGGAGCGGGCGGCGCCACAATGTCGGATGGCCGGCTCCGTCTCAGGAGTCTTGGCCCCTAAGGCGGCCGGCACAGTCAACGGAGCGACACGACTGGTCCCTTGTCGAGGAGATGCAAAGGATATGTCAGTTTCTGCACAGTGCGTCTTGCCGATACACGGTCGACATACAAAAGCCGGGTCAATTCGCCTTCGGTGAGATTCCCGTCTTCGTAAGACCGCACGGCGAGAAACTGGTAGCGGAGAGGCAAAAGTCTATCGTCGTGAGAACGTAGAGCCAAGCTCGACTCCTCTTGGGCCTCTCGGACTTTGAATCCTCTGTCGCACAGCCGCTCCCAGGTGCCTCGGGGCAGAAGTCGCAATTCCTCGAGACGCAACATCACCGCGTGTACGGAGACAAAGTAGTAATGAGCAATGCGGCAGAGATCTGCCGCCGTGATCCTGCCCTCGGCCTCACGGGATATTTGATAGAACCTACGGCGAAGTCCCGCTGCGGGCATGAGCATGGAACGGGCAAAGGCATCGGCAAACCTTTCTGCGGCGGGAATCCGCTTGTATACATCCAATGTCAATTCTGCTCGGAAGCGATTCGTCAGAAAGCGTCCATACTCGTGGGCCATCGACCAACGCCGACGCTCCTCCGGGTGACGAGCGTTTACGGCAATGCAACCGCCGAGTTCTTCGGTATAGGCGAAGATGCCAGCGAGCCGGGCAGGCAGCTGGGTATAGAAGACGCGGACGCCTATGTCGTTCTCGAGGACCTCTCTCAAGTTCAGAACCGGCCCGTCACCAAGACCTAAACGATTTCGCTCAGACAAAGCCGTATCCTCTGCCGCGTCTTCCGGAGAGATTCCTGCGATAGGGTATTGGGGAGGGTAGCTGGGACGCCATCGTATACCGTTCAACTTCTCCAAGTACAAATAGTTCTCGCACAGCTCCTGGAACTCTTGCACTGCTTCCTGCAGCTCCTTCCGAGCCTGCCGCGGACCCGAGTGCGCCATAGCCGTACGGAACTGCACGGTAAAATCGACTATAGACTCTTTTGCGCCTACGAACCTGCTTACGGGTCGAGCATAGAGTTTGGCCAGTTGTATGAGTTCATCGGGGCGAAGTCGCCGGTCGCCCTTTTCCAGTGCCGTGATCGTAGTTCGGGCTACCTTCAAAAAGTCGGCGGCTTCTTGCTGGGTAAGTCCCCGGGCTTTTCGGGCCTCTTGCAGACGCTGCCCTAGGACTCTAGGATCGGCAGTTTCAAGCACATGTGGCTGCATCGGCGGCTCCTCTACGCCGTGAACCTCAAGGGTGCCGAGAATGCTGTCCACTCATATACATATGTTCGAAACAAACGGATCCGATGTGCCCTGAGTACATCTGCACGGCCTTGGTATTTAACCAACTCGGCGAGGGTCCTGGCCAACTCAAGGAACTCGGCCGTCAACGAGTTCCCAGGATCGTCGGAGACAAGGCAGTCGGCGATCGTGTCGATCTGCGAGCACATTACGCTAAATCCATACGTATATTTGGTTTTAGTCGGATTGCTCAACACATCGTCATAATACCTCTCTACCGGGTCACACTTTTCTAGTCCAGCCGTGTACAGAGACTGTCTAGGTAGGATGCATGAGGTGCAGTGACCGCACTGGGACTTGCCAGGAATACGCTGGAGAAATCCGTCACAGGAGACCGTGTCCCGAACTATATCCGCGCGGCCGGCAGGCTGTAATGCCTTGCATATCTCGGCTTTCGTATGAAACAGAAAGGTCTTGATCCGTATCGACTGCTCTAATGCAAGTTCAAAGACATTTTCAGCCATCATCAAGGAACGTGGATGGACACCTCTGTAGTTGTCCACCCCTAGCTGTGTGCTATTCATCGGCATTCCGCTTCCCGGCAACGACGTCGCACATCGAGTCAAGATAGGGGATGCCGTCGGCTTCCCGCAGATTCTTGGCCAGAGGCTTCACGAGTTTGTCGGCCACCTCCTCCAACTAAAGTCCCGTGACGAGATACCTCGGTTCTGTGGCTGGAATGCATCCGGGACCTCCTTCTCCCTAGTGTTGCCGGAGCCAGCGATACGTCGGTCCCTCTGAAAATCCCCAGGGCCGCTGCATGCACATTCTCGCCGCGCTTGCGGTCCCAAGCTGAGCACCAGACGAGGACGAGGTCGATGGTGGAGCCAGGCCTCCGCCGTGGCCGGTAGGGCTGCGGAGGTCTAGGTATGTCAGGCCCGGATCCCCTTGCTGTGGTGCCGGTGGATTCCCTCTGATTGGGACTTCTCACATACCCTCGTAGAAATCAGCGAGCCGACCCGGAGCTCCTGTCGTCCCGCATCTCCTTGCTGCGACGCCATGCAGAGCAGCCAGCGGGCGGCAGAGAACCCCGCCGGTCGGTTGGTGCAGCCCAGGACGGAACTGTCTACCATCGATGTGTCCAAGAGTACGGGCGGACTTCGATGCCGGTGCGATTGCCCTGCAGCCGCCACGAAATTTGACCTATGTCGCCTATTGCTGTGCTATATTCGTTGGCGGTCGGCGGAGCGTGGGCCTCTGGCTCAATTGGCAGAGCAACGGCCTTTTAAGCCGTGGGTTTTGGGTTCGAGTCCCAAGGGGCCCATTCCATGCTCGTCGGCTCTTTGCTTGCTACGCCTGTCCCCCGGCCCGTAGGGCGGATTTCAGCGCGTCTGCAGCACGATCTTGCCGATGTTCAGATTGGCCGCCATGCGGGCCTGGGCCGCATCGGCTTCCTCGATAGGATAGATAGAGTCGATGATCGGCCGAATGCGGCCGTCTCGCAGGTGTGGCCCGAACTGCGCCTGAAAGTTGCGCATGATCTCGACTTTTTCCGCCACGCTGCGAGGGCGCAAGACCGACCCGATCAGGCGCAAGCGGGGCCGCATGAGACGTCCCAGATTGATCTCCGCGGCCGCGCCGCCGAGCAGCGCGATGATCACTAACCGACCGTACACCTTAAGCAGGCTCAGATTCCGTTCCAGATAGGCCGCGCCCACCATGTCCATGATCACGTCTACGCCGGCTCCGTCGGTGAAGTCCCGAATTTCTTCTACGAAATCTTGGGCTTTGTAGTTCACGGCCAAGTCCGCGCCCAATTCCCGGCAGCGCGCCGTCTTCTCTTCCGTGCCGGCGGTGACCAGCACACGGCAGCCGGCGTAACGGGCCATTTGAATGCCGGCCGTACCCACTCCACTGGCTCCGCCGTGCATCAACACGGTGTCGCCGGCTTGGAGTCCGGCCTCCAGGAAGAGATTGAGATACGCCGTGAGAAAAACTTCCGGAATCGCGCCGGCATAGGTGAAGGCCCATTCGTCGGGCATCGGCCAGAGCATGGCCGCGGGGACGTTGACTCGCTCCGCGTACCCTCCGCCGGTGAGCAAGGCGTACACTCTGTCTCCGGGCCGCCAATCGGAAACGTCGGATCCCACGGCCGCCACGGTACCTGCCATTTCCAGACCCATATACGTCGAAGCCCCCGGCGGCGCGGGATAGTTGCCGGCCCGCTGCATCAGGTCGGCCCGATTCAGGGCCGTGGCCTGTACGTCTACCAAGACTTCGTCGGCTGCATACTCCGGATCCGGCACTTCGGTCCATGCCAGCGGCCGGCCGGGTCGATCGCTCTGTACAACAATGGCTTTCATGGCAAATTCCTTTCGGGTTCAGGTACTGTTTCCCCAGGCAGTCCGGTCGCGATCCGGCGCCTATTGCGGCGCCCCGTCCGGTACCGCGGCATGGGGACCCGACCAGCGGTATTGCTGCAGGGAAATGACTCCCTCGACATCGAAACCTACGCCTTCCCGGCGCAGCAGTTCCCGTTGCAACTCCGCCCCGTCGCCTGCCCGCGGACTGATGCGTCCCAGGCGGTTGATCACCCGGTGCCAGGGCACGTCCGAATCGAAATCCAGACCGGCCATGGCATACCCCACCATGCGCGGCGTGCAGCGGCCTACCAGCAGGGCAATTTGCCCATAGGTCGCCACCCGGCCCCTGGGCACTTGCCGCACCATGGCGTAGATGTCCTCGTAGGTGGTCTTGGACATAGCCGCTCCGGGTCGATCAACGGAAAATCAAAGTAGGGTCCAGCGGATATCTGCCGGCCCGTTCCCCGTAGACCGAAAAGCCGCGCGGGGAACCGGCAGATCGGGAATCCAGGCGCACGGTCAAAAGGCGGTTCTGCACGGTGCGCACCACGTTTTCCAGTTCCTGCCCAGTCACCACTACGCTCTGCAGATAACCGTAAGAGCCCGGTTCGAACGCGTAATGATGACTCAACACCCCGCGGGCGTCGGCCGGATCGTCCTCCAGATGCAGCCTCCGCACCTTGACGTCTCCCAGGTATACATCCACTGTCCCCGGAAACTGCTTTTCCATGGTCTGAGGCGTGTGCTGCCGCCCGTGGCGCGGCGGCCAGGAGAGTTTTTCTCCCATGTGAGCGCGGGAACCCAGCTCCAGCTTCAGCTCCAGGCTGCGCAGATTGTCCAACTCCACGGCGTCCGGAATCCGCACGGCATAGTCCAACGTGCCTGGACCCGGGCCGCTGATCTTGCTGCCGCCCGCCCCTGTTCCCGGAACGGGCCAGCTGCAGTCCTGAAAGTCTGCGGGACCAAACCGCGCAACAGCGCCTTGCGGCGTAACTTCCACCCGGGGCGAGAGCCCCCGGGAGATTTCCAGATTCACATAGTTGCGATGCAGACAGTTGCCTGCCGTGTCCCGCAAACGCAAGGCTACGGTAGCCAATCCTTCCACGTCCCCCACGGCAAAAGCCAGAGGCTCCGGCAAAGTCGTCACGTCGTATTGCCGCGGTATCACTTCAAAACGGCCGCCGGGGCCTGTCTGCACTGCACCGAGGCGGTCTACCAGGGTTACCTGCCAGTCCAGAACGGCCTCGGCAAGCGCATCGCCCCAATGGGAAACAAAGACGGGAGCCGAGAAATCGGCTCCTGGCGCCAACGTCTGGCAAGGGGGCGCGTCCAAGCCGGCAAAAAGCGGCGCGTTGAGGTCCGCGACGGTCATCCCCTCCACAAATGCATCGTAACCAAAGACCTTGCGCGTGCGATCGTATTTGTAGAAGCCGTTGTGCTCCCACTCGATGTCGGTCAGTTCCGTATAGACGTAGCCGCAGATTTTGGCATGACGGCGCATGTCTGTGGTCAGGTACTTGAAGCACCACGCGATATCCATGTCTCCCATGGCTGCGCTGATGCCCCCGTATTCGCTGTTCATCAGGGGTTCGGCGCCTTGCACGTTGCCTTCGCCGATGTAGTTGAACGCGGAACCGGGAAACGTCCGATCCACCACCTGCTGCACGTGGGTACGGGCCCGGGCGTAGTCGTTGATATAAAAATGCCAGGAATTCACGTCGGTTTCCACATGGTCGTAACGGCAGGGCGAATTGTCCTCCACCATGCGGGTGCGATCCAGAGCCCGGGCGCTGCGGACGATCCGGCGCAGCCATTCCTGGCCCTCCTTCGTCTGCTGCTGGGCCAGTCCCCAAGTTTCGTTGAACAGAATCCACAACATGATGGAAGGATGGTTGAAGTCCCGCCGGATCATGGCGGGCACGGTCTCCTCGCAGATCCGGCGCATCCGCGGCGAGTCCAGATCCGGGCTGGGCATATCGTAGTGAACGAGTATGCCCAATTTGTCTGCCCAGTAGTAATAGCGCGGTTCGTTGATCTTGATGTGGCAGCGCAACATGTTGAGCCCCGCTTCCTTGGCCAGCTCCATGTCCCGCCGGATCGCCGCGTCCGAAGGGTAGGTGTAGAGACCATCCGGCTGAAAAGCCTGATCCAGGGCGCCCCGCAGGTAGACGGGGCGGCCGTTCAAGGTGAGATATTCGAACGGATTGGCCTCCCACTTTGCGCGTCCGACGCTGCGCATGCCAAAGTAGGTGGAGACCCGATCCACTTCCCCTTGGCCTGCAATATACAGAGCGCCCACTACTTCATAGAGAAACGGATCGTCCGGAGTCCACAGCCTGGCCTCGGGAATCGAGATTTCCACCTCGGGCCGTGCGTGGCCGTCCTCCACGACCTGCTCCCAGCCTACCGTCTCGAACAGATCCTGGGGCGAACTGAGTTCAAACCGGGCCCGGCTGCCCACCGGCACCTCTACGACAGCCGACACCCGGGCCTGCATCTGTTCCAGATCGGGGACGATGGGTATTTCCTGGATATGGCTGGAGCGCCTTCCTTCCAACCAGACGGTCTGCCAAATGCCGCTGCTGTGGGTGTACCAACGCGGCACTTGCTTGCCCACGAGCGTAGCGGCGTCCGCAATGTCGAAGGCGCGTACAGTCAAACGGACCGTGGCGCCGGCCGCCGCCACGTCCCGCAGGTTGCAGGAAAAAGGCAGATACCCGTTGGCGTGTTCGGCTACCAGTTGGCCGTCGACCCACACACGGGCCTCCCAGTCCACGGCGCCGAAGTGCAGAATCGGGTCCAAACCGGCCCATGCCGCGGGAATCGTAACGTCCCGTTCATACCAACCGGCCCCCTTGAAATCGGTGCGGCCCTGCCCGGACAACCGACTCTCCCAGGGAAAGGGCACCACGATGGTACTGCCGCTGCGCCCGACAGTCCCGGTCTGATACCAACGCAGGCCTTCGCCCACCAGATTTTCGTCGAACTTGAAGTGCCATGCACCGTTGAGATTGATCCAAGGCTCGCGGCGGAAATCCGGGCGGGGATGTTCTGGACGGGGAATGGTCACGAGCCTACCTCTTTTTTAAGCCGTTCTGCATGGATGTCACGAATCCCAGAGCGTCGGCAGATTCTAGCGAAACCCAGTGCGCACGGAGCGCGCTTGCGATCGATCGTCGCGCTGCAGCTAGGGGTGCACACGGCGTGACGGACGATCGGAATATTACAATGCATAGGCCACTCTGATCTCGCCGCGGCGGCATAAAGACCCGCCTCCGTCGGGCGAGGCGAGGCGGACGCGGGTGATGCGCTGCGTCGCCATAACCTTACCAAGTCGATCTCTGGACGAAGAGCAATCCCGGCTTCCTGTTGGGGTCCGGTCTACGTGCCGTCCGTGATCCTCCCCTGCCGGGTACGCTGCGCGCCGTCCACAAGACTTCGTCCCCTATGCAGACACTGCCGGAGGGACGAAACTACTGCTTGCCGAAAGTGCTATGGAACCGGATACTGCCCGGAAGACTGCCGGCGGCCGCCCACGACGCGGGCGGCAATTCGCCAGGCAATGGTCATGCGGTCGCACCGGGCTTCGATCACCGCGTTTTTGTATTCCCTGTATTGATGGTACTTTTTAGTTGGAAAGCATCATTTCCGGCGATGCTTTTGCGCCTACAGAACAGGGAGAAATAAGAACATGCACGTTTCACGTCGTACTTTCTTGCAACTGGCCGGCATGGCATCCGTGTCCGGTGCTTTGGCCGCATGTGCCGTCGTGCCCGGTCCGGCAGATGGGGCCGAGGGCGCTGAAGTGACGGATCTGATCGCGTATTGGGGAGGCTGGACGCCGACCCTGTCCCAGGAACGCAGCGAAGACAACCCCATCCCCCACGACAATATCCTGCAGGTCCTGGAAGCGTATCAAGAGGCTGCTCCCAACACCGCGGTGGAATGGATCCGAGTCCCCCAAGGCATGGGCTTTCGGGAGTGGACGGTGGCCCAACAGAATGCAGGCACCATTCCCCACATCACGCCCCAGGCCCACTGGCATGTCAAGGACGATCTGGACAAGAATTGGTGGCAGGAGCTGACCCCCTTCATGGAAGCTCCCAACCCCCATATTCCCTCGGGGGAAGTCGGCAGCGAACGCTGGGTCGACCAGTTCTATCCCATCCCTACCCGGGAAACCCTGATGCGCGAGGGCTATCACAACTTGGTGTTCGGCCTCATCACCACGTTCTTCTATTACAACGTGGACTGGTTCGAGGAATTGGGCCTGAGCGGACCTGCCACCTATGCCGAGTTCCTGGAGGTCTGTCAGGCCTTCCTGGACGAAGGGGTGCGGGCCTACGGCGGCTGGACCGGACGCATTTCCGACACCGACCACTGGTATCGACTGCAATTGGGCGGCATGGTGTTCGCGCGCGACGTCGAACCGCTGGTCAATCCGGATCGCGACAATGCCAGCTACGAGGAAGTGGCCTGCGCCATCGAGAATCAGATCTACGTGCCCGACTCGGACCAGTACCGGGAATGGATGCGGCTCTGGAAAATGAATGTGCAGTACCGGCCGCAGGACTGGACCACCCAAGCGACCGATTCCCATGCCAAATTCCTCACCAAGAACGAACCCATCATGGAAAACGGCACCTGGTCCTTCCCGCGGCTGTTGACCGATCCCCTGGTGGACTTCGAATGGGACACTTTCTTTGCGCCCCTCCTGACTTCCGCCTCGTCCAGTTTCGTGACGGATCCGCCGACTCCCGCCTGGCCGATAGGCGGACCCGTGGGGGATCAGATGGCCATCGCCACGCGGGCGGAGCAAGACGGCGTGCTGGCGAATGCCGTAGATCTCATGCAGTTCATCTCGGTGCCGGACAATCTCTACAGTATTCAGTCGGAAATCGGCACGACGATGCCCAACGTCAAGAACGTGCCCGTGGACCCGCGGTTCCAGGAACCCTTCGAGCTGCTGACGACGCAGATCGGGGAAACCCAGATGTTCATTTACGAAGAAGTCAAACTGGATGCCGAAGCGGCGGAACCGATCGGCCAAGCCTGGCGGGCTTACCTGCTGGATCAACTTTCGCAGGACGACGCCATCGCGGCCATTACCGCCTCTTTCGACGCCTATGCCGAGCGCTTCATCGCCCGTGAAGGCCTGACCTGCTGAGTTCGCACCTGCAAGGGACGGCAGCACGGAAACCTCTCCGTCTGCCGTCCCTCGGCTCGCCGTCCCTACTCGTTCCGCGCTGCGACATGGCCATTCCGCACAAACCCCGACATCCGTCGCTGGGACGACGGATCTGGCAAGGCCGCACAGGGTACCTGATGCTGGTGCCCACTATGGTCATGCTGGCCGTTTTCATGTACTATCCAGCCTTTCTAGGCCTGTATCGTTCCCTGTTCGACTGGGCGCCGGGCCTGGACGCGGACTGGGTGGGGCTGGGCAACTTCGTCAAGCTCTTCACCCAGGACCGGGTGTTTCAGCAGTCCATGGGCAACATGCTGCAGCTGTCGCTGTGGTACGTGCTCTCCACCATCTTCGTCTCCTTGTTCGTAGCCATCCTCCTGCATCGGATGATCAGCCGGCGCCTGAAGTACCTCTTCCGCTTTCTCACCATATTGCCGGTCGTAATTCCGGCTATCGTACTGCTGATGCTCTGGAAATTCATTTACGACGCCACGGTCGGCCCGCTCAACATGCTGCTGATCGCCACGGGACTGGAGCAATGGACCCGGGCCTGGCTGGCCGATCCCAACACGGCCCTGTACGCGGTGATGTTGCGCAACTTTCCCTGGGTGGACGGGGTCGCGATTCTCATCCTGCTGGCGGGACTGCAGGTAATCCCGGCGGAAGTGGTCGAGAGCGCCAGAATCGACGGGGCGCACAACTGGCGCATTTTGTGGTCCATCGAATTTCCCCTCATCACAGGCCAGATCAAATTGCTGACCGTATTGACCATCATGTGGGGCGTACAGGAATTCACGGCGGTCTTTGCCATGACTCAAGGCGGCCCCATCAACAAGACGATGGTGCCTGGCATGTGGATGTTCTGGAACGCCTTCAGCATCAACAAGATGGGATATGCTTCCGCCATAGGCGTAGTCCTGTTTCTGCTGACCTTGGTGTTGACGCTGATCAACATGAAGTACATTTCGACCCAGGAATTCTAGGGACGGCGTCGAGATGTCTGTCTATCGCACCTCCAGCCGCTTCCGGACCCGGGACGTCTGGCGCGTGCTGGTGCTCGCCATCCTGTGCGGGCTGTCGCTGTTGCCGCTGGTGATGGCGTTCTTCATCTCTTTCAAGACGATTCCGCAATTCGCGCGCGTGCCCTTTCTGCCCACCCTGCCTCTGCATTGGCGGAACTACGTGTCCGCGTGGGAAATCGTCAGGATGTTCCTGTTCAACAGCGTCTTCGCCTCGGGCCTGACCGTGATCGGAGTGCTGGTATTGGGATCCCTGGCGGCCTATTCCTTTGCCGTCCTGCGCTATCCGGGGCGCGAATTCTTTTTCTACTTGGTCTTGGCCTTGATGATGGTACCGGCCACCCTGACCCTGATCCCTTCCTTCGTGCTGGTCAAGAACCTGTCGCTGCTCAACACGCGCTGGTCCCTGATCCTGCCCTGGGTGGCCAGCGGTCAGGTGTTCGCGATATTCATACTGCGTACCTACCTGCAGAGTTTGCCCAGAGAGCTGTTCGACGCCGCGCGCATCGACGGCGCCAGCGAATGGCAGGGGTATTACCGGATTGCGCTGCCTATGTCCAAGTCGATGCTGGGCGTCACGGCCATTCTCAACATCCTGGGCACCTGGAACAATCTCATCTGGCCGGCTCTCACGATATCCCAGCTGGAACGCCAAACCCTGACTCCCGGCCTCTGGTCCTATCAGGTCGAGAATTTCACCCGTTACGGATTTCTGATGGCGGGGCTGCTGATTGGATCCGTGCCCTTGGTGATCCTGTTCTTCTTCACCAGTCGCTGGTTTGTGGAAGGTCTGACCTCGGGCGCGATCAAAGTGTAGTCCCGGGGCCATCGCGGTCCTTCCATTGTCGGAGCAAGCGCCTGGCCGGGAGACCATGTCGAGCACAATGACGATCGTAGGAACTGCGTTCCTATACACGGCCTGTCCCGCCTGGTTGAGCGTTTGCAGACGCCCCTGGGGACGGATCCGATCCATGCCCGCCCTCTGTCCCATCCGTTCGATGTGCGGAACCAAGCAGCGGGCGGCCATATGCGGTCCCGCTTTGAATCGGCCGCCGTTGCGCCGAGGACGGGCCCATGGGCGCACAAGGCCCGGGTCTTGATATCGACGTCCGCCCCCCTGCGATTGCGCCTAATGCCGAACTCTCCGCGGGGGTGTCGATCCCGTGCTCGCGGACCATGGCTACCTGCCGTCGGTCCGCTTGCCTGTTCCCGTATACGACGTGCCGTACGCCTGCCTGGACTGACCGTTCGGATACGGCTATGTGCAACCTGTCGTCGATTTTGGGCAGCTGGAATCGCGGGTCGTCGGGACCATAGATCGTGATCTTGACAGACGAAAACGCCCACTGCCCGTAACGGACAGGACTGGGCTCGTTCTCCGCATCCGTCTTGGTCGACGTCGCCGACATGCCATCCGGGACGTGGCGCGGCAGAGCCGTTCAGTGTATCCTGCGGCTTTTGGGTTCGGCCTTCCGATGAAGCGCCGTTGCCCCGCTTCTTGTTGTCCTAGTCGTCCTGGCGCCTCTTTGCCTCAAACCATACCGAGGAGACGACCTTATCCAGAACAATCTGATCCAGTATGCGACGCTCTTGCGCCACAACGCCAACGTTCGCTATCTGGTGCTTTCCTTGGTCGTCAGCCTTTTCGGCGACTGGTTCAACTTCATTGCCGCTACCGAGATAGTCAACAGACTGGCGCCGTCCAGCTTCACGATCAGTCTGCTGGTGGGCGTGCGTACCCTGGCCCCTGTGCTGGGAGCTCCCCTGGCGCCTTGGGTAGTGAAACGCGTGCGCCGCCGGACATTCCTGATCGCATCGGACTTGGCGCGGTGTTTCTTGGTATTGGGGCTGTTGCTGATACGGACTCCGGAGCATCTCGGGCTGTTTTATCTGCTGATTGGGCTCCAAGCGCTGCTGGGCGGGATTTTCTTTCCCATTCGCACGGCCATTCTCCCCAATCTGGTGGCGAACGAAGAGGAGTTGGGAGCCGCCAACACGTTGGGTTCTCTCAGCTGGACCGGCATGATTGCTTTGGGCACGGCCCTAGGGGGTCTGGTGACTACGGCCTTAGGCACGACCACTGCGTTCGTAATCGATGCGGCCACTTTCGTATTGTCTGCCGCATGCCTGCTGCAACTGAAGTACCAACCTGCCTCCGAAGCGGTACGCCGCAGTCAATCTTCGCCCCAGTCCGCCCAGACACAGTCCGCAGCGCATATGTCCTATGCGGTGCTGTGGCGTTTTTTGTGGAGATACAAGGATTTCCTCTGGCTTTCCACCAAAAAGACGGCGGTCACGGTGTTCAGTTTCATTCCGACCCAAATACTGCAGATCCTGCTGAGTCAGCGTTATCCCCATATTGGGCCCAGCGCGCTCCTGTTGGGCTACATCTTTTCGGTCGGCGGTCTGGTGAGTTTTTTCAGTCCCATTCTGGTCCGCTTGTTCACGGGCAACGACCATCGTAAAATGCGCCATGCCATCACGTTTTCGTACCTCGTGGTGGCGTTGGGCATGTTGCTGCAAGCCCCCGTACCGCCTTTCGGCGTTCTACTGTTGGGAGTGTCCCTGCGTTCCGTGGGAGCCGTGCTCATTTGGACGTTTTCTACGCAGCTGCTACTCAGTCGTACTCCGTTTCGTCTGCGCGAACACATGTTGGCCTTCGAATTTTTCCTCTTCAATCTCATGGGGATTCTGGGCGTGATCATGCCGGCCCTGATCACGGAAAATCCGCGCCTGGGAATTGCCGGCGCGTTCGTCATCCTGGCAGCCTGTTTTCTAGTGCTGGCGACGGGCTGGGCGTTCTGGCTGTGGCGCGGCACCTATGACGTCGCCGCGGTGCGTGCCGCGGACCCCGTCGGCTGACGGCGATGCGGATGGCGGGTGGCGGTACCCGAGACCGACCGCGTACCCAGTCCGGGACGGAAACGCCTTGCCGGTCCTTGCAGTCACGAACCCGTCGGGCGACCAGGAGTGTACCGCGGGAATACGGGCTCAGGCCGACAGTTGCCGCTTCGGCCGGCCCACCGGCCTCCGCAGCCTCGGAGGCGACCCCTGCCGGTCGACATCGCATCGGCACGAGCATCGGGTCGATGATGTACTTGCGCCGAGCGCAGGCCGTGTCCGACGACGTCCCTGTGGGGCACACGCGGGGAAACGGGCCGCCTCGTTCACGTTGCGGAGGGCCAACGCGCGCCCTTGGCCGCCCCTGGCGCGCCTGGCACCGCCTCGGGGCGACCCAATGTCCGGATGTCGGCCTACGAAACCAGGAAGCCGTAACGAACGACAATCTCCCGGCAGCCTCTGAGGCCCGCCGCCGAGGCAGAACCTGGCGTTCCCGGCAGAACCCTAATTTGCAGGGAGTCGAGCCCGCTCTGCCGGTCGGACATCCCGCAACCGCGCGAAGACGAGAATGGGCACGACGCCCCACAGAGCCCAGAACAAAAACGGAGTTCCCGTCCAAACACCCGCCAGTGCATTGCCGACCGGCGGAGACAGAGCGCCGCCGAGACGCAATCCGGTCATGGCCAAGCCCAAGGCGCCGCCGGCATATTTGGGGCCCACTCCTGGGCTCTCCATCAGACGGGTAATAAAAATGCTCATGAAGGCGTCCCGCATGACACCGCCGGCCAGCATAGCGGCAAACAAGGCGCCGTCCGGCAGAAAGGGTACCAGGCCCGCCGCGCTGGCCAGCAGAAAAGATCCCAGCACCAGGAACCACTGGCGATTTTGCCAGCGATCCGACAACAGAGTGAGGGGAATCGTGGCCCCCATGCTGGCGATGTGAAAGGTAGTCAGGGCCAGATCGGCCCGGCTTTCCACCCAACCCATGTTGCGCAGATACAAGGGCAGAAATCCCAGCATTCCTTCCACGCAGGCGCCGTACCCCAGAACCGCCAGACAGATGATGCGGACATCGCGAATGCCCCAGACATGGAGAATACTCGCCGTCATGCTGGTTTGAGTCGCCTGCGGATCTGTGTTGGCCACTCCGGTCCCGCGCGGCAACCAAGCCCATATCAGGCCTAGCAGTATGCTGACCGCACCCGTCAGCCGCATCACGTTGTGCCATCCGCCCAAGGCGGGCGACAGATAGGTGGCAGCCGTGAAGGCTCCTGTCACGAAGCCCAAAGCCATGCCCACGGACACCCCTCCGTTGGCAATGGCGAGCTGGCGCAGGGGGAATACTTGGGCTCCCGCCTTATGCAGGTTGATGGGAATCAAAGCCGCAAAAGGGCCCACCAGAAAGGAAGACGCCAGCAGGAAACCGAAATTGGGTGCGAAGCTACGCACCAGACCGAAGAAGCCCGCCAGCACGCATCCAGTTACGAGCGAGGCACGTGCGCCGTAGCGGTCGCTGAGACTGCCGCCCAAGACCGAGGCGACGATGCCGGTCAGGGTCTCGGTGCCCCAGATCAGACCCACTTGCACCAGATTCAAATGCAAATCGTGCACGATTTCGGGCAGCAGAACGCCCAGCGCCATGCGCGGAGCGGCGCTGGCCAAGGCCGCAGAGAGCAACATCAGCAACCAAATGAGCCATTTGGTGATCTGGGTGTGTTCGAACAGGTCGGAAACGACAGTACGATTCAGGGATTCCTCCCATACGGGTTGCGGTCCGAAGTCGGGTTGGACCGGATCCAGACCGGATACGATCCGGGCGGGATCGGGCATCCTCTTGCAGGCAAGGCCGCGACATACCCTCGCTACAGCCGCTGCACGGAAGGGTATTGCTTCGATCGCCGCAAAAGTCGGTACCTACAAGGCGCCGAATGCAGAGTGTATCCTTCGCCGGTCTACTTTCCCGAATGGTCGCTCGCAGCGAGTCAAGGCCGAAGTGGCCTCCTCTCTGCCAGAAATCGATTACGACATCTAGTCCGTCGCACGGGATCGCGGCCCATCTTCTTGCGCCATTGTCGTCGCCCTACCCCACCTCCCGGAGCGGAAAACATTGCTGCCCATGCATACACGGAGAGGGCCGTGGCGTGCCACCACGGGAGGCCAGACGTCTCCGGCGTCGTACCGGTCGAGTCCAGGGGAGGCGGCCTCCAGACGCCCATAGCCGATCCGACGACGGTCGAGGCGACGGTCGTGCTTGGCAAGGGGTACGGGGAAGTACAAGATCGAGGCAGCGCCTCGGCTTTCTGCACCGTGTGCTTAGATTCCCGTCACGGGGTCTTTACGAGGAGCGGAGAGAATGCACATCCCCCGCAAGCATCGCCGCTCGACAAATCCCAATAGGACGAGAGACTATGTTGCAGCAGCTGGCCCGAAACGTCGACAGGCTTCTCGGCACGTGCACCCCGCCGGGCTTCAATGCTCTACGCGGAGTAGACGACGGGACGGCAGGCCGGAATCCCTCCCGGCGAGACATGAGAATGATGCTGGTGCTGGTGGTCTTCGCCGCGACAGCCGGGATAGGCGGCTGTGCAACGGGAATCGAAAGCAGCAGCGAACACGGCGTGGAGCATGGATCTGAAGGCGACGGTGCGCATGCGGCGCGGGATGCAGCCCAGGACAATGTCCAGAGCGGTGCATCCGGAAGGGAAGAATCAGACGGCTTCCTGACATTGGACGAGACTTACGACACGGTCCGCAAAGGCGCCCGACTGATCATCGGCTACCAGGCGGGGAACAATGCATTCGTGGGTACCGTAGAGAACGTCACGGACGCGATCTTGTCGCAGGTTCGGGTGGAAGTGCACCTGTCGAACGGTGTGGAATTGGGTCCCACCACTCCAGTGGATCTCCGACCCGGTCAGACGACTGCAGTGAGGCTGCGGGCCACCACGGAGACGTTTGACGGCTGGACCCCTCACGCCGAGGTCGGTGCCGACGAGCATGGTACGGAGGATTCCGAGGAGCAAAGCCACAGCGCACAGGATGCCGAAGGTCCGGGCGACAGCGCGCCGCGCGTGGGAGCCGAGACGGCGTTCCGAGTGTCCTGATCCCGCCGTGTCGGCCCCAATACCCTTGGATCCGCAACTCTGCATGCAGTCGCGCGGCCGGCCGGTCTGGAACGAGAGACAGGGGAGGCGATCGCTTCCCCATCCCGTCGTTTGCCGCCTCCACGGCCAAAGCGGAACGCGGAGTTCAGGTCCATGGCCACGGTGCCGATGCGGCGTCGACCGCCAAAGCCGGGTCCGCGGTCCGCGGAAAGCACATCAAGGCGCAGGACCAACTCGCCGGATCCTCCATGCCCCGATCGGGGCCGCCGCGGCGGCTCCGTTGCCGCTCGCTTTTCCTTGCGCCCTCCTCATGGGATCCGGACCTCTAAGGAAGGAAGTGCGAGCAAATCAGAGAGTTTTCGATTCGGCCTGCTCCTTCTCTTGCCCCTCGTCCGGCCGATTCCGCAGGAAGACGTAGTTGGGATCCGGTTCGACGTGCGACCAGCCATGCTCCTGCCATTCCCGTCTGACCCGCACCAGTTCGTTGAGTACGGTGCGCTTGGTTTCCGGCGAATCGAAGATGTTGGCGCTCTTGAGAAAATTGATGACCGCTCCCAGCCTCTTGATGCTCAGACGTACGGCACGGTTCTGAATCCGTTCTCGCTGGGCCACATCGGCAGTTTCCGCCAGCTGGCGCACGTGTTTGGTCACCCATTCCAAAGGGGCTCGTCGTGTATTCATGACCTGTTCCGCCAGTTCCAGCCGACGCCCGTAGTGATCGAGCACGTTGCGGAAGATGCGGGGCAGGGTGATCTTGATCAGGAAGAGCACGATTCCGAAACCCAGGGCCATCATCAAAATGACGGCAAAGATAGGAATATCCAACATGATATGGCCTATGCTTCCCAGGCTGAAGGGGCAGTGGTTTCTTCGGCGGCTTTGATTTGTGCGCGTCGTTCCAGAAAGCGCACGATCAGCAGGTAGAGAAAGGCGACCGTGACGGCGGACATCACCCACTGCACCATATAGCCCGCGTGCATGCTGGGCGGGGTACGCAGGGTGTACCAGGTCTTGACGGGATAGGTGATGCCGGCTTCGGGGGCGGTAGGTTCCAAATGTAGGTAATAAGGCGCCACGGCATAAGGCATCTGGCTCTCGATTTCGGCCAAGTCCATCTTGGACCAGAAAAGCACCGGCCGCTCTTGCTGCGCCAGAAATTGCGGATCCCGGACTGGGGAGCCGGGCAGCAGGATGCCCGTCATCGGGACCTCAGACTGTACGTTGAATTCGGCCCACCGGTCCGGGGTGTCGTATTCCGCCGACAACCAACCCCGATCCACCAGCACCGCCGGGCCGTCCGGGAGCTGCAACGGGGTTACCAAATGCGGACCGGCATCCATGCGATCCTTGGGACC
>DAOUKB010000099.1:0-1677 GCA_034421855.1 Anaerolineales bacterium
AACCTTCTCAATTAGGATAAAACTGGCCGGTAGGTCCAAAACTGAGATTGTCCGCCTCGTCCTTGGTGTCCAGCACGAAGTTCAAGATCAGATGTTCCCGGATCAAGATCCGGATCTCCGTCTTCAGCATGTCCTCCACCAATTCCTTTTCGATGATGCGCTGCTTGTCCCGCAGCTCGATCTGCATGGCGATGGCCACCAAAGCCGCCACCGTCTCCGGATCTTCGGGCACCTCGTCCATTTTCAGTCTGAGATTGGCCGCTTTGTCCAACAATTCCACGTATTCCAGAAAGCGCGGCCGTACCTGCCGGGCCATGGCGGCCGCCGTGGCCCGACTGCCTTTCCGAATGGGAAATTCGGAGACTTCCGCGCTGAGATAGGCCTCGGTGGTGACCAATCGTTCGATCTTGAAGCGGTTCAAGCCCACGGCCACGATGTCCAGCTTGTCGTCCTCGACGACATTGGCGCTCTTGATCGCGGCCATGGTGCCCACGTCGAAGGGGATGGGGGTGCCACCGACTTCGCTGCCTTCCTTGATCAGGACTACGCCGAAAGGCTGATGCTCCGCCAGGCAGAGATTGATCATGGTTTTGTACCGCTCCTCGAAGATGTGCAGCGGCAGCACCATGCCGGGAAACAGCACGGTGTTCAAGGGGAATACGGGAATCTCCATGGTCGCGTCAAGTCCCTAGGTTGGAAGTACCGGGTTTCAGGTCGGGATCGAAGACCACTTCGTCCTTGTAGTAGACGCCGACGTAGTGCGTGGACTTGCGGATCAAACCCCCTTGCCGGAAACCGGCTGCATGCAGATGCATGCGGGCCATGCCGGCAGAGACGAAACCGGGATGCAGAGCTTCCTCGTACACCACCACGCGGCTCTGGGGTTTGGCCACTGCGAAGAGACGGGTCAAGCAGCTGTGCAGCTCGGGTATTTCGCCCAACACGGAGCCCAACAGAATCAAATCGGCCGTGTGCATCGCCAGGGGCGCAGTTTCCGGTTCGGCCCAATGAAACGTCACCTTGTCCGCGCAACCCGTGGCTTCGACGCGGGCCCGCGCCCGGTCCAGCAAGGATTCCTGAATGTCCAACGCGATCACCTGACCGCCAGCGGTCATCTTGCGGGCCAGCGCCGCCGTGACGACGCCGGTCCCGCAGCCGACTTCCAAGACCGTCATGTCGGGAGTCACCCCGCACAGGTCCAACAGCGGCTCCGGGTCCAGATACCGCAAGCGGGCCGGCTGCTCCAGCAGCGCGGCCAGTACCCGGGGAAAGGGCCGCGGCTGCTGAAACCAGTGCAGGCGTAGGCCGATCTGCAGGCCTGCAGCCAAGCCGGCCAGCTTCAAGAAGCTCATAATCATAACGGGGACCCCGTCGGCATAGGCACACCCCAGGGAGAAAGCGACAGCGTCGACACGCCGTGGGGCATGCATTCGCGTCGGGACCGGCTCGCTGCCGATCGGCAACGCAACTGCCGCCGATTGCTCTCTGCCTCCTAAGTGTAGGCTACGATGGACAAAATGCCCGAGACGGTTGCAGTCATTCCGATCTTGTCTCTACAATAGACGGGCTGCCTGCCATCTTGTCCGTTCGCTTTGTGAATTGTAGGTCTTTCTCCATGTTTCTGTCGGTGGTCATACCATTCTGCAACGAAGAAGAAACGATAGAGGAGCTGTACGC
>DAOUKB010000100.1:0-11202 GCA_034421855.1 Anaerolineales bacterium
ACCTGAGCGTGATCAAGTACGCTTGTGACCGCGTGGCGGTCATGTACGTGGGCAAATTGGTGGAGGTCGCCGATACCCGTTCCGTCTTCCTGGCCCCGCGGCATCCTTACACCGAAGCTCTGATGTCCGCCGTGCCGCGACCGGACCCGCGGGTCCGGTCGCAACGCATCGTGCTGGAAGGCGACGTGCCCGACCCGGCCCACCCGCCGGCGGGTTGTCATTTTCATCCGCGGTGCCGGTATGCCGAGGACGTCTGCCGTATCGAGGAACCGCCGCTGCAGGGCTTGGGATCGGGCCACCGCGCCGCGTGCCACTTTGCCGGCGATCTGGAACTGACGGGCATTCACCGCTAGAGGCGGCTACGGGCCACTGTCCTCCGTACTCGGTGATACAGCAGGAAAACCCGGCAACGATCTCAAAGCGCAGTACAGGGTCTCTATCCTGGCGGCGCCGACGGGTTGTGCATCTGCTCGCGGCGACACCGCAGCTGGAGCGCAGCAGGTCGCGTGCGCCGAGCGGGAAAGCCTCGGATGCGCGCAGGCGGCCCGTGACCCCCGCGGCCGCAGTCTCTGGACAATGCCGACGGTCAGTAGCCGGGCCGGATCTCGGTGGGAGCTCTCGCAGAGTCGGGCATGCCGGCGCGATAGGCGACGCAGAATCTACAATGTTTCGACAACGAAACAGCCCGTAGACCAAGACTTTAGACCCTTCGCCTTATTGCTCGGGGCGACGATGGCAAGACCCGGCTTACCCCTGTCGGTCCTGACCGGAAGGGGATGAGGTACGGGTGGCCCAAGCGACGAACTGCCCCCAACCTGTCGACGAGTTGTATTGTCGATCTACGCCGCTCACCGTCTCCATCCGAATCGGGTGCACCGTGCCGTGGGGCAGTATCGTCATTGCCGCGCATATCCCTGCTCGCTTCGCGCTCGTGTCCGTCCAAGGGCACCGATGGCGTTCCACTGTCTCGCCTCGCTCGGTGGTCCAGGAGAATACAAGCAGTGCATCCCGTAGCCGCTCCGGCTTACAATCCCGATCGGGGGATAGCCGTTGGTGCAGGTGATGCCCCCCGTCGAAGGTAGAAAACTTCCCCTCGAGAGGTGCTGTGTCGTTTTGAAGTAACAGAAGGCGTCGTCGTTTACGTCACGGACGAGGTCGACGAGATCGAAATGGGCCGGCATATACCAGGCCGACGCTGCGTCGTAAGTTAAGGATGCCGCCGATGAACAGAGCGCACAGCGCATCGTGCAGCCGGGAGGCCAGTTCAACTCCCCTCTATTCTTATGTCGCGGGGATCCTACCCCGCGGCGCGACAGGGCGCGTGACTCACCCGGCGCATCCGGCTTCTCCTCCCTATGCACCGGCTGTGCGACCGGTGGGCTGGTCGTATCCTGGATCGAGCTCCAGAAGCTGCCGTATCGCCTCGAGCAGGTGCAAAACCCGTCAGCGCCGCAAGAACAGACCCTATACTGCAGTATCTGCAGTTCGAGATAGCGGCTTATGTGTATGTGGTAGAAGGTCGAACCGCGCCCAAGGTTGGTGGGAGTGATCACCCCCACGTTCCCTGTTGGTGGACTCGGCATTCCAGGAGCTCGCGGTGCAGACTCGTCTTTCCCGTCACAGGTCTGCCCACGACTCCATGGAGGGTAGGCGTCCAGGATCCGATCCGCAACGTGGATTCCGCCGACGCGAAGGCCGTTTTGCGATAGTCGCCAAAGGGTCGGGGCAGAAAACTTCTCACCGGCAGTCTCGCTATGTCACAATATCTCTTTATCTTTTTGGCCAGGCAGATCTCGCTGTCGCGATCGCAGCCGGATAAGCCTGACAGCCGGGTGGATGCCGATGTGTCTGTACTGGACGACGTGATCAACAGCACGCGCAACTGGTTCGCTGCGAACCGGGCCTATTTTCTGGCCTACGCCGTATGGGTGATCTCGGGGGCCTTCATTACGCTGCCTCTGCTCTATGGACCTCCGGCCGTCTCCGGCATTCTGCAGGTGCTGGATGCCACCCGCTGGGCTATCAGCGCGGTGCAGAGGTTCGGCTTCGTCGGAGTGGGTCTGCTGTGGCTCGTCGCCGTGCTGCTTTCCGAGCACTATCTCCGCACCAGCGTCGGACAGGGAGAATTAGGCAAAGCGATCCGCAAGGTAGCCACGAGCACCGGGATCGTCGTGGTCGTCACCGGCGTCGTCTACTTTCTGCCCGCCCTCCTGTCCAGAGTGGTTTGACCTGCAGCCGCCCAGTGCACTGGCAGTCCCATGGCTCGACCGGCGTCGTCTCCGCCCAACCTGCTCTTCCTGATGACGGATCAGATGCAGGGCCGGGTGCTGCATCCCGATCACATCTGCCGGACTCCCAACTTCGACCGCCTCCGGGAACGCGGCGTGCATCTGCCCCGCGCCTATACCCCCAACGCCATCTGCTCGCCCGCTCGGGCCAGTTTGATGACGGGGCTGCTGCCGCACAACCACAACGTGTGGACCGTCACGCATACGGTCAGAGAGGATCGGGCCAACTTACGGCCTTCCCGTCATTGGGCACAGTACTTGCAGACCGCCGGCTATGCCACGGGCTACTTCGGCAAGTGGCATGTGGAACGCACCCACGACTTGACCCCCTACGGATGGAACGCCGCCATGACGGAAGAACATGCCACCGTCCAATGGGCCCGTTCCGAAACGCAGGCTCGACTGGAGAGCGGCGTTTGGGAAACCGAAGGGTTCGTGGATGCCGTCCCCGGATTCGAAAGAATCCGGTTCTACGGCGTTACCGACGTACCCCCGGAGCAGCGTATGGTGGGGGCCTACGTCAAAGACGCCGAAGAGTTTCTGCTGACTTCCCTGGCCCACCCGGAGCCCTGGGCTTTGTGCGTGAGCGTGTTGGAACCCCACGATCCCTTCGTCTGCGGCACCGAGGCGTATTCCCTGTACGATCCCGCCGCCATACCTCTATCCCCTTCGTTGCAGGACGACATGGCCGGCCGGCCGGAAGTCTACCGCCGCGCGCAACGGCCCTGGGCCGCTTGGACGGAGCGCCAGCACCGGGAAGCGGCGGCATGCTACTACGCGTCCATCACGGAGATCGACAAGCTCTTCGGCCGCCTCATAGACAGAGTGGAAACGGCCGGCCAGCTGGACGACACGATCGTGGTGCTGACTTCAGACCACGGAGAATTGCTGGGAGCGCACGGCCTCTATTGCAAGAACTTCACGGCTGCGGAAGAGATCTACAACATCCCCTTGCTCATGGCCGGGCCGGGCATCGAGCCCGGAACCACGTCGGCCGCCCGGGTCGGCTTGCACGACCTGCATCCTACATTGCTGGAGCTGATGGGCATGCCCATCGAGGGCAGCGCCGACTCGGCTTCCTTTGCCGAACTGTTGGCGGACCCCCAGGGCGCCCGGGTCGTTCCCGCCCGGGGCTATGCCGAATACGACGGCACGCGTTACCAGTTGACTCAGCGCATCGTGTGGGACGGCGACTGGAAGTTCGTTTTCAACGGCTTCGCGCAGGACGAGCTGTACAACCTGGCCGCAGATCCCTGCGAAACGACCAATCTGCTGGCCGCCGGGGACGCCTGCCATGACCGGAAAGCCGTCGACATGACGCGGCTGATGTGGGATTACGTAAAACGTACCGGCGACTCGACCTTGCTGAACGCCAACTATCCTATCCTGCAATTGCCTCGGGTAGGCCCGCACGACGTGGCCTGATCCCGAGCCGCGGCGCCGGCAAGCGGCAGGCGTTACAAGGCGTCGGGTACCTGCCAGTCGATCACCGCACCCAGCAGATCCGGGACTGCGTCGGCCAGAACCCGGGCGCAGAAGTCCGGCATCGCGTCCACCGGGATGCGATGCGAAATGGTCTTGTGCCACGGCAAAGCCCCTAAGGCCATCTGGTGCAGCACTGCCTCGCGGCAAGGCTCTTGCCCGTCGTCGCAGGGAAAGAACGCCTGGATACGCCGGTGATGGGCCGGCATATACCGCAGTTCCAAAGGAGCTTCGCCGTACACCGCCAGGAAAATGAATTTGCCCTCTCGCCGGGTCAGAGCAATGGCCTGATCGATCAAGGCCCGGACTCCGGTGCCTTCGACGGCAACATCCGCCCCTCGCCCATCCGTGAGTTCCAGTACGCTTTCCCGGACGTCTTCCGTCGCGGCATTGATGGTGGCTACGGCCCCGAATTCCTTGGCCAGCGCCAGCCGGTTGGGGACCCTGTCGATGGCTATGGGCTTGGCGCCGCGCAGGAAGCAGGCCGCCACCGCGCCCAGACCGATCAGGCCCACGCCCTGCACGGCGACATAGTCGCCCATGCGGACGCCGGCCATGTCCACGGCATTGAGACCCACCGCCGGCATGACGAACATGGCCCCCGGGACCCCGTCCACGCCGGAAGGCAGCGGCTCCACGCGTTGCTTCTCGGAGTGAACGACATGGGAGGCCCAGGTGCCGCTCCGATTCGCGATCCGGGTACTGCCCAGAAAGAGGTCCGTCACGCTGGAACGGAAATACACGGCATCTCCTTCCTTGAAGCGCTGCGCGTCCGGACCCAGACCGGCTATGGTACCGGTGCCCTGATATCCGAGGACGAAGGGATATGCGCCGTAGTAGCGCGTACCGCGTACCGCCGTGAATTCCGTGCCGACGCTGATGCCGGAATAGTGGGTCCGAATGAGGACTTCGTCCCCTCTGGGTGCGCGCAGAGGAAATTCGCCTACATGGAATTTCTTGTCTTCCGTGACGTAAACGGCCTGCAGTTTCATGCCATGCTCCTAGCTCGGTCGGCAACGGCGCGCCGGTCGCCCGCGGCTACTCAGACTTCGTTCAGGGGATAGACCGGCGGCTGTCCCTGGAGAACGTTGATCACGTCTTGCGCGCAGCGCGTCCGCATGTCCTGCTTGGCGGCTTCGGAATACCACGCGGCATGCGGGGTCACATACACGTTGGGTTCGTGCAGCAGCGGATGATCGGGCGGCGGCGGTTCCGTTTGGAATACATCCAGAGCCGCGGCGTCTATTTCCCCGGCTCTGAGAGCCGTCAGCAGCGCCTCTTCGTCGATCAGCGAACCGCGTGCCGTGTTGATGATGCGGGCGGTCCTTTTCATCTGCTGCAGGGCGGCCGCATCGATCATGTGACGGGTGGCGGGCAGAGAGGGCACATGCAACGAAAGGTAGTCCGCACGCCGCAGCCAAGTAGGGAAATCCACTGCTTCCAACCCGCACGCCGTGATCTCGGCCGCCGGCACGACGGGGTCATGCACGATCACGGTCATGCCCAGCCCCTGACCCTTGAGTGCGGTCGCGCGCCCTATGCGTCCGAAACCCGCCACGCCCAACGTCTGATCCTGGATGCGTTGCACGACGCCCATGGCTCCGTAGTCCCATCGGCCGGCTGCACTCGCCGCCAACAGCGTAGGCATATTGCGCGCCATGACCAGCAACATGGTAATGGCGTGGGTAGACACCTCGTGCACGCCATAATCCGGAACGTAGGTCACCTGCACGCCGCGGGCAGTGGCCGCCGCCAAGTCGATGTTGTCGTACCCCACCCCCATGCGGGCCACCACCTTGAGATTGGGCATCCGGTCGAGGAGAGCCCCGTCGACCAAGTTCAGACCCACTATCAGGCCGTCCGCCTGCGAGACGTCCGCTTGGGCCTCAGGGGCGTTCAGCGAGGCATGCACCTGCACGGTGCAGCCCGCCTGCCGCAACATCTGCATCTCGGCATCCTCGGCATCGACGTTGCGCAGGGTATACAGGACCCGTTTGCTCATAAGTGTGGCCTTGGGCGTACTGGGAAGATCGGATGGACCGCCGCACCTGCTGCGGCGCGGTGCATCCCAGTATAAGTCAGAAATTGTACAATTCAGTCGCCTGCCTGCGTTTCCCCCTCCCCCATGTCTCTGTTTCTTTTGCCTCGGTACCTCGGCGGCGGCCTGCTCCTGATAGCCTGCGGTCTGTTGGTGCCACAGCTGCTGCAAGTGGATCTGTGGCCGGTCGCGGGGCTGGCGGGCATCCTGGCGGCGGTGTGGCTGCTGAGCCTGTGGCGCAACCGGCCCGGCTTGGCTTCGCCCTGTTTCGTGGGGTTGTGTCTCGTCAACGGGGTGGGCGTCATTGCCCAGGAAGCCGTGGCGACCGGCCTGTTCTGTCAGGTATTGCTGCTCGGCAGCTGGGATTTGCATTACCTCTCTACCCGCGTGGAAAAACTCGTGGAAGGCGCGGACGTGGAAACGTTCGTCATGCGGCATCTGCGCCGCCTGGCTGTCGTACTGGTCGGCGGCTGGGCGCTGGCCTGGGCGCCCTTGCAACTGCAGCTGTCCGTGCCCTTGGTTCCTGCCCTGCTCATAGGATTTGCGAGCGTCTTTGTATTGTATTGGTTCATCGGGGGCCTCAAGAGCCTGAGCAGTAGAACGTAGACCCGCCTCCCGACGCGTTCCGCCGCATTGGCGCCGGCCGGCTTTCGGAACCTCCCGGCAAGCCGCGGAGATTGCACCTTGCAGCCTCTACGGAGAAACGGAAACCGGAGCGCCGCGGACAGGGCGGAGGGCCGCCCGCGAGCCACAGGCCCGCGCCGAAACTTCGTCGGAGCTCGACTGCCCGACGGGCCGGCAAAGCGGACGACAGGTATACTGGCAGACTTGCCCCATCCGGAATCTTGACTCGAAGCGTTTCCAACTTGCCCGTGCGTATTACCGATCTGCCTGCGAGCAACGGCATTCTGGGGCTGACCTTGTGCCCGGGCATCCTGCTGCATCCCCACGATCCCCCGGTCCCGGAGCGGCGCCTCGACCTGCATCTCCAGGCAGTGCAGGATTGGGGGGCCGTAGCCTTGGTGTCCCTGCTGGAGGATTACGAATTCGAGCTGCTCAACATAACCCGCATGGGGACATGCGCAGAAACCCTGGGCATGGAATGGATTCATCTGCCGATTGAGCACCACGCCCTGCCGGACGCCTGGTTTGAAGCGCATTGGCCCTATGCCGGCCACCGCATCCTGCATCTGTTGCAGGAGGGCAACAAGGTCGCCCTCCACTGCCGAGCCGGCTTCGGCCGCACGAGCACGATCGCCGCCCGGATCCTCACCGAACTGGGAGCCTCCCCGGCCGAAGCCGTAGCCAAAGTCGAGAGCGCGCAGACAGGCCTGCAAACCAATATCCAGAGAACCGTATACCTCGAGTCGTTGGGCCGTCCACAGCGAGCATGGGCGCAGGAAGACCGGAGCCTGGGCTGTCTGCTGGGCGGGGCGGTCGGCGACGGCCTGGGGTACGACCAAGCGCTGGACGAATGGCATGAAGTCAGAGACGCGGCGAACCAGGTCCATTTCGAACCCCGGCGGGTCCGGACGTCGGATTTGCACGTGTCGCACGCTACGCAGATGTCTCTGTTCACCCTGGAAGGGCTGGTGGAAGCCGACCTGACGGACGCCGCGGACGTCGTGCGCCGCATTCGCCTGGCCTACCTGGACTGGCTACAGACTCAGGAACGCCAAGCCGGAGCGCCCCGCCATGGCGCTTTGTGCCTTTACCGAGAAATGCAGACCAAGCGGGAGCCCAGCATCGCCTGCCTGTCCAGTCTGGCGACCGGCGGGGAAGGCTCCTTGCTGAATCCGCTCAATCAGACGCGCGATTGCGGAGGGCTGGTGCGGGCCGCCCCGCTGGGACTAGCGCCGGCGTGGGATCTGCCCCGCACGGTGCAGATTGCCGCTCAGGTCACGGCCATTACACACGGCCACCCGGAAGAGCACTGGAGCGCGGCGGCTATGGCCGGTCTGGTCCATTTGGTGGGCCAAGGACACTGTCTGCGAGAGGCAGGTCGGCAAGTCTGCGACCACTTGGCTGTCCGACCCGAGGCCGCCGATGTAGTCCAGAAGCTGCAACTGGTCTTGGATTTGGTCCAAGGCAATGCGGCAAAGCCATTGAATTTCACCCATCGGCTGGGCTCCGGCATGCATGCCGCCGAAGCTCTGGCCACGGCTTTCGGCTGTGCCTTGAGCGGCCAGTCCTTCGAAGAGGCGCTGACGCTCGGAGCCAATCAGATCGACAACAGCCATGTCGCTGCGGCCTTGACCGGCCAGCTGTATGGAGCGGCCCACGGGATAGCGAAGCTGCCCCATGCCTGGGTCCGCCGCCTGGACATTTACAGCGCCGCCAATTCGGTGATTTCCGCCTTCCTGGCCACTACGTAACTGTTCCTAAGCGGCTCGTCGTCCTCGACGAGATCCCCCGTGTATCCGAGATTCTGCCGAATCCTCGTGGCCTGATCGACCAAGGGCGACGCCGCGGCAAGCGTACGGCTCGATTCCTGCTTTTGGGCTCTGCATCTATAAGATCTACTCGGGCAATCGAGCGCAGCGCGTTCGTCCCGCTTCTGCCGTGCTCTCTGCGGGAGACCGCCGCTCCCGGATCGGCATTTCCGCTCAGTTTTTCACTGTGATCCAGTGCAGCCTCCGGAGTGAGCAGGTTGTGGATCCAGGGCGGGTTTCCCGACAGTTTCCTGTCGACCGCTGAATCCGACGGCCTGATTTTCCGCCGGAACTTCGTTCGTTCCTGTCTTGCACGGGACATACCCCGGTCAGGTTATCGGCTTCCAGCCGAAAGACCGGCTCGGTTTGGGTCCATGCCGGCTCACCACCAAAAAACCCTGTCGAAGGCTGCACGACTCGCCTCGAGTCTGGACGTCGGTACGCCCACTGTGCTCCATTACTACATCGATCGGTACGTCGATCAGTGGCTGGTGCAGTACCCGCAACCCTTTCCAGGCAACCCGAAGAAACGGCCATGAAGTTACCCCGGATCTACGCCCGAGACAGCGGATTGGTTCCTGCCCTGCTCGGAATCGAAACTTTCGCTGCGTTGCACCCGGGCGTAGGGCCAGCCGGAGAGGGGTTCGTAACGGAAAATCTGCCGACAGTCACACCGCCTCGGACCCGGGCCGGCTTCTATCGCACGGCAACAGGCACGAGAGCGACCTGATGCTTGCGTGGCCAGGGTCAGCCGGAGGCCGGGCGATAGCGGTAAAGTACAGCCTTGCTCCGAAATTGGGCACGGGCTTCCGACATGCCCGTCTGGATCTAAAGTCCCCGCGGGCGTTCGTGAGGATGTGCAGACGCGGCACGCTTTTCCCTTGCGGAAGACAAAGGGGGCCGGGGAGCACACGAAACAGCCTCGGGAGATCGTGCGGGATCCCCCCAGCTCCATGGCTACTCCGTCCTGCCCGAGAAGCAGACCGCGGGATGGACCTGGTTCATGCTGGAACTGCCGTGAGGGGAGTCCGAGCAGGACATACGAGGCTCTGCCGTCACCGCGGCAACTCGGCTCTACGTTGCCCAGATCGATGCGGATGCCCCAGTCGTTGCCGCGGCTACCGCTACACCAGAAACGGATCCAGGAACTGCTTGGACAGCTGCAGACCGCGCAGCGCTTTTTCTGCAGACTGAGCCCACAGCGAGTCCTCGTGCTCTACGCTCAGGGCTTGGTCGTAGCCGGTCTGGAACAGGGCATCCAAATACCGGAACCAGTCCACCGCTCCGTATCCGGGCAGGCGATATCGCCACCATTGGGCATGCGGCGTGCGGCGCAGCTGCCTCCCGTAGAGACCATAGGCATTCCGGCCGTCAGGCAGCATCTCCGTGTCCTTGGCGTGAGCATGGTAAATACGTTCCCCGAAGTCCCGGAGGGGTTGAATGTAGTCAATCCCCTGCCAATAGAAATGAGACGGGTCGTAGCAAAGTCCCAGAGCCGGGGAAGGTACGGCTTCGAACATGGCGTCCCACATCTCCGGCGTGGTGGCCAACATGGTGCCGTTCCGGGGCCAGTTTTCAAAGGCGATTCGCACGTTCCGGGACTCGGCCAAGGCGGCCAGTGGCGTGTAGAGTTCCTGGAAAATCGCGATGTTGTCGTCTCCGGACAGCGCCGTGTCCTTGCCTATCAAATGGGTAAGCACGGCTACGTCGTGTCTGTGGGCCCAGGCAATCGCCTCGTTCATCTGGGCGGTGATGTCCGCCTGCTGTTTGTCGTTCGTGCTCAGGTCCGGAGGAATGACGGCGCCTGAAGCGAAGATCGCCAGTCCCAAGTCCTTGCACGTCGCTACGGCCTGATCATTCAGGGCCGGCACATCGATACTAGCGTAGCCCAGGTCCGCCGCGGCTTGGGCAAAACGATCGAATTTCATCTGATGCAGAGGACGATTGCTCTGAAAACATCCCAAAAACATGTGCGCGCGTTCCTTAGTTGGTTCAGGGGCCAAAGGCATCCCGCGGGGAGCCGTACGACGTTACAGGTACTGTACAGGGAAGCCGTCCGTGATTCCAAAAGGATCAAACCCGCGGCCTGCGCATTCCAATACCCCAGAGATGACCGGGACGCTGCCGGGGATTCCCCGTAGGTCCTTCGATGCTGCCGGCACGCCTACGATCCCGATTCGGTACCGTGCACGCCGGCGCGGCGCGTGCCGCCTCGACCAGCTCCAGGGCTCCCGGCGTCTCTTTTCTTTGTCCGCGACGCCCGCTGGCCTGGCGAGATCTGGGCTTTCTCCATGGCGGCGCAACTTAGCGCCTCTTCCCAGCACATTCGACAAATGCAGGCAACAGAGTAGTCTGACGCAGGATTGCAGTAAGCGAGGAGGAGAACCGAAGAGATGCCTGTGTCGAGTACAAGGTACCGTCGTCGAGGCGGAGCGCATCCAACTTCAGGAAATCGTGCGGCGGAGCACGACCTCGGCCTGCAAGATCAAGCGCGCCTTGGTATTGCTACAGACAGACGCCGGCTTGATCGATCGGGACGTCGCCCGCGGCCTGCGAATCAGCGCGGCGCCGGTCGGCCGGATACGCACTCGGTACGGGCCGAAAGGACTTCACGGTGCTCTCGAGGAGCGACTGCACCTCCACCGTTGCATCCGCGCTGCCACGCATCTATCCATCCTGTTCAGGTTGAAATGGTACTAGCGAGAACAGGCGAGTTCGATCGCTTAAGAGAAGACGGAAACCAGGGCAAGGAGCCTCTGAAACGCGATCTCCAGCTGGACCGGCGTAGTCGAGTTGTCGTTTAGGCTGTCATTCTATGGGCCAATAAATCCGCTTTAACGGCACTAAACTGCGGGCTTCAGTACTCATGTGCTCATAATTGTCGATAATCGATTCGACCAACTCGTCTAGGCCCATAAGCAGCACCGGAATGTTGGCGCGTTCTGCTTCGTAACGAGCTTCC
>DAOUKB010000101.1:0-27838 GCA_034421855.1 Anaerolineales bacterium
TCCAGGGCCGGGGTGTTGATGCGGGGATTGAGAGCCCCCAGCGTGTTCCAGTGCTGCTGATCGGAGGTGACGAGAAGAATGTTCAGGGGAGGAGCCATGACCCGAAAGAGAAGTGGACGTATAAGGCAGTCTGATCATAGGGCGTGCAAGGCACAGGCACAAAGGGAACGCTGGCCAAACGTCAAGCGGGGGCTTGGGGTCCGTGTCGACCGCATCGGATCTCCGCTTGCCCCAAGCGACGTGCCGCTTGGGGTCCTACCCCCCGCGGCAGTATCCATGTATTTCCGCGTGAGGAAGCAACAGCCGAAAGCAAGTTTTTCGTCTTCCCGGAGCAGGGCGAGAATAGAGGGTAACGTTATCCCTCCGACTTGCGGCTCGGGTTCCCGCACGAAACAGTTCGACATGAAGACGGCGCGACCTTGGTCTTGACCATGGGGATGCCGATTTCCAACCCGGAACGGGCCTCGGTCAATTCAGGATCGATGACGAAATTGTGAGTTGAACCTCGGGGCCACGCCTGGCAACATGAACCACGCCTTGGTACCGAAGCATACGGCCACCTCGGCTTTACGAATTCAGGGTCCAGTGTTTTGCGGACCCTTTGGCCTATGGGAAAGCCTGAAGGAGACATCGTGCAGATTCTTTGCTATTACCCCGCCATGTCCGCCGAGAATGTAGAAAGTTTGCGCCGTGTTGCAGGCAGCCACCATGTGGAAGCAGCCCACAACATCGACGAAGCAATTATGCATGCCCCTGGCAGCGCGGCGGTCTTGGGGTTCCTGCCGGAACGAGTTTTTGCGGTCTGTACTTCTTTGCAATGGTTTCAGTCGGCTTCGGCCGGTATGGATCAAGTGCTGTATCCGGCGCTCGTCCAATCCGACGTGGAAGTCACGAACATGGCCGGACTCTATGCCCGGGCCGGCGCTGAACAGGCTTGGGCTCTGTGGCTGGCTTTAGCCCGGGGATTGCCGACCGCCATGCGCGGTTTTGCCGACCGTAGGTGGCAGCCTTTCCCTGTGCACAGTGTCGGCGAAAGTACGGTTTTGGTGCTGGGCATGGGCGGATTTGGGCAGGAATTCGTGAAACGCGCCGCGGGGTACGACTTGCATATCCTGGCTTTGGACCCGGTCCAGGAAAGCTATTCGGGGGTGGCGGAAATTCGTCCCCCCAGCAAGGACAATCTGCACCAGTGGCTGCCGCAGGTGGACGCCGTAATTTGCGCCTGTCCCCTGACGGCCGAAACGTATCATTTGATCGGCGCCAGGGAGCTCGACTTGATGAAGCCGTCTGCCTATTTGATCAATGTGTCCCGCGGCGGCATCGTGGACGAAGATGCTTTGCGCGAGGCGCTGCATGCCGGCGATATCGCGGGCGCCGGGCTGGATGTGGTGGAGCAGGAACCGCTGCCTCCGACCAGTCCGCTGTGGGAAGCTCCGCGTCTTGTCGTGACTCCCCACCGAGCCGGCTTCTCGCCGGATCGACATCAGAACGTCGTGGATTTTTTCTGTGCCAACGTACGGCGGTTTGTGGCCGGCCAACCGCTGCAGAACGTCGTCGACAAACGGTTGGGATACTGACCGGGGCTGTGGGCTGTAGATGCCGGCGGCGGGTGGCTCGCCGCGGTACGGTCAAAAGCCGATGTCCTTCAAATACGCGTAGGTCTGTGCACTGCGTCTGGCTTCGTCCAAAGGCGAGTCTGCACCGGGAACGGGAGCTCCCGGGCAGGCCGTCACCCAGCGGTCGAAGCCCGTTTCTTCCAAAGCGGCACGGATGGCGGGGAAGTCCATATGTCCCTTGACGTGAACATCCACCCAATCCGGATAGTACCAGCGCCCATCTTGAATGTCTACGGCGGTGTATTCCTGGAGGTGTACATAATTGAGCCGATCCTGGTAATGGCGTAACGCCTCGCACGGATCCCATCCCCACAGATGAGCATGCGACACGTCGATGCATAGGCGGACCTTGTCTACCGCCTGCATGTAGGTTTCCATGTCCGCAGCGGAATTGACCACCTGATTGGTATGAATGTGAAAACTGAGTTCCAGTCCCAGTTCCGCCGCGAATTCAGCCCATTCCTCGGCCGCGGCCGCGGCCTTGCGTACTTCGTCTCGGAGGGCCGGGCGGTCCCGGGGCGCCGGCGCACACATGTACATGAAGCAGTCGCAGCCCAGTTCCGCCGCGAACTCCATCCGCCTCTTGTTGATTTCGAAAACCACAGGGTCTCGTGCGTCCGGGGTGCCAATCGCCGTCAAGACGGCCAAAGGCATGTCGGTCCGCTCGCACAGGGCACGTAGGCGTTGGGGAGTTCCCAGCCAGTCCAAGGGGAGTCGGGCTTCCCAGCCGTCCCATCCGGCTTGCTTCAACAGTTCCAAGGCGGGTTCGAGATCGGGATTGCGCCACCGTAACGTGGCAAAGCCGAGTTTGAAAGGCATCGTTTATGCTCCGCTGTGCAAGCCATGTCGTTGCGGGGAGGCAAGATCCGGCCAGCCCTCGACATCGTCGATTGGACACGGATCCGGTCTATGCTGCATTCTACTTGAACCGGCCAGTGTTCGACGGCCCGACTGCAGGACTGCTTTCTGCGGAAACCCGTACTAGCCGCAAACGTCGACTAGGGCTGTGATCAGCCGGACCCCGTCAAGAATATTCGCCGTATTGCGTGCTTGCGCTCCGAGTCTGTGGATCTATGAGCTTTCTTGGTATCTTGAAGGGAGAGTTTCTGGCCGTAGGGTTCCTGCGGCTTGCATGGCGCCCAGCGCCGTGTGTACTTCGAGCGGAGACGAGACGCTCGAGAAATCGGGCGGTGCATGGAACCTCCCTGTCGAAGACCGTATGCGGCATCGGCTCAAAACGCTTGGGCTTCCACCGTCTTTGACCCAATACTTGCGGGTCTCTATACTTGCGTAACGCCTCTACCCCCGTTTTGCATGACGACTTGGCTGATTTCCTGCCGTTTTGTATCGACGCTCGAGGCCGGTTTGCAAGGGCTGAAGCAGTCTTCGAGGCTTGGATCGGGGCCGCAAGCCCCGATGTAGGTTGCGCCTACTCCGATGGGTGTAGACGAAGGGAGAAATTGCATTGGATGCGCGTTACATGTTCATAGGTAGATGCATGCGGCGTTCTCCCGGAATACGCCAGAGCAGCATGACGATCGGCGCGTAGCGCCCGCATACGGTACATGCCCTTTCTTTCCCATGTTCGGAATCGAAATGAAATATACAAGCGAGAACATTCTGGTTCGTCCCCAGTCTCCCGTTGCCGGCCAGCACTCCGGTCTGATTACCCGGGTCACTCCCGAGGCGGCAGGCTGGGAGTACATTTCCTTCGAAGCCCGGAGACTGCAGACAGACGAGACCTGGCAGTTCGAAACCGGCCGCCACGAACTGGCCTTTGTGAATCTGAGCGGCATCTACGACGTCTCGACCAGTCGCGGCAGCTGGCAAGGCATCGGCGGCAGACCGAACGTCTTTGCAGGTCCGTGCCATACCTTGTATGTGCCGATAGAGACCACGCTCGAGGTCACGTGCCGCGAAACGGGGGAGTTCGCCGTGGCCTGGGCGCCCACCGACCAGGAATTCGATCCCTTTCTGGTGTTGCCTTCACAGGTGGCCGTCAATCTGCGCGGCGGGGAGAACGCGACGCGTCAGATCAACGATCCTTTGCCGCCCGGCTCTCCGGTCGCCAAGCTGGTCTTGGTCGAAGTGTATACGCCCAGCGGGGGCTGGAGCAGTTATCCCGGACACAAGCACGACGTGCACCGGGAAGATGCGCAAGGGACTCTCGTCGAGGCGGATCTGGAAGAGATCTATTATTACAAGATCACTTCCACCCGAAGTCGTCCCCAGGGGGCCTACGCCCCGGAGGGATATGCTTATCAACGGGTCTATACCGACGAAAATTCCCCCTTGCAACAGCAGGGCAATCCCATCGACGCTTTGGTGCGTCCCGAAAACGACTGTGTGGTGATCGTGCCTGAGGGCTATCATCCCGTCGTCAGTCCGCCGGGATACATTACGTATTATTTGAACGTCTTGGCGGGCAGCGCCCAAAGCTTGGCCAATCAGGACGATCCCCGGTATGCCTGGGTCATGGACACGTATCGGCACACCAATCCAGACGTTCCGCTGTACGGCTAGCTCCAGGCAAGTGCCCCGGCCGGTATTTTTGTTCTCACTGCGACGAAGGCTCTGGTACGCGTATGGCTACCTATGATTCCCTGCATATGGGCAGGTCTTCCATAGATCTGTACAGCAACGATGTGGGCAGCCCGTTTCCCGAGATTGAATCCTTCGCCGCTTATGTGGGGGGCTCGCCTACCAACATCAGCGTAGGCGGACGCCGCCTCGGTCTCGCTACGGCCCTCTTGACCGGCTTGGGGAACGATCCGGTAGGGGATTTCATTCTGCAGTTCCTCCAACGCGAAGGGGTCTGTACCGACTTCGTAGTACGCAAATCCGGACTTCGTTCCAGTGCCGTGGTGCTGGGCGTGGAACCCCCCGACAAGTTCCCCTTGGTCTTCTACCGCGAGAACTGTGCCGACATCAACTTGACTATCGACGACGTGCTGGCGGCTCCTATAGCCGAGAGCCGGATTTTCCAGTTCGCAGGGACCAACCTGTCTCGGGAACCCAGTCGCTCCGCTACCCAGTACGCCGCCGAACTGGCGCGACGCGCCCAACGGCAGGTGGTGTTCGATCTGGATTTCCGGCCGGACCAATGGCACGATCCCAGAGCCTTCGGCGTGGTCGCGCGCTCCACCTTGAGCCATGTGGACATAGTCGTCGGCACGCATGACGAAATCAATGCCGCCGTATTGACGGATCCCCGCCAAATGACCGTGGTGGACTCTCAGGTCTCCGACACGCAGGTGGCCGGGGACGTGCTGGCCGCCGTGGCCCATATCCAGGAGCTGGGGCCCCGGCACGTGATCGAAAAGGTCGGGGCCTTGGGCGCCAGAGTGCACAGTCGCGGCCGGGAGCCGGAAGAAGTCCCGGGCTTCCCGGTGGAGGTCTTCAACATCCTGGGCGCCGGAGACGCATTCGGCGCCGGCTTTATCTACGGCTTGGTGCAAGGCTGGTCTCTGCACAAGTCGGCTCGTCTGGGCAATGCCTGTGGCGCGATCGTGGTAACGGCACACGGATGCGCCAACTTCATGCCGACCCTGGACGAGGTCATGACGTTTGTAGACAGTCATGGCGGCTGGTAACGTACACCGGAACGGAGGAGAAAGATATGGCCCGCGACGCAACAGTGCGACTTACCATGGCGCAGGCCTTGGTGCGCTTCCTCAAAGTGCAGCATTCGGAAAGGGACGGCCGGACGCGGCCGTTCTTCGCCGGTTGCTTCGGCATATTCGGGCACGGCAATGTAGCGGGCGTGGGCCAGGCTCTGCAGCAGTACCCGGAGCTGCGTTATTTTCAGACTCGCAACGAACAGGCCATGGTCCATACGGCGGCTGCCTACGCGAAATACAGCCGCCGCCTAGCCACCCTGGCGTGCACGTCCTCCATTGGACCCGGGGCCACCAACATGGTGTCCGGCGCCGCCGTAGCCACGATCAACCGCTTGCCGGTGCTCTTGCTGCCCGGCGACATCTTCGCGCGGCGCAACGTGGCGCCGGTGCTGCAGCAACTGGAGTCGGAACACAGTCAGGACGTGTCGGTCAACGATTCCTTGCGGCCGGTGAGTCGATATTGGGATCGGATCAACCGCCCGGACCAATTGATCACCGCCCTGCCGGAGGCGATGCGGGTATTGACCAGCCCGGCCGATACCGGGGCCGTGACTCTCTGTCTGCCCCAGGACGTACAGACCGAAGCCTTTGACTATCCCGTCGCACTGTTCGCGGAAAGGCGCTGGCACATTCCGCGTCCCAGACCCGACCGGGCAGCTCTGGAGCGGGCGGCTCGGATCATCGGTACGGCCCAAAGGCCGTTGATCATTGCCGGCGGCGGGGTAATCTACAGCGACGCCAGCCAAGCCCTGCAAGATCTGGTGCACCATACCGGCATCCCGGTAGCGGAAACCATGGCCGGGAAAGGCAGTCTGCATTTCGCGCATCCCCTCAATTTGGGGGCTATGGGCGCCACAGGCACTTCCGCCGCCAATCTGTGGGCCAAGGAAGCAGACGTCGTCATCGGCATTGGGACTCGGTACAGCGACTTCACTACGGCCAGCAAGACGGCCTTTCAGCACGCCGGCGTGCAATTCGTCAATATCAACGTGGCGGAGTTCGATGCCGGCAAGCACAGCGGTCTGGCCCTGACCGGAGACGCCCGGGCCACGCTGGAGGAATTGTCGCCTCTACTGCCGGCGGGATGCGTGGATGCAGAGACCCAGGCTACCGCTCGGCGGCTGCAGGCGGCTTGGGAGGAGGAAGTGGACCGCATTTACGGCTTGTGCGAATCGCCGGCCGGGCTGCCCACGCAAGGAGCTTTGATAGGGGCCGTCAACGAAAGCGGCGATCCCGAGGCCGTCATGGTGGGAGCAGCCGGCAGTCTGCCGGGCGATACGCACAAATTGTGGCGCGCCCGGCATCCGCGTCAGTTCCACATGGAATACGGCTATTCCTGCATGGGGTATGAAATTGCCGGGGCTTTGGGCGTCAAAATGGCCGCGCCCGAAAGGGAAGTGTACGTTCTCGTCGGCGACGGTTCCTACCTGATGATGTCTTCGGAAATCGTGACTTCCATTCAGGAAGGCTACAAACTCACCATCGTGCTCATGGACAACAGCGGCTTCAAGAGCATCGGGTCGTTGAGCCGTGCGCTGGGTCAACAGGGTTTCGGTACGCGGTACGTCTTTCCGCAGGAGAACGGACTGCCTACCGACGAAGATCAGGGCCAGGCGATCGCCTTGCCGGTGGACCTGGCCGCCAATGCCCGCAGCGTGGGAGCCCATGTCGTGGAATGTCACAGCGTACAGGACATGATCAAGGCCTTGGCGGACGTGCGGGAGCTGGAGCGGACCGTCGTCATCCATGTACGCAACGATCGCTACCTGGGCGTAGACAATTACGAGACTTGGTGGGACGTACCGGTGTCGGAAGTCAGCGAATCGGACACGGTCGACGCGGCGCGGGAAGAATGGGCCCAGATGCGGGACCAGGAGCGGTACTTTCTGTAACCGGCGCGCTGTGCGAGACGGCGCGCGCGTGGGGAATGTTGCAATGCAGGCAGTGGGAAACAAGACACGAACGAGGATGGTCGCTTGATGCGCGTGCGGAATTTCATTGATGGAACCTTTGTCGCCAGTCGGAGCGGGGAGACCATCCCGGTGGTCAACCCGGCTACGCAAGACGTGCTGGCGTCTACGCCTTTGTCCGCGGGAGAGGACGTGCAGCAGGCGGCCGCAAAGGGGCTGGCGGCCTTTCCCGCCTGGCGGGATACGCCCGTAGTGGATCGGGTACAGCCGTTGTTTCGCCTCAAAGCGCTGTTGGAAGAGAACTTCGAGGACATCAGTCGCACCATAACGCTGGAGTGCGGCAAGACCCTGGTCGAATCCCGCGGCGAGCTGCGCCGTGGCATCGAGAATGTGGAAGTGGCCTGCGGCATGCCGTCTCTGATGCAGGGCTGGAACAACGAGAATATCGCCGTCGGCATCGATGAACACATGCTGCGCCAGCCCCTGGGGGTGGTGGCTGCCGTTACCCCCTTCAATTTCCCGGGCATGATCCCGTTGTGGTTCCTGCCCTATGCCTTGGCCACCGGCAACTGTTTCATTCTCAAGCCCAGCGAAAAGGTCCCCCTCACCAGCCAGAAGCTGTTCGCGTGTATCGCCGAGTCCGGCTTTCCGGCCGGGGTCGTGCAATTGGTCAACGGCGGCGCCGACGCCGTGAATGCCCTGTTGGCGCATCCTGACGTGCGCGCGATTTCTTTCGTGGGTTCTACGCCGGTCGCCAAGTACGTGTACGGGCGGGCGGCGGCCCAAGGCAAGCGAGCTCAGTGCCAGGGAGGCGCCAAGAACCCGGTGGTCGTCCTGCCGGACGCCGATATGGAAGGGACTGCCGCTGCCTTGGCCGAGAGCGCCTTCGGATGCGCCGGTCAACGATGTCTGGCGTTGTCCACGGCGATAACGGTAGGGGCGGCTCGAGCTCCGATGACCGAGGCCCTGGTGGAAGCGGCCCGCGGCCGGGTGGTAGGCAACGGCTTGGATCCCGATGTGGAGATGGGCCCGGTGATCACGGGCGCAAGCAAGGGCCGTATCGAGGGCTTGATTGCCGAAGCGGGACAGGGTGCGGGCCGCATCTTGGTAGATGGCCGCTCCGGCCACGTAGACGGTTTGGAAAGCGGCAACTGGGTGTTCCCCACCGTGGTCGACGGCGTAACGCCCGGCGATGCGCTGGCCCGAGAGGAAGTGTTCGGTCCGGTGTTGAGCCTGATGCACGCGGATACGGTGGAAGAGGCCATTGCCCTAGTCAACGGCCGGGCCTTCGGCAATATGGCGTGCTTGTTTACCGGCAGTGGGGCGGCGGCCCGCAAGTTCCGCAATCAGGTCGATGCCGGCAATATCGGCATCAATATCGGGGTAGCGGCTCCGATGGCCTTCTTTCCCTTCAGCGGGTGGAACGAAAGTTTCTTCGGCGACTTGCACGCCCAGTCGCGGCATGGCGTGGAGTTTTATACGCAGACCAAGGTGGTGGTGGAACGCTGGCCATGACGGTCGAGGCAGCGGGGTAGCGACATGGACGCCGGTATCTACCAGGGAAACGGAATATTGCAGGTGGGCGAAAGGCCCGATCCGCAGCTGAGCACGGCGGATCCGGACTGGGTCAAGATCAAGGTGGAGGCCTGCGGCGTCTGCGGTACGGATCTGCAGATATTGAAAGTGCCGCCGGGGCACCCCGCCGCTCCGGATACTGTGCTGGGCCATGAATTCGTCGGCCGGATTGAAGAAACCGGCCCCGCAGTCCTGGATTTCGAGATTGGGGACAGAGTGACCGTAGCGCCCAATCTGACCTGCCGGGAACTGAATCTGCCCCTGTGTCCGCTGTGTCGGCTCGGGCGCACCAACCATTGCGACAACTGGACCACGATCGGCCTGCACAAGGACGGTGCGTTCGCGCCTTATGTGCTGGCTCCCGAGAAAGCACTGTTCGCGGTCGCCGAGGATCTGGATGTGCAAAACGCCATCTGGATCGAGCCGCTGTCCTGTGTGCTGGGCGGCTTCAATCGTCTGGAAGTCCAGGCGGGCCAACTGGGGGCGGTGATCGGCGCCGGTCCGATTGGCATTCTGCACGGCCTCATGTTGAAGTCGGCCGGACTCGAAGTCGTGATTTCGGACTTGAGTGAGTTCCGTTTGGCCAAGGCGCAGGAGGCCGGGATGGATCGGTCCGTCGATGTCCGCCAGGAATCGTTCCAGGACGTCGTCATGGATATGTCGCAAGGCCGCGGGGCGGACGTCATAGTGGATGCGGTCGGGGGTCAACTGGGCGAAGCGGTCGACAGCGCGGCCATGATGGGACAAATCTGTTGTTTCGGCATCAATGCACAGCGGCCCGTGGTGCACGAGGCCCGCATTACGGAACGGGAACTGACCATTTTCGGCACCTTCGTAGGACTCAATACCTTTCCGCGGGCCATCGAACTGCTGGAGCGCGGGACTTTGCAGCCGGCTTCGCTCAATCGGGATTTTCTGTGCCTCCACGACTTGCCGCAGGGACTGGAGGCCTGTCGGCAGGGAGAGGCCGTAAAGGTGGCGGTGGGATTCCCGTAAGGTGCGGGCCCCATTCCGGCAGCGCCGCATGCGACAGGCGGCATGCGACCCGATGATTTATCTGTCCTGACCCAGAATTGTCGACACCAGAGCAGCGAGATGCAGGAATACGGATTAGGCGTGATAGGCATGGGCTGGATGGGCGAAACCCACAGCCGGGCCTTTGCGCAGGTAGCCGACCGTTTTTGGCAGACGGGCGTCAAGGCCCGCCTGGTGGCCTGTGCGGATGCCGACCTGCAGCGCGCCGAGCAAGCCCAAAGCCGCTTCGGCTTCGAGACCTGTTCCCGAGAGTGGCGCGCGGTCGTGGAAAACCCCGGCGTGGACATAGTCGCCATTGCCGCTCCCAACAGCATGCATCTCGAACTGGTGAAGGCCGCCGCCGCCGCCGGCAAACATGTCTTTTGTGAAAAACCCGTGGGCCGTAACCTCCAGGAAACTCGCCAAATCACGCGGGCGGTGGAGCAAGCCGGCGTGAACTCCGCCGTAGGCTTCAATTACCGATGGGTGCCGCTGGTACAGTACGCGCGCGAGCTGGTGACCACCGGCGCCTTAGGGCCCCCGACCCATTTTCGCAGCCGCTTCTTCGCCATGTACGGGCACAATCCTCTGAGCCGACTCAGTTGGCGGTTCAGTCGGGAGCAGGCCGGCTTCGGTACGCTGGGCGACCTGCTGTCGCATGTCGTCGACATGGCTCTCTTCATGGCGGGACCCATCGTGCAGACCGTCGGCATAGGACACACTTTCATTCCCGCCAGGCCTTTGCCGATTCCGGGACAGGGCACCCATTTCAGCCTGGGCCGGGCGGAAGACCCGCACGGCTCCGTGACCAACGAAGACTACGTGGCGGCTCTCGTGGAGTTCGCATCCGGGGCCCACGGCGTACTGGAAGGATGCCGTGTGATGTACGGACCCAAATGCGAAATGGCATTCGACTGGCACGGCCACGACGGCGCAGTACGATGGAACTTCGAACGCATGAACGAATTGGAAGTGTATCGCCCGCAAGACAAGCAAAAAATCGGTACCGCTCCCGACCCGCATGACGGCTTCGCCCGCATCATGGCCGGACCGGAACATCCCCATTTTCATTGGTTCCAGCCGGGGGCGGGCATCGGGTTGGGATACGACGACCTGAAGACCCTGGAAGCCTTTCAGTTTCTGCAGAGCATTGCGCGAGGGTGCAGCCATACCCCGGGAGTCGCACAGGCTCTCCGCGTGGCCGAAGTGCAAGACGCGATCGGTCGTTCCTGGGATTCAGGCGCTTGGGTCAAAGTGGAGGACGATCCGTCGTGACTCGTGTCGCCGACTCGCTGGAATCCCATCGTACGTCGGGTCTGGACCGGATCCGAATCGGCAACGCGCCCTGTTCTTGGGGCACTTTGGAGTTCGGCGCTCTGTCGGGCGCGCGGCAGACCTTTGCCGACATGTTGGACCAACTGGCTGCCGCGGGCTATACGGGATCGGAATTGGGGGATTGGGGCTTCATGCCCACGGATCCGGGAGAACTGGCAGACCACTTTGCCCGTCGGAATTTGGAACTGACGGGAGCCTACGTAGGTACGCCGTTAGAGCAACCGGACCAGCTGTCCGCCAACTTGGAAGTCACCCTGCGCACGGCCAGGCTGCTGGCCCAAGCGGCAGCACGCATAGGACAGGACACGGCTCCGCACTTGGTGTTGGCCGCCGACAACGGCACCCACGCGGTACGCGTGCAGAACGCGGGCCGCATTACGTCGGACATGGAACTGGACCCGGCAGGCTGGCGGCATCTGGCCCGAGCCTGCGACGTCATTGCCCAGGCGGTGCAGGAACACACTGGGCTTCCCGTCGTCTTCCATCACCATGCAGCCGGTTTCGTAGAGACCCCGGCCGAAGTCGCGCGGGTCATGGAAACGACCTCGGACGCCGTCGGTCTGGTGTTTGATACCGGTCACTATGCCCTAGGGGCAGGGCGGGCCGACACGATCCTGGAAGCCATGAATACGTTCGCGCCGCGAATTTCCTATGTGCACTTCAAGGACTGGTCCGCGGACGTGGCCGAGACGGTAAAGTCGGCCGGACTGAACTATTTCGAGGCGGTGCGGGAAGGCATCTTCTGCGAACTGGGACAGGGGGCAGTCGATTTCCCCGCGGTACGCGATTGGCTGACGGCTCACCAATACACAGGGTACCTGACCGTGGAACAAGACATCATTCCGGGATTGGGCAGTCCGTTGGAGAGCGCGAAGCGCAGCCGGAGTTACTTGCGCGGCCTCGGCTTTCGCTAACCTGCGCCATTAGACGTTGGAACTGAAACGGAGTTTGCCATGCTTTATCCCACCTACCTGCACGAGCGAAACTTTGGCTGTCGTCTGACCGATTTTCGGTATCGGGGCCTGCGCGCCTTGACCATGGAAAACGAGCTGCTCCGGGTAACGTTCCTAGTGGACAAAGGTACCGACATCTTTGAATTTCTGCATAAACCCACGGATACGGATTTCATGTGGCGTTCTCCTTTGGGAGTGCGGGATCAGACCAACTTCGTGCCATCCAGTCCGCGTGGCGACGGGCCCTACTTGGATTACTACTTCGGCGGATGGCAGGAATGTTTTCCGGTCGGAGGCTATCCGACCCAGTACGCCGAGGGCGAGTTCGGCCTGCACGGCGAAACTCCTCTGATGCCTTGGAACCTGGAAATCCTGCTGGACACTCCCGAGTGTATTTCCGTGAAGTTCACGGTGCGTACCTACCGGTCTCCCATGCATATCGAGAAGACCGTGACCTTGCACCGCTATCAGCCTTCCCTGCATTTCCACGAGGTGATCACCAACGAAGGGGAAGTGCCTTTCGAGATCGTGTGGGGGCACCACCCGGCTTTCGGCGCGCCCTTTCTGGACGACTCCTGCGTAGTCGATCTCGAAGGCGCGCGGGTACGGGTGGTGGAAGCCGAGGCCACCACGCGGCTGGAGTCGGGCGAAGACTACACGTGGCCTTTCGTCAAGGGCCGCAACGGCGAGGACATAGACCTCAGCCGTATCCCGGGACCCGACACCAAGTCCCATGATCTAGCCTTGCTCTTCGACTTGGCCGCAGGCTGGTACGGCCTGACCAATCAGGCCCGCGAGATTGGATTCGGCATGTATTGGCCCACGGAAATATTCAAATCTCTGTGGTTCTGGCAGGTGTACCGGGGCAGCGTAACGCATCCTTGGTACGGGCGCACCTACAACATCGCGCTAGAACCTTGGACTGCGCCGTATCACCATTTCAAGGAGGCCCAAGCGCACAAGGCCACGCGCATCCTGCAGCCGGGCGAAATCCTGGACGTACGGTTTGGGGCCGTAGCCTATACCGGTCACCAGCGGATTGGAGGCATTTCCACCGCCGGCGACGTCATGGCGACCTGAATTTCGTCGTCGGCAGAGTCTTCTTCCAAGGCAGCAGCGCAGCGAACCAGGCGCCAGGCACGTCGTGATATTGGTGGTTGGGACTGCTATTGGCCGATTGGGTTGTGGTGGAGATTATCAGGGGCACAACACAGAACCCTGATGCGGTGCAAAGATTGGTCGCATGCTTCAGGACCAATCTGCAAGATGTTTCGGGCCTTCTTTATACCGGATTCCCGGTTATAGGAACCCCAGAGGGCCCCTACAGCATTGATGCTTTGTTCGTGTCGAAAAAGATTGGCTTGGTCATCATCGATTTGGTCGAAGGCTCGAGTATCGACGGCTTTGAAGAGCAGCAGGACTTTGGTGCCAATATCCTGGAATCCAAGCTCAGGCAGCATAGAGAGCTGATGCACCGGAGGACATTCCCAATCCCAATTCACACGGTTACTTTCGCCCCTGCGGGTCCAAGTTTGCATCGCCGTGCCCCTGAAGATTATCCCATTTGCAACGAAGCCGATTTGCCGTCTTGGATAGCCGATCTCGCAACGTGGCAAGCCCCACAGCATTACAGGAACCTTCTAGCGGTCTTGCAGTCTGTTTCCGACATTCGGAAGAGCGCCGAGCCACGTCGGACGACAAGAGAAAACTCACGTGGCGACAAACTGAGAAAGCTGGAAGACGCCATCGCCAATTGGGACAGCCTGCAAGCACGCGCCGTCATCGAAACGGTGGAAGGCGTTCAACGTATTCGTGGTTTGGCAGGTTCCGGAAAAACGATTGTACTGGCCTTGAAAGCTGCTTATTGGCATGCTCAGCATCCCGATTGGAAGATAGTGGTTACGTTCAACACCAGGTCCTTGAAAGCCCTGTTCAGAAGGTTGATCGAACGATTCACGCTAGAAGCCACGGGCATGGCGCCGGATTGGTCGCAGATTCAAGTACTGCACGCTTGGGGCGCGCCCGGGGGCGGAGAGAGGCAGGGTGTTTACCATACCTTTTGTCGTCATGTCGGCACTGAGTACTACGACTACGGAAGGGCTCGGAATACTTTGGACTTGGATAGAGAGTTCGCAGGAGCATGTGAAGCCGCTCTCGACGTCTTTGCCGAGTTGGAGCCTAAGCAAAAGCATCGATTAGCCAGACTTGATGCGCTCCTTGTCGACGAGGCGCAAGACTTGCCACCGGCGTTTCTTCGGATCTGCTATGAGTTGTTGAAGAAAGAAAAGAGGCTGGTTTATGCCTATGACGAATTACAGGATCTCGGCCCTCGTCCCCTGCCGCCTGCCGAGGAAATCTTCGGCACAGGCGCCGACGGTGCACCTCGAGTCCGCTTTGATTCGGCGCAGGAAGGCGAAGCGGTACCGGACATCGTTTTAAAGAACTGCTATAGGAACTCCGGGCCTGTGTTGGCTACGGCACACGCCCTCGGGTTTGGAATTTATCGGCAGAAAGACCAGAGAACAGGCACGGGCCTTGTGCAGATGTTCGAGCCGCATCAGTTATGGGAAGAGATCGGATACCAATTGGTCGCCGGGAAATTGGAGGACGGTGAAGACTTGGTATTGGCACGTACCGAAGCCGCCAGCCCTCGATTTCTACAGGAACATTCGGAGATCGACGACCTAATCCAATTTCGTTGTTTCCCTGATGCTGCGGCACAAGCGCAATGGGTTGCCGAGGCCATTGCGAAAAACTTGGAATCTGACGAACTGAAGGCTGACGACATAGTTGTGATCAATCCTGATCCTCTGACCACGAGACAGCAAGTCAGCCCTATTCGAGTCCTCCTATTTGAAATGGGTATTCAGTCGCATACTGTCGGAGTGGAGACTTCCCCCGATGTATTGTTCAAGAAAGACGTGGAGTCTGTGGCTTTTGCAGGCATCTATCGGGCGAAGGGAAACGAAGCCGGAATGGTGTACGTCGTCAATGCACAGGATTGCTACGATTCGAAGAACAATCTAGTAGGCGTAAGAAATCGATTGTTCACAGCGATGACACGCAGTAAAGCGTGGGTCAGAGTCCTCGGGATTGGACCGGGAATGCGTAGCCTGCTAAAGGAGTTCCAGGGTGTCAAAGAAAAGGATTTCCGTCTCGCGTTTCGTTATCCCGATGCACGACAAAAGAAGAGTTTGAAACTCGTAAATCGTGATATGCCGGTTAGCGAAAGCCGACGGATACAGGAAAGCAAAGACAGCATTAGGCAGTTGGCCCAAGATCTGGAAAGTGGACGCGTGCACCCTGAAGATATATCCGGGAAAGATCTAGAATATCTGAACAAGATTGTCGACATTGTCAAAACGAATGTCTAACCCCCGGCAGAAAATGGAGGCATTCACCCGGCACAGCGAGACGGAAGTGCACTTGTGGACCGCTAGAGTCCAATCTATTGTCCGAAACGTGACCTAGGGCAATCGATCCCAAGCCGCCCCCACTGCGGCTTGAAAGCGGTCCAGGATCCGATCGAGTTCCTGTGCCGAACTGACCAAGGCCGGAGCCAGCGCGCCCCACGTGGGCATGACGCGCATGATCAGTCCCTGTTCGATCGCGGCGGTCTTGACTAGAGAACCCAATTCCGCCGCGATTTCCGAGGAACCAGGCTCCCGCACGAAATCAAATCCCCACAGCAGCCCCGCGCCGCGGATATTGGAAATGGGCAATTCGTGTTGCAATTCTTGCAAACGGGTCTGTACATAGGCTCCCTGTCGTTGCACGTTGCCCAGAACGTCGTCTGCGGCGAAGGTGTCGATGACGGCAACGCCCACGGCGGCGGCCAAAGCATGAGACGCAAATGTGTGTCCGTGGTTGAAATGACGATTATCCGCTTCCGTCCCCAAGAACACAGCGGCCAAATCGGACTTGGTCACCATGGCGCTGAGGGGCACGACCCCGGCCGACAGCCCCTTGCCGCAGCTGATGATGTCCGGGATTACGTCGAAGGTCTGGGCAGCGAACATCCGCCCCGTGCGCCCCATCCCCGTGATGATCTCGTCGAAAATCAAAAGGATATTGAAGTCGTCGCACAGCCGACGCAGGCCCGCCAGAAAACCGGGCGGCGGCACCGCGATGCCCTGCAGGTGAATGATGGGTTCCACGATCATGGCTCCCACGGTCTCGGGATCCTCGCCCTCGATCGCGCCCTGAATTGCGTGCAGGGCCAATGCGCTGCTCTCCGCTTCCGAACAACCTGTGCCTCTTTGATAAAAGACCGGCGGCTGCACTTTCAGAAAACCCGCCATCTGCGGTTCGAACTGGGTCTTGCGGTTGCCGGTACCGCTGGCCGCCATCGCGCCGGCCGTCGCCCCGTGATATCCCCCGTAGAAGGAAAGGGTCTTGTATTTGCCGGGATTGCCGGTCAGGCGGTGATACTGGCGAACAAATTTGAGGCTGGCTTCATTGGCTTCCGAGCCGCCGCTGAACGGCTTGACGAAGTCGAGTCCCGGCGGTGCGATCGCGCTCAGCTTGGCTACCAGCTTCAGAGTGGTCTCGGCCACGCCATGCATCGGGGGAGCCAGAGCCACCTTGTCCAACTGGTCTACGATTGCTTGACGCAACCGAGGATGGTTGTGGCCCAGCGAAACCGTATAGATGCCGCTTAATCCGTCCAGCAATTCCCGTCCTCGTGTATCCCAGTAGGAAACTCGGTCGGCCCGGGCAACCACCAAGGGCTGTTTCAGAAATTCCTGTGTCTGGGTGAAGTCTATAAAGGTCCGGGCAATCAGATCATCCAGTGCTACGGATGCGATTGTCTCGTCGCTTCTGGCATTGCGCATGGTCGAAAATCAGTCCTGGGTGATAGGGAATATACGGGCAACGAGTCAACGTAAGAACGTACCAGCAGGGCAATGCTCCGAAGCCGAGGGGGCTCTCCTGGACCGAACATGCCGAGATGCCTCCCGCGCTTTGGCTCCGGCGCGTATGCCTTGCAGATCCTCTGGGGGTAGGCGAGTCCGCCCGGGCCGCAACCGTGGCTCTGCCCGCAGGCGGCCGGCGGCAGGGAACGGACGGGTGCTTGCCTCATGCAAATCTGACTCTTTGGCCGTCTTGCCAGAAAGGAACCGCCTGCCCCCAATTGCGCTTGCCGTCCCGGGTTCGAATCACTTCCTTGGAGTATTGAGCCAGGTAGCTGCGTCTGACGTTGGACGACGCATTGACTCCGCTACGGTGAAAGGTACGACTAGAGAACACCACTACGCTGCCGGCAGGCACCAAGGCCGGAATCCCCGGATCGTCGCCTTGGTAGCCGACTTTGTCGTTGGTGCCCCGTTCGACTTCGTGGTCGAAGAGGTCTTCGGGCGTCATGCCGGCCCGATCGTAGGGCAGTACGTAGATGGTGCCGTTTTCAATCGTCATGTCGTCCAAAGAACACCAGCAGGACAAATACGGCGTATGGTAATGACCTATATAGCCCGAGTCCTGATGCCACGCGAACTGCGTACCTTTTTCGGGGGCTTTCACCACGTACTGTTCGTTGAAGAGATAGACCGTGTTCCCTAGAACGGCATGGGCTACTTCGGCCATCACGTCGCCAAAGATGAAGCGTGAAATTTTGGTGCTTTCCTGTCCGCGATTGCCTATGAAATAGCGCTTTTTGTAATGGGTAATGCCCTGGGAAGTCTTGCCGGCATTTTCCATTTCCCGATCCACTGCCTGGACGAGGCGTTCACACTCTTCGCGCAGGTCCTCCAGCTGATCGGCGGGGATCACATTTTCCAGAATGAAGTATCCCTGAGTCCGGTACTGTTCAATCTGTGCGGTAGTCACGTTCATCGCGGTGATTTTCCTTCCATTGTGGTCGACTGGTCATGCCCTCCGGCGCAAGACCGGTTTCTCGATGTAGCCGCGAGAATCCTACTGCACATCGCGCTTATCCTTCATCCGCACGCAGACGAGTCTCTATTGTTGAATTCACGCTGGTCTTGGAACAATACCCGTCCTTGCCGGAAAACGTTGGCGCGCGTGCAATTTCAAGGAGGTCAAGGCGGAGCGTTCTCCGCCTAGGATACACATTCTGCCACCAGTGCATGCATAAGGTCGGATCGCAGTAGTTTCGGATGCGGTACTCTCCGAGAGTTTCTGGTTTCCCGCGTACTGGATGACGGCGTCAGACCCAAAGTCCGCCGGAAGGACAAGCCGCGGCGCGGCGACTTCTATCGCGCGTTTTACAGGTTGCCGCCTGTTTTCTCTTGTAGTCCGCCATCACCGTTGGCCGAGGCGAAGCCCATGCGACTGGCTCCGACCGTTACGGCGACCTTCAGGTCGACTGCAGTAGGCATGCCGGGATTGGTCTTGGCGGATACCGCCGCACTCGGTCGCATGGGAATTCCACCGCTTCCCGTGACAGGCCCGCGCGCCTGGATTTCAAGAAGAACAACATCGCCAAAAATCAGAAAACACCATAACGCGAAATGTCGTTGGCGATTTTCAGACCGGGCTCGATCGGCGATTTCACCCTTAAGCGAGATAGGGTACAATCCAAGTCGTCCAGGATGTGGTACCTACTGCCTCAGCGCAGGGCCAGAACAGGTCGAAGCCTGTAAAGCCTGTAGTGTTTAGGTGGCGATTCCCTCTTCGTCAGGCAATCACGCGACAACATCTTGCCCCGTGGTTGGCTCCTGACATTTTCTGGCGCCGTCCGTTACCGTGCTCGATCGAGGCCTCTGCGGGAGGAAGATGGGCCTATGTCCTGAGACCCACGCGTCCGGGACGGCAGATCGGCTTTCAGGGCGGACGCATTCCGTTCCCTGACGAAACCGGAATTGCACCGTACAAGTAGGGATTTCAGTGCTTGATCACATCCTTTCACCGTTTCCAAGGAGGAAACCAATGAATCGATTCAAAGTATGGGCTGGCGTGTGTGCCGTCTTGGGTCTGCTGTTGGCGGGCTGTGGCGCGGGAGAGACACCCCCGGCCGAGATGGAAAGCGAAACCCCCGTCGAGGCCCCTGCCGCAGAAAGCGAAGCCATGGCCGAAGAAGCCATGGTCGAGTTCACCCAGCAGGTCGTGCAGTACAACACCATTGCCGACTACGAGAGCGCAACGGGAAACCAGATCACCTCGTTCCAGCAGTCTCCCATGCTTGACGCCATGGTGGCCGACGGCACTCTGCCGCCGGTTGAGGAACGCCTGCCGGACGAACCGCTGGTGATGCAACCTGCCGATCAAATCGGCGAGTACGGCGGAACCATGCGCAACACCCATGAAGGCAACTTCGACTTTCTGGAAGACCTGCTGCGCGAGTTTCCGCACGTATACGGCTCGAACATGCAGGGCGTGCTGCCCAATGTCTTCATGCACGCGGAGACCAGCGCCGACGGCCTGTCCACGACCTTCACCATTCGCCCGGGCATAAAATGGTCCGACGGCGAACCCTTTGGGGCCGACGATTTCGTCTTCTGGTACGAAGCCATCGCGGCCAACACGGAGCTGAATCCCAACGGCGTCAACAACATGAAGGTCGGCGGCGAGATGGGGACCGTAAGCAAAGTCGACGACAATACCATCGTCATGCAGTTTACGGCTCCGTATGGTGTGTTGCTTGAACGTCTCAACCGTTGGCGGCCCATGCCTTATGCGCCCGCGCATTATCTGAGTCAATTTCACCCCGCCTACACGGACGCCGACACGGTGAATGCCATGGCGGACGAAAAGGGATTCACGACTTGGGTCGAATTGTTCGAGAGCGAGCATGACTGGTACGGGAACCCCGACGTTCCGACCATCTTCGCCTGGAAGGCCGTCACGCGTGGCGCCAGCGTACCCGTGCAGGAGCTGGAGCGGAATCCCTACTATTGGAAGATCGATATCGCGGGTAACCAACTGCCTTACGTGGACCGGATCAACCGCCCCAATTTGGGCGACCGCGAAGCCATTCTCCTGGACGTCATTGCCGGTGAGAACGACTACATGAATCCCTATACGCTGGGCTATCTCACCAATTACCCCGTGCTGAAGCAAAACGAGGCGACCGGCGGGTACCGCGTACTCCCGCAATTCGGCTGGTCCGACGTGCTGGGCGTCGTCACCTTCAACATGTCTATCGACGACGAGGTCTGGCGGGATCTCTTCCGCAACAAGGATTTCCGCGTCGCGCTTTCGATCGGCTATGACCGGAACGAAATCAACGAGGTGGTCTTCAACGGACTGTACAAGCCTTCGCAGGTGGCTCCGCCCGATGCTTCCGTCTACAACGGCGCCGATCCGGCATTCAAACAGCACATCGAGCACGATCCTGACCGCGCCAACGAGATTCTGGACAGCCTGGGGTTGACTTGGAACGCCGATCAGACGCAGCGCCTCCTACCGGACGGCCGCCCGTTTGAATTGTCTGCCCAAGTCCATACCGGCTGGGTGCAACAGGTCCCGATCGCGGAACTCATCGCCCAGGGCTGGGAAGATCTCGGGCTCAAGACCACGATCGTGCCCTTGGACGGCACGCTGCATTCGGAGCGCCGCTTGGCCGGCGACTACGAACTCCAGGTCCGGCCGGTGAACTGGGCGGGCCAAGCGCCGATCATCGGCGCCATGCGCGGCGAGCCCATGCCCATTTCGTCCAACTGGCTGATCAATCCGCCATGGGCTCAGTGGGTGTTGTCTGCCGGCGCCGAGGGTGAAGAGCCCCCGGACGACGTCAAGCGTCTCTACGAGATCTTCGAGTCCTTCCTGGCGGAGCCGGATGCCCAGAAACGCTTCGATCTCGAGGCGGAAATGTACAAGATCCATCAGGACAATCTGTGGGTCATCGGTTCCATCAAGCAGCCCGGCGATCTGGAAGCCGTATGGTATGCCGTCTTCTCGAATCGCATGTACAACATCCCCAACCCCGTAGCTCCCGAGTGGTACTACGCCGCTCCCGAGACTTGGGCGTATCGAGCCGGCTAGTCTCCGTCTCTGTTCACGATTAGGAGTGGGGCGGCCCTGGCGCGCCAGGGCCGCCCCGCCGGCTGGGAAGACATCTGATGCTGCGCTTCATCGCCCGCAGACTGCTCGTCATGGTGCCGACGGTGATTGTCATCAGTTTCGTGGGGTTCATCATCATTCAGGCTCCCCCGGGCGATTTCGTCAGTTCGTACGTCGCCGGTTTGGAAGCGCAAGGCGACATCATCGAGCCGGAGCTGATTGACGCCCTGCGCACGCGGTACGGCCTGGGACTGCCTTTCTACGTGCAGTATTGGCGGTGGGTGACCAATCTCGTGCAGGGCGATCTCGGCTATTCGATGGTCTACCGCGAGCCGGTAGCGCAAATCATCATGCAACGGTTGCCCTCCACCTTCACCATCTCGTTGCTTTCCCTGATTCTGGTTTTTACCATCGGCATCCCCATCGGCGTCCTGTCGGCCACCAAACAGTATTCCGTGACCGACTACTTCTTTACGCTGATCGGGTTCTTGGGCGTGGCCACGCCCAACTTTCTGCTGGCTTTGGTCGGCCTGTGGTTGCTGTTTTTACTGACCGGCAATGCCGCGATCGGTCTCTACTCGCCCGAACTGCAAAACGCCCCCTTCAGTCTGGCGAAGTTTCTCGACCTGCTCAATCACATATGGCTGCCGGCCTTGATCGTAGGGACCGCGGGGACTGCGGAACTGATCCGGACCATGCGCGCCAATCTGCTGGACGAATTGCCCAAGCAATACGTGACCGTAGCCCGTGCCCGCGGCGTCGGTCCGAACAAACTGCTCTACAAATATCCGTTGCGCATTGCCCTCAATCCCGTCATCAGCACCATCGGCTGGTTGCTGCCCGTGTTGGTGGAGGGCGAGGTCTTGGTCTCGCTGGTACTGGGCCTGCCTACGCTGGCGCCGGTGTTGCTGAGGTCCCTGCTCAATCAAGACATGTTTCTGGCCTCGAGCATCATCATGATCCTCGGGGTTCTGACTCTGGTCGGGACGTTGCTTTCCGACGTATTGCTGGCCGTCCTGGATCCCCGCATCCGCGGAGCCGTATGAACGCCTCCGGAAGGGCCGAGGCAGGCGCGGCGCGACTTCCGGCCGACACTCTGCTGTCGGTACGCAACCTGCAGACCCATTTCTTCTCCCGCGAAGGGACCGTGAAGGCGGTAGACGGCGTGAGTTTCGACGTCAGGCCGGGCGAAATCCTCGGCATCGCCGGGGAAAGCGGCTGCGGCAAGAGCGTGACGAGTCAGTCGATTCTGCGGATCCTGCCCCGGAACGGCCGGATCGTAGGCGGGGAAATCCTCTTTCGCCATGAGGATCAAACCATCGATCTGGCGGCAGCCGACCCGGACGGCAGGCTGATCCGCGACATTCGCGGCAAAGAAATCGCCATGGTCTTTCAAGAGCCGATGTCCGCGTTCAGCCCGGTGCATACCGTCGGCAACCAAATCATCGAAACGATTCGCATTCACCAAGACGTAAGCCGGGAGACGGCCCGCGACCAGGCCCTGGAAATGCTCAGGCGGGTCGGCATGCCGAATCCGGCCCGCAACATCGATCAGTACACCTTCAATCTGAGCGGCGGTATGCGTCAACGCGCGATGGTGGCGCTGTCGTTGTCCTGTCAACCCAAACTGTTGATTGCCGACGAACCGACTACCGCCGTGGACGTCACCATCCAAGCGCAGATGTTGGAACTGCTGCGCGAGATCCAGGCGGACCTGAGTATGGCCGTCGTCATGATCACCCACGATCTGGGGGTGATCGCCGAATTGACCGATCGGGTCATGATCATGTACTTGGGCAAAGAAGTGGAGCACGGCACGGTGGAGGACATCTTCCACCGTCCCCAGCACCCCTACACCCGCGGCCTGCTGGCGTCGATCCCCAAGATGGAGCCGGGCCGCGTCGCGATCGAACCCATCGCGGGATCGGTGCCCAGCCCTTACGCTATGCCCGCGGGATGCAAGTTCCATCCGCGCTGCACCGATTACATGGCGGGAGTGTGCGAGGTACAGGATCCTCCGTTGACCGCCGTCGCCGGCGGGCACGAGGTGAGCTGCTACCTGTACGGCGGCCTCGAGGAGCCCGCTGGATGACCGCCGCCATCGAGACGCCGCGCGCCTCTGCCGGCCACCGCCTGGTGGACGCCGGCTCCGTGGAGGAGATGGCGGAACATGCAATCATCTCGGTGCGCAACCTGGTCAAGTATTTTCCCGTCGAGACCGGATTTCTGCGTCGGAATCTGGGTCAGATCAAGGCGGTAGACGGTGTCAGCTTCGATTTGCAGGAGGGCGAGACGCTGGCCCTGGTGGGGGAAAGCGGCTGCGGCAAGACCACGACCAGCCATTGCGTAATCCAAGCCCAGAAACCCACAGCCGGGCAAGTACTGTTCCGGATGGACGGCGCCGAGCCGCCCGTGGATCTCACCCAGATGGACAAAAAGGAGCTGAAGACGGCGCGCCGCAACATCCGCATGATTTATCAGGATCCCTACTCCTCGCTGAATCCCCGCATGAATCTGTTGCAGATTATCGGCGAGTCCTTGGTGATCAACGATATGGTGCGCAACCAGGCCGAGTTGCAGGAGCGGGTAGCCGAGCTGCTGCGCATGGTGCGTCTGGATCCCAGCGCCATGAATCGGTACCCCCACGCATTCAGCGGGGGGCAACGTCAACGCATTGCCATTGCGCGGGCCTTGTCGCTCTCCCCCAAGGTCGTGATTGCGGACGAGGCCGTGTCCGCGCTGGATGTCTCCGTACAGGCCCAGATCTTGAATCTGATGAAGGAACTCCAAAATCAACTGGGTCTCACGTACCTCTTCGTAGCACACAATCTGGCGGTCGTGAAGTACGAAGCCGATCGCGTGGCAGTGATGTACGCCGGGAAGATCGTGGAAATCGGAGAGACCGAGGAGCTGTATACGGCCCCCAAACATCCCTATACGGAGGCATTGATATCGGCGGCTCCCAATCCTGATCCCGATACCAAGAACCGGCCGCGTATCGTGTTGGCCGGCGAGGTCGCCGATCCCGGCAATTTGCCGGGCGGGTGTTCCTTTCACCCGCGCTGTCGCTACGTGCAGGAGCGGTGCCGGCAGGAGACTCCGGGCTTGATCGACCTCGCCGACGCCGACGAACCCGCTCACCAGGCAGCCTGCCACTTTGCCGACGAACTGGAACTGGTGGGCATCGCCGGCGGCGCACGCAGGGCGGCAGGAGACTCGCCATGAGCAGCGCCGAGGCCACGGGGGGACCCCCAGTACCTGCGGCGGATTCCGAGCGGCAACTGCAAGTTGCTTCGCAATGGCAGTTGATACGCTGGCGTTTCGGGCAGCACAAGCTCGCGGTCGTCTCCTTGGTGGTGATTGGCCTTTTCTACTTCGTAGCCGTCTTCGCCGAGTTCGTGGCTCCCTACGACCCGTACGACTTCAAGGCCGAACTGACTCTGGCGCCTCCGCAGCGTATCCGCTTTGTTGATGCCGAAGGCAAATTCCATCTGCGCCCTTTCGTGCATCCGCTGGAAAAGAAACTGGATCCGGTCACGTACGCACCGGTCTACTTGCCCGACGAGACGATTCGGCATCCTCTGCACTTGTTCGTGAAAGGGGATCCTTACAAACTATGGGGCTTGTTCGAGAGCGACATCCATCTGTTCGGCCTCCAGGAGCCCGACGCCCACCTTTCGTTGTTGGGACAGGATACGGTAGGACGCGATCTGTTTACGCGGATCGTGTTCGGGGCGCGCATTTCACTCACGATCGGTTTGGTGGGCGTCGCCATGAGTTTCTTCCTGGGCATTCTCATCGGCGGGTTGTCCGGGTACCTCGGCGGCATCGTGGATATGGTGATCCAGCGCATTATCGAGTCCCTGCGCGCGTTGCCGACCCTACCGTTGTGGATGGCCTTGAGCGTGGCGCTGCCGCATGATTGGCCGGTCGTAAGGACGTATTTCGCCATCGTCGTCATCCTGTCCATAGTGGGCTGGACCGGGATCGCCCGCGTGGTACGGGGCCGATTTTTCGCGCTGCGCGAAGAAGATTTCGTCGGCGCGGCGGAACTGGACGGGGCGAGCAACCTGCGCATCATCTTCCATTACCTCTTGCCTTCGTTCATGAGCTACATCATCGCGCGTCTGACTTTGGCGATACCGCAGATGATCCTGGGGGAAACGGCTCTCAGTTTTATCGGTTTGGGGTTGCAGGCTCCGGCCATCAGCTGGGGCGTCCTGCTCAAAGACGCGCAGGCGATTCGAGTGCTGGCCTTGTCGCCGTGGTTGTTGCTGCCGACGATTTTCGTCGTGATCAGCATTCTGGCCTTCAATTTCGTGGGAGACGGCCTGCGCGACGCCGCCGATCCCTATACGCACGTGTAACCCGGTTGTTTTGCGCTCGGCAGCGAGCGGCGATCCGCAGTGAAGGGAGCCAACCCGATGGAACCATTCGTAGAGTCCAACGACATCCGCGCCGACGGCGCCGCATTGCGCCGGCGCGCCGAGCGCGACGGTTATCTATTTCTGCGCAATCTCGCAGACCCGGAGGCCATACTCGCGGCCCGGCGTGACATCGCGTCCATTCTGGCCGAGGTCGGTTGGTGCGACGCAGGCACAGATCCGTTCGAGGCCATTACCGGTCATCCAGCGGTCTTGGCGGGAACTCCGGAGTTCATCCCGGTATACGACACTATCCAGCGCCTCGAATCATTCCATTCCCTGGCTCACGACACGGCCCTGTGGAGTGTCTTGGAGCATCTCTTGGGACCGGACCTGCTGTTGCAACCCAGCAACATCGCGCGCGTGATTTTCCCGAGCGGACTCGAACATACCACTCCGGCGCACCAAGACTTCGTCCATATTCAAGGTACCCCGGACGTTTGGACCGCCTGGCTGCCGTTGGGCGACTGTCCCGCAAGCTTGGGTGGGTTGAGCGTGCTGACCGGATCGCACAAGGCGGGTGTACTGCCGGTTTCCAAGTCCCTGGGTGCGGGGGGACTGCGCGCCCACTTCGAAAGAATCGGCGGGGCGTGGGTCTCCAGTCCTTTCCAGCTAGGAGACGTGCTCTTCTTCCACAGTCACACCGTGCACAGAGGACTGCCCAATCGATCCGGTGACCGCATCCGGCTTTCCGTGGATTACCGCTATCAAAGAGCGTCGGACCCCATCATGGACAAGGTACTCACGCCGCATCAGGGTCGTCTTTCGTGGGAAGAGGTCTACCAAGGGTGGAAGTCGGAGCAATATCAGTACCATTGGCGACAGTTTGCGCTCACACCGGTCCCCAAAGAAGCGGTGGCGGTGACAGAAGAAACTGAACAGACGAGCTAGTCCGGACGGACTGCTTCGTAAAAGGCGATGGGCCGCATGAGCGCCACCCGCGACGACATCCTCAGGTATACGCGGCACTCTTGTCTGGATCGCGTCCGTGCGCGGCCTTTCCTCAAGTGGGCTGGCGGCAAACGCGCTCTCGTTCCAGATATCGTCAAGCGGTTGCCGGCTACGATAGCCACTTATTGGGAACCGTTTCTGGGCGGCGGGGCCGTATTCTTTGCCCTGGACAGCCGGATACAGACAGCTAGGCTTTCGGACGTGAACGGGGGGCTGGCATTGACTTACCAAATGGTCCGCAACAAGCCGGACGAGCTGATTGAGTTGTTGAGGTCCCACGAGTCCCAGCACGAGGATAAGGATTACTACTACCGCGTCCGAAAGGCGACAGATGCCCGAGACGCCGTTGCAGCAGCAGCCCGTTTCATCTACCTGAACAAGACCTGCTACAACGGCCTGTATCGTGTGAACAAGTCTGGCACATTCAACGTGCCTAGGGGGCAATACAAGAATCCCACGATCTGCGACGCCGAGGGTCTCAGAAAGGCCAGTGCAGTCTTGCAGAAGGCGGAGATCCGCTTTGGCGACTTCGACATGGTGGATCCCGGTGCGCGTGACTTCATCTATTGCGATCCGCCCTATGACGGCACCTTTACGAGCTATGCTTCCCAAGGTTTCGGCAAATCCGAGCAACAGCGTCTCCGTGACGCTGTCTTGCGGTGGCACGAGCTGGGTGCTGCCGTGATGGTCTCCAATGCCGATACGGAACTGATCCGTAGTCTATATTCCAGCAGTTCCTTTACGCTTCACGAGGTGTCCGCCCCCAGGCACATCAACTCTAACGGCGGCAAGCGTGGCCCTGTAGCCGAACTGCTGATTACGACCTAGGCCTAGCCAGTTAAGCGCCAACAGAGGACGGGCAGTCGCCTTGAACAGAGTTCGTCGCAGGGCTGCTAGAGGACGCTGGGTATGAGGCCGTGTGGCCTTCCTCCCTGTTCTTCGCCATGCGGGAGATGGAGCAATCCATCTACGCGAAGCAATGTGTGATAGGCCGCGACATCTACGGCAAGAAGCGGCGTGTAGACTTCCTGCTCTACCATCCTAGAGGGTGTCGTCAAAATGATTGAGTCCCCAGCGCTCAAGCCCGAATCTGGCAGATCGCCCGAAACGCAGCGGCGTTCTGGGCCTACCGGGGGGCCCCGCCCCGCCATGGCGGGAAGGCCCGGCAGGCGTTTTCCCCCCGAGGCCGCCACGGGTATCGCGCCGGATCATAGGGGCGGGCTGGCTGGCGAGGGCGGCGGCCCCGACCGGATCGCGGGCGTAACCCCGGTCCGCTATGAGATCCGCTGCCTCTAGGCCCGCCCTCCGGCCCACGGCCTGGGTACAATCTGCGCGGGTCCCCGGGGTCCGTCCCCTCCGGACGGGCCTCCCCGGCGCGTCCGCGGCCCGAGGCAGCTGGGCATGCCGCCCCCTGGGGGCGCGCCCTCGGCGGGTTGCCGCCCTGGGCGTCGGCGGCAGGGGGCGGGACCTGGATAGGGC
>DAOUKB010000102.1:0-41202 GCA_034421855.1 Anaerolineales bacterium
CCCAAACCCTCACCCCCGAGACCGTCACCCCCGAGACCGTCACTCCCGAGACCGTCACTCCCGAGACCGTCACTCCCGAGACCATCACTCCCGAGACCATCACTCCCGAGACCATCACTCCCGAGACCGTCACTCCCGAAACCATCACCCCCGAGACCATCACCCCCGAAACCATCAGTGACGACAGCGACAGTGACTAGACGACAATGACTGTTTCACCAACTGTCCCACTGTTATACCCGCGGGTCGATTTCCCCGAAGACCCCGGCTTAAGTGAGTTGCCCAAGCTCTTCGACCCGGAGTGGGTCTGGCGCACGTATCATCAGCAATTTGGAAAGCAAGAGATCGTTCCGCACCAAATTCGCATTCGTCAGTTCAGCCACAGTCTCGGCAGGACCGCCGTCGTCAGCTATATGATGGAATGGCAACTCGACGATTACATGCCTGCACAGCACTTTGCAGCAAGAATGGAGCGTGGCAAGTCTGTCGAGCTGTTTCAGTACCCTGAGGACCGTCACCTGCCAGGACTAAACGAAGCAGCTCGTCCCGAAACTGCCCTTAGGCTGATCAACAGACATGTTTTGGCGATAGGCGCACGCCGTGCGAGTGTAAAACTGGTTCGCTACAGACCTGGCAGTCGGGCCGTATTACGCCACGGTGTGGGCAAAGTCAGGTTCTATGCACGTGTCATGCGGCCTGCCGCAGTGTCTCCCCTGCGCGCGGCTTGGGCACTGATCGGTCGCTCAGATTTCGTTGTCCCGCGACTTGCCGGATATTGGGGAGACGGCGGCGTCGTGTGGATGTCGGAGATTCCGGGCAAGAATCTGCGACGGTACATCCGTCGCGGTAATCAGCCGGACCCCGCGCCGTTCCTTGACGGGTTGGAGACCTTGTGGCATGCATCTGCATCGCAGGAAATACACAACAAGCGCCCATTCAATCTGTCGGGAGCCTATTACAGGGCTAAGCATAGCCTGAAACATAAGGTGCGCGACCACGACTCTGCGTCGCACAGCCTCCACGAGGCTACCAAATCACTGGCCCCATTCATTCAATCCTGGCAGCCTTCCGGCATAGCGCACAACGACTTCTACGATGACCAGATGTTGATCCTACCCGACGGCAGGGTGGTGCTCGTAGACTTCGAAGAAGTGGGGCCAGGCGATCCGATGCTGGACGTAGGCAACTTCCTCGCGCATCTCCGATGGGCATCTCGCTTCAGACGTAAAAGCGAAGCCGATGCAAGCGGGCTGTACTGCGACGTATTGCGACATGCTGCGCTGAGGCGTTTTCACTGGAACGAACACGAACTTGCTCTCCGTGAAGCCGTCTGTCTCTTCAGGATATGCACAAATGCAATCCGGCATCCGCAGCCGAACTGGTACGGTACATTGGAAACAGGTTTATCTCTGGTAAACGAAATCTTGGGATGAGCATCGTCTGCGTCGTTGTCGCAACTCGGTGTTCTTGCCTCAACAGGCTCAGAGCATCGGCTCTCTGCTTTGTCTTGCACTCCAGGGTTATGGGTATGCCGAGAAAAAACTCTACATCCGCGCTCTGACCGAAGCGTGGCAGGTACTCTCTGCGCTGGGTCCCGCCCCAGCGCAGTGGCAGACTCCACCCCCGTGAACCTGCCGGCGAGGTGGAGAGCTTCCTGTCGGTCTGGTACCCAAGGTGAACCCGAGAGGTCCCGGGACTAGGATGAGCAGGTGCGCAGACGCTAACGTCGTAGGCTTCGTGGGAGCGGCGGCGGAGACCGTGGAATAGGCTCAGATCCCCCGCCGGGTGGCGATTGGGAGCGGCGAAGCGTCCCGCGGCACAGTTCTCGCTTTACGGCGCGTTTCATGTACACGGTTGGGGACTGGTCCAACCATAGTCGCGCCGGGCGCCCTCCTCCGAAATGAAACCTGCCTCCAGATCGCGCCGGATCCGTTCCGATGCGCGTTCCGCCACAGGGCCGAAGCCTCCGCCTCCCGGCATCAACAGCTCGATTTCATCACCGGATTGCAGGTCCAAAGGCGGAAAACGCGTGATCGGTCGGCCGTTCCAGCGAACCTCCCCGACCACGCCGGGCGCGCCGCCGTCGAGGCCCGGCGGCGCACAGAACATTTTGTCGGGCCGCACACGGCCCTGGATGGGGACATCGGCAATGTTCCGGAAGGTCAGGCGTTGTCCTATCCCGCCGCGTTGGCGACCGGCCCCCGCCGAATCCACTCGGTACTCCTTCTGCAGAATCAGAATGGGAGCCTGGGTTTCCATGATCTCGATGGGGGTCACCGAGCTGTTGTGCGGGAAGGCGATGGGCGGCATGCCGTCCAACCCCGCCATGGCGCCGCGGCCGCCGTGCGGCAGGCAGCTCACGGCAAAAGGGCCGTAGGCTTCCAGATCGCCATGGACCGAGAAGGGCCAGATGGAGCCGCTGCCGGCTTGGGCGTGCTCCCCCAGAATGGGCCATACCGCACCGAATAGGACCTGGTTGATATTGTTCGTAACCTTGGCCCGCGCCTGTACGGGGAAGGTGTCGTCGCAGTTCAGAATGCAGCCCTGGGGCGCCGTCACGTGGATGGGGCGGAACAACCCCTGATTGTTCGGTATCTGCGGTACCAGGGAACACTTGAAGGGATACATGGTAGAGGCGAACGTGGTGTTGTAGACGCAGTTGATCGAGCCGGCCCGGGTTTGGGGCGAAGTACCGGCATAGTCCACGAAGATGTCGTCGCCCTGAATGCGCACGGTGGCATGGAGGTGCACGATGTCGATGTAGCCGTCGATGTCGAGGCCGAATTCGTATACGCCGTCCGGCAGCGACCGAATGCGGGTGCGCATCAGGGCTTCGGAGCGGCTGTGCACGACTTGGGAAAGGGACACCAGATCCGCCATCTCGTAGTCGTCCAGAAATTCGCGCATGCGCCGTATGCCGATTTGGTGCGTGCCTACGATGGCCCGCAGATCTCCCAAGACCAGATTGGGAACCCGGCAGTTGTTGCCGATGACTTCAAAGAGAAATTCGTTCGGTTCCCCCTCGGCAAACAGCTTGGAGGGCGGAATGCGGATGCCCTCCGTGAAAACGTCGTAGGCTTCGATGTCGCCGCGATGGCCGCCCACGTCGGAAAGATGGGCCACGGTGCCCATGAAGGCGACCGGTTTGCCGCGATGGAACACCGGGGTCAGCAGCACGTAGTCGGGCAGATGGCCCGTACCGATCCACGGATCGTTGGTACACAGGACATCGCCTTCCTTGAGCGTCTCCGGGGGATGGGTTTGCAGCAGACGCCGGGCCGTGCGGGGCAGCACCACACAGAAGTTGGGCGGCGAGAAGCGGGATTGGCACAAGGAATCCCCATTTTGATCCACCAGGATACATGCAAAATCTCGGCTCTCGCCCACGATCGTGGAAAAGGAGGTCTTGACGGTGGCGAAGTCGATCTCGTCCATGATCGAGACCAGCCGTTGCCACTGGATCTCGAGGCTGACGGGATCGATGTCGAGCGGCGGGGCCGCCGAATTCCGAAGCGACATGGAAGCTGCCTTTACGAGTCGGGCAATGCATGTAGAGAGACATACGAGGAGCAGGAGCCCGCTCTGCGGGAACGGACATGCACGCCTACGCGCGCATCGCCGGGGCCGCGCACGAGCCATTCGGCCTGGGCTGCCGATTCGCCCCAGGGCCGCCGCCAGGGATCGTAAGGCATGCGCCTTTCCTCCCGTCCGGCCAAATCGCCAATCTCGACGACAGATTGGCCCATGAGGAGGTCGCACCCTGCGTCGAGTTCGAGCGAAACCTCGACATCGCCGTCCTTGTCGAGAAGCCGCGCCTGCTGGGTGAGATGCGTGGCCAGATATCCCTGGTTTTCCACCCGCGCTCTCACGATGTACAGATCCGAACCGACCTGCTGCGACGTCACGTCGCGCAGGCGCAACAGCGGCGAGGCGAGAGCATGTCGTACGGTGAAAAGCGCATTGGGCTGGGCCACTTGCCCGATCAGCTTGGGCGGGGGGTTCCGATGGATGTAGAAAGGATCCCAGCCGCCGAGCAGCACGGTTCCCAGCTGGGGATGTGCGAATTCGTGCCAGTCCTGGTGGGCGCGGGGACTGTGAACGTCGGCCCACTGCAGGAACCGGATCTGTTCGGACTCGGTATGGGGCCGGGTGGAGAAGTATTGCGGCTTGGATATGCCCACCACGGTTTCGCTGTCCCACACTTCGCTGGACAACGCGGGAATGCCGAAGCGGTCGTAGAGCCAATCCGAAAAGACGCCATGCCGCGGATTGCGTAGGTTGGGGGTGAAGTCTTCGTAGGTGGAGATCACGGGATACTCCGTGATCTCCGTGCCGATGGCCCCCAAGGCCTTGAAAATTTCCAGATCGGCGGCCGGCAACTCCGAGTCCCGTTTGAACCCGGAAGGACGCAGGATCAGACCGCCATGGCTGTGATACGCCTGAGCCCCTGTAATGTTGGGGCGAGACAACACGAAGCGGGCCATCGCCATGGCCTCGGATTCATTGAGCGGAAAGTCGCCGGAGCCGTACTCGCCCCCTTCCGGCTCCCAATTGACGGGAAACTGGCGGTTCAGATTGCCGTGGCGAGGGGGCACGATGGGAAACGTAACTCCGTCCCAGTCCCGCAAGATGCCTTCCGGGAGCATGCGATAGTACTGTCCTCCCGCCTCCCAAGGCTGCCGCTGGACGAGCAGACGCGGCTCGCGGGCGGAACGTTTCCATTCTCCGCGGGAATCGGGGATAGCCATCTGTCGGATTTCGCCGTCGCCGTCCACGTCTTCCAGATGCAGGCCGGTAGGATACTCGTCCGCGGGATGGTAGCGACCGGTACCCACGGTACGATACGGAGTAGTCAGACAGAGTTCGGCCCCATCCGGATTCACGCGCGGCAACACATACACGGCCCGCGTATCCAGCAGGCGGGTGACGTCCGGATCGCGCCCGTATTCGCTGAGCAGGAAATCGATGGTGTAGAGGGTGACGGCCGAGGTAATCACCTCTTCGCCGTGGTTGTTGCCGTCAATGTAGAACCCGGGTTTGCGGTCATGGGCGCCCGTGGCCTGATTGGTCAAGGTGACGGCCCATATCTCGCGTCCCAGAAAGCTCCGGCCGATCGCGGCAAGACGGGCCAAGGAGGGAAAGGCAGCCGCCAGTTCCCGCAAGGCGGCCGTGAACTCCTCGTGGACGAGATAGCGATCGTGTTTCAGTTGCATGAGTCTGTAGCGGAATGTGGGAAGAGAGCCATGAGGATCGATGGGACCGGGACGGCGGCGACATTCGGAAGCGTCGCCGCCCATGGAATGTCCCGAACGACAGGAATTTCCATATCAGTAAAGAAGCAAGCTGCAACGGCTTCGCAGACGCTCTGTGCACCAGACAGTATGCGCCAGGCTATTCCGGCTTGACGACAATAGGACACTCGTCGGAGATCCAAGGTGGAGGCGAACACCTCCAGAACGAACCGATCCCCGACCGCATGTATTCCGCCTACGGCTGAACATTGGCTAGGCGCCGTCTTCTCCCGGCGTCTCGCTGCACGACAGCGAGGACAATCGACCCGCGGTCCCGTGCACGGCCAGCCGGCCGTCGCAGAATATCGAGCACAGTCTTCCTTACTCGATCCCCGAGAATCAGAGTACGGAACCCAGATTTCTTCCTCATAGACCTTCCTGGGATTCAGGGTCGGAGAGAGAAACCACCAGATTGGCGTAGCGATCCAGAACGGCTACGCCGCTGGGCCCGACGACGGTCGTGGATTCGCGTTCCTCCACGATCGCCGGCCCTGGAATCGTGCCGTCGCGGCCCAGGGCGTAACGGTCGTAGACCGGCGTATCGACATAGTCCCGACATTCCGTGAAATAGACGGGACGGCGGCCCTTGAGGGCCTCGGCCGGATCGCGGCCCGGCGCCGCCTCGGGCAGCGTGAGATGCGGCTTGGGACCCGCGACATTCAGGCGGCAGGTCGTGATCTCCAGATCCAGATGGGTGTGCGCATGGCCGTAAATCGCTTCGTATCGGGCGAAGAAGTGGGGCCGCAGCTCCTCTTCCAGAGACACTTCAGTCAAGCAGGTCCACGGCAGCGAGACCACGATTTCATGCCCTTGTCCCACATGGCGCAGGTCGGCCTTGCGTGTGAACACCATGTCGGCGTCGGCGACTCCGGCGGTCCGCAAGACCTGACGCCCCTCGGCCGCGAGTTCAGTGTAGATGCGATCCAATTCCGCTAGGTGGGCGGAATCGAGGCGGGCGATGTAAGTGCGCGCAAACTCGAAAGCCGAGGGCGCCGTCAGAAATCCCAAGGCTGAGGTCACGCCGGCCGCGGCGGGACAGACGAAGCCCTGCATCTTGAGAGCCCGAGCAATTTCGTAGGCGTGCACCGGCCCGGCCCCGCCGAACGCCATCAGCTGCAACCGTCGCGGATCCGCACCGCGCTCGGCCACATGGATCCGGGTAGCCGAGATCATGTTCTCGTTGACGACCTGGTAGATGCCGTGCGCCGTGTCCACCGGGGACAGGTTCAGGGTGGCCGCCAAGCGCGCGATGGCCGCTTCGGCGGCGGCAGGCTCGAGCCGCATGCGGCCGCCGAGAAAGAAATCGGGGTTGAGGTAGCCCAGCAGGAGGTCCGCGTCCGTGACGGTGGGATGGTCCCCGCCCAGACCGTAGCAGGCGGGACCGGGATCGGCGCCGGCGGATTCGGGACCGACCTTGGGCAGACCCAGTTCGTCCACGCGGGCGATGGAGCCGCCGCCGGCTCCAATCTCGATCAACTCGATGGTGGGTACCCGCACAGGCAGGCCGGAACCGCGCTTGAAGCGGTGCACCCGCGCGATCTCGAAGTCGTCGGACATGGCCGGCTGGCCGTCCTTGACGAGACACATTTTGGCGGTGGTGCCGCCCATGTCGAAGGAGACGAGATCGGGCTGATGCAGAAGTTCACCATAGAAAACGGCTGCCAAGGCGCCGGCGGCGGGTCCGGACTCGACCAGCCGGATGGGGAACTTGACCGCGGTGTCCAGGGTGGAGACGCCGCCCGAGGAAAGCATGAGGAGGAGTTCCTGTTCGAAGCCAACCTCCTGCAGTACTTCTTTGAGGTGTCGGAGGTAGGTTTCGGCCAGCGGTTGGACATAGGCGTTGCAGACCGTGGTGGACATGCGTTCGTACTCCCGGATTTCCGGGGCCACCTCATGCGACAAGGAGATCCGGAGATGGGGCAGGCGGCGGGCCAGCCATGCCTCTACCCTTCGTTCGTGCACGGGATTGGTGAAGGCATGCAGGAAGCAGACGGCGGCCGCTTCTACGTCGGCGGCGACTCCGGCGCGTTCCAGACGTTGCACCATCTGCTCCAAGCTGTCCGGGTTCAGTTCTTCTACGACATCGCCAAAAGCGTCGAGACGTTCCTGCACCTCGAAACGCAGGGGACGGGGTACAAGATGTTCGACTTGGGGCGCATGCAGATCGTAGATGTCGTAACGCATCTCGCGTTGGGTATCCAGAACATCACTGAAACCCTGCGTAGCGATCAGAAGCGTTACGGCCCCCGTGCGTTCCACCAGGCAATTGGTGATCAAAGTGGTGCCGTGGATGGCATTGGCGATCTCGGCGCCGGCAATGCCGGCTTGCGCCAAGAGTGCCTGCCAACCCGCGCGTACGGCCACTTCCGGATTATGTACCGTAGTGGACAGTTTGTGGCTGTAGATGAGGCCGCTGTCGGCCTCGATGAGGACAAAATCGGTGAAGGTGCCACCGATGTCGAAGCCGAGTTGAAAACGTGCCATGCGCTCTTGAACTTCTTCCGGGTCGAACAGCGGCTCTCGCGGAGATTTGGGGACAGCCGAAACTGTTTATTCCCCCAGGGAAACCACCAGATTGGCGTAGCGATCCAGAGTGGCTACGCCGCTGGGCCCGACGACGGCCGTGGATTCGCGTTCCTCCACGATCGCCGGCCCTGGAATCGTGCAATCGCGGCCCAGAGCATAACGGTCGTAGACCGGCGTATCGACATAGTCCCGACGTTCCGTGAAATAGACGGGACGGCGGCCCTTGAGGGCCTCGGCCGGATCGCGGCCCGGCGCCGCCTCGGGCAGCGTAATATGCGGTTTGGGACCCGCGGCATTCAGGCGACAGGTCGTGATCTCCAGATCGAGGTGCGGGTGAGCGTGTCCATAGATTTCTTCGTACCGGGCGAAGAAGTGGGGTCGCAGCTCCTCTTCCAGAGACGTTTCGGCCAAGCAGGTCCACGGCAGCGAGACCACGATTTCATGCCCTTGTCCCACATGGCGCAGGTCGGCCTTGCGCGTGAACACCATGTCGGCGTCGGCGACCCCGGCGGTCCGCAAGACCTGGCGTCCTTCCTCGACCAGTTCAGCATAGATGCGGTCGAGTTCGCTCAGATTGGAGGAATCGAGGCGGGCGATGTAGGTGCGCGCAAACTCGAAAGCCGAGGGCGCCGTCAGAAATCCCAAGGCCGAGGTCACGCCGGCCGCGGCGGGACAGACGAAGCCCTGCATCTTGAGAGCCCGGGCAATTTCATAGGCGTGCACCGGCCCGGCCCCGCCGAACGCCATCAGATGTAGTCGCCGTGTATCTGCGCCGCGCTCGGCGACGTGGACCCGCGTGGCCGAGATCATGTTCTCGTTGACGACTTGGTAGATGCCGTGCGCCGTGTCCACCGGGGACAGGTTCAGGGTAGCCGCCAAGCGCGCGATGGCCGCTTCGGCGGCGGCAGGCTCGAGCCGCATGCGGCCGCCGAGAAAGAAATCGGGGTTGAGATAGCCCAGCAGGAGGTCCGCGTCCGTGACGGTGGGGCGGTCGCCGCCCAGACCGTAGCAGGCGGGACCGGGATCGGCGCCGGCGGATTCGGGACCGACCTTGAGCAGACCCAGTTCGTCCACGCGGGCGATGGAGCCGCCGCCGGCTCCGATCTCGATCAACTCGATGGTAGGCACGCGGATGGGCAAACCGGAACCGCGCTTGAAACGGTGCACCCGCGCGATCTCGAAGTCGTCGGACATGGCCGGTTGACCGTCCTTGACGAGACACATTTTGGCGGTGGTGCCGCCCATGTCGAAGGAGACGAGATCGGGCTGATGCAGAAGTTCACCATAGAAAACGGCCGCCAGGGCGCCGGCGGCGGGTCCGGACTCGACCAGTCGGATGGGGAATTTGACCGCGGTGTCCAGGGTGGAGACGCCGCCCGAGGAAAGCATGAGGAAGAGTTCCTGCTCGAACCCGACTTCCTGCAGACGCACCTTGAGATGTCGGAGGTAGGTTTCGGCCAGCGGCTGGACATAGGCGTTGCAGACCGTGGTGGACATGCGTTCGTATTCCCGGATTTCCGGGGCCACCTCATGCGACAAGGAGATCCGGAGATGGGGCAGGCGGCGAGCCAACTGCTCCCTCGCCCTTTGTTCGTGTACGGGATTGGTGAAGGCATGCAGAAAGCAGATCGCCAGGGCTTCTACTTTCTCCGCTTCCAACTGTTGGCCGATGGCGTCGAGTTCGGACGTATTGAGGGCAGTGACGACCTCGCCCCGTCCATTCAGGCGCTCTTCCACCTCGAAACGCAGACTGCGTACGACCAGAGGCTCCGGCAGCACAAGCAGCAGATCATAGATGTCGTAGCGCATCTCCTTGCCCATCTCCAACACGTCCCGAAAACCTCGGGTGGTCAGAAAGGCGGTACGTGCCCCCTTGCGTTCGATCAAGGCATTGGTGAAGAGGGTGGTACCGTGAATGGCGGACTCCACGCGTGCAGCATGCTCCGCAGACACCAGCTCGCGCCACCCCTGCAATACGGCCAAAGCCGGGTCATGCGGGGTGGTCAAGGTCTTGTGTATGGAAATGGCGCCTGAATCCGAATCGATCAGCACAAAATCCGTGAACGTGCCGCCGATGTCGAAGCCGAAACGCAGAGAGCGTTCGTTACGCATACTGCCCTTTTCTCTTCAAGCCCAGCCTCGAAATGCCAGGCTCCGTAAGCCGATACGGAACACACATTCTCGAAAAGATTCCTGGGTCAGCCGCCGATTTCGCCTGCCCAAGGATACACAGCAGTTTTCAATTCACGGAAACTCGGCGCCGGCTGATCCGCCCGGATCGGCCTGCGCGATCGGGAAAAGGCGCTGCATACATTGCCATGAGCCGCATTTGTTGGGTAAAGTCTTGCTGCTAGCCTTTCTTGCGCCGGCCTGACCGCCGGCTTTGCGAGCATACCTAATGACCATGTCCGGCATCGATCCCGTCGCTTTGGAAATTCAGTGGCAGCGGCTGATCAGCATCATGGACGAGATAGACGATGCCACGGTGCGGACGTCGTTTTCCACGATCGTCGGCGAAAGCCGGGATTTTGCCTGCATTCTGGTAGATCAAGACGGCTATTCCCTTTGTCAGTCCAGCTTCAGTCCGCCGGATTTCTGCGTCATTCTACCCCGCACCACGCGCCACATACTCGAGCGATTCCCGCAGCATACCCTGCAGGACGGGGATGTATTGGTCACCAACGACGCCTGGTTGGGAGCAGGCCATCTGCCGGATTACGTGGTCATCACTCCGATCTTCTGGCAGGGACAGGTCGTGGCCTTCATGGGTACCATCGCACACCTGGCGGATACGGGAGGGCATCCCGGCGACATCGACAGCTACGACGTATTCAGCGAAGGCTTGCGTCTGCCCCCCTGCAAACTGTACGAGGGTGGGGAGCCGAATGCTCTGGTATGGGACATCATCGGCGGCAATTGCCGGGTCCCCGATCTCGTACTGGGGGATCTGCGCGCCATTGTCGGTACCCATCGGCTGGGGGCCAGACGTCTTCGGGAATTCCTGCAGGATTACGCCTTGGCGGACATCCGCCTGCTGTCGGATACCATCCACGACAGTTCGGAACGGTTGATGCGGCAGCGCATCGCCGCCTTGCCCGACGGCATCCACGAGTTCGGGCTGGACATCGACGGCTACATCGAACGGGTCCACCTGTACGCTACGGTCGAGATCAGGGGATCCGACATTTACGTGGACTACACCGGCACTTCGGCGCAAACCCGCAACGGCTCCATCAACTGCGTATACAACGTCACCTACTCCAGTTCCCTGTATCCCTTCAAGTGCGCCCTGGCGAGCCGGATACCCAACAACGAAGGTCTGTTTCGTCCCTTTCACGTGACGGCGCCTGTGGGTTGCATTCTCAATTGCGAGTTTCCCTTTCCCGTGCGCGCACGGGCCAAAACCACCAACAACATCAATCAGGTATTGTTCGGAGCGGTATGGCCGATCCTGGGAGAACATGCCCAGGCCGGCAGCGGGTCCATCTGGCCTTTCTCGGTGCGGGGCGAGGAAGAGGGTTTCGGGCTCTTTTCCGTACACATTCTGCCGCATGGCGGCCGCGGGGCCATGCGGTCCATGGACGGCATGATTCCGATCGCTTTTCCCCACAACAGCGCGGTGACGCCGGTCGAGATCATGGAAGTACGCTCGCCGATCTTGATCAAACACAAGGAATACCTGCCCGACACCTCGGGACCGGGAGAATTTCGGGGCGGGATTGGACAGCGCATGACGTTCCAAAGCATTGCGCGCAACACTCTGACAGCACGCGTGCGCCCGGACAAAATGCTGTGTGCGCCTCCCGGCCTAGCCGGCGGCGCCGCAGGGCGTGTCGGCACGGTGTTGGTCAACGGCGCTGCCATAGACCGCTTTCCTCCTATTTCTTTGGAAACGGGAGACGAGATCGAGCTGCGCATGCCGGGGGGCGGAGGTTTCGGGACTGTAGCCCGACGGCCGCGGCAGGCCGTAATCGACGACTTTCGCAAAGGCTACATTACCCGTGAAGGGGCCCGCAAAGATTATGGAGTGGACGTAGACGCAGTGGAGCCCTAGGGCCCGCCACCGCCCCCGGCCAGGCTGGGGGGTTGTCCCGTGCGCTGCCGACACGTCGAATTCCCATGGGGAGAACTGTCGGCCAACACGGACCTGCCTCTCCGACAGATCCCTACCGTCGTTACCAATTCGACATTGGGCCGCTTGCCGACCCCTCTGTCACATCGGCGGAAATGCCGCCGTAACAGTACGCAGCCGCCGAGCAGTACCGATACCAACGCGGTCGACCATGAGACGGGTGTCTCTAGGCGCCAAATGCCGTGCGGTTGGGCGTCTGTCCTGTGGTTCCACCACCGGCACAACGGCTGCAATACCGGGTGCAACCACCGCAGGATCGCCAAGGCGACCGTCGTGGATCCGCCTCAGGTGTGCATTATGGCGTGATGGGACAGGTTGCCGACAACCTAACAGTCGACTAGGACCTCCACGTCGACAGCCGCCTGGACAATCCAGAACCGCGGCAGGCTGAAGGAGCACGGAACTGTCGACTCGACGATCGACGCGGGACCCATGGGGAACGGAGTGAAAGGCATGGGCCAGTCGCCTTGGAGCCGTCCCAACGCTGCGGAGCCAATCAAAAGCGGCCGCGCAGGGCAACCTCCCTGTCGACGCGTCGGCGTTTGCACCGATCTCTCGAGTTTCGATCCGGGGCACCGGCGCGCCGTCCCTGCGCCGTCCCGCGTATCTGGAGGACGGATACGCCCTTTCAGGTCGATTCCGTAAAGCGATCTACCTTGTCCCAGTCCAGTTCCACCCCCAGGCCCGGACCATCCGGGGTAGGCAGTACGCCCTGCACAGGATCACGCGGGAAGGCCATGAAGGTATCCGCCAGATCCGTGGCCGGCGAAGGCCATGTAGCACAAGGCAGAGCCGACGCCAGATGGCACGCCGCGACGGCAATCAGATCATAATAAATCGCGATCGAGAGCCCGAAGCCGGCCGCCTCGAACAGATGGCCGATTTGTTGCACCGGTTGCAAACCGCCATGCTTGTTGATTTTCATGAGCGCCAGCGTGGCTGCGCCGCGCCGGATCACGTCCATGGCATCCGCGATTCCGTAAATCGCCTCGTCGGCCATGACCGGCGTGTGCAGACGGCGCGCAATTTCCGCCATATCCTCCACGCGCTCGACCGGCTGCTCGACGGCTCCCAAGGCGCCGAGATCTTCCATGGCCTTCAAGGCGGGTAGGGCTTGCGTCAGGGTATAGCCGATGTTGCCGTCGACTTGGATCACGGCCCGGCCGCGCACCGCCTCCGCAACCGCGGCGTAGCGTTCCACGTCCTCGCGTGGATCGAGGCCGATCTTCATCTTCAACACTTGGTAGCCGTGTGCATCCAACTGGGCGCGGGCATGCGCCGCCATGTCCGCCGGGGTTCCATGGTGCACGAAGCCCATGAGCGTAATGCCGTCCCGTACCTTTCCGCCCAGCAACTGATAAATCGGCACGCCCAAGGCTTTGCCTTTGAGATCCCAGAGCGCCATCTCCACGCCGGAATGGGAAAAGTAGTGATGGGGCAAGGCGGCCCGCATGGCCTGATTGAGCGCCGTAATCTGCATGGGGTCGGCTCCCTCGACCACGGGGGCGAGATGGCGCCGAATGTTGGCCAGCATACCCACGGCAGTCTCGCCGTAGAAAGGCGCGTCGACCGAGGCCTGTCCCAAACCCGTAACCCCTTCGTCCGTATGCAGCTGGATCAGAATGGTGGGAGCGTGAGCCCAGGAGCCATAGGCGGTGGTCAAGGTGGCCGTACGCGGAATATTCAGTAATCGGGCCTGCAACTTGGTGATCTTCATGTTGGGTTCTCGTCGGCAAACAGGGCGTCAACAATGGGCAATGAACTGTTTCATGCGCGCCGTCGCGCGCGCAATGTCGTCCAGAGACTGCAGCAGGGTAATCCGCACATGGTCGGTCCGGGGATCGCCGAACAAGGTGCCCGGGAATATCATGACGCCCTTTTCCTGCAGCAGGCGCAGACAAAACTCCTCGGAATTCAGACCGGTGGCAGACACGTCGACGTAAATGTACATGCCCCCGCCGGGATGACCATACGTCAGATCCATGTCGTCCAGAGCCTGCATCAAGGCGCGGCGGCGGCGATCGTACTCCCGCCGCATCTCTTCCACTGCCGCCTGGGGCCCGGTCAGGGCGGCCAAAGCCGCTCGCTGCATGGGGGTCGCCGTACAAATGCTCATGGTGTGCTTGACTTCGATCACGGCCTGCACGAACTCCCGGGGCGCAGCGAAGTAACCGACGCGCAAACCCGTCATGGCATAGGCTTTGGCGAAGCCGTTGACGGTGATGGTCCGTTCGTGCATTCCGGGAAACGTGGCCAGCGAGACATGTTCCAGACCGTCGTACATGAGTTTTTCGTAGATCTCGTCGGAGACGACAATCAGATCGCGCTCCACCGCCAAGGCTGCCAACTCCGCCAGGCGGGCAGGCGGAATGACCCCTCCGGTGGGGTTGTTGGGCGTGACGACGGCAACGGCTTTGGTCTGCGGCGTAATGTGGGCCGAGACCGCCGCGGCCGTCAAGGCGAAGTCCTCCTCCTGCACCGTGGGCACGGAGACCACCTGCCCTCCCGCCAGATGCACCATGTGGTCATAGGCGTTGTAGCGCGGTTCCTGCAGGAGCAGCGCATCGCCGGGTCCGATCAGGACTTGGATCAAGAGGTAGAGGGCTTCCTGACAGCCGTTCGTGACCACGATTTCGTCCGCGGTGTAGTCCAGTCCGTTTTCCGTCCGCAGCTTGTGGGCTATGGCCTCCCGCAATTGGGGGAGCCCCGCCGGCGGCGTATAGTGGGTATCTCCGGCCGCCAACGCGGCTTGGGCTGCTTCCACGACGTGCGCGGGCGCCGCGAAGTCCGGATCGCCTCTCCCCAGAGTGATGACGTCGTCGAGTTGGGAGGCCATGGCCAGCATGCGAGACCGCAGGCTGCCTTGCACCCGCGCGCGGTGGGAGACGATTCTTTCCTGCAACATCGATCTGCTTTCCTTACGGGGTGGTTTCCGGAACGTCTCCCGGTGCCCAAGCGTGTCCGAGGGACTTTCGCAGGCTGGATTCACCGGTGCGCGGCTCGCCCAGGAACATACATACACACGGACACGGCTCTCTCGCTCTCCGGGCGGTGGGGAGTAGGCATGTCGGCCTCCCGTCCATGTTGTAGCATACGATAGAGTGTATGCTCCGAATAAATATGAAACCAAGCATCGCGGCCCCATGGGTACCCGGTGCCGCAAAGTCCCAAAGCCCGAGGCGGTTTGGCTCCGCGCACGCCCCGTGGTCGACGCTACAGGCAGAGTCCCGCCGGCCGAACGGCCAGTACAGCATTCCCCGTGCAGCCGGCCCGCCCTACGCCACCGGCTATGCGGCTCGCGCTTGAAACTGCCCGCGTCGGCCCTGCATCTGCCGCCTGCTGGCGACGAGTCTGCCACGGATTTCCGGCGTCTCCGATCTCTCGCGTACGCAATTGGTTCTTCATGCGCCTAACAGGTATGATCTGAGTCATGGCCTTCAGTTTTGCCCAATACATATAAAGGAACGTTCTTCATGCGCCCTTTTCATTTTCTGGCGACGACGTTCGCCTTGTTGCTTCTTGTAGCTGGATGTGCCTCCCCGGCTGCCTCCCCGGCCGTGCCGGCGGCCGACGCCGACATGTCGGCCGCCAAAGGCGGAGACCTGGAAATAGCCTTCCCGGCCAGCAGCGAGCCCGCCTCGCTGGACGGACATATCGATCCGTACCAATCGGCGTGGCTGTTTAACTCCTTCACCGCCGATCCGTTGGTCATACTGGCCCCTGACGCCACATACCAAGGCGCACTGGCCGAAAGTTGGGAATCCTTGGAAGGGGGTCTCACATGGACCTTCAACCTGCGTCCCGACGTCTCGTTTCAGGACGGAACGCCTTTCAACGCGGCAGCCGTGAAATACAACATTGAACGCGTGCTGGCCCCCGAGACGGCTTCGGCCCAGATGGCAGCCGATCTGGGGGATATCGCGGAAGTCGAGGTGGTCGACGACCTTACGGTGACCCTTCATTTTGCTACGCCGTCCGTAAATCTGCTCGACGCCTTGCGCCGGATGCCGATCTGGTCCCCGACGGCCGCCGAGGAGCATGGTTTGGACGGCTTCGATCGTTTCCTCGTCGGTGCGGGGCCGTTCGTGCTCGAGGAGTGGGTGCCCAACGACCGCATCGTATTCAGCAAATGGGAGGACTATGGGGGCTGGAACGCCATCCAAGACCACGAGGGTCCCGCCCATCTGGACAGCATCACGATTCGCTTCATCGGCGAGGATGCCGTACGGGCTGCCATGCTGGAGACCGGAGATGTCCACATCGTGCGTGAACTGCCGGCCGCCAATGTCGAAGACTACGAGGATCGGGAAGGGTTTGAACTCATCACGGGATATCAGGCCGGCACCGGCCTGCAGATGGTGATCAACATTCGCAACGCGCCTCTGAACATCCTGGAACTGCGCCAGGCGCTGCAGTGGGCCACGGATCAGGAAGCCGTCAACGACTTGGCCTACGGCGGCCTCTATCTGGTGTCCGACGGTCCCGTCAACGTGGTGCATCCTTGCTACTGGCCCGGGGCCGCGGAGATCTACGGCTATGATCCCGCCCAAGCCGCGGCATTGCTGGAAAGCGTAGGCTACACGGACGAGGACGGCGACGGCATCCGCGAGGCGCACGGCGTGCCCGGCGTGGAAGACGGCACTCCGCTCAGTCTGCGCTGGACCGTGCTGCACCATACGGAAATCGGAGAAGTAGTCCAAGGCCAATGGCGCGAGATAGGCATCGATCTGAAGCTGGAACAGGTGGCCGGGCCCATCCAGCTCGAACGCCGCAACGCCCGTGACTTCGACCTGATGTACGAACGTCAGCGTACGCCGGATCCGGCCATTTTGGAACTGGTGTGGCATTCCGCGAACGACGTGGAGGGCGGCTGGGCTTGGACCGGATTCGTCGATGCCGAACTCGACGCGGCCGTGGTCCAAATTCTGCAAGTAGCCGATCCCGAGGAACGATGTGCCTTGGCCCATACCGCGCAACGCATCATTATGGAAAACGCCGTCATGTTGCCCACCTTGAGCCAGCCGCAGTTTTACGCCTTGAGCGACGCGGTGCACAACTTCCAGCTGTCCTCGGAATCCCCCTACTTCTTCCTGCACAACACCTATATCGAATAAGCGCAGGGAAAACTATGTACCTGGTTGAGTTGTTTGTAATCCCATGACGTGGCTTGTCGATCCAAGCAAGGAGAGATCCGAATGAGTACAGTACGCAAGTTTCTGATGGTGGCCGGGCTTTTGCTGGGGATAATGGTCTTGGCTGCCTGTGCCCCCGCAGCGCCGGTGGCGGAGGAGCCCATGGCGGAACCCATGGCGGAAGAGGAAATGATGGCAGAAGGCGAAGTGACCCTGACCATCGGCATGAACGAATTGGTCACGTCGCTCGACCCGCCCACGGATTGGGCCATTGCCGCGACGTGGATCCACATGAACATGTTCGACTGCCTGATCTGGCGCAACCGCGAGACCGCCGAGTTTGAACCTTGGCTGGCCGAATCGTACGAGAACATCGACGACACGACTTGGCGTCTGAAGTTGCGTGAGGGCGTAACGTTCCATAACGGCGAGCCGCTCACCACGGACGCGGTGGTCTGGACCTACAGCCGCATCATCGAAGCGTCGCGCGACGAATTCATCACCTACAACCAGTGGTTGTTCATCGATCAGATGAACGTGATCGACGACTACAACATCGAGATCGTGACCGCCACGCCCGAACCTGCTTTTCTGAGCAAGATGGCGGGTACCGGTTGCGGCATCCAGGCTCCGGAACATGGCCGGGCCCAAGCCGAAAGCGGGGCCGATTACATGCCGGTCGGGACGGGCCCCCTGATGTTCGACAGCTGGGTCAAGGACGACAGCATCACGCTGCGGGCCAACGAGAACTACTGGCAGGGCAAGCCGGACGTGGATGTCGTCGTCTGGCGCAATATTCCCGAAGTCTCCACGCGGGTAGCGAACATGCTGACGGGCGACGTGGACATGATCGTGGCGGTACCGCCGCAGGATTGGGAACGGGTCAATGCCAACGAAGGCACGAACGTAGTGGACTTCCTGACCACGCGGGTCATGTTGTTGGCCCTGCGGGTAGGCCCTTCGTCCACTATGCCGGAATGGTCGGGGCCCACGGCCGATCCCCTGATTCGGGAGGCCATCAGCCTGTCCATCGACCGTGAAGGCCTGTTGGGCCTGATCGACGGCATGGGCGTTCCCGTGCTGTCCCGCATTACGCCGCCCACGCTGGGCTGGGACGCCCAGTTCATCGACCAGCTGGGAGAATACAATCCGGACCGCGCGGCCGAATTGTTGGCCGAAGCCGGTTACGACGGCACCGAGCTGACCTTCCATTCCAGTACGCGTTGGCTGGCGCAGAAGGAAGTCTCCGAAGCCCTGGAAGCCATGATGGAAGCCGTCGGGCTGAACGTAGACCTCCAGGTGTTGGACGTGACGACCTTCAACGAACAGGTCTATCGCCCCTCGCGCAACGAGGAGATCTATATGACCGCGCTGGGCAATTCCTTCTTCGACCCGTGGATCACGGTGCTTTCGGAGCGCTCGGATCGGCGGGAACGGACCGGCTGGCACGGACCGAACGCGGATATGGCGGACGAGTTGATTCGCGCCGCCGCGGTGAACATGGATCCGGAAGCGCGCCGCCAGCAATACGTCGAGATCCAAGAACTCGTCGCAGCCGATCTGCCTTATATCTTTCTCTACCAGATGCGAGACACCATCGGTCTCAGCGAAGCCTTCGCTTGGGATCCGCCGCTGGACGGCTTCATCTGGCTGGGCAACGTCGACTACACGGGCAACAACTAGATCCCCCACCCGTTACCGAACCCTTGTAGAAGGGGGTGGAAGGCAGTGGTCAAACACTGCCTTCCACCCGGGACGGCCGGATGCGTCGCTCGGACTTTCGACTTCCTCCAGGCCCCCCCTAGGGAGGAGACCAGGGATCCCAGAGCAGGTACCTGACGCATGCTTGCTTATCTGGGAGGACGGGTGGTGCAGCTCGTCCCCGTCCTGATTTTGATTTCGCTGATTGTGTTTCTGATTCTGCATGCGTTGCCGGGAGATCCTGCGCAGCTCATGCTGGCCGGCGCGGAAGGAGGGGGCGTTACGCCCGAACGCATCGAAGAACTGCAGGAAGCCATGGGGCTGAACGATCCCTTGCCCGTCCAATACGGGCGTTTCCTGTGGGGCCTCCTGCAAGGGGACTTGGGGCAATCCATCCGTTTGCGGGCCCCCGTGACGGACATCGTCCTGGAACGTTTCGCTTTTACCATCCAGCTGAGTCTGGGAGGCCTCTTTTGCGCCCTGCTGTTGGGCCTGACCACGGGCATCCTGGCTGCGCTCCGTCCCGACAGCTGGTCCGACTTCCTGTGCAGCGTCCTCGCCTACATCGGCATGTCGATGCCGCTCTTTTGGCTGGGACTGGCGCTGATTTTCCTGTTCGCCTTTCAGCTGAAGTGGTTTCCGCCTTCGGGTTCGGAGGGATTGGACCGCTTGGTCCTGCCCAGCCTGACGCTGGGCTTCGTGGCGGCAGGCACCATTAGCCGGCTGACGCGCTCGTCGCTGTTGGAAACGCTCCAAGAAGACTATATTCGCACGGCGCAGGCGAAGGGGCTGGGCTACCGCCTGATCGTGCAACGGCACGCGATCAAGAACGCCCTGATCCCCGTGGTGACCATCGTGGGTCTCCAATTCGGGGGGATGCTGGCGGGGGCCGTCGTGACGGAAACCGTCTTCTCCCGCCCCGGCCTAGGCCGCTTGGTCGTGCAGGCCATCCTCTGGAAAGACTATCCGCTGGCGCAAGGCATCATCCTGTTTCTGGCTCTCCTGTTTCTCGTCGCCAATCTCCTGGTGGATGTTTCCTATGCGTGGCTGGATCCGAGAATTCGCTTGCGTTGACGGCAGCGCCCCGCCGGCCGTCCTGCGCCGCCGCGCCCCGTCGCGCGCGGGGGATCCTGTAGCAACCGGTTGATGCCATGCAGAATTGGACCATGGTCAAACGCAATTTGCAGGTGTTCTCCTCCCACCCCAACGGCGTGATCGGATTCCTGTTGCTGACGACGTGGGTCGTAGTGGCCCTGATGGCCGACCAGTTGACGCCCTACGATCCCCTGGCCCAGGCGCTGCCGCCGGCGCGGGCCGCCGATTCGCCGGCGCGGCAGGCTCCGTCGACTCTCTATTGGTTCGGCACCGACGAAGTCGGCCGCGACGTGTTCAGCCGCGTCTTGGCCGGAGCTCGCATATCGTTGGCTCTGGGCTTCATCAGCGTTGCGATTGGTCTGGCCGCAGGTTCCCTGTGCGGCCTCGTGGCTGGATTCTACGGCAGCTGGGTAGACGGAGTCATCATGCGGGTAATGGACGCCCTGCTGGCCTTTCCCGGCATCCTGTTGGCTTTGGTGGTCATTGCCGCCTTGGGCACCAGCATTCAGAACGTCATGATCGCGGTGGGGATCGCCATCGTGCCGCAATATGCCCGGTTGGTGCGGGGTCTGTGCCTGACCATTCGGGAGCTGACCTACGTCGAGGCGGCGCACGTGGTGGGCAGCGGCGCGGCACGCATCATCTTCCGCCATTTTCTGCCCAATATCGTGGCTCCCTTGATCGTGCTCTCGACGCTGCAGATCGGCCAAGCCATCATTTACGGCTCGGCGTTGAGTTTTCTCGGCATGGGCGCACAGCCTCCTACGCCGGAATGGGGTCTGATTGCGGCCAAGGGACGCGACTTTTTCCGCAAGGCCTGGTGGATATCCACCTATCCCAGTCTGGCCATCTTGTCCGTCGTCTTGGCGTTCAATCTGTTGGGCGACGGCCTGCGCAGCCTGCTGGATCCCCGTCTGCGCTTGGTGCGGGCGGCAGGCCGGTGGGATACATGAATCCAATCGAAGGGAGCCAGAACAGGCGATGAAGATCACCCAGCTCGACACCGCGGTGGTTTCCCTGCCACGGACCGATGCGCTGACCACATCCTATTCCACCGCCACCGGCGCCACCACGGTGGTGGTGCGCCTGCACACCGACGAAGGGCCGGTAGGGATTGGTCAGACCGCCGTAGCCCCCCGCGCCTACGGCGAAACGGCGGCAGGTATCCAGGCCAACATCCAGACCCATCTGGCCCCGACGGTCGTGGGGGAAAATCCGTTGAACATTGCGCGGTTGACGCAGCAAATGGAGCGGGCGTTGCCTGATCACTGGTCTTCGCATGCCGGCGTAGAGTTCGCGCTGTGGGATCTCAAGGGCAAGGCTCTGGGCGTGCCCGTGTACCAATTGTTGGGCGGCAAAGTGCGCGAAGGAGTCGACTTGATGGGATTTGTCCATCACGACACCCCGGAAGCCATGGCCGCGGAAGCCGCCGCCACCTTGGCGGAAACCCCCTTTCCGGTGTTGAAAATGAAGATCGGGTTAAATCCCGAGGACGACGTGAAGCGTTACGCCGCGGTGGCCGACGCCGTGCAGGGACAGGCCGTCATCCAGGTGGACGGCAACGCCGGATATACGCTGGACCAAGCCCTACCCGCGTTGGCGCAAATGGAGGCCCGCGGGGCCCTGGGCATCGTCGAGCAACCTGTAGCCCGCGGGGCCGACATGGCCAATCTGGCCCGCCGCCTGTACACTCCGCTCATGGCCGACGAAGCCATCTATCCACCGGCGGACGCGATGGAAGTCGTGCGCCGGAAGGCAGCCAGCGTAGCCTTGATGAAGATTACGAAACACGGCGGGATTTCCAACGTATGGAAGATCGCCTCTGTTTTCGAGGCCGCGGGCTTGGACTTGTCCATCGCCATCTACTACGACGTCATCGCCGCGGCGGCCGCGCATTTGGCCGCGGCTCTGCCTTGTGCGCGCTGGCCTTCGCCGTTTACGTACTTGAACGACACCATTCTCACGGAACCCTTTGTGCCAGAGGGCTTGCTCTTGCGCGTACCGGAAAAGCCGGGTCTCGGGGTGGAACTGGATATGGACAAGGTGGCGCGGTATCGAATCGGTTGACTCCGCATGCCTAGCCCCCCTGCACCATGACCACGTATCTCGCTTCCCGCCTGCTGCAGATGGTACCGTCTTTGTTTCTGCTGACGGTGGTGCTGTTCGTGCTGATGCGTTTGGGCGGAGATCCCGTGATGCACCTGGCCCATCCGGAAGCGTCGCCCGAGGAAATCGCCGAAATACGTGCCGCCTACGGGTTCGACCGTCCCTGGCCCGAACAGTACTTGAAGCAACTGCGCATGATGTTGCGCGGCGATTTCGGAGAATCGTTTCGCTTCCGCTCGCCGGCTCTGCCGCTGGTGCTGGAAAAATTGCCTGCCACCTTGGAACTGGCCTTGATGTCGATGCTGGTCGCATTGTTGATCGCCGTCCCGGCCGGTCTCCTCTCGGCCATCTACCAGAATTCCCCGATCGATCTCGCGGTTACAGCCACCTCGACGCTGGGCCGCGCCATGCCCAATTTCTGGATCGGCATCATGCTGATTCTGTTCTTTGCGGTGTACCTGGAATGGCTGCCGGTGTCCGGGCGTCTGGAGACGACTTCCATCGTCTTGCCGGCCTTTACCTTGGGCACCAGCGTGGCCACCTCCCTGGCACGGATTCTGCGTTCCAGCATGCTGGAAGTCATCCGCCAGGAGTACATGACTACGGCCAAAGCCAAAGGCCTGCACCACTGGGCCGTGATCATGGGGCATGGTCTGCGCAACGCGCTGATTCCTTTCGTCACGGTCTTCGGGCTGCAAATGGCGTGGCTGCTGGGGGGGTCGGTGATTGTGGAAGAAGTGTTCGCCTGGCCGGGCATGGGCCGTCTGCTGCTGAATTCCGTCAAGGTGCGGGATCTGTCGGTGGTGATGGCGGGCGTATGCGTCTTCGCGTTGGTGGTGATGATCACCAATCTCCTGGTGGATTTCCTGTACACGACCCTGGATCCGCGCATCCGATACAGCTCATGAACGCATCCCGGCGCGAGGCCACCCAGTCGACTTTGGAGGCGGTCGGCGGCGCCCGGCGGGGGCAAGGCCGGCGCTGGTGGTGGCGCCTGCGCACGAGTCCTACCGGCCTGCTGGGGGCGGTGATCGTGCTGTGCGTCACGGCGGTGGTGCTGCTGGCGTCGGAGATCACGCCCCACGATCCGGAGAAGATCGATCTCCAGCAGCGTTTGGCGCCTCCGCTCTGGGCGGAAGGCGGCAGCGTCGCCCATATACTGGGTACGGACCAACTGGGACGAGACGTGCTGAGCCGCATTATTCTGGGTACCCGCGTCTCCTTGCTGGTGGGCTTGGCCGGCGTGGCGCTGGCCATGTTGACGGGAGTCTTTCTGGGCGTGACCAGCGGTTTCCTGGGCGGCTGGTGGGACATGCTGGTATCGCGGGCCTTGGACACGTTCTTGGCGATTCCCTTCATCATTCTGGCGCTGGCGGTGATCGGCGTTTTGGGCGTCAAAGGCGGCAACAACATGCTGCGTCTGATTCTCGTGCTGGGACTGGCCAACTGGGTCATATTCACGCGGGTAGTGCGGGGCGAGGTCCTGGCGGTCAAAGAACGCGACTACGTGGAGGCGGCGCGGGCCATAGGACAACGGTCTTGGCGGATCATGTGGGACTACATTCTGCCCAACGTCATGGCCTCCATCATCGTCTTGGGCGCCTTGCAGATATCCACGGTGATCATTGCCGAAGCCTCGTTGAGCTTCCTGGGCCTGGGAGTGCAACCCCCCACCATCACCTGGGGCATCATGCTGGCCGACGGCCGGGATCATCTGGCCACTTCCTGGTGGTTGGCCACGTTTCCCGGTTTGGCCATCACCGTAACGGTACTGGGCTTTATTCTATGGGGCGACTGGTTGCGGGACGTGTTGGATCCGCGTCTGCGGGAATGAAGACCAGGGCGGCCAGCAGACAGGGAAAGGGGGCGAGATGACCTTTTCGATCACGGGATTCGACGACAGCGGCAAGATGGGCGTGGCCGTGGCCACCAAGTATTGGGCCGTAGGGGCCCGGGTACCTTACGCGCGCGGCGGAGTGGCGGCTCTGGCGGTACAAGCCTATGCCCAACCCTACATCGGGTACGACGTCTTACGTCTGCTGACGGACCATGCGGACATGGCAGGTCCCGAAGCCCTGCAAATCGTGTTGGACGCCGATCCCGGCAAAGAGTGGCGGCAGGTGGGACTGGTGGATGCCCAGGGCAACGTTACGGGCTTCACTGGACGGGAAACGGTCGCTTGGAGCGGTCATTGCACAGGGCCCCACTGCGTGAGCGCCGGCAACATGTTGGTGGGTCCCGAGACGGCACAGGCCATGACCGATTTCTTCGGGACCCATCCCGAGCGGGAACTGCCCGAACGTTTGGTCGGCGCGTTGCAGGCCGGTCACGCCGCCGGCGGCGACAAACGCGGACAGCAATCGGCGGCCGTTTATGTGGTGGATCGCGAGGAAGCCCCCTATTTGGATCTGCGGATCGACGACGATCCCGACGCCATCGCGGCCTTGGCACGCTTGCTGGGCGACACCCGCGACGTCGAACTGGTGCGCAGCGGCCACTTCGCTGCTTCGCGGGCCTCCCCGCCCGTCGAGAGTTATATCGCGCACCGCGAGACCTTACGCGACCAAGGCTTGGCCTAACGTGACCGGATCCCGGCATGGCGCGACCGAAACCGTGCTGGTCACGGGGGCCAACGGTTTCGTAGGCCTCAATCTGGTGCGGCAATTGGCACACCGGGGCCTACGCGTACTGGCCGCGAGCCGGCGGCCGCCCGACGCACCCGAGGCGGTGGACGCGGCCGCCCGGGTCGAATGGACATTGTGTGATGTAACGCAAAGGGATGCGCTGATCGAGCTGGTCCAAGCCGGCAGAGTCACCCGCATCGTACATGCCGCGGCCGTCACTCCGACGCCGGACATCGAACAGAACGATCCGGCACGCGTAGTCGACGTCAATCTGGGGGGAACCCTCAATGCCTTGGAAGCGGCGCGGCGGGGACAGGTGCAGCGGTTCGTCTTCGTCAGCTCTTCCGTAGCATATCGGGGATTCCCGCTGGCCCGCGGGGCCGCCCGGGAGGAAGACGTATTGCCCCCCACCAACCTCTACGCCATCTGCAAGGATGCTTGCGAACACTTATGTCGACAGTACCGCACGCTGAGCAATTTGTCTACGGTAAGCGTCAGGCTGGGGACGGCATACGGTCCGTGGGAACGCGCCAGCCGCTCGCGTACGCGTCTGTCTCCCATTGCCCGACTGGTCGCTTGGGCTCTGGAAAGCCCGGATCGGCCGTTACGCGTACATGGATTGCAGGTCGTGCGCGATTACATCTACGTGGCAGATGCCTGTAGCGCGTTGGCAGACCTCACCTTGCATCCTGGGCCGCGCTGGGACACCTACAATCTGTCTTCCGACGTTGCCTATCGGCTGGTAGAGGCGTTGGAAGCCCTGCAGGACCGTGTACCCGGCTTTGGCTGGCAACACGTAGAAGATCCGGAGACGGCAGACTTCCGCTTCGAGGCTACGGATATACGGCCTCCCTTGGATCTGTCCCGACTGTACGCCGATCTTCCCCACTGGCAGTGGAGCGATTTGCGTACCGGGATCGCGGATTACGTGACTTGGCGCCTGTCGGTTCGCCAAGCGATTTGAGAACCAGGATACCCGTCGGTCGGCAGACGAGCGCGAGTCGAAGCAGCCCACGGCGTCGACGACGGCGCACCAAGTCGTTGGGACCCGTGCAGGCAAAGCGGCGATGCCGGGTTCGAGCGGCGAAACTCTAGCCGATCCATGACCGATGTCGCTGCCTACGCCGCATCGAATCCCGTTTTCGGTCCACGACGCCTCCCGGGACTCGGAAGGCAGTCGGACTATGGACTTATGTAAAGGCGCACCCGCAGACTCCGTAGGGATCGGACCGCGTGCCGTCTGCCGGCGCCTGCGGCGGAGACAACATCCTGTCGGCTTCTGCCGCCCAAGGGTTCCCGCTCAGGCAGGGCAGAACTTGTTCCGGCTATGCTCTCGCTCTATCCCGTGACGGACTTTGCGCCGGCTCTGCCCACTGGACCGACAGCTGGAATGTAGACGCGGTATACTGGCAAAAGTCGAGACTCGGTGAACTCGGCCCGGCGGTAGGGGCCGGTGGAACTGGATCGCCGACCCAAGTCGATCGAGGTCCGCTAACCGGGCCTCGAGCAACCGCTTCGGGACACCTAGGCCGGTCTGCGCCGGCAGGCGTTGCGCCCAAGGGCCGCCCGACACTCTGGAAATTTGTCGTTCACGTCATAAATTATGCGAGGTCAAAGGATTAATGACTCCCCCGTTCGTCATCGGCAACGTCGAAGTGCAACCCGGAGAACGTAAATTTGGAAAACTGCATGTCGGATATCTGGCGGCGGGAACGCCGGTTACCGTTCCCTTTCAGGTCGTCAACGGAGCCATGGAGGGACCGGTGCTCTGCTACGAATCCACCATGCACGGTTGGGAGCCGGTCGGAGCCGAAATCATTCGCCGGGCGATGTTGCACGTCGACCCCCAAGAATTGCGGGGCACGATCGTATGCCTGCCTCTGGCCGTACCCATGTCCGTCGAGTTCGGGGGCACGGTCGAGAGCGCCGGGATGCGTGTCAATCCCGGAGACGCATTGGACATCAACAAGGTGTGGCCGGGCAAGGAACGCAATGCGTGGCTCACGGAACAGATCGCGTATGTGATCTGGAACCAGGCGATCAAGCACTGCGACTACATCGTGGACATGCACGACGGGACCGGTTCCTGCGAGGAGTTGCCCGTGGCCTTTCCTCACGCCTTCCCGCCGGCTGGACAACCGCCTCTGGCGGGAGGCGTCGCCGACGGGACCGGCTCCGAGATTTCCTTCGAGGACACCGGTCTGACGCGGGAACGCATGGACGAAATCAACGGCCAGATCAGAGGCATGGCCCAGGCGTTCGGTTCCCGTGTCATCTGGTGGCGGGAGAATCCCATCAATCCGTCCATGCTGTCGGGACACTGCGCCATTCACGGCATCGTGCCCCTGGTGGTCGAGGCGGGCGGAGCCTGCGCCTTGGACTTCTGCGTGGACGAAGGGGCAACCTGCTTACTGAACATCGCGCGTCATCTGAACATGATCGACGGCGACCTGACGCTGTCCCCGCACCAAGTCATGGTGTCCAACTATGCGGTGTATCGTTCGCTGACGGGAGGCTACTACATCCCCGATCCCGGCATCCAGCTAGGGGACACGGTCAGTCGGGGACAGTTCTTGGGCGAAGTCGTGGACCCGGTCACCAGCGAAGTACGGGAACGCTGCGAGTCGCCCGTCAACGGCATCGTGGTGTCACGTCGGGTCAAGCTGCCCATGAATCCCGGAGGATACATCGCTCACATCGCCGATCTGGATTCGGTGATCTGGCAACGTGACAATTGACGAAATCCGAGCATGCACTGCGGTGCCGCGTGGATTGCATGCAGTCCGTAAAGGGCACCGCGGGGTCCCTGACGCGGGTGCCGGCTTCCAGTGCAAACGAACGCGCGTGCGCCGGCCGGACAAGCGCCGCCTAGCGATCGTCTGTCCCGGCGCGGTCGGGCGCCGGGACCGCGGCGCGTCGGCACATGCCGTTACGCGGGGGAAGACGCTCCCGCCGGAGCAGGCGCACTGACTGCCGCTACGCGTCGGTTCCTTATCAGGTTGCCGGGAGGCGCAAGTACATGAGTAACGTGAAATCGAAGTTCATAGGCATCCAGATCAGCCCGATCAGTTTTGTGGACGAAGGCGTGGAGGGCGTATTGGACACTCTGCAAGATCGGGTCGGGGTCAACGTGTTGATGATCGGCACGGTCTCCTGGCTAGGCCTCAAGGTGGGGCGGCGCATCTCCTGGGAAATCGAAGGATTTCCGGATCACGGAGTCCAGGCTCCGATGACGTTGCGCGGGGGATCCTATCTGCACTCTCACCCCGAGTACTACCAAAATACGTTTATCCGAGACGTGCGTGCTCATGATCCGGAATTCGGCACGGCCGATATTCTCGAGATGGTCATTCCCGAAGCCCAGAAACGGGACATGAAAGTCATGCCCGAGATGATGGAGCCGGTATTCAAATATTCGGGCCACGGGTCGGCAGCCGAAGTATCCGTCCCGGGCATGGCCCAGTGCCTGGAGGTGGATCATATCGGGCGCTACGGCTCCGAGCCCTGCCTCAATCACCCTGACTACCGTACCTGGTGGCATTCGATCATGGAGGATCATGTCCGCAACTATCCCATCGACGGGATCATGTGGTGCAACGAGCGCAAAAGTCCCCTGGACAAGATGATCACGGGGGAGGCGCCGGCCTGTTTCTGCGAACACTGTATTCGCCTGGCCACGCGGAAAGGGTTGGACGTCGAGACGATCCGGTCCGCCTACGACGACGTGTACGCCTATTTTCAGGCGGCCCGCAGCGGCGAAGAGTTCGTGGACGGCGCGTTCATCGAATTCCTGCGCGTGCTGCTGGCCCATCCCGAAATCCTGTTGTACGAGCGATTCTGGCTGGAACGGAACCAAGCGCTGGACAAGGAACTGTACGGAATCGTCAAGTGGTGCAACCCGAATCTGGAGTTCGGGCTCAACGTATGGAATCGCAATCACTTCAATCCCATCCGCAAGGCCCAGTGGCCCTGGCAGGCACAAACTCCGTATGCGGACTGGGTCAAGCCCATTACCTATGCGCACCAGTCGGGCCAGATCTATCACAAGGAAATGTCGGACTTCCACAAGTCCATTTTCCGGGATGTGACTCCGGCCGAGATGACGCCCGTCATGTTCAAATTTCTCAACTTGGACGAAGCTCCCTGGGACAGGTTGATCCAGACCGGCCTCGATCCCGATACGTACGTGTTCGGACAGTGCCGGGATACGGTCAAAGCGGTCCAGGAACGAGTACCGGTCTACATGGGCATCGGCGTGGATGCGCCCCGCGTCCAGGCGGATCAGGCGGTCTGTACCCCCGACCACGTCTATCGTTGCGTCAAAGCCACCTATCGCGCAGGCGGTCAAGGCGTGATATTCTCGCCCAATTACGCCGGCATGAACCTGTCCAATCTGGACGGAGCCGGGCAGGCTCTGACGGAACTGGGCTTGAAATAACGATCCCGGTGCTCGTCTGAGATCCGCGCGGCGCCGCCGGCTGCCCTGTACGGACTCCGGCCAGGGTGGACACGGAGGACATCGAATTGGCTGCTTTGGCGGGCTGCTGGGACGCCTCCGGCTGCAGAACGGCAGAACTGCCGTCTACTCGCCGCGGTGGGGAGAGAGCATGGCAAACACGGCCATGGCTCTTCCGCTGTGTTTGAATCCATTGTCGCCCGCCATGCAATCGGGATAAGGAGAAGCCCCATGCCGGAACAAGCCCCCTGGCGTTTTCAGAAACTGATCAAACCGATGGTCGACATTCCCCAGGAACATGTCATCCTGGGAGGATTGGTACTGACTTGCAGAGGAGACGAAGCCATTCCCGACGGGTTCGTGGAAATCCAGGAAGGCAAGATCGCGGCCGTGGGCGCTGCCGAGGAACTGGGTTCGCGCGTCGCGAATCTGGTGGATACGGGAGGAACGCTGCTGCCGGGGTTGTTCAACAGTCATGCGCATCTCGCCTGGGACGGGGTGCACGATCTGGCGCGCCAGTCCCTGGACGATTCCCCGGAAATCAGCGCCTACAAGTCTGCCGGCAACATGCTGGTGAGCCTGCGGGCCGGCGTCACGACAGTCCGGGATCTGGGCATGAACCAAGCCAACATTCATGCCAAACAGGCCGTGGAACAGCAAATCTTCCCCGGACCGCGCCTGCTCGTTACCGGCGAGGCCATTGTGCAGACGGGGGGCCATACCTACTGGTGCTGCCGCGAAGCCAGCGGCCCCGACGAAATGCGCCGTGCCGTGCGGGAGCAAGTACGGGCCGGCGCGGATCTCATCAAGATCATGGCCTGCCACGACACCTTGGAATTCACCGATGCGGAACTCGAAGCCGTGATCGACGAATCGCACCGCAACGGTCTGCCCATTACTGCCCACGCCACCTACAACGACGCGATCCGACGCGTGGCCCAGTTCGGGATCGACGTGGTCGAGCACGGGGGCAGCATGACGCGGGAGACTATCGATCTGCTGGTGACCAAAGAAATCCCCATCGTCACCACCTTCGCGCCGGTCTTGATGCAAAGTCAGCCCGAGATAGCCCGAAAATACGACATTCCGGAATGGAAAATCGAGGAACGGCAGCGCGCCGTCAACGACAAGTCACGGTATCAGGGCTTGGTGGATGCGGCCGAGGCAGGGGTAACGATAGTCTTTGGTACCGACGCCGGCAGTCCCGTCGTGGGTCACGACGTGATTGCGCCCGAAATGGAATTCATGGTGCAGTTGGGTGTGGTGGCCGACAACTACGCCGCCCTGCGCAGCGCCACCGCCGCCGCGGCCCACCTCAGCGGTTTGGACCATGAACTCGGAACGCTGACAGAGGGGCGCCGCGCCGACGTGATCGTGGTAGAGGGAGATCCGCGCGCGGAAATCCATGCCATAGCCCGCGTGCAGCGCACATATCGCGACGGTATGCAATTGGTATAACGAGCAGGGCGGCTCGGAGTTCCGGCCCCGAGATCCGGCAACACCCAGCATACGCTTCCGTTCCCTCCGGTCTGCACAAGGCGGCTTTGATCCGACTCCGCATGGGAGGATCCTCTCCGGTCTTCAGCCCGGAGGTCCAGGGCAAAGCCTCATGCGGCCTGCGCGCAAGGTCGGCTACGTCTGTCGTTGCCGCGGCCAGCGGCTGCCGGGAGGGAACGGCACCCGCACCCGTTCCGGCCATGCGCTCCTTCCGCCTCGGCGCCCCCTTACGCGACGTTGCGTCTACTGCGATTCACTTCCACGAGGTCCGCTCCATGGCCGCGTAACAATTCGGGGTACGGGTCAGGGACGGGGGGCAATGGACAGCTCCCAATGAAGGTCCACGGTACACGGTAACCACGCCCCCCTGAGACCCTACTAAGCTGGACGATGCACACAGGTTTCTATTCGTCGTTGGGGGCGACTGAATCCTGTTTGGCGATCTCCCAGATTTGATCGGCGGCCACGGCGGGATGGATTTCCCGGCTGCCGTCCGGCCAGTGAATGGCGACTTCGGCCTGCGTTGCGAGACCCAAGCCGAAGTGCAGAGCCAGATCGTTGCCGGCTCCTAGGCTGGACCCGCTCTGCACTTCCTGCATGCGGGGCGGGCCCTGCTCGGTCCGCACCACGACCCGAGTCCCGATGGCATTGTGGTTCACTCCATAACCCCCAGTCAGGCGGATCGTCAGCCAGTGGTGTTCTCTCCCTTCCAGGCCCTGATTACGGAACAGCGTAAAACCTTCGTTCCATTCGGTCACAATGAAATCGGTCCAGCCGTCGTTGTCGTAGTCGGCATAGGCGGCGCCCATGGTGGGCCGGGGCCGTTCCCGCCATGCCCGGGGGGTCACGTCGTGGAAAGTCCCGTCGCCCTGGTTGTGGTAAAGATAATTGCGGCGGGCAAACAGCATGTCCATCAATGCCCCCGGTTCGAGAGCACGCGGCTTCACAGTGGTGGCCGCCAGAAAAAGATCGGCCCAGCCGTCGTTGTCGTAATCGAAAAATAGGGGGCCCCAGCCGACCACGCCGTTCTCGTGAACTCCCACGCCGGCATGGGTCTCGGTATTCGTAAAAGAACCGTCGCCGACATTGGTCAACAGAGTCATGGGACGGACCATGTTGGAAAAATACATGTCGAGATCGCCGTCGTTGTCGAAGTCGGCGACCGCCAGTCCCATGCCGCTGGTGACTAGGCCCGCTCCCGAGACGCCGGAAGCGTCCTGCCAGCACCAGCCGCCACAGCCTGCGCCGTCGTTGCGCCACAGAACATTGCCGATGGGATTGGCGTACTCGTCGTTGACCACGTAGATGTCGAGGTCGCCGTCGTTGTCGTAATCCAGAAAGCTGCCCGCAAAACCGGCGCCCAGCAATTTGGCGGGATCTAGGAAGGAGGAGACGTCGGCAAAGGTGCCGTCCCCATTGTTGCGGTAGAGCCGGTCCTGATGGGTGGCGAAATCGACCGGTTTGCAGTCAGGCAGGCAAGTCCAGTTGACGACATACAGATCCAGCCAGCCGTCTTGGTCGAAATCTCCCCAAGCCGCTGATTGTCCCTTGCCCGTGTCCCCCACGCCGGCCGCCGCCGTGACGTCCGCGAACCCCTGCCCGGACAGGTTGCGCATGAGCGTATTGGCCTCCTTGTTCAGGATGTAGAGATCCAGCCAACCGTCGTTGTCGTAATCCGCCCACGCTGCCCCGCCACTGGTCGTGGCCGGCAACGCCACTTGCGCAGACCATTCCGAGACGCCGAAACTGCCGTCGCGTTGGTTGCGATACAGATGATTGGGAGCCAGATTGCCGGTGACGAACAGATCGGTCCAGCCGTCGTTGTCGTAGTCGCCCCAGGCTTGCCCAACGCCCAGGTAGCCTTGCTCTCCGTCCATGGCAAATTCGCCTCGATGGATTGCCTGGATGCCTGCACGTTGGGTGACGTCCACGAACGTACGGGACGGCGTACCCTGTACGATGCCGAAATCCGGTGCAGGCGTGGGAACCACCGACCGCGCGTCTTCGTCGGAGGCCAAAGGCACGGTGCAACCCGTCAAAATCAGCAGGACGACAGTCTGCAGCAGCAGACACGGAAACCAGTTCATAACGGTCTCGCCTTCTGCGGATCCCGGGGACGATACATACGCTGGTGTGCGGGCGCCGGTCCTGCGTAATGGGCCATCCTACGCTGCACAGCGTCGCGGAGAGCGGGATTCCAAGTCGCCGGCAAGGTCTGAGACTTTTCGACCATCTGCCTTTGGGTAGGCTCGGGCAGCGCCGGAAAATCGGGTTGGTACCACAAAGTAACGACGGTGCGCTCGTGCTCGCTCTGATTGGCGTGTGCGGCGTGCAGAAGGCGTGCGTCGCCCAAGACGAGATCTCCGGCTTGCACCGGCACGTCGATCTCGTCGGGACGGGGCAAGAACTCCGGCCGCCGGGCATCCTCCATGCGATGCAGTGCTTCCGAATGCGGCTGGCTCAGTATTTCGTGGAGCGGGTTGTGCCGATAGTGCGAGCCGGGAATAACCCGCAGACAACCGTTGAACCGGGACGTGTCCGTCAGATAGTACATCGCAAACACCTGCTGCGGAGCGGGCAGAAAGTCTTCCGGTTCCACCCACGTAAACCAGTCGTAGTGCCAGAACAGCTGGGGACTGCCCGGAGGTTTGCTGATCACGTAGCCGTCCGTGAAGGTGACCTGGCTGTACCCCAGTTGCCGCATGCAATGGAAGAGGCCGGGATAGAGCACCAATTCGCCCCAGACTTCATCTTCCACGTGGGAGAAACCGAACATGCTGCCCGTCGACACGTGGCGGGCTCTGTCCGCGGCCGTCATCGGCGTCACCAGCTTCGAGGTCGCGGCGCGCAGACGCTGCAGCAGGGCGGCGTCGAGCACGTGCGGGAAAACGTAGTACCCGTCGCGATGCAGTTGTGCGCGTTTCTCGGGAGAGGAGATGTCCATACGAAGTTTTCCGGACTGTACGGGGAGCAGCGTATTCCGGGGCCGCAGGCGCTTATCCCTTGACTCCGCTGACGACCACGCCTTGGATGAAATAGCGCTGGGCAAAGAAAAAGAGGGCTAAACAGGGAGCCATGGTCAAGAGGGACACCACCATCAAATGCGCCCAAGTCCGGACGGGTCCCCAGCCGGCCCCGGACGCCGACTGGCGATAAAACTGCAGGGCAATAGCCAGCGTATGCTTGTCGTTGGTGTTGAGGTAGATGATGGGAGCCAAGAAATCGTTCCACTGCTCCAGAAACGTGAAAATGGTGACCGTGGCCAAGGCGGGGATCGACAGCGGGAGAATCACGCGGACGAAAATGCCGAAATGACTGCAACCGTCAATGCGGGCCGCGTCGTTCATTTCCGAGGGGATGGTCATGAAAAATTGGCGCAGCAAAAAAATGTAGAAGGCGCCGAGACCGAGCCAGTGCGGCACGATGAGCGGCAGAAACGTGTTGACCCATCGCAGTTTCGTGAACAAGATATACGTCGGAATCAGGGTAACGTGATACGGAATCATCATGGTGGACAGCACCAGTATGAACAGGGGAGTACGCAGGCGGAAGCGCATGCGGGCAAAAGCATACGCGGCCAACGAGGCGCTGAGCAGCCGTCCCACGATGACCGAAAACGTGACGACGACCGTGTTGAGCAGAGACCGGAAGAAGGGAAAACTCTCCAGCGCGTGCGGGTAGTTTTCCCACCGGATGCGTTCCGGCAGCCAGGTCGCGGGAATGCTGAAGATCTCGTGCTCCGCTTTCACGGAACTCGTCACCATCCACAGAAAAGGGACCATCAGCAAGGCGCCCAACCCGGTCAGCAGCAGATAGTACAGGGTATGGGTGACGACCAAGTGCACGCTGCGCCGCTGTTGCCAAGCGGGAGCGGAACGAAGGGGCAACGTCATGCGGAGAACGCGGCTCTGGATTCAAGGGGCAAGCCGACGCCGCGCCCGTTCCGTCTCGAGCGGAGTACGGTCATGGTGGGGTCCGTCCCGCCGCGCTTCAGGCCGCCTGTTCCGTCTGGTCGCCTTCGTAGTAGACCCAACCGGAAGACTGGAACACGATGAGCGTAAAGATCAGAATGATGAAGAACAGTACCCAGGCCAAAGCAGATGCATAGCCCATCTTGTAGTACTGCCATCCTTGGCGATAAAGGTACAGGACATAGAACAGGGTGGAATTGGCAGGACCGCCATTGGTGATTACGAAGGCGTTCGTAAAAACCTGCCATGAACCTATGATGCCGATCAGCAGATTGAAGAAGATCACCGGGGTCGTCATCGGCAACGTGACATGCCGGAAACGACGCCAGGCCCCTCCCCCGTCCAATTCACAAGCCTCGTACAAATGCGTGGGGACGCCCTGCATGCCGGCCAGATAGATCACCATGCCGCCGCCTATCCCCCAGAGACTGGTGATAATCAGGGTGCCCAGAGCCCAGTCCGGGTCGGTGAACCAACGCGGCCCTTCGATGCCCATCGACCACAGGACGCTGTTGACGATGCCGGCATCCGGATTGAAAACCCAGAGCCACATTACGGCCACGGCCACGCCCGACACGACAGCAGGCAGATAGAAGATGGTGCGCCACACGGAGAGGCCACGCACGTTTTGGTTGAGCAACAGCGCGACCAGATAGCCCGCGACCACAATCAGCGGCACGCTGACGAATGTGTACACCGCAGTCACGCGCAACGATTTCAGAAACAACGGATCGGCGGTGAACATGGTTCCGAAATTTGCGAACCCGACCGGCTGGGGCGGCAAGAGAATGTTGTAGTCCGTAAACGAAAAGTAGAGCGAAACCACCAGGGGTCCTGCCAAGAAGATCAAGAAACCGAGCAGCCATGGCAGCAAAAAGAGATAGGCCTCCAATTCTTCGCGCAGACGCATGCTCATGACGAGAATCGACCATGCCGGCCGCCAGCGCTTCTACGCGAAACGGGTATTGCCCGTTCGCGTAGAAATATGGTCTGGATACAGCATGGCCGCTACTGGCGAGATCTAGCTCAGCAGGGCATCCACCTGGTTCTTGGCCTTCGTCAGCGCTTCTTCTACGGACTGGTCGCCGTTGTAGATCAGGTCGATTTCCGCCGTGAAAATATCGCCGATCTCGGCTCCATGGGAACCGAGCGAAAAGGGGCGGGCCGCGCCGTCGGCCACCGCAGCTTCTTGACGGGCAATGATCAAGTGCCAGACGTTGGACTGGGCTTCGCTTTCCGCTTCGGGAATGACGCCTTGGGGGTTATAGGCGGGAATGGTGCCCACTTGCACAAATTGCTTTTGACCTTCCAGCTTGGTGGCTGCCCAACTGACGTAGGTATAGGCCTCGTCCTTGTGGTCGGACGCAGCGCTGACGGTCCAGCTGTTGCCCCCGAATTTGTTCGCGCGGCGATCCTCGAAAGGCGGCGCAATAACGCCCCAATCGAAATTGGCCTGTTTCATGACGCCGTAGATATTCCAGTTCCAAGTGTAGGCTACCTTGCCGCTGAGATAGGGACCGTCCGCCCCTACGATTGATTCGTCGGCGGGACGCGTGGCCACGTCGTGCGTGAGCTCGAAGTCTACGAGATACTGCCAGGCTTCGATGAACTCGGGATCCGTGAAGCGCGTCGTCGTCGGATTCTGGTGAGTTTCGTCGTCGAAGAACTCCCCACCATTGGTCCATACCATGTCCCTATAAGCGCTGCTGTGAATACGACCCAAGGAAATGCCCCATTGTTCGAACGAACCGTCCGCCTTGCGTTTGGTGGTCGCGATCGCGGCTTGCAGCAAATCGTCCCAGTCCCAGGTCATTACATCCGGATGACCCCATTCCGGCGTCTCCAGACCCGCTTCGCCGGCCAAGTCCTTGTTCACCCAGAGATTGGCGCTGTCCGGATGCCACTGGGGCAAGCCGAAAGGCACTCCGTCGACCCCCGTATCAAGTCCCGGGTCGATAGCCCAGAGATCGGCATCGACGGCCGCATCGCCATTGAGGAATTCGGTGAGATCTGCCGCCACGCCTTGAGGCAACAACACCATAAACTGGCCGGCATCCATGAACATGACGTCCGGGGCCGTGCCGGCCGCCACCGTAGTGGGAATCTTGGAGTGATAGCCATCCCACGGAGCTGGTTCGTTGGCGACGTCCAAATGGGGATGCTGTTCCGCAAAGGTCTCGAGGGCAGAGTCGAAGGCTTCACCCCACCAATGGGCAATCCGAAGCGGGACCGGTTCCATCATGGTATCGGTGGCCGCCGGCACGGAGGACACGGCACAAGCCGCCACGGCTGCGCCGGCCACGCTCAAACCCGTCAGTTGCAGAAAAGCGCGACGCGACAAAACATGCGGTGTATTCATCCTGTACTCCATCAGACTTGTGCTCGTAGAGCGGGGACGTACCGGATCCTGCGAAAGGTCCGTACTCCAAACTGCTGATCATATCATAGCAAATTGCATGTCCCAACCAGTGTAAAACAAGAACAAAATTCATATCTTCAACAAGAAGACAAGAATTCCTATTCCCGGGTACCGACGTTGTCTCTATCTCCTCGTCGGCGGGTTGCAATGCGGACTTGGTACTACTGAGGTCCCTTGGGCACTCTGTGGACAGGCACGCCGTCCCCGGAATTTGGATGCAGTTGCCTGGCGAACCGTCCCGGACTACCGGTGTGCTCGCCACTGACGAGAGGATGTAACGACAGCGCTGGCAACTATGCATATCCTCCCCACGCCGGTTTCTGCATGGCGAAGCCCATGGTCTCTGTACTTGTCTGGACCGCACTCGCGTCGGGCAATCGAGAAAGTCGGGACGCCGGCGTTGCGCCGTGCCTATCCGCGCAGCGACCTGGCGTGCATACCGGCTCGGTCTCTGCAATAGACCTGAAACGACGTGCTGGGAGCCTCGGCAAATTTGCAGCGACGCCGGCCTGATCGTACGGAATATCCATAGCCAATTTTTTTATACAAACTTAATCCTTTTGGGGAATTGTCCACGCACCCGCGGACGGGAGTCCCGTACCATCTCCAAGTCGCATGCGAGTCCGACAGTCCCCTGAGCCGGTGCATCGCATTGGCTCTCCAAGCATCTTCTGTAAGGAGGAATCATGACCCAAATCATCACCAAGTTGCTGCGAAATCCTGGTGGGCTCCTACTGGCATTGGGCGTGCTGCTGGCGCCTTTTGCGTGGCTTGCCACAGCTGCGGGCAACCCCGTACTGGGAGCCACGCCCCAGCCTCAAGGGTCGGGCCTGTACCAGTCGCTGGGCGAAAGCGTAGTGCGCATCGAAGCGGATTGGGACGAACCTCAAGAATTCTTTCTCCGCAACCTGGACCGAGACAGGGTCCAGACCCGCATCATGCCCCCCGACTTTGCCGGCAACGGTACCGGCTTTGCTATCGACGACCAGGGCCACATCGTGACCAGTCTCGACAATGTGGACGGAGCCGACCGCATTCACGTGATCTTGACGGACGGCAGATGGTTCGAAGCTGAAGTAGCGGGCACCGACTCCTACGCCAACTTGGCAGTCCTCGAAATTATGGAGGACGGTCATGGCCTGCAAGCCTTACCCATGGCCGCCACGGCGGGCCCTGCCCTCGGCGAAACCGTCTACGCCTTTGGTTTCGTGGACAGTCCGGATGGGACATTGACCCAGGGCATCGTCAGCAGCCGTCACGGCGCTGCGGCCGCCCTGCAGCCACAAGGCTATGCTCTGCCCGCTTCCCTGCAAAGCGACATCCAGATGTTGCCCGGCATGAGCGGGGGACCGCTCCTGAACGCGGAGGGAGAGCTGATCGGGTTGAATCTGGGGCCGGGCCAATCATGGTTCGGCAAGGATGCCTTGAATCACAGCATTCCGGCCGCGCTGATCGGCACCATAGCCCCTGTGCTGGCTACGGGACAGGCCTTTGCCTACCCATACCTCGGAGTGTTGGGCGGAAACCTGACCGTGGCACAGGCCCAGGAGTTGCAGTTGCCCAGCCTTCGTAGCGGTGTCTTTATGGCGTCCGTAAGCCCGGACAGTCCCGCCGCCGCCGGCGGATTGACCGCCGGCGACGTAGTCACGGCAATCGACGGAGAACCGGTGCACGGCTTCGCAGACATGGCTACCAGGTTGCTCTTTGATTTTGCACCGAACACCACGATTTCAGTATCCGTCCGGCGCCAGGGCGCCAGCGCAGATCTGAGCATCGTGCTGGGCGAGCGCAGCCCGCCCGCCCGCTGAGTCCTCGGCAGCGGAACCAAGGCAAGGGCCAGACGAAACGTCTGGCCCTGTTGATTCCCATGTCGGTTCCACCGCGGGCCCGACATTGTGCGGTCCCGGGGCAGGGGTTACAATCGGATACGCGACAGACGGGGATGGGCGGCCGAGCGGCTCCGCCACCGCAGAGGTCCAGGCTAGGAGAGGGCTGCCGCGCCGTCTTGGCACGGCAGAAACAGAGCCACATCGGGAGCAGACTATGTACGACTTGGAAATGCAGAAGTATCTGTTCGACTTGCAAGGATATTTGGTACTGGAGAATGTTCTGTCCTCGGCAGAAGTCGCCCAAATCAACGGGTTGATCGACGATCGAAACCTGCCCGCGCCCGGTGCTTTTGAACGATTCGGCAGCGCCCCTACCGGCTCCGGATTTCTCAATTGGGGGGAGCCTTTCTGCAGTCTGTTGGATCATCCCAGCATCATGCCGATCTTGCGGTTTCGCTTGGGAGACTGTTTCCGATTGGACCGGATATACGGGATGTACATGCGCGAAGGAATGCCCAGGGGCCATCTGCATGCCGATTACGGAGCCTCCGCTCCGCATTCGGGGGCCCAACCAGGCGAAATCTACAATCCGCCGGAGAACGAACTGGTCAACGGATTCATGGTGGTGACCTGGAATCTGGCTCCGGCCGGACCGGAGTATGGAGGATTCTGCTGCATCCCGGGCAGTCACAAGAGCAGTTACAGGTTGCCCCAGCAGATTGCGGAAGCCCCGGAGAAGTCGCCGCAGGTGGTTATGCCGGAAGCAGGAGCCGGCTCCGTCGTGCTCTTCACCGAATCCCTAACCCACGGCACCGCCGCCTGGACGGGCCGACATGAACGCCGCGCCCTGTTGTACAAATACTGCGTTTCGCAGATGGCGTGGACGGCGGATCGTGTAGATGTGCCGACGGATGTGGAATTGACGACCAGACAGAAGATACTCTTTCATTCGCCGGCCGACCCCCATCGGCACTTCCCTTCCCTATTCGAAAGTCCCAACGGTAAACCCTAGAAGCAAGTCCCGGAGCGTCCGGCTCTGCAGTGTGGGTGTGCATCGGGTACGGCCGGACTGAGCAGACTGCTACAATGGGGCAGGAGGTACCGTATGGCCCTGACCGGCATTCAGCGCAACGTGGCGGACCGGCCCACCGAGGCAGCACCGCCTTGGGCAGACGACATCCCGTATCCGTCGGACGACGGGGAACCCATGGCCGAAACCGACCTGCAATACTACGCCATCACGGATGCGGTCTTCGCCCTCAAGACACACCTCGAGACCCTGGGCCGGAGCGGGACCGTGCGCGGGGACTGCGCCCTGTATTACGATCCCGACCGCCGCACCGTCTACGTGGCCCCGGACGTCTTGTTGGCCTTCGACGTGACGGTGCCGCGGGACGAGGGCTTCGCGCCCTGGGTGCAGGGGAAGGTACCTGACCTGGTGGTGGAAGTGGCCTCGCGCTCGACCCATGCCCAGGACAGCGGCCGCAAGCGGGCGCAGTATGCCGCCCTGGGCATTGCGGAGTATTGGCAATACGATCCCCACCACCAGTACCTGAAGGAGGATCTGATCGGGTGGAGGTGGTGTCTGCAGACCGGCGACTACGACCGCATTCCGGTGACGCACGACCCGACCCGGGCGGCCCGGATCGGGGAGAGCGCGGTGCTGGGGACCGTCTGGGGGCGGGAGGACGCGACCGGCGCCCTGCGCTTGTGGAATCCGGCCGCGCAGGCGTGGTACCTGACGGACCGCGAGGCGGAAGCCGCGCGTCGCCGGGAAGCGGCGCAACGCCGTCGGGAAGCGGTGCGGGCCGACCGGGAAGCGGCACAACGCCGCCGGGAAGCGGCGCGGGCCGACCAAGCCGAAACGGAGATCGCCAGACTGCGGGCCCTGTTGCGGGACGCAGGCCACGAAGACACCGACTTCCCCACCTGACCCCCACCGTGGGCGCCGGCGCGATCGCCGCGGCCGCCTACGGCAGAGCTTGACCAGGCGCAGCAGCGACAAGACAACGCCGACGGACTTGCCGCTGTCCGTCCCGGGGTCACGGATTGGACGGCGTCCGGGCCGGATGCTACCCTCCCCGGATCAAGCCGCATTCGAAAGTCCTCACGGCAACCCCTGGAAGCACGTCCCGGAGCGTCTGGCTCTGCCGTGTGCATCGGGTGCGGCAAAGCCGTGCCGGTGCTGAAACCCGCCTGGTACCGCAGACCCTACACCCGGTCCTCCTCGCTCCACCGGGCCCAGGCCTGCTGGACGGCGGGGCGTCATGGAGCGCGCCTCGGCGCTCACTTGAGTGCTTCACAAGGGATGCAATCTTTGTCCCTATCATGTCTCGGATAGAAACTGCCGCCATAGTGCGCGTCGAATTCGGCTCTGGAAGAGAAAGTGCTGCAACTTTCATATCCCGTGGTGGGTCGGGGAG
>DAOUKB010000103.1:0-2402 GCA_034421855.1 Anaerolineales bacterium
CGGAGTATCGACCATCGACGAGGGAATCGAAGTATTGACCGGAATTCCCGCAGGGGAGCGCCGGAAAGACGGCACATACCCGGCTGGAACGGTTCACTACCTGGTGGAGCTGCGGCTCCAAGAGATGGTCCGAGCGGCCCGGGAGTTCTCTGTCGAGAGCATACAGGGACAGGACCAAGAGTCAATTACATTTCCATAGTCCAGGGGAAGGAATCCGATAGGGCGCAGAACGACACCGAGCGCACAGGATCCGGCCATAGCGCCGTACGGATGCGTGTGGGCGAAGGGGAACGAGTCAAGAGGCCGAAAAGTTCCCGCCGGTACGCTCGGAATGGACATCTCGACGCGCCTGTGTCATTTCGGTAGCCGCCGTTGGATTGGGGAATCGCCAGCGATTCCCTTACATTGCACGGAGCAATGGCGCTAGGCTGATCCCCGAATCGGGCGATCAGACTCTCGACTGCCCCCTCCGATAGTCTCCCCTACCGCAGGGGCCCCGAGCAGGAGTCCCCATAGAGCACAGCACACACTATAAGCAGCAAACAAACCTTACGCATCATCCATGCCCGCCGGCGCGTGCACGCGCCGGACTATCGCCGTGAGCAGGCGCGCGTAATGTCCGCGGCCGTCCCCGTTGTACAGTCGGCCTACCGTGAGTCGATCGTGCGCTTCGAGCGCGCAGGCGAGCGAAGGAACGGCATTGCAGAAGTCGAGTATCGCGATCCACTCCTGTCGAGCGTCTTGCTCCCTCCACTCCACGCACGACAGCGCGCTGTCGCAGGCCGCTACCCGGTAGTGGCAGCCCATGATCTGCTCGACGCCCCAGGATGTGCAGTACGTGCAGGCTTCATTGCGCTGTGGCGCCGCGCGTGCGTCCGCTGCCGGATAGCGCCTCTCGCACAGCATCCGCTCGAAGCGCTACATCAGCGCACCGTCGTTCCGGGGTGCCGTCCAAAAGCATATGCCGGCAGCTGTGGCGGCGGTACTGATCGTTACGGTAGTCCTCTGGCATACGCCCCGCCCCTCGACGTCTACGCGGCGTCGTGAGAGTAACCCGGAAGTCGACACGGAGGGACGCCGTCCTCCCTCCGTAGGATGCCGGTTAAGACTGCGACCGGATCGCCAGCACCGGGTCGCCGGAGCCTCTTACCAAGGCTTCCGCGACGCTGCCCATCATCCATCTCGAGAATCCGGAACGTCCGTGAGTAGTCATCGCGATGAGGTTCCGGGGCGTCTCATGGGCCAAGCGCAAAAGGGCCGAGGCCGCTGCTCCCCGCAGTAATTCGTGCCGGACAGTCAACCCCTTGTTTCTGAGATGCACGGCAACTCTTTCCAAATATTCGGCGGCTTCGTGGGCTACGCCCTCCGTGAAATCGGGCATCATGGCGCCGAATCCAGCGTGGGTATAGGGTGGGTATTCGATCTGGACCGCCCTGACCAGCAAGGCTTCCAGCGACAGGATACCGGCCAGCTCCTCGACGTAGGGCAGCACACGTTCGGCCCGCGCCGATCCGTCGAGGGGCACTACGATCGTCTTCAGGATGGTCCCCTCTGCCTCTTGGTACTTCTTCGCCCTCTCCGGGGTAATGGTCAGGACCGGAGTGTTGGAGGCATGGAGCACCTTGTTCGTCACGCTGCCGAAGATGCTGCGGCCGATGGCGTTGCGACCGTGAGTCGACATCGCGATCAGTCCACATTCCTCCTCGTCGGCAACACGCAGAATCTCTGCGGCGGGATTTCCCAAGTCGACTCTTGCTTTTGCCTCGATACCCTCTTTCCGCAAACGGGTTGCCATGCCGTGCAGGCTGTCCAGGGCATGGACCCTTGAACTTTCCTCGATCTGGGACCTGTATATGACCCTGGCCTGCGTGGCCGGCGACGCAAAGGGAGAAGCACTCGACGCGGCGGAATAATCTATGGCGGCGGGATCGACGACGGTAAGCAGCACCAAGGATATATTCGCCTTCTTGGCAATCTGCGAAATGTAGGGCAGGATGCCTTCCGCAATCTTGGTCCCGTCCAAAGTCACCAGAATAGGTCGAGACAGGAGATTGATCCTGGCCTCGTTGGGCTTCTCGTTATTGGCCATATTACCTATCTCCATACGTGAATTTCCGTTTCGATCTTAGATCTTGGAGAGTGTACGAAAAGGGATTTTTTACATATCTCGCGGTAAGACGCGAATTTGTTTCCCCACCGGGCCATCGACGTCACGCGCGGTGGTCTGAGGATACGGGCTTCTTCCCCGCGCTCCGCGCGGACGCGTCGGGAACGTCGTCGCCCCTCTCTAGACGGCCCCTCGGCGTTCCTGCCCCTTTCTGAAGACCCCGTGTGCCGCGCCGAGGGCTCTGGGGCGCCCGCCCCTCCCTTACCCCTGTACACTCCGAAACTGGCATCCGGAG
>DAOUKB010000104.1:0-25037 GCA_034421855.1 Anaerolineales bacterium
CTCCCCGACCCACCACGGGATATGAAAGTTGCAGCACTTTCTCTTCCAGAGCCGAATTCGACGCGCACTATGGCGGCAGTTTCTATCCGAGACATGATAGGGACAAAGATTGCATCCCTTGTGAAGCACTCAAGTGAGCGCCGAGGCGCGCTCCATGACGCCCCGCCGTCCAGCAGGCCTGGGCCTGCTGGACGGCTCCACCGGATCCGCGGTGCGTAGGATTCCCGTGGGGCTGCTTTGTCGCGAACTGAGCACGCAGCACCGTACGCTGTGGGACAGTGCCGTTACTGTCCCGCGGCGAGAACGAGAATCACAGAGAGCAACCCCTCACTGACCACACGCCTCTAGCAGGCAAGGCTTCGGCGGTTACGGCAACGGAGCTGCGTTGCCGAGACTGGAGCCGGGACGGGGTAAAGCGGAGGGTCTCGGCGCCGGCGCCGGAAAATCCGCAGGCTCTCCACGGGCCTTTCAATTCTCTGTATAGGCTCCCGAGAGATTCAGGGCGCCCGCGAAGTGACAGGCGGAGTGGTGGCCCGGCGCCACTTCCACCCAAGGGGGCGTTTCGTGCCTGCAGACGTCTTCGGCATAGTGACATCGGGGATGGAAGTAGCACCCCGTCGGTAGTGCGGCCGGATTTGCCGTTTCGCCATGCAGCACAATCCGGGTCTTGACCTCGTCCGGAGACGTCTTCGGCACGGCGGACAGCAACGCTTCTGTGTAAGGATGACTCGGGACGCGGAAGATTCTTGCCGTGGCGGCCAACTCCACGAGTCGTCCCACGTACATGACGGCCACCCGGTCGGAGACATACTCGACCACGCTCAGATCGTGGGCGATGAACAGGAACGTCAGACCGAACTCCTGCTGCAGTCGAGACAACAGGTTGAGAATCTGCGCCTGAATGGAAATGTCCAGCGCAGACACAGGCTCGTCCGCCACGACGACCCGAGGACGTGTGGCGAGAGCCCTGGCTATGCCGATGCGTTGTCTCTGCCCGCCGGAAAAGGCATGGGGGTACCTCCGCAGGTGTTCGATGTTCAGCCCGACATGGCCCGCCAGCTCCTTGACCCGATCCTCCAGGGCGCTGCCTTGGGCCAGATTGTGCGTGCGCAGCGGTTCCGCGATGATGTCGAACACCGGCATGCGCGGATCCAGGGAAGCATAGGGATCCTGGAAAATCATCTGGGCGTAGGGTCGCAGCGGTTTGAGTTCCCGGTGGGTCAACGCCGCCAAGTCCCAACTCCGTCCTTCATGATGAAACCAGACTTCCCCCGCCGTAGGGTCCACGGCCCGCAGCATGCACCGCCCGACCGTGGTCTTGCCGCTGCCGGATTCGCCGACCAGACCGAGAGTCTCTCCGGGAAAAAGGTCGAAGCTGACATCGTCCACCGCTTTCGAATATCCGTGGACACGGCGGAACATCCCCACCTCGATCGGATAGTACTTCTTGAGGTTGCGCACCTCGATCAGAGGCGCAGTACCGGTGTTCACTCTCGATCCGGATGCGACGCGGCGGCGACAGCCGTATCCGTCAGTTCCAGCCCGTCCGGCTCCACGGCTTCGCTGTGCAGGAAACAACGCACGTAGTGACCTGCCGCAACCTCGGTCAAGGCAGGGACACGGCGGTTGCAACTCCCTGCCATGGCCTCTTCGCAGCGGTCGAAAAAACCGCAGTATTCCGGCAGATTGAGCGGACTGGGCACAGACCCCTGAATGGCAGCCAGGGGCTCGCCTCTGTGGGTGTGGCCCAGTTTGGGGATGGAACGCAGCAGCCGCACCGTATAGGGGTGCAGCGGGTTGTCGAATATATCGTGTACAGTGCCGTATTCGACGATGCGCCCCAGGTACATGACGGCCACCCGGGAACAGACTTCGGCAATGACGCCTAGATCGTGGGTTATGTAAAGAACAGCCATGTGAAACTGCGCCTGCAGTTCCTTGATCAGTTCCAGGATCTGAGCCTGGACCGTCACGTCCAACGCCGTGGTCGGTTCGTCGGCAATGAGCAGGCGGGGTCTGCAGGCCAAGGCTATGGCGATCATCACCCGCTGGCGCATGCCGCCCGAGAGTTGATGGGGGAATTCCGTGATGCGCTGGTCGGGGTTGGAAATGCCCACTCGGGCCAAGATGTCCAGGGCCATCTCCGTAGCTTCCCGCTTGTTCTTGGTGCGATGCAAATAGATGGTTTCCCTGATCTGATTGCCAATCGTATGCACGGGCGACAGGCTGGTCATGGGTTCCTGAAACACCATCGAAACTTCCTTGCCCCGAATCGCCCGCAATTCGGCGCCGGATAGGTCGCGGTCCGCCAAATCGATGAATCCCCGATCCAGATCGAGTCGGATTTCACCCCCCAGAATACGTCCCGGTTTGGGCACGATCCGCATGATGGAGTGAGCCGTGACGCTCTTGCCGCATCCGCTCTCGCCGATCAGGCCCAAGGTCTCCTGCGGAGCCACGCTGAACGTGACGCCGTCCACTGCCTTGACTATGCCTTCCGCGGTGAAGAAGTGCGTCTGCAGATTCTGCACTTCCAGCAAGTTGGATATCGTCATGCGGTTACTTATAGGGGTCGGCGGCGTCCCGCAGCCCGTCTCCCATGAAGTTGAAGGCCAGCACCGTGACCACTACAAACAGCACGGGCGAAACCACCCACGGATACAGTTGGATGGCATTGAGGTTGCCGGATCGTTGCAGCAATACTCCCCAGCTCACGGCCGGCGGCCGGATCCCCAGACCCAGAAAACTCAAGGCGGTCTCGCCCAGGATCATGCCCGGCACGGCCAGCGTCAGGGCCACGATCAGGTAGCTCAGGAAATTGGGCAACATGTGAAGCCGGATGTTGTCGGCGGCGCTCACGCCCATGACCCGGGCCGCGGTCACGTAATCCAGTTCCCGTAGTTCCAGCAGTTTGCCCCGTACGACGCGGGCGAGGCCGCCCCAACCCACCAAGGACAGGATACACACGATCGCGAAGTAGCTCTTGACCACCCCCCAGTCCGGCGGCAGGGCGGCGCTCAGGGCGATCCAGAGCGGAATGGTGGGGATCGAGATCAGAAATTCAATGACCCGCTGGATGATCGTGTCGGTGACGCCGCCGAAGTACCCGGAGACGCCGCCCAGAATCATGCCGATGACGAACGAAACCGATACGCCTACCAGACCGATGGTCAGAGAGACCCGCGACCCGTAAATCACCTGCGTCAGCAGATCGCGGCCGATGTTGTCCGTGCCGATCAACAGCAGCCGCGCCGGCGCATCGACCCCCAGGAGATGTACGTTCGTCTCCCATAGCCCCCAGAATTTGTAGGGGTCGCCGCGGTGAAACAGTTTGACGGGATATCGGACCGCTTCGTCCAGCGCAAAGACCTTCTCCAGCGTGTAGGGATCTCTGGCCTGCTGGGTGGCGTAGACAAAAGGGCGCTTCAATCCGTCTTCCCTGAAGCGCACGCGGGTAGGCGGATGGTATTCCATGTCTTCGAAACGGGTTTTGACTTCGTACGGGGCCATGAATTCCGCGAAAACGGCCAGGAAGTAGAAAAAGCCCAGAATCACAATGCCGACCATGGCCAATCTGTGCCGCCGGAAGCGTTGTCGGATCAGGGTCCACTGCGACGCCAGGTAATAGCGTTCCTGGGCCTCGAGAGCCGCCGGGTCTAGGGCGGCTGTGGCTGCTTCGACAGAACCGGTCGCCATGGCTTGCCTAGGTCATGCGAATGCGCGGATCCAGGGAATACAGCAGCACATCGGATATGAAGGTGCCGATTACGGTCAGAGAGGTCAGAAACAGCAGCAGGCTGCTGGCGATGAACATGTCTTCGGCCACCAGCGCGCTGAAGAGCATGGGGCCTACCGTGGGCAGGCCCAACACCAGATCCGTAATCACGGTGCCCGACACGATCGCCGGCAGTTCCCAGCCGATGGTGCTGATGATGGGATTGAGGGCCAAGCGAATGGGATATTTCAGCAGCAGCCGGGCTTCCGCCACGCCCTTGGAGCGCGCCGTAATCACATACTGTTTTTCCAGTTCGTCGAGCAGCGTGGCCCGCATCACGCGCGCTACGCCGGCAGTGCCCGCGGTACCCACGATGATCATGGGCAGCGGAATGTGCTTCAGCAGGTCGACGAACTTCCCCCAAGACCAGGGTTGGTCCAGATATTCCGTGGAAAAGAGACCGCCTACGGAGCCGCCCATGTTGAAGATGATCACCATCAAAATCAGAGCCAGCAGAAAGTTGGGGGAGGCGAGGCCGAAGAATCCGATCGTCGTGAAGAAATAGTCTATGTACGAGTACTGGAAGACTGCGGAAACCACGCCAATCAGGATGCCCACCGTATAGGCGAACAGCAAGGACAGGAGCGAAATCAGCGCGGTGATGCCGATGCGCTCCGCGATGATTTCGGATACGGGCCGGACCTGTTGGAAGGACCAGCCCAAATCCCCCTGCAGCACGTTGAAGAACCACTTGTAGTACTGCACCCAAACGGGTTGATCCAGCCCGAAACGAATCCGCAGGCCGTCCAACGTCGCTTGTTCCACGACCTGCCCCGTCGCGGCGTACCGCACGGCCAAGGTCGTGATGTAGTCTCCCGCCGGCAACTGGATGATCACGAACGAGACCACACTGGTGATCCCGATCAGCAGCAGCATGTAGAGAAAACGGCGCAGGAGGTACGCGACCATGTCGGCGCAGGGCAAGACCCAGCCCCGGAGGCGGGCGGGGCTGCCGCCTCCGGAGCTGCTCGATGCGAATCGCTACGATCTGGATTACTGCTGCACTATGAAGGTGACGTCGTTGGGATACGCTCCCGGCGCCGCGCCGCCGAAAGTCTCTTCGCCGGCCACGTTCTGGACTTTGTTGCTGACCGCCCCCACGCTGGGCGGAGCGCTGACGGTACCCCAAAGGTACAGATTCTCGACGTTGATCTGGATCAGCTCGCTGATCTTGGCTTCGTATTCCTCCGTACCGGGCTCGGTCTTCAGCCATTCGAAAGCCAGATCGAACATGTGTTTGATCTCGTCGGGGGGCTCGATACCTTGTTCGCCCTTGGAGTCGTACCACTGGCGCCATACGTAGGAGCTCATGGCGCAGCAGGACTGCCAGTGCCAGGGGGGAATGAGGCGCATGGGGTAATTGGTGTAGGCCGTCAGCTCGCCGCCGCCGTCCGTGTTCCAAATGCCTACGTCGTGTTCATTGGCCACGTAGCGGGACATGAGCGTGTCTTCCGGCACGAACTTGGGTTGCCAGCGGATGCCGATCTGCTTCCAGTCGTCCACCAGCAGCTCCATCATCTCGTCGTGATATCCCAGCCACTCCGTAGCGTATTCGCCCAGAATGGTGATGATTTCGCCGGTGTCGGGATTCACCCGCCACTCGTTGTTGTCGTCCCAAGGCAGCCCCATTTCGTCCAGCAGGGCATTGGCCCGATCTACGTCGTGTTCGGCGTAGTACGTGCCCATCCAGTCTTCGTATCCCGTCCAGACGGAGGAGACCGGCGAGGTGAAGGGCTTGGTCGTGCCCAGGAAAATGGTCTCGGAGAGATCGTCGCGATCCACGGCCAGCGAATGGGCCTGACGGAAGCGGACGTCGTTGAAGAGCCGGCTCTTGAAGGGATCGGCCGTGGAGTAGTTGAAGGCTACGCCCAACGCGCTGGAAGTCGTGGCGTTTTCCGTAATGATGATCCGGTAGTCGCCGCTCTCTTCGTTCCGCCGCAGAATGGGCAGATCGGTAATCTGGATCTGCGACGGCCCGTAGTCGAATTCCTGGTTCATGAATTTCAACTTGAGCACCTCCGGATCTCCCCCTTGCTGGACCGTGGTGACCAGAATGGAGTCGATGTAGGGCAGCTGATTGCCTCGGGTGTCTACGCGCCAGTAATAGGGGTTCCGTTCCCAGGTGCCGAAGGCGCTCTCCCATTCCTTGAAAATCCAGGGATTGATCTGCGGCCTTTCCGGGCGGGCCGAATAATTCTTGCGCATATTCTTGTCGGTGAACGCCCCTACCCAGTCGTCAAAGCCCAGCGCCTGCCCGTTCGCATCCGCATTTTCGTCATAGGCGGGATGATACGTCCCCAGGAAATGCGAAGGGGCAAAGGGACGGTCGTCGGCCCACGCTACCACCACCTTCTTGTACGGCGCCCCGAAGTGGTAACGGACGGTATAGTCGTCGATCACTTCCAACTCGACGAATTCGTCGTTGACCTTGTAGTTGGTCGTGTCGCCGAAGAACAACCGCTCGTCTTGCAGTATGTGATTGAACCAAAAGGAGAAGTCCGCCGCATCGAAGGCGTCGCCGTCCGACCACTTCATCCCTTGCCGCAGGCTGAGAGTCAGCGAGGTGGCGTCGTCCGCCAGCTCGTAGCTCTCCGTGACGTTGGCGAAATACTGATTGGTGTCCGGACCGGCTTTAGGCAAGCCGACGAACAGGCCCTGCTGCATCGACTCGGTGAAGCCCGTGAACAGAGAGCCGGCTTCGGGAAAGCCCACCAGATTGAGCTGTCCGCCATATTCCCCGATATAGAAAGGGGGTTTGACGACAAAGGGGCTTTCCGGCAGCCTTTCGGCCAGCGGCGGCAGGGTGCCGGCGTCGACCATGGAAGTCAACAGGGGCGACTCGCTGAAGCCGTCGATGGTGTTGCCCGTCATTTCCTGGTAGACGGCCGGAGAACTGAACAGATAATCTTCCCACGGGGCTCCCTCGACCGCCATGAGGCCCGTCTCTCCGGCTTCTTCAGCCATCTCGTCGGCTGCGTCGGTCCCAGCCGCCTCTGCGGCTTCGGCCGCCGGGGCCGCCTCGTCGGGGGCCGGAGCTGCACCGCCGCAAGCCACCGTCCCCAGCATCGCCAACAACAGGGCACACAGAATTGAAAAACCACGCTTCACTGGGACCTCCCGTAAAACATCATGGAGCGACGACAGGCGAGCACCCCCGAGGGAACGACGCAACGACGTGCATCGAAACCGCAGAGGCAATTATGCTTGTCGTACCTGCGGAACAAGGCAGGCTTTGGATTGGGTAGGGCCTATTGTAAACGATGGGCCTCGCATTGTGTTTCCGCAGCCGAGGCTCGAAATCCTGCCGCGATGCTCGCATGCCGACGACATCAGCGCGCCGCTTCCGCACGGAAAGGGGAAAGTCGAGTTTCGTTTTACAATTGACAGCAGGCGTACACGCTGGTTACGAGGAGACACGAACGCACCATGAGTTCTCTGCAGGACTACTTGCTGAACGACGCGCAGATGCGCGCTTTCGTGGGACAAGGCTACTTGAAACTGCACCTTCCCCTAGGGGCGGATTTCCACGCGCGGGTTTTTGCGGATACGGAAAAGGTCTTCGCCGAGGGCTCAAATCCAGGCGACGACATCTACGACAAAGTACCCCTGCTCCATGAAGTGTTTGCCCACCCCTTGGTACGCGGCGCCCTGACGAGCATTCTGGGCGCCGACTACTTTATGTACCCGCACCGGCATTGTCATTTGACGCCGCCGCAGCGACAGGCCCAGCACGATCACAAAGACAGCATTCCCGCCGATCACTTCGTGCGCCAGCACCGCTGCCGGTGGGCTATGGTGTTCTACTATCCTCAGAACACCACGTTGGCCTACGGCCCCACCGGCGTGAGACCCGGTACCCAATATTACGTTTCCCGCGAAGCCGCCATGCAGCACGACGAGATTCCCATGGTGGGAACGGCGGGGGATGTGGTGATCGTGCACTACGACGTATGGCACAGAGGCTTGACCAACTCCCTCGACCAGAATCGGTACATGAACAAATTCCTGTTCTGCCGAGCCAGCGAGCCGACGGCGCCTTCCTGGCACAACGAGAGCGCACGCCTGTGGCCTCCCATGTCATGGGCCTTCAATCACAATGCCGCTCCCATTTGGCATTCCATCTGGGACTGGCACCGGGGCGTCACCGGAAGCCGTGAACCGCAAGCCGCATCGGTAACCGACCTCGGAGCTACGCTCGTGGACGAAGACGAACGCCGGGCCCTGAATGCAGCCTACGACTTGGCGGCATCGGGCGAAGAGGGCTGCGAAGTTTTGTTCCAGTACTGGCCCGAGGAAGCAGTCGACAAATTGGAAGGCAATCTCAGCGGCCGGTACCGCAACCCGTGCGAAATGCTGTCTACCCACGGGATTACGGCGGCAGGCGCGATATCGGTCCCGCGCCTGGAGCAAGCTTTGGACGACGAGAACTGGTGGATCCGGGCCAGCGCAGCCGATCGGTTGGGCGACGTGGGCGTTCCGGCCCAACGGTCCATCCCGGCTCTGGTACGGGCTTTGCAGGACGATTCGGAATGGGTGCGACGCAACGCAGCCTTCTCTTTGGGCATCCTGGACGACGACGGCGCCAGCGCCGCGGCGCTGGGGCAACACCTCAGCGACCAGGCGCCCCGGGTGGCGCAGAATGCGGCGCTGGCTCTGTGCAAGATGGCCCGCCATGCCCAAGCGGCGCGGGAGGATCTCGTCGCCGCCCTGGAATCCGGCGTGAAATACGTGCGAGCCAACTCCCGACTGGCTCTGGAAATCATGGAAAGCGGCGCCAAGCATGCCTGAGCGCCGGCAGGCTCTAGAGCGTGGGACAGCAGCGCCGGACCTGTCCAGTGCGGCAGCAGACTAGACCCTGCCGATCCGGCGGCAGCCGGTACATCCGGTTTCATATGCCGCGGCTCGGCAGATGCCGAGTCGACCTCTACACAATTATTTAGGGAGCATGACGATGCAGGAGTACGACGGTCTCAGTCAGGGACTGGGAAACATAGCGCGACTGTCCACGGCCCAAAGCAGATCGATTTCCGCGGAGAATGTCCACGGCGGCAAAGGCCAAGGCGGTATGGCGACCGAAGGCACCGGCGCCGTGTCCGCCCGCGAACTGGGCCGGACCTGGAAAGTCTCTCCGTGCATCGATCTGGCGGCCCGCTCGACGACTGTGTTGGCCGAGATCGAAGGCCCGGGCCAAATACAACACATTTGGATCACCTGTCGGCCGGCGTTGTACCGCTCTTTGGTGCTGCGCATGTATTGGGACCACGAAGCGGAGCCGTCCGTGGAAACGCCCTTGGGAGACTTCTTCTGCAACGGGTGGGGCGAACCGGAAAACGTCAATTCCCTGCCGGTCGCGGTAAATCCTTCCGGGGCGTTCAACAGCTATTGGCCCATGCCCTTCCGGCGGCACGCCAGGATTGAAATCGTCAACCTCAGTCCGGATCCGGCGAACCATTTCTTCTATCAGATCGACTACGCCCTGTCCGACGTGCCCGACGATGTGGGCTATTTCCATGCGCAATGGCGCCGCGTCAATCCCTTGCCGTACATGGATGTCGTGACGCTGATCGACGACGTCGCGGGGCGCGGCCACTACGCCGGCGTCTACGTCGCCTGGGGGTCCAACAACAGCGGCTGGTGGGGCGAAGGAGAGCTGAAGTTCTACCTGGACGGAGACCAAGAATGGCCGACCATCTGCGGCACCGGCACCGAAGACTACTTCGGGGGAGCCTGGGGCTTCAAAGGCAAGGGGAAAGACGCGTACGGAACATTCTCGACCCCGTTCCTCGGCTTCCATCAGGTGCTCACGCCCGACGGCTTCAACCGGAGTCAGACCCGCTTCGGCATGTATCGGTGGCACATCATGGATCCCATCCGCTTCGATACGGATCTGCGGGTCACCATGCAGGCGCTGGGTTGGCGGGCCCGTCACGAAGGACAGTCCCGCTACCTGCCCCTGCAGGACGACATTGCCAGCATGGTGGTCTGGTATCAGACCGAGCCGCACAAGTCGTTCCCGCGCCTGACCGACGTGAACGCATTGGAAGTGATCTAGCGTAGCGTCCGGCTTGCCGTTCCGGGCCCGGGAGCGAGGGTACCGGAGGCGTAATTTTCCGGGTCCGGGATACGTCGGGCCCAAGCCGGACGAGCGGCAAGACCAAGACAGTTGTTCGCGCAGTGTTGCTGTGCAGCGCCGCAGAGAGCCAAGGAATTTCACGCCTAACGATCCCCGCTCGGCCTGCCGCAACGGTACCGGCCGGGCCGCGTGTAGCGGAGCGCGCTTAGGCGAAAGACAAGTTTGCAAGCGGAAATCGATACGATGACGAACCCGACGCACGGCGCGCGCAAGAGGACGTAATGCGATTGTCTTGGAACGAGGTGCGAGTACGCGCCGCCGCTTTTGCGCGCGGATGGGCCGACGCCCGCTATGAAAAAGGCGAAACGCAGAGTTTCTACAACGCATTCTTCCAGATCTTCGGCGTCCAACGCCGCACCGTCGCGCGTTACGAAGAGCATGTGAAGAAGCTGGACGATCGGGCGGGATTTATCGATCTCTTCTGGCCGGGCGTACTCCTCGTCGAACAGAAAAGCGCCGGACGGGACCTCGAGGAAGCATACGAGCAAGCCGGAGCATACTTCGATGCGTTGGCGGAGCATTTGCGGCCGCGATACATTCTGATCAGCGATTTCCAGCAATTCGCACTGTACGATCTCGACTTGCGGGAGCGAACGAGTTTCGCGTTGGCCGATCTGCCCCGTCATGTCGAGGCGTTTGGGTTCATGCTCGGCGTACAGCGGCGCCGCTTTCGAGATCAGGATCCGGCCAATATCAAGGCGGCAGAGCTGGTGGGGCGATTGCACGACGCGCTGCATACGGCCGGTTATCGACGCCACGATCTGGAACGCTTTCTGGTGCGCATCGTGTTCTGCCTCTTTGCCGACGACACCGGCATTTTCGAGCCCCGCGACATTTTCCTGGAATTCATCGAGACGCGCACCCGCGAGGACGGTTCGGATCTCGGACCTTGGCTGGCGCAGATTTTTCAGGTTCTGGATACTCCGGAAGCCGAGCGGGTCAACACGCTGGACGAAGATCTGACGCGTTTCCCTTACATCAATGGAGACCTGTTCCGCGAGCCGCTCCGCATTGCGTCCTTTACCGCTGCGATGCGCGCCCGGCTACTCGACACCTGCCGCTTCGACTGGTCGAACATCTCGCCCGCGATCTTCGGTGCGCTCTTTCAGTCCGTGATGGATCCTGCGGAACGCCGTGCGCAGGGAGCCCACTACACCACCGAAAAGAATATCCTCAAGGTGATCGGACCGCTGTTTCTGGACGATCTCCAGGCCGAGTTCGCACGCCTCAAGGCCCGCCGGGACACACGCAGACGCGCCGCGCTGCGGGCGTTCCAAAAGCGTTTGAGCGAGACGACTTTTTTCGATCCGGCCTGTGGTTGCGGCAACTTTCTCATCATCGCCTATCGGGAACTGCGCCGGTTGGAAATCCAAGCGCTGCGTGAAATTCACGTCTCGGCGGACGGCGAGAGTCAGCGGGTACTGGATGTGACGACCCTGTCCTGCATCGACGTCGACCAGTTCTATGGCATCGAGCTGAGCGAGTTTCCGGCCCGGATTGCCGAAACCGCCCTGTGGATGACGGATCACATCATGAACAACCGGCTGAGCCTGGAGTTCGGGGAAACCTATGCCCGCATCCCGTTGGAGACGTCTCCCCACATTCGCCATGGGGACGCATTGGAGATCGACTGGAACTCGGTCTTGCCCGCCCGCCGTTGTACCTTCGTGTTCGGCAATCCCCCTTTCGTCGGCGCGAAGTTTCAGACCGTGCAACAGCGGGCGCAAGTGCATCGCATCGCGGGCTTGGGCGGAAGCGGCGGTACGCTGGACTACGTAACGGCTTGGATCCTCAAGGCCGGATCGTATGCCGGACCGGAAACTCGCATCGGGTTCGTCGCCACCAATTCGGCGACCCAGGGAGAGCAGGTGGCGCAGTTATGGCCGATCCTGTTCGAGCGGCTCGGTTGGGAGATCGCATTTGCGCACCGCACCTTCGCCTGGGGCTCGGACGCGCGGGGGAAGGCGCACGTCCACGTCGTCATTCTGGGTTTGGACCGACAGGAAAACGCCAGGGGCGAGAAACGGCTGTTCTCCTATTCCGACTTGAACGACGATCCCGAGGAAACACGCCACAAATCGATTTCGCCCTATCTGTTCGACGCGGGCGGCTTGAAGAATCCCCATCTTACCGTGCGCGAAGAAAGTCGTCCCCTCAACGGATTGCCCCCACTCGTCGTCGGGTCCCAGCCCATAGACGGAGGCCACTACATTTTCGACGCGGATGCGCGGGCACAGTTGCTGACGGAGGAACCGGCTGCAGCCAGGTTCCTGCATCCCTTCGTCGGCGCCCGTGAGTTTTTGCAGAGCGGCGAACGCTGGATTCTGGCCCTTCAGAAAGTGTCCCCGGCAACTTTGGCTACACTCCCCAAGGTCCGCGCGCGCATCAGAGCGGTCCGCGCGTATCGCCTCAACAGTAAACGCAAGCAAACTCGCATATTGGCGGAAACACCAACCCGCTATCAAGTCAATGTCGTTCCGACCGAACCTTTTCTGGTCATTCCGGAAGTCAGTTCGGAACGGCGTGAATACATTCCCATAGGCTGGCTGGAACCGCCTACGATCCCCAGTAACAAGATACGTATATTGCCCAACGCGTCCCTGTGGCAGTTTGCAATTTTGACGTCCAGTATGCACATGGCTTGGGTTCGGTACGTCGGCGGGCGTTTGGAAAGCCGGTTATCTTATGGGATTGGTGTCGTCTACAATACTTTCCCGTTGCCGGACGATATTGACGAACCCAAGCTGAGCGCGCTGGCGCAGGCCGTGTTGGACGCTCGGAATGCGTATCCCGACGCGACCTTGGCCAATCTGTACGACCCCGACCTGATGCCACCCGTACTCCGCAAGGCACACCAACGATTGGACCGGGCAGTCGATCGTCTCTACCGCCCCGGGGGCTTTGCCGCGGAACGCGAGCGCGCAGAACATCTCTTGGCAAGGTACGAAAGCCTGCGCGCTCCGTAATGGGGCGCAGTGGAGACGGGCGTCAGGCGTGTGGAGTGCGCTGCGGCTCCCGTCGCCCGGTTCGATCCGGATTTTTGTCGCCGCCCCTGGCGATCTACCTCCGCTCGTGTCGCCTCCGTCCAGCCGCGGTCCCTGTACTCGGAACGGTGAGACGGTTGTCGTGCCAGTCTTTTACCAGTTGGTAAAGGAGCCGTCCCGGCGACGCAGATTCGGCATGTCCCAGACATGTCCCGCCAAGGCCTTGGCCGCCTCCCGATTGAAGTCGATGCCCAAGCCAGGTCCGTCCGGAGGCAGCAGGTACCCGGCCTCCCACCGAGGCGGATTGGGTACGACCTCGGTCGGCATGGCGTCCGGTCTGGCGGGTTGCTCCTGTACGCCGAAATTGGAGGTAGCCAGATTCAACTGCAAACAGGCCGCCGAGGAAACGGGACCCAGCGGATTGTGCAGGGCCAGCTTGATGTAGTGGGTTTCGCACCAGCCGGCAATTTTGCGGGCCTCGGTAAAGCCGCCCACGATGCAGAGGTCGATGCGCGCGTAGTCGATCCATTCTTCTTCGATCAGCTGCCGGAATTCCCATTTGGAACTGAACTGTTCCCCTGCCGCCAGCGGCACTGTCGTACGCGGCCGCAAGGTCTTGAAAGAATCCGGGTTTTCGCACCGCAGCGGATCCTCGATGAAGAAAGGCCGGTACTTTTCGGCTTCTTGACAGAGCCACAGGGTGTCCGGCAGATCCAGACGGGTATGGACGTCGAAACAGATTTCGACGTCGTCTCCCACCGCGGCCCTGACCGCCTCGAACTGGGCGAGGGCAGCCAAGATCGCCGGCCGCGGCTCCAGAATGTTGCCGTCCTGCGGCAGTCCCCAGCGTACGAATTTCCAGCCTTCGGCCGTGGTCGCCCGACAGGACTGGACCAAGGTGTCCACGTCCATGCCGTGCCCACTGTTATGGGGATAACAGACGACCTTGTCTCTGACCTTGCCCCCCAGCAGTTCGTAGACCGGTACTCCCAGAGCTTTGCCTTTGATGTCCCACAGGGCGATGTCGATGGCCGAAATCGCCGCGGACACGATGCGTTGGGCCGGAAAGAACCCGCCGCGGAACATGGTCTGCCAATGATGTTCTATGCGAAAGGGATCCTGTCCGATCAGACTCTGGCCCAGCTGCCGGGCCGCGGCGACGACGGCGGGTTCGCGGCCGCTGATGCCGGCTTCCCCCACGCCCCACACGCCTTCGTCGGTGTCTATCACCACGAACAACCAGTTCCGGCTGCCGTTCCAGACGGGATAGGTTTCCAGAGCAGTGATTTTCACGGGACACCTCCGATGAGAATTGACGGGAAGCTACAGCAGCTCCGAGAAGACCTTGGTAATGCCTTCCAGGTTTTCCTCGACCGCCACATTGGACAAAGTGGGGGCAATGTGAATCTGCACGGCGCGGGTCAGCAGGTCCAAAGTGCGCGGGCACATGTCCCGGCTGTACGGCACCTCGCGGGAGGCCCAGGTCCAGGGTCCCCCCTGCTCCGACCACTGCCGCTTGTCGAGTACGGAATTCCATGAGGCGTAGACGTGCTGATCCGTGCTGTCACGGGTGTACAGCTGGTTGCAGTCGACGTTTTCCGCCTGCAGGGCCGCCGTAATCCGGCTTGCCCGCTCCGCGTCCGGCATGAACATGATCAGGGCCACTCCCGTGTCTCCGGCCTCGTCGTGCAGATGGCGAAAGGAGACCGATTTGGCGGCGGCGAGATCCGCGATGCCGTTCTTGATCAAGGCTTTGCGGACCCGCATCGCATCAATGATGCGTTTGCGCTTGGCGAACTGTACCCGGGCCAGGGCCGCGGTCACTTCGGGCATCCGAAAATTCAGACCCCACATGGCGTCGCTCTCGGGCAAGTTCACCAGCCGATTGGAAAAGGGGTCGTGAAACATTGCGGCCCGCGCATAGACCTCGTCGTGATCGGAGACGACCATGCCGCCTTCGCCCGCCGTGATGATCTTGCTGGCTTGCAGGCTGAAGGCTCCGGCATCGCCGAAAGAACCCAGCTGACGCCCCTGATAAGAGCCGCCGTTGGCCTGGGCCGTATCTTCCAGCAGCTTCAGATTGTGCGCCGCGGCGAGTTCGAGCAGCGGGCCCAGATTCGCGGGTACGCCCCGCATATGGACCGGCATGATCGCTTTGGTGAAGGGGGAAATGTTGGCACGCGCCGCTTCCGGATCGAGAGTCAAGGACTCGTCTACCTCCGTAATGATCGGCACGGCCCCGACCCCCAGCACAGAGGATATCGAAGCGATCCAGCCGAAGGCCGGGACAATCACTTCGTCGCCCGGTCCCACGCCCAGTCCTTGCAACGCGCAAAGCAGTGCGGCTGTTCCCGAGGTCACGGCCAAGGCGTGCTTCCGGCCCGTGCTCTTCCGAAACAGATCTTCCAATTGCTCGCATTGAGAGCTGCCTTCGGCGTCCATGAACCGATACACGTTCCGGCTGCGTACGACCTCGAGTACTGCGGCCTCTTCCGCTTCGTCGTAGGCCATGATGCCAGGCAGCATGGCCGCCGGAGGTTCCGACACCGCGGGCCTCCCGCCATGAATCGCCAGCGTAGATACCGCATCCCGATCAGCCATTTCTCTCGGTACTCCTTCTCGAGGGTGATTGCCAGGCTAACCTTATACCAGAAAGGAACCACAGGGAAAGGCCGAATCCGGCTCCGAGGCAGTTTGGAGGTCGCCAAGCCTCCCAGGGATTTTCAAATCCGGGCCGCGTCTTGGATACACTTCGGTAAGATCCAGGAGAATGGGGCCGTAGGGGGCCCATAGCCTGGGACAGCCCCGTTCCGCTCACACGAGACAGACAGCCCGTAGGGGATCTCGAACATGCATTTTTCCGAAATCCGCAGCCGGTTGCGCACCGTGATCTCGATTCCGGTAACCCCGTTCCAGGCCTCCGATGCGTCCACGGTCGACTGGCAGGCCTTCCGGGCGAACCTGGAAAGGCAGATCGAAAACGGCATTACGGCCCTTACGCCCAACGGCAACACCAGTGAATTCTTTTCGCTTACGCCGGCGGAGACGCACCAGGCGTGCCGGGAGGCGTTGGACGTCGGAGCCGGACGCGTCCTCGTCATGCCGGGCATAGGACACAACCTGGAAACCGCGTGCACGATGGCCCGCGCGGCGGCTCAAGCCGGAGCCGCGGCCGTGATGGTGCATGAACCGGTGCATCCCTTCATGGGGCAGGCGGGGTGGATCGCCTATCACCGGCGGATCGCGGAAACCGTGCCGGAGGTGGCGGTCGTCTGTTACCTCAGACACTCGGGCATTGGGGCTTCGGCGCTGTCGCAGGTGGCGGAGCAGTGCCCGAATTTCGTGGGCGTCAAATATGCGGTGCCGGACGCGATCGCCTTTGCCGAGACGGCCCACGCCGTGGAGGGCAGCGGGCTTGTCCTGATATGCGGGGTGGCCGAGACTTGGGCTCCCTTTTTCTGGCCGGCCGGAGCGCAGGGCTTCACTTCCGGCCTGGTCAACGTTGCTCCGGACCATTCTCTGCGGCTGTGCACAGCCTTGCAGGCCGGCCGTCGCGAAGAAGCCCTGCGGATATGGCATCTGATCAGGCCCTTCGAGCGCATGCGGACGCAAGACCAGAGTTCCTTGAACGTGAGCGTGGTGAAGGAGGCGATGTGCCAAATGGGGTATTCCAGTCGTGCGGTCAGACCTCCCCTGGCGCCGGTAACGCCGGCAGACCGACGTCTGATTGCCGACATGCTGACGGATTTCGGCCTGACGCCCCGGTCTTGACGCCATCGTACTTTCCCCGGCTTGTCCCCATGCGCAACCGTCGAGTCGGGTCCCGAGCCTCCCCAATCCAAAGACATGGCACAGTGGGACTCGAGAACCTGCCGGCTCTGGTGCGCATGAGGCCCGGGGACGTCCCCTTCCGTGTACCGGCCGCGGAGCAAAGCAGCAGCTACGATGCCGAGGGCTGGCGGTCCTGCCTCCGTATTGTTGTATTGTGTAGCTGCGAGGCGCACAGACAGAACGGCAAAACCTCGACCCGTTCCCGGGCGACGCCTCGTGAACCTTGCAAGTCGGGTACTGCAGCCGGACCACGGCCGTACGGAACGCCGACGCCACGCTCAGCAGGATGCTCATGAAGATTGCCTCGATATCGCTGTATCCCATTACGACCGCCCGGCACACCGGGATCGCCAATCAGCATGTAATCGTCAAGATCGTCACGGAGGACGATTACTGCGGATGGGGCGAAATGAGCGATCTGTCGCATGTCCCCATGTACCAGCTGGATCTGCCGGAGCTGGAGCGGATGTTGAACGAACTCTGCAAGGGCAAAGACGCCCGCAACATCGCGGCCATCGAAGACGCGCTGATCAAGTTTTTCCCCGACGAAGGACACATGTACAGCCGGTCCGGACTGGTGCGGCAAGGCATCGACTTGGCTCTGCACGATCTGGTCGGTCGCTTCTACGGGATTCCGGCCAGCGACCTGCTCGGCGGACGCCTGCGCGATCGCATGAAGGTCTGTTATCCCATTTTCAGGATGCGGTCGCTGGCGGAAGTGGAGCCCAACCTGCAGCGTGTGGAGGCGATGCTGGGGCGGGGCTTCGACTTGATTCGACTGTACGTGGGAGCCAACCACGAAGCCGATGTGGCTTTCCTCAAGGGTTTCACCCACCGGTTCGCCGACAAGGTCACCATAAAATCCTGGGACTACTCCAATCTCCTGGACTGGCGGCGGGCCGTCGTCCAATTGGAAGAGCTGCGGCGGTGGGGCGACTGCCTCCTGATCGAAAGCCCCGCCCCCCGATACGACTTGGAGGGACTGGCGGAATTCCGGGCCCGGTCGCACAGACCCGTTTCGGAGCACGTGGTGAATCTCCCCCACGCCTGGCAGTTGCTGACCCACAAGTCGGTCGACATTCTCAACGTTTCGCCCTATGTCTTGGGCGGTCTACGGGCCTGCCAGCGTGTCGTCGCGGTGGCCGAGAGCGCACGGGCCAGCGTCCTGATCGGGACTACGCAGGAACTCAACCTGGGTACCGCAGCGGTCGCCCAGCTGGCCGCGGCCGCGCGTGTATTGGACTACCCGGGAGACAGCACGGGCCCGATACTGTATGAAGAGGACGTGACGACCGAGAGCGTAGTATACGAGGCGGGCCACCTGTTGTGTCCCTCCGGACCGGGCTTGGGCATAGACATCGACGAGAATCGGCTCGAAGCCCTCACCGCCTCCGCTGCCTGGACGTTCGGCGTGGATCTGGCCGGCGTCTTGGACCGTACGCCCAGCGACCGTCCTCCTGCGGCCTCGTAGTCTCGAATTGCAAAGAGGCGCGGGGCCCACGCGGCGAGGCCCCGCCGGGTTACTGGTAGGTCAGCGATCCGTCCGGACGATAAGGGCGCTGTCTGTGCCACGGGGTATAGGCCTGCCCCCTGACGAATTCCCGGTTCAACGTTATACCCAGACCAGGCGTGTCCGGCACCTCCAGGAAGCCGTCCACCAAAGGTACGGGTTCCTCGAGAATCTCGCGGCGCACCCCCTCGCGGTCGGGATGGTATTCCAGCACCTCGAAATTTTGCGTACTGAGCGCAAAATGGGCGTTGACCGCGTTGGCCACCGGACCGCAGGGATTGTGCGGGACCACGCTCACATAGTGGACTTCGGCCAACGCCGCGATCTTCTTCATTTCCCAGATGCCGCCGGTCACGCAAATGTCGGGCTGGATGAAGTCGACGGCATAGCGGGACAGCAACGGCAAAAACTGATGCCGGGTATACAGCATCTCGCCGGTCGCCAGGGGCACATCTACTTGCTGTTTCAACGCCGCCCAGGCCTCCAGGTTTTCCGGCCTGAGCGGTTCTTCCACAAACATGGGCCGAAAGGGCGCCACGACGGCGCAGAGCTGGGCCGCCTTGCCTACTTCGAAGATGCGCGCATGCGGATCCAGGCCGATTTCCACTCCCGGGCCCACCCCGTCGCGCACGGCACTTACTCTGTGTTCGGCCGCGTCCAAGACTTGATGCCAGGTCATGGCCGGCCACTCTGCAGGCAGAGGGTTCATTTTCAGCACGGTGTAGCCGTATTCGGCGACCAGCCTTTGGGCCTGCTCCGCCAGTGCGGCCGGAGTATGTCCCGCGACGGACTGATAGACGCGCACGCGGGCCCGCGCCTTGCCGCCCAGCAGCCTATAGACGGGGAGCCCGGCGCTCTTGCCGGCAATGTCCCACAAGGCGTGTTCAATCCCGCTGATCGCGGCGTTGACCACCATGCCGCCCGGAAAGCGGGTCCCCGCGTACATCAGTTGCCACAGGCCCTCTATGTCGCGCGGATCGCGACCCGTCAGCCAACCCGCGAAATCCTCGACGACCTTGACTGTGGCAAGATCGGGGCCGCAGGAATACGCTTCCCCCACGCCGGTCACACCTTCGTCGGTGTGTACGGTCACGAACGGTATGTTTCTGTGTCCCATGTTCACGACATGGGTTTCGATCCCGGTGATCTTCATGTGGATTCCCCGTCGGATGTGTGATGTCCATTCGCAGCCGTGGTGCGGGCCCAGGTCGGCAGTGGCCTCCTGCCGCCGGCACGGCCTATCCACAGTACCATGCAGGGGACGCCGCGTCGAGGACACCACCCCATACGCAAGGACGTACGCCGGTGGCTTCCCAACTCCCCAATCTCCTCTATATTCACTCGGACCAACATGCCCAGAGAGTACTGGATTGCTACGGCGATCGCCTGCTGCAGAACACGCATCTGGGTCGATTGGCCCGGCGCGGCGTCGTTTTCGACAACATTTATTGCGATTCCCCGATTTGCGTGCCTTCCCGCATGTCCATGCTCACGGCCCGGCGGCCGTTCGAAAACGAGGTGTGGACCAACGAACAGCAGTTGGATTCGCGTACCCCGACGTTGGCCCACTCGCTGGGCGCCGCAGGATACGACCCGGTGCTGATTGGTCGCATGCATGTCATGGGGCCGGATCAGCTGCGCGGGTACAGCCGGCGTCTGGTCGGCGATCACTGTCCCAATCAACTGGGGGGACCGGCCGTCGACCGGGGAGCCTTGGAAGGGACCGCGGGGCCTCATCGCATCAGTCTCAGAAAATCCGGGGCGGGCCAAAGCGCCTACCAGGTACATGACGAAGAGGTGCAGCGGGAGGCCGTGGACTTTCTCCGGAACGCATGTCGCCAGAGGCGGGAAGGAACTTCCCGGGAACCCTTCACTCTGACGGTGGGCTACATGCTGCCGCATCCGCCGTACGTAGCCAGACGCCCGGACTTTGCGCAATTCCGTGATCGGATGACGTTGCCCGCCAAACCCAAAGTCGGCGACACGGAAAAGCATCCCTTTCTTCGGTGGTGGCGCAGCCATACGGAAATCGAGACGGTCCCCGCGGAGGAGCAGCTCAGGGCCAGAGCCGCCTACTGGGCTCTGGTGTACCGTCTGGATCAGTGGATAGGCGAACTGCTGCAGATCTTGGAGGACTCGGGACAGCGAGAAAATACGCTGGTCGTCTACACATCGGACCATGGAGACATGCTGGGCGAACACGGATTGTGGTGGAAACATACGTTTTACGAAGAGTCGGTGAAAGTCCCACTCATCATGTCTTGGCCAGGACATTTGCCCGAGAACACTAGATCCGCGCTGGTAGCCAGCGGCGTGGACGTAACGGCCACCATGCTCGAATTGCTGGGCGCGCCGCCCTTGCCGCAGATGTCGGGGCGTTCCTTCGCAGGACAGCTGCGCAATCCCGGCCGGGCGGATTGGGAAGACCTGGCTTTCTCCGAATACGTTTCGATTCTCTTCGCCCCCGGCGAGGGCTGCTATCAGCGCATGGTGCGGAGAGAAGAATGGAAGTACATCTACTTCCACGAACAGCCGGATCAGATGTTCAACCTGGCGCGGGATCCCGAAGAACTCGAAGACTTGGCCCAAGATCCGCGCTTTGCGGGTACGGCATCGGCGCTCAAGGCGGAACTCTTGGCGGATTGGGATCCTGTCCGGATTGCCGGCAGAATGGCAGAACTGAACAGTGTCGCCAGCCTACTGGAGAAATGGGGTCGGAACACTCAGGTGCAAGATACCCTCCGTTGGCAGCTGGACCCCAGCATGAATTTCCTGTGTGCCAACGGCGAGTAGACGACCGCAGACTAGACATCCAGCGGGGAACAAGGGAGCGGCTCCGTAAAATACCAGCGATACGACTTATGCCCTGAGAGCGAGAGGCTCGCCGTGCGTTCAGACCTTGCAGGACGACCCGCGCCGGGCCGACCTCGGGGAAACGGAGAGGCTGCCCCGGTGAAGCCGGCAGTTTGGGACTATGCAGTTTCGAACTTGCAGGTCGGGGCGTCCTGCAGCCGCTTCTCTCAAGCACGACGGGAGAGAACCTGTGCAGATGTGCGAAACTGTATATGGACCGTGATCAGGTGCGGTACCCGGTGGGTACCGGCTGCGCCGAAAACGGTCGTAGGGAATTGGCTCCCGTACGCAGGTGCGAATTTAGGGTTCCGCGGTGTCGTTGGAGACCGAAAGCGGTTTCGCGTTGCTTGGTTGTAATGTCGACCCGACTGTATAAGATCGTCAGGAACGCTTGAGGCGTGCCCAGAACATCAGGAGGAATATCTTGAAGATTACGCGACTGGAAACTCTGTGCCTGTCCCGGATGCATGGGCGGCGGGAACAGTGGGTAACGGCCCAATACCGCACCGTCAAGGCGGACTGCACGATAGTGGTGGTGCACACGGACGACGGCACGACGGGGATAGGGGAGGCGACTTCCTACGGCTGGCCGCTGCAAATCCGCCAATGGGTCGATTTCCTGGCCCCCACGCTGGTGGGTCGGGATCCTACGGACCCGGACGTCGCTCCCAGTCCCCATGGACTGCACAGAGCGTACGACGCCGCGGCGGCGGGCATCGATTGTGCGCTCTGGGACATACGGGGCCGCGTAGCCGGCAAGAGCGTCTGTGAACTGATCAGCGGCCGACCGTCGGCAGGGGTAAAGGTCTACGCCTCCAGTGGCTGCCGCTACGACTGGCGTTTCAACCCGGAACAGCTCTTTGCCGAGGCAGAGGACTGCATCGAGCGCGGATTTCCGACCATGAAATTCCGTATCGGCACGGAATGGACTTGGGACGGCGTCACGGCAGATCGTTTTCTGGACCATGTCCGAGAGCTGCATCGCATCGTGGACGGGCGCATGGCACTGGCTTTGGACGGCAACTGTCGCCTCGATGAAGAGCAGTCGTTGGCTATAGCCAAAGAATTGGATCGGTTGGGCTTCGCCTGGTTCGAAGAACCGATGCCGTGGACAGATCCCGCGGCGTATGCCCGCTTGAACAGGGCCGTAGATCTGCCCATCACCGGAGGGGAGTCGTTCGCGACTCTGGCCCAGTTGCAACCCTATCTGGATGCGGACGCCTATGCCACGGTACAACCCGATGCCGGCCTCAGCGGCATCTCCGAGATGTTGCGGATTGGTGCAGTCGCGCGGGAAAGGGGGATCCGGCTTTACCCTCATAGCTGGCACAACGGCCTCATGGGCCTGGCCAACGGCCACGTCGTGGCTGCATTGCCGGTCTGTGACATACTGGAAGTCTGCATGATTCAAGGACCGCTGCAATGGGGCATTTTGGAAGAGCCGCCGGTATTGAGGCGGGGATTTCTGCACTTTCCCGACGAGCCTGGCCTGGGAGTCGCGCTGGCTCCCGATTTGGAAAGCAAGTATCCCTATATCGAAGGCCACTACGCCTTGTCGGTGGAACGGATGCCCATGCCAAGGAGTAAGAAGTCGTTATGAACCAAGCCGCCCCCGCTCTCGGCGACTTCGCCTTGAAACCTCCCGAGAACTTCACGTTGCCCATCGACGGCGGACCGGTCGTGCGTCCTGATGCCGGCTTGTTGGCCGAACTGCATCGAGTCAGCAGCGCGACCGCCAGCGCCATGCTGCACAGGATGGGCCTGCGGAATTCCTTCATGGCCGGCATTGCGGCCCGCCGTCCAGGCAGCAAAGTGGTGGGGCCGGCCGTCACCTTGGCGTTCATGCCCCAAAGGGAAGACATTGCTTCCGGGCTAGGCCAAGAACAAACCGAAAAGCGCAGCGCCTTGTGGGCGGTCTTCGAGTCCGTGCAGCCTGGGGACGTCCTGTGCATTCAGGCCTTTGGGGACCCCTACACCGGCTGCGTCGGCGAAATGCTGACGACCTATTTCGGAGGACGCGGCGGAGCGGGTCTGGTGGTGGACGGATGCATCCGCGACTGGCCGCAGATCAGGAAGCTGGAGGTGCCGTTGTGGACACGCGGTTTCACCCCCAACTACGCATCGCAGTCCCGCTTGTTTCCCTTTGCCTTCAACGTGCCTGTGGCCTGCAGCCAAGTGACGATTCTCCCGGGCGACGTGATCATCGCGGACGACGACGGAGCCGTCATGATCCCCCAGCAGATGATCCGGGACGTGTTGGATCACACGGTGCAGCACGAAGAGTGGGAAGTGTTCAGCCGCCTGAAGTTGCAGGAAGGGGGCGATTTAAGCGTGTATTATCCGTTGTCTGAACAGGGCTGGCAGGAATACGAAGTTTGGCGCCAGAGTCGCGAAACTTCCTGAATCGATCCACCCCCGAACCGCAAGAATCCCAGAGGTCGCAAACGCATGGCATTGAATGGTCAAGTCGCATTGGTAACGGGTGCCGGCTCCGGCATCGGCAAAGGGGCGGCTCTCCGGCTGGCGGCCGCCGGAGCCTGTATCGGCGCTCTGGGACGCACCGAGTCCCAGCTCATGGAAGTCGTCGCCCAAATCGAGGCAGCGGGGGGTTCGGCGATCCCCCTGGTAGCGGATGTGGCCGAGCTGCCCCAGTTGGAAGCCGCCGTCGCTCAATTGGGCGATGCCTGCGGCCGCATCGATATCGTGATCGCCAATGCGGGAGTCAACGGGTTGTGGGCTCCCATCGGCGAGATCACGGCGGAAGACTGGGACTACACCATGAACATCAACCTCAAGGGCACCTTCATGACGATCAAGTACGCGCAACCGTGGCTCAAGAAGCAAGGCGGAGCCATCGTCGTCGTGTCTTCCGTCAACGGCACCCGCATGTTCAGCAATACCGGGGCCGTCGTATATGCCTGTTCCAAGGGGGGACAATTGATTATGACCAAGATGCTGGCCCCGGAACTGGCACGGGACGGGATTCGCATCAACGTCATTTGCCCGGGATCCATCGCTACGGAAATCGGCGACAACACTACGCTGCACAACCAAGACCTGATGTGGCGGGCCGAATGGAAGGAGGGCAACATCCCGTTGACCGTGAACGTACCCGGCACGATCGAGCAATGCGGAGACTTGATTCACTTCCTGGTTTCACAGGAATCGGCCCACATCACCGGCACCGAGATGTGGATCGACGGGGGCCAGTCCCTCATAACGGGATAGTGCACGTCTCAAGGCATCCGTTACGCGGGAACTCCCAGAGAGTGTCTTCGAAGTGTCGAATTCGTCTTGTACTCCCGGGTATGCCTAGCAAATCCGCCGGCCCATCGTAACTCCTGTACGGAGGGAGCTCTCGGGGGCCCTGGACTAGGGTCGGGTCCGGCTGGTGCCGGGGCCCGCGGGGCGCGTCGCTCCGGCAGCCATGGCTGGGGTCAGGTGGGAAAGTCCGCGGCTTCGTGGCCAGCGTCCCGCAACAGGGCCCGCAGTCTGGCGATCTCCGTTTCGGCTTGAGCGGCCCGTGCCGTTTCCCGGTCGGCGCGCGCAGCCTCTTGGTCGGCCCGCGCCGCTTCCCGGCGGCGTTGCGCCGCTTCCCGATCGGCCCGCGCCGCTTCCCGGTCGGCCCGCGCCGCCTCCCGGCGGCGTTGCGCCGCTTCCCGGTCGGCCCGCGCCGCTTCCCGGCGGCGCGCGGCTTCCGCCTCGCGGTCCGTCAGGTACCACGCCTGCGCGGCCGGATTCCACAAGCGCAAGGCACCGGTCGCGTCCTCCCGCCCCCAGACGGTCCCCAGCACCGCGCTCTCCCCGATCCGGGCCGCCCGGGTCGGGTCGTGCGTCACCGGAATGCGGGCGTAGTCGCCGGTCTGCAGACACCACCTCCACCCGATCAGATCCTCCTTCAGGTACTGGTGGTGGGGATCGTATTGCCAATACTCCGCAATGCCCAGGGCG
>DAOUKB010000105.1:0-72687 GCA_034421855.1 Anaerolineales bacterium
CGCATATTGAGAGACCATTCCTATGCGGCATTTCGACGATATTTACAACCTGTCCCGAGCAGAGCTGATTGGGTTGCTGCGACTGACTCGAGTTCTGCAGCAGGACAGGGAGGTCCGCGGGCAGAACCAACCCATCCTGCAGGGCAAGCATTTGGCCATGGTCTTTATGAAGCCCAGCCTGCGTACCCGGGTCAGCTTTGAGGTCGGGATGCTGCAACTGGGGGGCCGCGCCTCTTATTTGAGCCCGTCCGAGGTCGGTTTGGGCGATCGGGAAACCGCCCCGGACGTGGCCCGGGTGTTGTCGGGCTATACCGACGGCATCATGGCGCGGGTGTTCGAACATCGACACATTCTGGATTTGATGGCGTACGCGGACGTGCCCGTGATCAATGGTCTGAGCGCCGCCTCGCATCCCTGCCAGGCCTTGGCCGACATATACACTTTGGCGCAGGAATTCGGGACCCGCCCCGCGGATCCCGGCTGGCCAGGCCTGCAAGGCCTGAAAGTGGTCTATGTCGGAGACGGCGATTCCAACGTATGCCGCAGCCTGCTCGAGGCAGGCCAGCTGCTGGATCTGGACTTGCGCGTAGTGGCTCCCCAGGCCTACCAGCCGCAGGCGGCATTCCTAGACCGGATCGATGCCGAGGTCAAGGTGACGGCAGACCTCGACGGCGTGATCGAAGCAGACGTGATCTACACGGACGTGTTCGTCAGCATGGGCCAAGAAGCGGACAGAGCCCGGCGCTTGCAAGACTTGGCGGCGTATCAGGTAGACGCGGACCTGCTGCAGCGTACCCGCAATCCGAAGGCCGTCGTGCTGCATTGCCTGCCGGCCCACCGGGGCGAAGAAATATCGGACGCAGTCATGGACGGCCCCCACAGCCGGGTCTTTCCCCAGGCACACAACCGTCTGCACGTGCAAAAGGCCCTGTTGGCCCACTTGCTGGGGGGCGCACCGCTGCCCCTCCCTTGATGCGATGGACCCGTTGGCCGTTTTTCATGAACTGTATCGAACCGACTCGGCTCTGGCCAATCTGCTGGCCAATTTCCAGCGTGTTCGAGAACCGCTGAATCTACTGGATATCGCGCTCCTGTGCGGATTCGTCTTCGTGATTCTGAGCCAGCTGGCGAAGTCGCCGGTACGGCGCTTGCTGAACGGCCTGCTGTTGATCATGGTGCTCCTGTCGGCGGTCACGGCCTTCCAAGGGCTGACTGCCCTGAACTGGATCATCGGCAACAGCTTCTTGGTCATTCTGGTCTCGATCCCGATTATCTTCCAATACGAAATCCGCGATCTGCTCAACGAATTCGGCACCGGGGCGGCGTTCTGGGATCGCCTGTTTCAAAGGCGAGGGGGCGCGGGCGCGAGCGATCTCGGATTCATCGACGAGCTGATCAGCTCGGTGCGCTACCTGCAGAGCCGGCGGCTGGGGGCGTTGGTCGTCATTCCCCGCCAAGACCGCTTGGCCGCTACCCTCAACGAAGGCACGGAAGTGGACGCGCGCTGCGTGGACGCGCTCCTCAACCTCATTTTCGAAAAGAACTCGCAGATCCACGACGGCGCGGTGATCCTGCGCGAAGGGCGCATCGAAAGAGCCAACGTGCTCTTCGAAATCAAAGACGATGCGCCCCCGCCGGAACCCGATTCCGAGCGACACTCCGGGTCCCGCCATATGGCCGCCGCCGCCATTACGCGGCATACCGACGCCCTGTGCGTGCTGGTTTCGGAAGAGACCGGCGACGTCGAACTGTCGCATGGCGGGCAGTTGACCCGCCTGGACGCCGAGGCCCTGCAGATCGAGTTGTATCAGATTCTGAGCTATCCGGGCCAGACCGCCGCGGCAATGCGGGCCGATGGCTAGTCCTTTCCGTCTGTCCGTCCAGGACACCGGCCTGTGGGTCCGGCGGGCCCGGCGCCTGCTGGTTTCCTTGGCGGCCGCCCTCTTCATGTGGCTGTCCATCGTCAATCAACAGGACCCCATGATCGTGCGCACGGTGGCCAACGTGCCGATTCCCTGTCCCGAAGTGGAAGTGGCCCAGCTGTCCTGCGACAGCATCACGGATACGCTGACGTTGCGCCTGCGCGCGCCTCGCAGCGCGTGGGAAGAACTGAATAGTCCCTATCATCAGTACCTGGCGGTATCCATGATCCCGCAGAATTCGGAAACCGAACCGGATGCGGACGGTCCGCTCTTCCTGTGCCACCTGGAACCGCGCCAAGGCCGTTTGCAGGTGCTGGACTATCGACTGGCGTCCGCCGGTCCGGGGGAGCTCTGTCTCTTGGCGGTTCCGTTCGCGGCCTTGGTCTCCCAGGGCGACGCCCCGGCGGGGGAGCGGGCGAGCCAGACGTTGCCGGTGTCTCCGGAGCGCGTGGGCGAAGTACCCGACGGATTCAATCTGGAAAACCTTTCGCTGAACGTCCAGTACGTCACGCTCGCGGGGCCCACGGAGCTGGTCAGGCGGGCCGTGCGGGCCGTGGCCTACATCCCCCTCTACTCTTATGTGTTCAGTCCCCAGCAGGCGGGTTTCGAGATGCCTGTGCCCATCCAAATCGTGGATGCGGAGGGCAATGGCCTGACGGATCTGGACGTCAGCCCCAGTTCTTTGGTAGCCACTCTCAGGTACTCGCCGCTACCCAATACGCGACAGGTACGGGTGTTGCCCGAGGCCCAAGTCGAAGTAGCCAGCGGGTACCGGCTGGCGGAAATGCACAGCGATCCCGAGTTTGTCGTTTTACAGGGGCCGGAAGAGGTGTTGGGGAACGTGTCGGATCCGCTGGTGATCCGTTTGTCCGATCTGCCGGAGCCTTTGACGCGCACCACCCGGGTGACCACCACGCTGGTCGTGCCGCCGGGCACCACCGCCAATGTCGCGGAAGTCGCCTTCACGTGGGAAGTAGAGCATGTAATCCTGGACAACACGCTGCGGGCCGAAGCCGCCTGTCTACAGGAAAGTCCGCACTTGGCCTACGACTTCGCGGCCGTCTTTTTGCATCTGCGGGGACCCTTCGCGGCGTTCAATCAACTGTATGAAATGCAGGCCGCGGGAGATTTCGCATGGCAGGTACTGTACGACTGCCCCCAGGAAGAGGGGACCTACAGTCTGCGCGCGTCGAGCTTCGTCTTCCGTGACGAGGATGTAGAATCCTCGAATCTGATTACCATGGTGAGCCACGACCCGCCGCAATTGGAAGTCCGCGTCGGTTCCCGGCCCCCCGACGCCGAATCCTAGAGCACACGCCTCGCACCGCCATGCCCAAATCGCTGGTTGCCCTGGTAGGCAGGCCCAATGTGGGCAAATCCACGCTCTTCAATCGCCTCACGGGCGCGCGTACGGCCATCGTGGAGAACGTGCCGGGTACCACGCGGGATCGTCTGTACGGCACCTGCGAATGGCAGGGCCGAGAGTTCGGCATCGTGGACATGGGCGGAATCTGGTTCCAGAGCCCGGGGGGCGGGGAGGCCCAAGCCCGCCGGGACGACCCGCGGAACTTCAACGACCCCATCTACGAGCAAATCGAAATTGCGCTGGCCGAAGCCGAGGCTATTCTCTTCTTGGCGGACGTCAAGGAAGGACTTTCGCCCGCCGACGAACGGATTGCGCGGCTGCTGCGCCGCAAGCGGAAACGGGTGCTGCTCGCCGTCAACAAGGCCGAAACGGAAGAACGCGTATTGGCGGCGGCGGAATTCTGGCAGCTGGGACTGGGCGAACCCCGTCCCATCTCCGCGTTGCACGGCGACGGCGTAGCGGAACTGCTGGACGAACTCATGCCCGTGCTCGGTGCCGCGCAGGCGGGGGCCGCCCCCGCACACGGGCTGGAGATTGCCATCGTAGGACGACCCAACGTGGGCAAGAGCAGTCTGCTCAATTCCTTCCTGCAGGCGAAAAGAGCGATTACCAGCGAAATTCCGGGTACCACCCGCGATCCGGTGGACACCGAGATTACCTATCACCGGCAAAAGATCACACTCATCGACACGGCAGGCATTCGCCGCCGCGGCCGCGTGGAACGCGGCATCGAGAAATACAGCGTCCTACGGAGCGCGCGCAGCATCGACCGGGCCCAAGTGTGCCTGCTGGTCATGGATGCCCAAGACGGCGTCACGGCCCAGGACGCCCACATCGCCGGCATGATCGCGGAAAAGCGCAAAGGCGTCATCCTGCTGCTCAACAAATGGGACACGGTGGCGCGGGACGAGCACACTCTGCGGGAGTTCGAAGAAATGGTGCGCTCCGAACTCAAATTCCTGCCCTATGCGCCGCTGGTTTGCATCAGCGCCCTGACGCACCAGCGGGTGCATCGCATCCTGCCCCTCGTCCTGGAAGTGCAGGCGGCCCGTACGACGCGGGTGAGTACCGGCGCTTTCAATCAACTGCTGCAGAAGGCCTATTTCAGCGGCGCGCCGCCGTCCCGCAACGGCCAGCCGCTGCGCCTGTATTACGGCACGCAGGTGAAGGCGGCCCCTCCGACGTTCGTCATCTTCGTCAACAACAGCAAGCTGGTGCACTTTTCGTACGAGCGGTATATAGAGAAGGCCATTCGCCAGGCGCTGCCGTTCCCGGGTACTCCTATCGCATTGGAATTCCGGACGCGGGGCCGCGCGGGCGGAGCGGGGTCGGGAGATTGAACAATGCGCACGTGGAAGGGCCCTTTTTACATTCCCCGCACCTTCATAGCGCTCATCACCATTGCTTGCTTGGGGTATGGGGGGATGTTGGGCTACGGCCAGGCGCGGCGGTTCATAGAGGGCTCTCCGCCCTTCGAAGGGGAACAGGCTTTCCTGCACGTAGAGCAGCAACTGAAGTTCGGTCCCCGGATGACCGGCACCATGGCGAGTCGACGTTTCCGCAATTGGCTGGTGGACCTGCTGACGACCATGGACTGGCAGGTCCATACCCACAGCTTCCCTACCGTCGAAGAGGGTACGGGCGTGAATGTAATCGCCGCGCGCGGATCGGGTCCCGTGCTGCTGCTGGGGACCCACTACGATTCGCGGCTGCAGGCCGACGAAGATCCGACTCCAGCGCTGCGGGACCGGCCGGTGCCCGGCGCGAACGACGGCGCTTCCGGGGTGGCGGTGCTCTTGGAACTCGCCCGCGTCCTGGACGTAGACCGTACGAACCACACCATCTGCCTGGCCTTCTTCGACGCGGAAGACAACGGCAACATTCCGGGCTGGTCTTGGATCATGGGTTCCCAAGCCTATGTCGACGCGTTGGAGACCCAGCCCCGCTGTCGGGACCCCCAAGCCGTGATCATCGTCGATATGGTGGGCGACCGGGAGCAGCAGATCTTCATCGAACAGAACGGCACCCGGGAACTGTCGGAGGCCATTTGGAGCCAGGCGGCCGACCTGGGATACGAGCAGTTTCTGATTCCCGAGCCCGGATTTCTGCTGATCGACGACCATGTGCCTTTCCTGCGGCAGGGCATTCCGGCCATCGTGATCATCGATTTCAATTATCCTTACTGGCACACGGTTTCCGACACCTTGGACAAAGTCAGCGCCGCGAGTCTGGAGCGAGTCGGCTTGGTCCTGGAAACCTGGCTGGAACAGGGGGCGGTATGGTCCGCCCCGACCGATGCCGAGAATTGACCCGGCCGGAAAGCCAGGGCCTGTCCATGGCGGTTGGAGAGCCGGTTAGGTACACTATTCCAGGCACGGCCCTGTGCATGCTCGGTGGCACGCAACGGGAAACCGCACAGTTCACGAGGACCCCCATAGCCCATGAATCCCATTTTGCTGGAAATCGGAAATTTCTCCCTGCACTGGTACGGCCTGCTGATCGTGGGCGGAGCCGCTCTCAGCGCCTTCTGGAGTACCGTCTGGGCCAAACGGTCCGGCGGAGATCCGGATCACATCTGGAATCTGTTGGCCTGGTGTCTGATTGCCGGCATCATCGGAGCCCGCATCTATCACGTCTTGAGTTCACCGGCCGACGGGGGCGGCTTCGCTCATTACCGCGAAAACCCCATGGACATCATCAACTTCTGGTCCGGCGGCTTCAGAGGCCTGGGCATCTACGGCGGCCTGGTGGGCGGCGTAGGCGCCATCATCGTGTACGCGTGGATCAGCAAGATCAACATTCTGCAGTACCTGGATTACATCGCCGTCAACGTGCCGCTGGCGCAGGCCGTAGGCCGCTTCGGCAATTTCGTCAACCAGGAACTGTATGGACCCCCTTCCACCGCCCCATGGGCCTTTTACATCGATCCCCGGTATCCTTGCCAGGTACCCGACGCGGCCATCGGCTGGTGCGGCGACCCCAACATCTCGCAGCAGGCCATCGATTGGTACGCCACACACGGATTCCATCCCACTTTCTTCTATGAGATGGCGTGGAGTCTGGGCAGCGTCTTGATCATCAACCTGCTGTTCTTCAAGTTCGGACACAAGTTCCGCTTCGGAGACGGGGTTTTGATGCTGTTTATCTTCTATCCCGTGGGGCGCTTCCTGGTCGAATTCCTGCGGCCCGATGCCTGGATGATTGGTTCTTCGCTGGCAGCGGCGCAGTGGTTCTCCCTCATCCTAGTGATCCTGAGCGTGTCGCTTTTCCTCTACCGGCACATAGACTGGAAGGGGTTCCCGGAAGCCGCCGACTCCTGGCAGAAGATGGCTGTCCCGACGAAAACGGAAGCTTGACTCACGCGACGAACTCGATATGAGCGTCCAGGACTTCCATATCCAGTCTCCCGGCCAACAGATAATTGACTACATGTTGCAATTGGCTCTGCACGTGCCGATCGCTGACCCCGACGCAGGCGACGCTGAGGACCCCGCGGGTGAGGACGTCATGGGCCTCGGTTTCACTCACGGATACGTTGAATTTCGTGCGCAGCCGCTGCACGACGGGTTTGATGCGGCTCCGTTTGTCTTTCAGGCTGAAGACTTCATGGAGCCGAAGTTCAATCGTAAGTAGACCGACAGACATAGTACGCCGAGCTCCCCGGGAATACGCGCCCAACTCCCGCCGCGCCGCTTCACCGGCCTCAATCGGCGGCAGCCGGCGCCGGGCCGGGCCGGGTACCCTCAGGGACCCGCGGCGAGCAGGCTATGTTTGATAGGTCCATGCGTCGTTGGCGTATTTTCGCCTGATCAATACGCCCGCAGTCTCCATCTCGCCGGGCTCGGTATGCGCCTCTTCCAGAACGACGTCGAGGCCGCTGCAGATACCCCGCGCCAGGGCTCCGGCCACGTCGCGCCGCGAGAATCGCCGAGGCGCGCCGAGGGCAGCGGCCGCCTGCCGGCCCAACGACGTCGACCGGCGGCCCAGTGTTCGCCCCAAGGCCTCTCGGTCGGCGTCCTCCAAGTCGAGGAAGGGCACGAGAGCGGCTTGAGTGCCCGCCAGGGGCACGCTGCCATGCTGCAACACGTATCCCTCGCGGGTGCATTGGGCGCTGCCGATCAGCTTCTTGCCTCCCACGGTGATCTCGTAGGCGCTGGGCATTTCGAAGCAAGCGGCGGAACGCGCCCCCGGCAAACGTCTGTCGGATACCAGGGGATCCGCCTGCAGACCCAGCTGCGCGAGTGCAGTTACCAGACCTCGGCTGATGCGCCGGTAGATTGCCAGTACCCCGCCGGCGGCCAACGCGTGGTCCCGGGGCAAGGCCAAGGCATACGTCACTTCCGCGGCGTGGAGCAAGGCCCGCCCGCCCGTGGGGCGGCGGACGATTTCCACGCCCTGGGCTCTCGCCGCGGTCAGATCGAGGTCCGCGACCGATTGAAACCTGCCTATGCTGATCGTGCGGTGGCGCCAGCCGTAGATCCGCAGGGTCGGCGGCACCTGTCCCTGGGCTACAAAAGAGGCTATGGCCTCGTCCAGGGCCATGTTCGTCGCTCCCGACGCCAGGGCGGGTTCTTGGACCAGTCTCCAAGTCTCAGACATGCGCCTCCCTCTCCGCTTTCGCCGCGCCAGCCTCCAGAAACCCGCATCCCGCCGGGGCGATTCGGTCCCGGAGCCGTGGGTCGGCCGCGTCCTTGTCCCTAGGCGAGACCCGCGGGGGGTGACGTCGATGGATCATCTCCTGCATTCCCCGGCTCTCGACAGATGAAGGCCGACTGGCTCTGTACGGCAACTTCGCCGAGCCCGGCAACGCGCGCGGACCGCAGCACGGCGAGACCGTATCCCTCTGCTCCCGGAGCCGTGGGCTCCACGCTGGACACATAGCCGACTTTGGCCTTGCCCACTCGGACTTCCGCCCCGTCGGCAACTCCCCGCGGCAACTTGAGCAGCACCATCTGGCGTACGACCTTCCCGTAGGTGATCTGCCTGGCGATCACTTCCTGGCCAGGATAGCATCCCTTGTTTTCGGCACAGATCCAATCCATGCCGATCTCGAGCGGATTGAAGTCCCCGTTGAACTCCCGGCCATAGCCCGCGCGTTGGGCCAAAATTCTTTGCAGATGATAGGCGGACCAGTCGTCGAGCAGCTGCACGCCGGCGGCGGTCAAGGCCTCGACCGCCGTCTCGGCTTCGCGCGCGGGACAGAGCAGATAGATGCTGGGGAACTCCAGCCGCTCCAACGCGAACGCGCGCCATGCGCCGCCATGACGCACCCGCCCGTCTTGCCAAACATCGCCCTCCAAACCCAAACTCTCCACGGCATGACCGGCGGCGCTGCCGGCCAATTGCAACACCTGCCAATCGTCGCTGACGTCCGTCGCTTTCACGTCGTCCATGAAGAAAATCTGCCGCCGTAGCATGTCGCCCAACGCCGCGGCTTCGCCCGGGCCGGAAATCAGCAGATAGCCGTCGTCGACCGTGACCACTACGAAAACGTTCCGGATCTTGCCTGTCGGCGTCAGCAGCGCCGTGACGACCGCCATGTCCGCAGAGGCGTGCCGCATATCGTTGGTAGTCAAGCGTTGCAGCAGATCCTTGGCATCCGGCCCCGTGAGCCTCACCACCCTGGATCCCGATATGGGCAGCAGGACCGCCTGCTGCAACCACTCCGGTGCGGGCAAGTCCGAGACCGGGTGCGTCATTGTCGAATTGTGGTCGGACATACGGAGCCTCCGTGCTGCTGTGGGCCGAAGCGGCGTGGGCACATGCTTATGCTTCAGCGGGTCTGGGTATCAGTCGGACAGCGCAATCCGCGGCGGCGTAGAAGACCGGTGCGCCGCCGCGTGTTGTCTTTGCAGAAAAGCAAGGACTTGGAGAAACACGCGGCGCGTGGTCAGCGAAGTCTCTTCGCCTACGCGGATATAGTGGCTTTCGTCCGCAAAATAATAAGTATGCACCGGTACGGCGGCAGCTCGCAGTGCTGCCGCATATTCCTGAGACTGCTGTATAGGCACCATAGTGTCGGCCTGAGTGTGCAACAGCAAGGTCGGGGGCATGACTTCCGCGGTGTATACGGGGGAAAAACGCATGAAGTTGTCGGGTTTGACGTCGGCCGTACCCAGGGCCGCCAGCGCATAACCCAAGGCGGGCGGCCATGCCAAGCGGCCTGCATAGAAGTCGGCTGCTCCCGAGAAAGCATTGCTGATACCCCCCAGCAACGCCACGCCTGCGAATTCCTGAGGCTCCAACCGCAGCACTCGGTTCAAGACCGCGCTGCCGTAACTGCCGCTGATGGCCAGCGGAAACTCTCCGTCGATCGCGTCGCCCAGATCGCCGTTGCGGGCAAAATGCAAAGCCAAGCGCGCATCCTCGCCCTGTTCGATCACGTCTCTGCCGTAATATGCCAGGGGAGACAAGACCACCACGGCGTAGCCCCGGCTGGCGAAGGCGACGCTTACATCCTCCCACATCAAGCTGTGACCCGGATATATGGCAAAGAGCAAAGGCTGCCGGACTTTGCCCGCCGCGGCTGCCGGAGACAGATACACGAAGAGCGTGTCGTTGGCGACCTCGTTGCGCTGAAACATCCACTGTTGCACCTGGGCGGTCGCTCCTTCCGGATAGGGCGAGGTAGCGGTATAGGAACGCAGCAGCTGCAGGGCGCTGCGGGTCGCGGCGTCAGGCCCGAGGGGCGGCGCGACCAAGGCTTGCAGAGAGATTTCGGGGACGACCATCGACTGGCCCGGAGCCAGCTGTACGGCCCATGGCAGGCCCAAACTGTTCCGCAACACTTCCGCCTCGAAGCCGGCCGCGATCACGATGGGTACGTATTGGCCGGCCGGCAATCCTTGGAGCAGATATGCTCCGGCTGGGTCGGAACGCGTGACGTAGGGCGTACCTGGCGGTTCCGCCACTAGGACGACAGCTTGCGCCAAGGGCTGCCCGTCGTGCGTCACCGTCCCCTGGATGGTCGCCGTGCCTGGTTCCGCGGCGGGAAACAGATAAGGTTCTCCGCCCGAGGTCGCATAACGGATCGTATTGGTCAGGGGCGACAGGCACCCGGCGCTGCAAGTCAAGGCAAGCGCGCACAGCAACGCCCGCAGCGTCAGGGTCGGCCCTGACGCTGCGGCTCCACGACAATGGCTCTCGAGTTTCATATCGGTATTTTAGTGGAGACAATCTATACTGAACTCTTGGGCTGGGAGCAGACGCCCGCCGCTCCGGCAATCCGCCGCGCAGCGCACCCGGTGGACCCTAGACTTTGGTCGAGAGTACAGGATTCCTCCCGTGGAGCATTCCGTCCGCCTTCGGCACTCCATTCCGCAGCGTCCCCAAGGAATTGCATGAAACAAGGATATTTTCGGCATCCCACAGTCCATCGAGACCGCGTCGTCTTCGTGTCCGAAGACGACTTGTGGACAGTATCTGTGCAAGGCGGAGCGCCGGCCCGTCTGACCAGCAATTTGAGCGCCATCGAATTCCCGCGCTTCTGTCCCGACGGGAGCCTGGTGGCCTTCGTAGCCCGGGAAGAAGGCGTGCCGGAAGTACATCTCATGGACGCGGACGGCGGACATGTGCGCCGGCTCACCTATCAGGGCCAGACCAAGAACATTGCCGGCTGGAGTCGGGACGGCCGGTGGATCTACTTCTCCACCAGCGCCGGGCAGCCGATTCGAGGCCACGACGTACTGGGACGGGTCCAGGCTCCCGGAGCCGTACATACCGTGGAAACCCTGGCATACGGCCGCGCCGGCGGCATCGCCTTTGGACCTGCGGGCGGCATTTTGCTGGGACGGAACATCGGCGATCCCGCCCGCTGGAAACGATACCGCGGCGGCACTGCCGGCCAATTCTGGATTTCCCCCGCGGCGGGTACGCCCTTTGTCCCGCTGCATGCGGACCTAAAAGGCAATTTGGCCTCGCCCCTGTGGGTCCCGGACCCGGAGCACGACCAGGGCCGCCTCTTTTTCCTGAGCGATCACGAAGGCGTGGGCAATCTGTACAGCAGCCTGCCTTCCGGCTTGGATCTGACCCGGCATACCCATCACACCGACTTCTACGCGCGTTTCGCTTCCTGGGGGCCCACCGCAGACGGCGGGGTCCAGATTGTATATCACGCGGGGGCAGACCTGTATCGCTACGACGTGCAAACCGACACGTCCCACCGCATTCCCGTGGCCTATGCCTCGCCCGGAGTGCAGCGCAGCCGCAAGTTCGTGCCCGCCGCGGTCTACCTGGAGCAGGCAACCCTGCATCCGGAAGGACATTCGGTCAGCCTCGCGGTCCGGGGCAAAGTATTTGCCATGGGCAACCATGAAGGGGCCGTTCTGCAACTGGGCCGACGGCACGAGGTGCGGTACCGGCTGCCTACGTATCTCCATGACGGCGAGCATCTGGCAGTCGTCACGGACGAACTGGGCGAGGAGCGGCTTCAAGTGTTTTGTCCCGCCGGCGTGGGCGCCGGCGCATCTCACTTCAAATTGCATGCCGGCTTCGACTTCGGCCGCGCCTTCTCGCTGCAGGCCAGTCCTACGGAGATGCGCGTGGCTTTGGTGAATCACCGCGCCGAACTGTGGCTTTACCACCTGGAGACGGAGCAGGCTCTGCAGGTAGACCGTTCTCCGCACGGTCAGATAGAGCATGTCGCCTGGGCGCCGGACGGCCGCTGGCTGGCCTACGATTTCGCCGATTCCCACTATACGTCGCACATCCGGCTCTATCGCCTGGCGCAAAAAGGCGACGCGACGAGCCCGGACGTCCCTGCGCAGATTGTGGAGTTGACTCAGCCGGTACTCCGCGATGCCTGTCCGGTATTCGATCCCCAAGGCCGCTATCTGTACTTTCTGGGCAGCCGTATCCTCAATCCCCAATACGACACTCTGAAGTTCGACTTGGGATTTGCCCGCGGCATGCGCCCTTATCTCGTCACCCTCCAAGCAGACATGCCGAATCCCTTCGTACCCAAGGTGGGCGAAGCGGACGAGGATGCAGAGGAGAAACCGGACACGCCGCCAAAGGCGCAGTCTCCGGACAACACGGCAGACGCCGCGCAGAAGGACGAGCGCCCGGCCGAGAAAAAGCAACCCGAACCGGTCGAGATAGACTTGGCAGGCATTCAAACCCGCGTCCTGCCGTTCCCTGTCGCCGCAGGTCTCTTTTCGGATCTGGCCGCCATCGAGGATCGAGTTTTCTGGATAGAGCATCAAGTGCAGGCGACGCTGCCGGATCCCTGGGCCGAATCGACCCCAGACGGCGGAGATCTGGCCGCTTGGCTCTTGGGCCAGTTCAAGCGGGAATATGTGGCCCACGGCGTCAAGGCCTACGCGCTGTCCCGCAACGGCAAGAAACTGATGTATCACACCGGCGAAAAACTCCGGGTGGTCGGCGCCACGACCAACGAGGAAGGCATGACCGACGAGGGCCTGCCACGGGTCACGGGATGGATTGCGCTCGACCGGATCAAAGTCTCCATCGACCCGGCCAGCGAGTGGCGGCAGATGTTCAAGGAAGCCTGGCGCCTGCAACGAGATCAATTCTGGACCGCGGACATGTCCAGAGTGGACTGGCAGACCGTATTCGACCGCTATTATCCCCTGGTCGATCGGGTCGGCAGCCGCTCCGAATTCAGCGATCTGATGTGGGAAATGCAGGGCGAACTAGGCACCAGTCATGCCTACGAGATGGGCGGCGATTACCGCGTCCATCCCCAATACCCGCTCGGTTCCCTGGGCGCCTCCCTGCAGTGGCACCGCGCCCGGCAGGGATATGAAGTGCTCGACTGGATCGTCGGGGACGTCTGGGAACCCGAACGACATTCGCCCTTGGCGGCTCCGGGCGTAGACGTCCGGCAAGGAGACATCTTGGTGGCCGTCAACGGGCAACCGGTATCCGAGGCGGTCAGTCCGGCCGCCTTGCTGGTGAATCTGGCGCACCAGGAAGTGCAACTGACCTTCCTGAGCCGCCGCGCCGAGACCGCCGCGCCGGTTCAAGAGGACGCCGCCGCGCCGTCCGGGCAGGCCGAGAGCGCGCCAGTGCGTCATGTCACGGTCCGTGCCCTGGCCTGCGAAACGGAGGCGGTGTATCGCACCTGGGTGAACGGGAACCGCGCCCGGGTGCACGAACTGTCCGGCGGCCGTCTGGGCTATTTGCACATTCCCGATATGGGCGCGCGGGGCTTTGCCGAATTCCACCGCGGGTTTCTCAGCGAGATACGCCGGGAGGGGATGGTGGTGGATCTGCGCTTCAACGGCGGCGGCCACGTCAGCGATCTGCTGTTGGAACAGTTGGCCCGGCGGCGCCTGGGTTTCGACCAGACCCGGTGGCAGGGAGCCATCCCGTACCCTACCGAATCGGTCTCGGGCCCCGTTGTGGCCCTGACCAACGAGCAAGCCGGCAGCGACGGAGACATGTTCAGCCACGCCTTCAAGCTGATGCAGCTGGGACCGTTGGTGGGCAAACGCACCTGGGGCGGAGTCGTCGGCATATGGCCGCGGCATGCGCTGGTAGACGGCACGGTGACCACCCAGCCGGAATACAGCATCTGGTTCAAGGACGTAGGCTGGAGCGTGGAAAACTACGGGACGGAGCCGGATATCGAAGTGGAAATCACGCCCAACGACTACCTGCAGGGTCTGGACCCCCAGCTGGACCGCGCAACTACCGAATGTCTGCGGCTCCTGGCAGAGAATCCCCCCTTGCGGCCTCCCCAGGGGGACGAGAGACCCAATTTGGCCCTTCCTTCGTTGTGGGCAGGCCGTACGGCCTCGGCATAAGGGGCCCCGATCCGGTGTGCGCAATGCCATGAACATCCAGTTCGACTCTTCCGTGTTGCAACCGGATCCGGACCGCCGCGGACCGGCTCTGGACATTCTGCAGGCCGCCCTGGCCGCAGTGGATCCTTTTGCCGCCGTGCAGCAGGCGATGCAGGTGGAAGGGAATCGCCTGCGGCTGCAAGATCGGGAATACGACCTGAATGCCCTGGAGCGGATTCTGGTGCTGGGAGCGGGCAAAGCCGGCGGCCCCATGGCCCAGGCCGTGGAAGCCTGTCTGCAAGACCGCATTGGAGCGGGCCTGGTGGTGGTCAAAGAGGATCACGAAGTCCCCACGGACATCGTGGAAATCTGTGCGGCCAGCCACCCTGTGCCGGATGCCCGCGGCGCGGCCGCCGGCCGGCGCCTCTTGGAGCTGGCTAGGAGCGCAACGCAGCACGACCTGGTCGTCACGTTGCTTTCGGGGGGCGGCTCCGCGTTGTTGGTGGCCCCGGCCGAAGGCATTTCGCTCCTGGACATGCAAGACATGACCCGGCAGCTGTTGGCGGCGGGCGCAACCATCAACGAAATCAATTGCTTGCGCAAGCACTGCAGCAACATCAAGGGGGGCCAGCTGGCCCGGGCCGCCTATCCGGCAACCTGCCTTACCTTGGCCTTGAGCGACGTGATCGGCAGCCCGCTGGACGTCATAGCCAGCGGCCCGACCGTACCGGACCGCAGCACTTGGGCCGAGGCCTGGGAAATCGTGGTCCGCTTCAAATTGGAAGACACCCTGCCGCCCGCCGTCCACGCCCGCTTGCGGGCCGGCCTTGCCGGTACGGCGCCGGAGACTCCCAAGCCGCAAGATCCGGCGTTCGACCGCAGCTATGCCACGGTCTTGGCAGACAATCGCACGGCGGCTCTAGCCGCCCAGGAACGGGCCATGGAGCTGGGCTTCGGCGCGCGGATCGTCACCACCTATCTGCAAGGCGAAGCCAAAGAGGTGGCCAAAGTGGCCGTAGGTCTGGCCCAGGAAGCGCAGGCGCACGCCAACCCCGTTACACCTCCCGCTTGCCTCGTCTTAGGCGGAGAGACTACGGTTACGCTCGGCTCAAATCCCGGTCGGGGAGGCCGAAATCAGGAGTTGGCCCTGGCTGCCGCCCTCGCGCTGCAGGAAATACCCGGCATCGTCGTGGCCGCATTGGCCACCGACGGCACCGACGGGCCTACGGACAGCGCGGGCGCCATCGTAGACTCGACCACGGTAGCCCGTGGCTTGGAGCTGGGTCTGAATCCCCGGCGGCACCTGGAAGATCACGACGCCTATCCCTATCTGGCCCAAGTCCAGGATCTGCTGCGCACAGGTCCCACCTTCACCAACGTGAACGATCTGCTGTGCCTTTTCGTATGGGGCTGACCGTGGATTCCGGGTATCATGAAGAATGACCCGCCCTGTTCGGCACCGGTTCGAGGTCGCGGGCCGGCGGGATTTCGATTCTATACCCCTTGACAGTGCGCAGGAGAGCTTGGCGATGTCTACCGTAACAATTTCTATCCGTGACGTGGGCGAAGTCCAAGTTCCGACTGCCAAGCGGCTGGTCTTGGCCTTGGTCGACGAAGGGAGAGTGGATCAGCTCCACGCGTGTGGCGGCAACTGCAAATGCACTACCTGTGCCGTAAAGTTCCATGCCGGCGAGCCGACACGCATGACCGCGGCGGAGAAGGCAAAATTGGAAGAGCGGGGGATGACCGGGGTGCGGCTTTCGTGCCAGATCCTGGCCGCGGACGGCATGGAGATCGAGATTCTCAACCATCTGGAAGGTTCCGGCAGATCGGACCCGGGGAGCCGCCCCGCAGACGCCATTGCCCCGGACCCTGTGTGGGGCTCGACCTAACCGCGCAGGCGTTCCGAGCAGAGCGGGCCCTGGGGACAGCCCTAGGGGACGCCGACGCCTCCTATATCCTAGAATCGAGAAGCCCCCGGCGGTCCGCCGGGGGCTTCTCGATTCGTAGACGGGACTGGCTGGGCCCGTCGGCACTCCAGTCCGGTCTTGCCGGTTCGGCCTTTAGCCCATGGTCAAGAGGCGGGCCAGAGCCTGCGCAATCGTACCTGGTTGGATCTGGCCGATCAGATCATTGGCCAGAGCGGCTTCCTCTCCGGTGCCGCCTACCACGGCCATGACCAAGGCTTCCAGGGTATCGGGATTGATGTCCTGCAGAATGAGTGCGCCCCAAATCTGCTCAAGCGCAGCGTCGGAGAACAGGCTCGCGGCCAGTTCGGCCGGGACCATGTCGCCCATGCCGGCCATGACGGTGTCTTGGACTGCCTGGGAAGACAGCGCTTCCACCACGATCGCCCGCCACGTGTCGTCTGCCAGATCCGCAGCCACCATGCCGACATAGGCGTCGACGGACATGAATTCGCCCGCCAGGACGCCGGCAACGATGGACGTGACCGTATCCGCTTCCAGATCGCCCAGCAGCAGCGGCACAATGGACGTGCCCATGACTAGGCTGGCGGTTTCGGCGTCAATGTCGATGAGAACGCACCGGGACATGTCGTGCAAGTCGCCGCTGGCATTTACGCCCAAGGACAGGCTGCCGTCGGCGCCGAAGGTCAACGGGGAAATGCTGACGTCGGCAGTCTGCAAACAATCCTGCGCTTGGACCGCCCTAGCGACCGCCCGGGCAAAGTCCTGTACCGGGTTGATGTTGGCATCCACGATCTGATCCAGACGCCCGGCGCTGATGGAGGAAGAACTGTCGAGACCCGCTACGGAGGACACGTCGATCGACACGCTCAAGTCGCTGATCATGCTGCCGGCGATGCTCACGGCATAACTCACGTCATGTTCACTGGTGGTGTACATGGACATGGTGGGTTCGCAGGTCCGCTGCGCCAACGCCAGAGTCGACTGCAGGTTCAAAGTGCTGCCGCTGGCTCCCGCGATGCGGGTTGTGCCCGGCACCCAGCGCATGCGCGTGGTGCAGGACTCTTCGACGGAACCGCCGTAGGCCAGCTGATCGTCGATCAGGGTGATGACGTCGCTGATATCCACCGCCCCGTTCACGGTCAAAGACAGATTCCCGTCTTCCATGGAGACGTTGTCAAAGCCCTGGAATTCCACATCGATGGTGCGATACCCCGCCGGCACCATCATAGTGGCGGATTCGGATTGCGCGGAGACCGTCATGGGGGCTATCAGCATGAGGACCGCAACCAAGACCAACGAGCAAGACAAGGTGATTTTTCGCATTACGCTACTCCTCTCGAAAAATGAAACGTAGATTGCGCGTACCTACGCAACCCAAGGCTCGCCCGAGAAACTCCCTGCCGCCGGCCGGCGACCCGGCCGGTTGTCGACAATGATTTTTCCCGAGGCTATCCTATTATACTCGGATCCCCAACCTAGACCTCCTTGATGCGCAGGGACAGGGCCGCCTATACTGTGGCAGGCCACGGAATCCGTGTACATTCCGTAGGCAAAGCGTCAGATAACGCAGACAGGAATTCGCTGATGTGCTCTGTTCGTCGTGCCCTCGATCCCCTTCGCAAACTCGGACCCCGGCTTCACCGTCGGCAATGGGGCGTCCTGCTGACCGCGTTCTTCCTGTTGGGGGGATGCATCGTACCGGCCCCTACGCCTGGGGATGGGGTTCCCGCGGCCGAGCCCGTCGTCGCCGGTCCCGAGTCCCACATACCGGCCGAGGCCCAAGCGGCCGAGGTCGTGCGGGTCGTGGATGGAGACACCATTGTGGTGGTTCGAGACGGCTCCGAATACAGTGTCAGGTACATCCTGATCGATACTCCCGAGCACGGCGAGCCGCTCTACAACGAGGCGACCAAGTTGAATCAGCTCCTGATTGGAGGACAGACCGTCTATCTGCTCAAGGACGTGTCGGAGACGGATCGATATGACCGTCTCCTGCGCTATGTCTATACCCAGGACGGTCTGTTGGTGAATGCCGAAATCGTACGCCAGGGCATGGCCCGCGTGGCGGTCTTCCCGCCGGATACCCGACTGGAAGAGGAAATCAGGGCCGCCGAAGCGGAGGCCCGAGAACGCCAAATCGGAGTCTGGAATTAACCCCTAGCCTACCGGGAGCGCGTCCTCGGACCCTGGCGTCTTTTCCGGCTGGCGCGTGGAGCGACGCCGCACCAGTATCACGTAGCCGATCCCCAAGATGAGGGAGAAGGTGTACCATTGCAGCGCATAGCCGAGATGGTTGCCTTCATTCAATTCCGACTCCCAGGCCTGACGCCGCGGAAAGCTGTACTCCTCGTCCGGATCCAAAGCCCTTTCCAGGAACAAGGGAGCCAGCGGCAGTCCCGATTCCCTGGCCAAAGCATCCAGATCTTCCCGATGCCACAGCCGGTCGGAGGGGATGGCCACGGCCCTTCCGCCCCGGGCCGCCGGGCTCAGGGAGCCTGAGGGCCGGAGTAATCCCACGATCCGAATCTCTCCCTCTTCTTCGTCGAAAAGGTACCAATCGCTGGGCAATGCGTCCACCGGAATCCAACCCCGATCCACCATCAACACGAGGTCGGAGCCGGTGAGGTGAAAGGGCGTCAAGAGCTTCACGCCCAAGGCGTCCTTGTATTTCCGATTCTTGATGCCTACCTGATTGGCGTAATCGAAGACCCCCGTGGCCGCCGCCCGCCGGCCTGCCAGATCCGCCGGCCACGTCTCGCCCAGTTCACGCACATCCACGGGGGACGCGGCCAGTTGCGCGCGCACTTCGGCATTGTAGTTCCGCTTCTGTTCCAGTCTGTCCAGTTGCCAAAAGCCCAGCTGGGCCAGTCCGACCATGCCCAGTAGAATCAGCACCGTAGGCAGCCACCACCGGCGCGAAAACAACAACGCCAGGGGCAAGTAGGAAACGGAGGCGGGGACAGCCTCGTCGGGGGTGGCCATAGACTACTTGCCGGAGTACGCTAGGATTCGGAAAACAAACTCCTCAGCCATGCCATAAATCTCTGCAGGGGGCCTGAAGTTTCGGCGGCTTCCACCTCCAGGGCAAACTCCAAAGTAGCCGTCTCGGTCCCCGAGACGATCGCGATGGCCAACTGCCAGGAGCCGGACTGCGGCAGTTCCAAGCGGGCCTCGTAGAAAAGCTTGTTGGCCGCCTGCTCGTGGGTAGCCGGCGCCGAGACTACCCGATCCGGATCCCCGGCCGCCGTTGCCGACACCCAGACCTCGGCGTCCAGGACCGGCACGGTCTCCTCGTCGACCGTACCCGGCACCGGAGCGTTCACGGATATCGTGACGTGTTGTTCGCCTGCCACGGCCGGCGCCGGATCCAACCAGACATACAGCACGAAAGGACCGGCCGGGGCTTCGGCAATCACCGGCTCGCCGCCCGCGTGGCCATGGACAGGTCGCGCCGGCAAGGCGCAGATCAGCACCGTCAGACAAAGGACCGCGCCGGCGACGAGACGCCAGGATCCGGCCCTGGTGAACAAGACGATGTCCATGGATACGGAGCTCACTCCGGAGGGTCCGGCGACCGAGTGCGCTGTGCGGAGCTACGGCCGACGAGTTGGCTCAGCAGGATAAGCACACCCAGAAGATACATCATGCTGGCGGGAATCCACATGATGATTCCCGCCATTTTCTGATCCTGCATCACGCTCATGCCGAAGAGGCGCGGTACGGTCTCGAAGTAACTGTAAATCGGATATTCTACGAAACTGAGCAGGGCCCCCAGGATCACATGCGGGGGAACGCACAACAGCAGGGCCGCCATCTTGCCCAGCAGGCCGACAGATCCATGAATACGGGGACCGGCCGCAAAAATGGGCCACCAGAAGAGCATGGCGGTGCCGAAGAAGGTGAGGTGTTCCAAGTCGTGGATCCAATTGTTGTTCTGCGCCTGGTTGTAGAGAGCGGGATCGTGCCAGAGCAGGATGCCGCCGATGTACAGTCCGTACAGCACCGGCATGGGAGTGACTTTGCGGAGACTGCGGCGGAAGGCTGCTCCGCCCTGTAAATGCCGAGTCGCCCCAATCCGCCATGCGGTCGGCAAAGACCACAGCATGATGGGGAACGGGTTGGCCCACAGCATGAGGCAAGGAGCTACCATGAGCAGCAGCAGATGCTGCACCATGTGAATGGTCAGCGACAAGCCGCCGTACACATCCAGGAAGGACAGCAAGGCATAGAGCAAAATCGCCCAGCCCAGCCCATAGACGACCAGGGCCTTCCTCGTGGCCAAATGCCCATAGCGGCTGTGTCCGCGCAGCCGTATCCAGCCTCGTAGAAACAGGGTGCCGAAACCGATCGACACTATGAGAAGACTAGGCCGCCACTCCCATGTGGTCAGAGCGGCCAGCACGCTTTGCGAAATCAGCGCAGTTCAGGGGAAGTGGGGACCGGATCCGTCACGGATATCCCCGTCCACGATTCAATGGATACCCGTAGAGACCTGGCCGATCAGATAGAGGGCGGGATAGAAGAAAATCCAGACCAGGTCCACGTAGTGCCAATAGATGGCGCAGGCTTCCACGCCCCAATGCCGTTCCGGCGTATAAACATCCTTCTTGCCGTTCAGCCACACGATCGCGATGAAGATCACGCCCGTGATGACGTGGATGGCATGCATGCCGGTCATGCCGAAGAGTACGGCTCCGAAGACGCCGTCCCGCGGACCGACGTGATGCTCCAAGTGCAGGAAGGGCAGATGCACGAGGCCCCACTCGAAGATTATGACGCCGAAGAAAAAGATCAGGCCCAAGATCCCGGTAATGGCCAAACTGATCAGAAAGTCTCGCTTGCGTCCATTGGCCACGGCGACTTCAGCCCGGTTCATGAAGTAGCTGCTGACCAGCAACACCACGGTCACCGTCAGCCCTACGGTCTGATCCAAGGCGGGCCGCACCAGATGGCCGTCTTCCTGCCACAGGGCGAAGCGGGTGATGAGCAGGCCCCCGAACAGAAACAGTTCGGAAAAGAAAAACAGCCATACCCCCATCCGATTGTTGCGGGTGGCGTTGTGGTATACCGCCAAGGCGTCGGCGGTCACGGTACTCATCTCAGTGGCCTTCCTCTTCTCGCCACAGGCTGGTGATATGCATGAAGTAATAGACCACCAAGACGGCCTTGGCGGCTCCCAACAGCAGCAGAATGGTGGCGCTGGTGGTCTGCAAAGCGACCAGGTATTCGACCACCGTCAGGATCAACAACGCGATCCCGACGATGATGCCTTGACGGAAAACGGGCTTTTTGCTCATGTCGCCGGCTCAATGGGTGGCGGGAGCCGGTCGGCCCTCGTCCATGGTCACGTACTCCTCGGCCAACCCGTAATCGTAGGGTTCGCCGACGACGCGCAGCGGGGCAGCATAACTGTGCTCCGGCACCGGGGACGGTATCTGCCACTCCGGCGAACGCGACTTCCAAGGATTGCTCGGGGCCTTGACGCCGATCTCGGCGCTCACCAACAAGTTGTAAATCATGATGAGGACGGACAATCCGATCAGAAAACCGGCGATGGTGGTCTCCAGATGCCGCGCTTCGACCAGACCCCCGCCCAGCAGCGGATCGTAGTCTACGATGCGGCGGCGCATGCCCATGGTACCGACCGTCATCTGGCCGATGGACATCAGCCAGAAGGCCGGCGTCATGATGTAGAAGTGCAACTTCCCCAGGAACTCGTTGTACATGCGCCCCGTAATCTTCGGGAACCAGAAGTAGATGGCGGCAAAGAAGGGGAAAACGAATCCGCCGAAGAGCGTAGCGTGAAAGTGGCCCACGACGAAGTAGGTGTCGTGCAGATACAGATCCGTAGCCACCGTGGCCAGAATGGGTCCGGTGAGGCCGCCCAACAGGAATACGGAAATAGCTCCCAACGTGAACAACATGGGAGTGGGAAAGTGCAGACGTCCTCCCCAGAGGGTGGCCACCCAGCTGAAGAATTTCACGCCCGTAGGCACGGCGACCAGCAGGGTCGAGATCATGAAGGGCACGCGCAAGTAGCCGGAGTAGCCGGACGTAAACATATGGTGGCCCCAGACCAGGAAACCCACCAAGGCGATGGCGACGCTGGACAACGCGATCCACTTGTAGCCGAACAAAGGCTTGCGCGAGAAAACCGGCAACAACTCGCTGATGATGCCCAGTCCGGGCAGCACGAACACATACACGGCCGGATGCGAATAGAACCAGAAAATATGCTGAAAAAGCACGGGATTGCCGCCGCCTTCCGGATCGAAGAAGCCCAAGCCCAACATCCGTTCGGAAAGGCCCATCAGGAAGGCGGTGCCGATGGCCTGCGTGGCCGTCAATTGAATGAGGCTGGTGGCCACCACGGCCCAGCAGAAGATGGGAATGCGGAACAGATCCATGCCCGGGGGCCGCATGGTAAAGATCGTGACGAGCAGATTGATGGAACCCAGAATGGAAGACAGCCCAATGAAATATATGCCCAGGAACAGAAATTGGTAGCCCACCGGGCCCACGGTGCTGAGCGGCGGATACGCCGTCCAACCGGAGTCGAAGCCGCCCAGGAACACGCTGGAGAGCAAGAGCAGGGCGCCGGGAATATTGATCCAGAAGGCGAAGGCGTTGAGACGCGGGAACGCCATATCCTCCGCGCCGATCATCAGCGGCACCAGATAATTGCCCAGGCCCCCGACGCCCAGCAGGATAGCCCCGATCACGGTCCAGCCGTGCAGGCCGATCATCTTGTTGTACATGCCCAGACCCAGGAACTGCAGATCGGCCTGGGCCAGTTCCGCCCGGAAGATAAGCGCAAAGGAACCGCCTACCATCAGGAGCACCAGGGACGTGACCGAATACTGGATGCCGATCACCTTGTGATTGTAGTCGGTCGAGAAATATCGGGTCCACGCCGGCTTTCCGACCGGTGGACCATGCACCAGCGGCGTGGCCTTGCCGCGGCACCATTGGAGCCAGTCGTCGATGGCCCCCACGCCCCACATGAACGCGAAGCCGCCGACGAGGCCCCCGACCACGAAAACGACCTCCTTGTCCCAGAAGTCGAGGCCCGCCAGCAGACGCCAGATCATGGCCAACGCCATCCCGACGACCGTGCCGGCCGCCTGGAAGAGCAACCCGCGGGTCAAACCCAATTGCATCAACATGGCATCGTCTCAGCTCGATGTACCTGATTCCCCGAACGTCGGATCATTCCTGTTGCGCCACCACCCAGGCGTCGAATTCCTCCTGGGTGACCACGCGGACGTCCGCCAGCATATAGGCGTGCCGCAGGCCGCACAATTCGGCACAGCGCAGCTTGAATTCGCCAATTTCCGTCGGGGTGACCCGCAGCTCGGTCTTGATGCCGGGCACCAGATCCTGCTTGACGCGCCATTCCACCACCCAAAAGGAGTGCAACACGTCCTCGGCTTCCATGGACAGCAACAGAGGCCGGTCGACCGGCACGACCATTTGAGTCGTCTGGAATTCCCCTTCCGCGGGATAGGCGAAGCGCCATGCCCACTGCAATCCAATCACTTCCACGACCATCTCGTCGGGTTGTTCGGCCGTGACGTCGGCCAACACCCGCGTACCCAGGACCGCGAAATAGCCCACCACGATCAGAGGGATCACGGTCCAAATGATTTCCAAAGCCCCGTTGCCGTGGAAGTAATCTCCCTCCAGTTCCTCTTCGCCGGGACGCGCTCTGAACACCACCAACGCATAGCCCATGACGACCAGTATCAAGGCGCCCGCGGCCGCAATCAGCCAGATGTGGGTCCCTATCAGGTTGTCCACCAAAGCCGCCTGCGAACTGGCTTGCGACTCCGGCAAAGGCAGCGACAAGTCCAGAATCCATTGGATCACCAATGTAAAAACAAGGACCAGCACTCCCACCCAAAAGAAATGCTTCCGGCTGGTGCTACGCATGCCTAACGAGTTCTTGCGATTGCATTGGGGACCAGCATCTTACTTGCACGAAAGCAGGCGGATTATAGCATTACGAAACCCGATTCGGCCTGATTCCGCTACCCTCTAGTCCACGATCTCGGAACCTTGCCCCGGTCGCCGTCGGGCGCCTCCGCAGCGTCGCCGGACGGCCATCGCACATGCGCCGAGACCATCGGCAGAACGGCGGGACGGCGGATGCGGCACGTACCCGTCTCGCCCACGGCTCCCGGAAGGCCGGAAGATGCGATCCGGCGGGACCGCCGAGCGAGCCGGCCGCGCCGCCGACTTCATAGACTCCGGCGGCGCGGCGAAGACGCAAATATCATCAATCCTGGATCATGCCCTCGAGCCCCGAGACAGCCGCCAGCCGCCCTGGCGGCTGGCCGACAAGCCTGCGGCGTGGACCGGGAAGGGCTGCCGACAGCGCATACTGCCATGCTCTGCAGCGCCGCCGGCCCCGCAGAAACTTCGGTACCGGCCGCTTCGGCGTCGGCAGGCAAGAGGGTTCCCCGGAGACGCCAGCGTACAATTGCAAGACTATCGGGCCTGTGGTCTAATTGGACAGCGATCTTCCTCCCACCGCAACACTGAGACCGTAGCACATTCGGGAAGGTGCTGTCCTTTTCCCTTGCTCGGAAACGAGGCGCCACCGGCAAGGGGATTGCATCCCAATATATATACTTGACTTGCCGTGCCGCGTCGTGGTCGACAGATTGGAAAGCCCATGGATGAAACTTCCCGAGATGCGCAGATCATCGAGATCAATCTCCAGCCTCCTCCCAGGCAGGGACCGACGGCAGAGGCCGAGATTGCCGCTCCAGGCCCTGCAAGCCCTGCGACTTCGGGCTTGACTTTCGCAGAGGCCTTGCCGCTGTTTCTGGCCCGCCTGACGGAGCGGGGCTCGGCCCCGAATACGGTCAAGGCGTTCGCGCACGATTTGGGCCTGCTCAGCGACTATTTCCGGAGACAGACTCCGGTCCGGCATCTGCGGCTCGAAGATCTCCACTCTTTCTTGCATTGGCTGGAATACGACCGCGGGATCAGCTGCAGCAAGACGACTTTGTCGCGCCGCATTGCCAGCACCAAAGGATTTTTCCGCTGGCTGCACCAGGCAGGGCACATCCGCGAGAATCCGGCGGCGGCATTGAAGCAAGTCCAGCCGGACCCCTACGTTCCGGCGATCCTGGATATGAAGGAGGTACGCTCCCTGTACAGCGCGGCCTCGAACATGTTCTGGAGCCTCGAAAAGCCTGACGCGCGGCCTCTGCTGCTGCTGTCCTTGCTGCTCCAAACCGGCATGAAAAAACAGGAGTGTCTCAATCTACGCCTGGGAGACTTCGCAGTACAGGACGATCAGCGTTTCGTGGTCACCATCCGGGCCGGCGGCGGCAACGCCGACCACAAGAGCCGGGTCTTGACATTGAACCACTCTACGCTCGCCCACTTTCGGCAATATTGTCGGAGCCACGACTTGAAGGACGATCCCCAAGCGCGGATTTTCGACTGCACGGCGCGGAATCTGGAATACATCCTGGAGCATCTGGGGCGGGCCGCCGGCATCGACAGCTGCAAAGTCGGTTTCGAAGTCTTGCGTTGGACCTGCGCCGTGCATGCCTTCCGCCAGTCCATGCCGGCGGAGGCGTTGTGCCAGAAGTTGGGTCTGTCCAAAGTGTCGTGGCGAGATACCCGCGCCAAAATCGAAGCGTTACTGTAGCGGCTCTGGCCCGAACGCCGCCGCTACGTTTATCCATTCCTCTACGCTCAGAGTTTCCGCCCGCCTCGCCGGCGCCACCTGCGCCCGGCCCAGACGATGCTGCACCACATCCCGGGATAGGCCCAACCCGTGGCTGATCGAATTGGCCAGTTGTTTGCGTTTCTGACCAAACCCGGCCCGGGCCAAGGCGAACATCCGCTGGGCGTCCACACCGTGTCGCAAGGCCGCCGGATGCGGCTTCAGTTCAATCAACGCGCTGCGGATCTTGGGGGCGGGAAAAAAGGCGCCGCCCGGTATCCGCAGGCAAATGCGGCAGGCGGCGTGAAACTGCGCGCCCACGGACAACAGCGACATCGCACCCGGCCGCGCACAGATCCGCCGGGCCACGTCGTCCGGCACCAAAACGGTGAGCCGGGCGGGTTTGGGATCCGCTCCGGCCAAAAGGTGCATCAGGATCCGATTGGCGGCGTGGTACGGCAGATTGGCTACGACTTTGTACCCCGCATCCAAGCGCCGTTGCCCTACTTGGGCCCAGAGCGCGGGTACGTCGCACTCCAGAATGTCACGGCCTACGATGTGCACCGCCGGCTCGGCCTGAAATTCCCGCCGCAGGATCGTCGCCAGCGCCTCGTCGATTTCCACGGCGAGCACTTGACCGGCACGGGCGGCCAGCTGCCAGGTCAATCCTCCCAGCCCCGGACCCACCTCCAGCACCCGATCGGCGGCCGTCAGTTCGGCGGCGGCCGCAATGCGCTTCAGGTAAGTTTCGTCGAGCAGGAAATTCTGCGACAGCGACCGTTTGGGCCACAACCCATACTGGCGCAACAGGCTCAGCTGCCGATTGCTAGTCATCTTTGAGGCTGAAGACGGACAGGAAAGCCTCTTGCGGAATCTCCACCTGACCCACCATCTTCATTCTTTTCTTGCCTTCTTTCTGCTGCGACAGCAGCTTGCGTTTACGGCTCACGTCGCCGCCGTAGCACTTGGCCAGCACGTCCTTGCGCAACGCGCGCACATTGGCCCTGGCAATGATTTTGTTGCCTACGGCGGCCTGAATGGGCACTTCGAACATCTGCCGCGGGATCAGCTGCTTCATCTTGCTGACCAACCGCTGGCCGCTGGCATACGCCTTGTCGCGGTGGACGATCAAGCTCATGGCGTCGACGGGTTGGCGGTTCACCAAGATGTCCAAGCGCACCATGTCGGCCTCGCGGTATGCCTCGAAACTGTAATCCAAGCTGGCGTAGCCGCGGGTGGCCGCCTTCAGCTCGCTGTAGAAGTCCACGATGAGCTCCGCAAGCGGCATGCGATAGCGGAGTTCGACCCGGCGCGTATCCAGCCAATTCTGCGTGATCACTTCACCGCGGCGCTGGGTCACCAACGTCATGACCGGTCCCATGTAGTCCGCAGGCGTGTAGATGTCGACAGCGCACCAGGGTTCCGCAATCACGTCGATCTGGACGGGATCCGGCAGGTCTACCGGGCTGTGCACATTCAGAATTTCGCCGTTGGTGCACAGTACTTCGTACTGGACCGAAGGGGCGGTGAAGAGGACATCGAGGGCATATTCCCTTTCCAGCCTCTCTTGCACTATGCCCATGTGGAACAGGCCCAGATACCCTATGCGAAATCCGAAGCCCAACGCGTGACTGGTCTCGGACTGGATGGTCAAGGCCGCGTCGTTGAGCTGCAATTTCTCCAAAGCATCGCGCAGATCGTAGTAGTCTTCGGCCCGGGCGGGATAGAGTCCCGAGAAGACCATGGGCACCATGGGCTTGTATCCCGGCAGGGGTTCCACGCCGCGGGCGTGGGACAGGGAAATGGTCTCTCCCACTTCCAATTCCCGCACGCTCTTGAGGCCGGTGGCCAGGTAGCCCACTTCGCCCGTGGCGAGCTGCTTCCGGGGCCTCATTTGGGGCGTCAGAATGCCTACTTCGATGGGCGTGATGAGGCGACCGTTGTTGACGCCGACCAAGGCGTCCCGCTCCCGCAATGTGCCGTCCACCACCCGCACGTGGGCAATCACCCCTTTGTAAGCGTCATAGTGACAATCAAAGACCAAACCGCGCAGCGCGGTCTCCGCGGCGCCGGCAGGGGCCGGAATTTCCTGGATGACGGCCTCCAAGACCCGGTCGATGTTGATTTCGTTCTTGGCGCTGATCCGCGGGATCGAATCGGCGTCGACCGCCAACAGGTCCGCCAACTCGTCGGCCACCCGCTCCGGCCAGGCGGAGGCCAGATCGATCTTGTTGATGACCGGCACAATGGTCAAGTCCAAGTCGAGGGCCGTGTAGAGATGGGCCAGAGTCTGGGCTTGGATCCCCTGCGTGGCGTCCACCACCAAGAGCGCCCCTTCGCAGGCGCTCAAGGCGCGCGTGACCTCGAAGCTGAAGTCGACATGGCCCGGGGTGTCGATCAGATTCAACCCGTAAGCATGGCCGTTCAAGGTCCAGTCCATCCGCACGGCGCTGGCCTTGATGGTAACTCCCCGCTCGCGCTCCAGCTCCATGGAGTCGAGATGCTGACGCTTCAAGTCCCGGTCCGCCACGGCGCCCGTGTAATGCAGCAGGCAGTCCGCCAGCGTGCTCTTGCCATGGTCGATATGGGCGATGATGCAGAAATTGCGGATGTCAGACTGCTGCACGGGCCGCTTCCTTCATCTGCGCGCGCATCCAGGCGGCGGTCCACGCGATACCCTCGGCCAGTTCCACTTCCGGCCGCCAGCCCAGGATTTCCCGGGCGCGCGCGATGTCCGGCTTGCGCCGCGGCGGATCGTCTCGATGCAGCGGCGGCCCGTGGCGCAGGCCGGCCCGATTGCCCAGTTCGCTGTTGATGAAGCGGGCCAAGTTCAGCATCGACCACTCGTTGGGATTGCCGATGTTGACGGGCATGATCTCGTTGCTTTCCAACAAGAGATGCAGCCCCCGGACGGTGTCCGACACGTAGCAAGGACTACGGGTCTGGGTACCGTCGCCATACAGGACGAGCGGCTCGCGCCGCAGGGCTCCGCTGATGAAATTGGGAATGGCCCGGCCGTCATTGAGACGCATACGGGGACCGTAGGTGTTGAAGATCCGGGCTATGCGGGTCGAGAGGCCGTATTCTCGGTGATAGGCCATGACCAGGGTTTCCGCGAACCGCTTGGCTTCGTTGTAGCAGGAGCGGTCGCCCACGGGATCCACGTTGCCGGGGTAGCTTTCCAATTGGGGATGCTGATCCGGGATCCCGTAGATCTCGCTGGAACTGGCGAGCAGAAAACGGGCTTGCTTTTGACGGGCCAGTTCCAGCATGTTCCACATGCCCTGACTATGCACCCGCAGGATGTCCAGCTGCAGGTTCCCGAAGTCCTTGGGACTGGCCGGACTGGCCAGGTTGAGGATGGCGTCCAGCGGCCCGGCAAAAGACCAGGGCTGGCTGATGTCGTGGCGGTGAAACGCGAAGCGGGGATGGTGCGCCAGATGGGCGAGATTCTGCTGCAGAGAACCGGTCAGCAGAGAATCCACGCCGACGACTTCGTGACCCGCCTCCAACAGCCTGTCGCACAGGTGACTGCCCAGAAAGCCGGCAGCCCCCAAAACAATCATGCGCATGAAGTTACATGGAACTCATATATCGGAGAGGCGCAGCGGTAGGCTGGGCGCTGCCGACAGATCAGGACCCCGCGACAACGTAGGCGACTGGACGAACTCGAGCAGGTCGGTCTGCGGATCATGGCGATCCCCATGATATACCGTAGCATCCTCCATAGGGAAGATTGGACGGCAGGCTGGCCTACGTGTTCTGTGCACAGCATCGTTTCCGCCCTTGAGACCACCCGTTGCTAGGCAGGCAAATCAGGGATTTCGAAGCGGGCATGGCCGTTTTCCCCACAGTATAGGCGGGTTCTGCGACAGGGCGGATCCGAGACGACAGGGCGCGCCTTGCTTGGCCCCTACGGTCCCTCTATCGGCGCGGGCGACGTGTCCGTGATCGCCGGGGACGCGGCGACCGCCCCGTCTGCTTGGATTGTAGGGGGAGCGTCAGTTTTTCGTACAGGGCCAGCAACAGTTCGAGGCGGTCCCGGTCCGAGGCAAAAGAGCGCCGCCGATAGCAACGATCCACGGCTCTGTCCAAAGCCTGGTGAGCGGAGCGCAGAGCAGGCGGCATCAGGTCCGGATCGTAGAGATCGGCCAAGGTTTCCCCGGAGTACGCATTGCGCGCGTCCAACACGGCCTGCGCCAGTTTGCTCAGATTGGGTGCATCGACCTCGTCCGGCACCGGGAACGTGTTGTAGATCGTGCCGATGGAATATCGGTACCGCGATTCAAGTCGTCCGCCGACATGCCGCAGCCAAGCCATGTGCATGGCAGAGGTGAGGAGCGCGAATAGGGGTAAGGTGGCATTTTCCAGCACCAGCACGGCATCGCTAGGGATGACGGGCGGCTCCAGCCAGCCGATTGGCACATAGTCTCTGCGTTCGGAACTCACTCTGGGAATGACCAGGAAAGGCTCGGTAGGAACGACGTTGAGGTGAAAGCGCGTCGGAGTGAGGGCCAACTGCCGAGTGGGTCTGCTTCGGCTGCGGGCCCGCAATTGTCTTACGGCAGCAACCCGCTCGTACAACAAAGGCGATTGTCTAAGCAGACTGGGGGGTGCCTCTCCCAGCCACAGGATATGACGATCGCCTCCTTGGAGAAACTCCCGACTGCCGACAAACGGCCGAATGTAAGGCGCGGCTTCAGGGCATTCTGCAAGGAGCTCGGCCCGTTCCGCGGTGGAAAGAATGTAGTGGCCGCCGTCGATGGGCTTTGAGCCCATGATCAGACCGGGTAGACCGTTGAGTACCCGCGTAGTGTTGCGAACCACGAGATGGGGGTTCAGAAAATGGGAGGCATTCACCAAATAAGGGGACAGTACGCCGTGTTTGCTTTCCAAGGGGTCGCCTTTGACGTGGCTGTAGGTGAACAGGCGTCGCTCTCTCGGCACACTGTCGCTGTTTGCCAGTCCGACCACCACCACATGAACATGCGCCATGCCGCGGGCATCGGAACCCCAGGCGAAGGTCTGATGGGCAAAGTGGAGTTCCAATCCCAACCTGTCCAACAGAAGCGGCCACAGCTGCCCCGCCTGTTCCCCTTGGGAAATCGAATTGGTGGCCACGAAACCAATGCGGGTCGGCCTGCCCCTGACGTACTCCCCCGCCTTGATCAGCCAGGCGGCGACATAATCCAGCGTCCCGCCTCCGGCGGCTCTCCGAACTTGGGCCCGTTGTATCGGCGTCTGCAGCTTGGAGCCCACGAAGGGGGGATTGCCCAATATGTAGGTGCACTGATCCGACGGGAGCAAATCCGACCAATCTACTTCCTGGGCATCGGCATGCAAAATGTGCGGCGCCTTGGCGAGAGGAATGCGAACGTAGCTGGCGCCGAACTCCAGACTGAGCCGGTTGTTCATGATGTGATCCATCATCCACAATGCAGTCTCGGCCACGCGGACGGGAAACTCTAGGATTTCGATTCCGTAAAACTGGTCCACGTCGATCTGGGACAGGACGGCTACGTCCAAAGCCATTTGGCCCTCTCCCCGGTACGCAAGAAGTTCCCGGATCACTTCGATCTCCAAGAGACGCAATTCCCGATACGTAATAATCAGGAAATTTCCGCACCCGCAGGCCGGATCCAGGAACCGCAGGGTGCCGAGTCGTTGCTGAAAGCGTTGCAGCTCCACACGCCGGTGGGTGTCTCGACGGGCTTTGAGGCGTCTGAATTCATCCCACAAGTCGTCCAGAAACAGGGGTTGCACGACCTTCAGGATATTCTGTTCGGTCGTGTAGTGGGCACCCTGCGCTCTACGGGCAGCAGGATCCATGACGGCTTGAAAGAGGGCTCCGAAGACGGCAGGGGATATGGCAGTCCAGTCGAATTCGCAGGCTTCAATCAGCACGTGGCGCATATTGGAGTCGAATTCCGCCAAGCGCAACCGGCGTGCGAACAGCTCTCCGTTGACATACGGCAAGCGGGCCAGATCGTCGTCCAAGGAGGTCTGGCGTACAGCCACTGGTGTATTCAATACTTCGAACACGCGCGCCAGCCATGCTCCCGTATCGTTGCCGTCCTCGGCAGTCCGTTCCAGCATCAATTCATGTAGCAGACCGCGCTGCTCGAAAATACCCGTGTCGTCGGCAAACAGGCAGAACAAGGTGCGCACGAGAAACTGGGCCAAGTCCTCGCCGTTGTAGCCCACTGCTTTGAGGGCATCGTGCAGACGTCCCATCAGTTCCGAGGCTTCGATGTTGACCGGATCCTGATCCTGAAAGCTGCGCTTTTCCACCCCCAGAATGAAACCGAAGCGTTCAATGTGACGAGTCAGATCCGCAAGCGGAAATTCCACGACCTCGTCTTCGTCACGGTCCCGCAGGCGAAAGGTCTGAAAGTCGCAGACCAACTGATACCGGGGACGTTCTCTTTCGGACAACCCGTCGAAGTAACCGCCGGCCTGCTCTTCCGCCGCATCCAAATCACGACCGACGCTCTTCTGTTCCACCAACAGCACACCGGGCCAGAACAGATCGATGTACCCGTGGGTATCGTCCAGACGCCGAACATGCTCCTCGTAACGGGCTACGCTTCGGCGGCGAACGCCGAAGATGTGGAAGAAATCGTTGTAAAAACTTTGGGTTTCGCCCTTTTCGTAACGGGCGCCTTGCCACTCCTGTATGAATTGGGCTGCCCGAACGCGTATTTCGTTCCACGAGAGTCTCATAGACAGAACACCTTATGGTCGCCGCAGGTACAGGATCGAGTCGCGCCGATGCGCGGAAGGACGGAATGCGTGAGAGAGTCTTCTCTGGGGGAACGACTTGGTTCCACCCGACAACTCTAACATTAGGAACTACAATGCGAGAATTCGCTGGTGGTTCCGGCCTGTGGCGGAAAGCATGCCGGGCCTGCTCCGCTGCACCGGCATCGACGCCGGACCATCGAGATCTGGGGCGCCAAAGGGCCCGGACCGAGACTGCTCTCCTCCTGACTCTCGCCGGAGCAGGCATCTGGTCCGTCCGGGAACGACCGCAGGGGAATTGCCGAGACCGGGCGATACCGACGGCCGAGTTTCGTACGAGGCTATTTGGGTGGTCGGTGCAGATCCGCGGAGCCGGCGGTTTCCCAAACGACGCCTGCCGCTGGGCGCAAAGCGAACTCGACGGTACATGGGGGCAGCACCGAAGTTTCCTGCCTGCAGATCTGCATGTCCCGTTCGACTTGGTCTTCTGGCTCGGCCCTCTACGTGCAGGCGGCAGCGAGGTCTCCTCGAGAGCGATGCAACTCCCGGATGCCGCATCGTCGATGCCGTACGATCTCGACGCTCAAGGCGTCCCCTCGACCCGGCTATGGCTTCACGGCGGGCCCGCCGCGCGGGCTGTTCCGCTCTTCGTCAGTCCTGTGCCTGTGAAAGCCGGCACAGATCGTTGCTCGACCGGCGTCAGAGCCAACTCGTGCAGGGACACGGCAAACGGTTCGCGCTCCCAGCGCGCCGCCCGCCGCCGATAGCATCCCAGGTCCTGTACCCAGCACGCCTCGACGCTCTGGGCCTGCGTGTCGATGTTGAGACCCACTACGGTCACACTTTTGGCGGTCGCCGCGAACAGACCGGGATAGTCGCCGGTGCAGGCTTGGCGCAAGGCGGCTTCGGCCGATGCATCGAGCTTGACCTCGAACACGAAAACCCGGTCGGGCCGGTCGACGGCGACATCGATACGCCTCCCCGCCGTGGCGACTTCCGCCCACGGCGCCAAACCGGCCATACGCAAAGTGTGGCATAGCAGAGCCTGGTAATGGGTCTCGTAGTCCCAACGCTGGGTCCACCCGCGCCGGACCCTCGTCGGTTCTGCGCGAGCGGCGCGCGTCCCGACGAGGGATTGCAGGCAATAATCCAAGCCGGACAGACAGGCCGAGAAGATTTCCGCCAGCGCATCGGCGTCCGCGTCCAACACGGCCTGCTGAACGTAGTGGCGCAGAGTATAGTCCAGCTTCGGCAACTTGCTCGCCCGTCCCCGCACGACGATTTCGGCAAAGGTGACCTGCACCTCGCGGTTGGGAAAGTCCAGGTACCATCCGGCTGCCTGGCTCCCTTTGCGAGTCAGGAAACCGAACTGGTGTATGAGGGCAGCGTAGTCCGGACGCCGCACGTCGTACGAGACCCGCTCCAGCTTGCCGACGTCGCTGGGCAACTGAGCCAAGTCGTACACGCCCGCTTCCAGCAGTCTGATCAGGAATTCCGGCGATCCCGATTCGGCCCAGTAGTTGGGCAAGCCATGGCGCAGGCCGCGCCCTTTGATCTCTTGGGCCCGCTCCCACTGTCCCATATCCCGGAGGCACAGCAAGAGAGAGTAGGGATTGTAGACGGGACTGCGGACGGGACCGAATCGGTAGCCGGCGTAAAAAGCGGCGAGAGCTTCGTAGACCTCTGCCAAGGGCAGCCCCAGGGTTCGGGCAGCCCGTACTACCCAGGGCCGCAGACTGCCGGACAACTCTGCCGACGTAATACCCACCAGCGCGTGGAAGGCCGGGTCCGCGGACAAGTCGACCAAATGATGGGCCCCTGAAAACAAACCGGTACCGGCAAACCGCGTAATACCGGTCACGAAAAGCAAGCGCAGGATGCCGCTGCAATCCTTCAAGGCGCCGTAAAAGGCCCGCATCAGATCCAGCACGTCTGCGATGACCGGACGGTCCAGATTGGAGATGATAGGGGCATCGTACTCGTCGATCAGCACCACGACTTCCCGACCTGTCCGAGCGTGCAGATCTTCAATCAGGTGGCGCAGTCCCCGCGCGGGACTCAGACGGGTGCCTTCCGGCAATGCGGGGACCCCGTGAACCCGGCAGAGCCGCCTGACGAGGTTGTGGAGCTCTTCGGCCAGCAGGTCGACTTCGTGAACGTCGGTGAGGGTTGCGTTCAACCGGATTACGGGAAAGCAATTCGCCGCGTTCCAGTTCCACGCCCCTTCTTTATGAATCCAAGTCTCGACCGAGCCGTTGCTGTTGCCGGCAAACAGTTCCTTCCGCCCTTGGAACAAGGCCGCCAATGTGGAAACCAACAGACTCTTGCCGAATCTGCGCGGACGCGCAAAGAAGACGTTCCGGTCTCCCTGCGGTCCCGCCAGTCGGGCAATGACCTGCGTCTTGTCTACGTACAGCCTGCCGTCGCGGCGCAAGAGGCCAAAATCTCCGGTAGTGTCTACCGAGAAGAAAGGTTCGGTATCGCTGTTCGTCCTTGTGACTTTCTCGGCTCGATTTTCCACGCCGACCCGCCTTATGGACTACACGGCTTCGAACTTTCCGGGCCATTTGCGTCCGTCTGCCTCTATTGATACCACAACTTCCATCCGGCCTTTGCCGAGAAATGGTTGCTCGCGGCCGATCCTGGACGGCATTGCACTGCCCCCGCACGCAATGCGGACGAGGAGCCCAGACCAGTATCGGAAAGCCTGCCGAGACGGTACACCACGAAAAACTCCTGTGCGTCGTAACTTACGAGGGGAAGGAGGAAACACCGGCGGACCCCCGGGCAACGAGGAGAAAGAGCCTGGGGCAAGGTTGCCGTGATATCCCGCTGATGCGGCGACAGGGCAAGCGCAGACCCGGACGGAAGCCCCTTACGGGTTCCGGTCCCCCACAGCCAGTACGACGCAACCAACCCCCGACTATACCCGGTAGACGCCGTACCTAGATGCTCCAGAACCTTGCTTGCCGTCCGCAACTAGACTCTGGCGCTTCCCCACTGTCGGGAACTCTGTAATCCGGCATCCTGGCCGGATCCCTGTCTGCCGGGATCGGAGACGGCATACGTTCTGGGCCGTGCAAGTTGCGCGGCAGCATGGGTACTGCGCCCCATCTTCCGGGGAAGACCCGTTGCGGCGATTGCCGTCTTTCGGCGGTACTTCGGTCGAGACCAAATCCGGGATCACCACACCGGAAGCACCGCTGCATTCCCACGGCGGTACGGTGCGCTGTGGTGTTCCGGAAAATGCGATGCGCCGTTGCGGCCTTCCGCATAAAGAGATCATTGTTTCTTGCACGAAATCACGGAATACCGCATTGCCCGGCAACAAGCGTACGGCAAAGCACACGCCTCATCCAGAACACCGGCGGAATCCCTGTTCCGTCGGCACAGTCCCCCGGCAGGACAATCTTCCGTCGGTGACTAGACCGGACTACGTCGCCGAGCTCGGCATCGTAGTCGTTTCTGCCGCGCCGCCCACCGTGAGCGACAGTCGTCTATGGTCCGGCGAGGCCGAGTCAGATACCCGTCCCCCAACGGATCCCTGTGGGAATCACGTCGGTAGACTCGCCGCGGCGAAAGGCCTCGGCCGTATCCAGGATCTGCCGAAAGCCGTATTGCGGACGATACCCTAGCAAGGACTTCACCTTGGTGGTGTCCAGTGCAAAGTAGTTGGCGGACGGAATGCGGGCCTCTACGTACTCCATCTCGTGGCGCTCCGCCAGAAAAGGCACGATCTCGGCCCAATCGAATATGGCGGCGCCACCCAAGTTGAATTCTTCGCCAATGGCCTTGTCGTGGGTCAAGGCCAAGGCCAGCCCTTGGACGATGTCACGGACGTCGCTGAAGTGCTGACGGAACGGCACGCCGTTGGGATTCCGGCTTAGAAGAAACTTTTCCGCACCTGTCCAGAGCGTCCGGATTTCTTCCAGCAGGGCCTGTTCGTCCGGATCCGGACTGTGCTGGGCTCCATAGGTCTGGTAGGCGGTACTCAGCAGAAACAGACCGGGCAGCCCCCGATCGTTCAGGAACTCGCTGGGGTCGATGATGGTGGTAAAGCGAAACGACGTGACGGGCACCTGATACTGACGATGGTACGACATGGCCAGCTCCTCCCCGATCCACTTGGTCAGGAAGTAGGGCATCTGGTGATACCGGGCCACCATCTCCTCCGTGATGGGCTGGGCGAAATAGCGACTCTCCCGGCCCGTCAGATGCGCGCTGCGCTCCTCCAGCCGCCAATAAACGGCTTCCGTGCAGGCGTAGACGAAGTGGCGCAGATCGGGACAGAGTTCCAGAACGCTCTCCAGCAGGTTCAACGTGCCCATGCCGTTGATGGCCAGATATTGGCGATTGTCGAACGGTCCCCCGAAAGCCGCCGCTAGATGGTAGATGGCGTCTACACCCGCAACCGCCTTCTGGACATCCGCATAATTGCGCAGGTCGCCTTTCAGAATTTCTACGTTGTCGAAGCCGTCCAGTTTGTGGGCCCGAGACGCATCTCCCGGATATACAAATGCGCGAATCGTATGTCCCTGTGCCAGCAACAGCCTGCAGAGATTGGCGCCGACGCGCCCCGTGCCGCCCGTCACGAGAATCTTCATGCATGTCCTCCGCTCTGCGTACCAAGATGCCCGTCGATCGCTGGGCGCGCGTACTGCTCCGAGGCAATGTCGATCAGTGTACCCGAACGACCCGGGGCTCGCGCCGGTGCATCATGAGGTAGGGACTGGTGTGATGCACGTAGGCAGAGGCTCCCCCTTACAGGAAACGATCCCTTGCGCACAACTGCGGCAGGCCCATGCCGCAACGCCGGAATGCCTACGTAATCCCTTGTTGCCGGTTTCCGCCGGACAAACTCCTGGGCGTCGCCGAGCTGGACGAAGACTGCCCCGTCGGCTCCTCAGAAGCCGACAACGTGGTCGCTCGACAACGGAATCTCGCCCCTAGGTGGCCCATCGCCGCACTTCTGGAGGCAACGCCGACGACTGGCAGCAAAGTCCCCCATCATCCAGACGAAACAGTCGGATTTCCCGTGTGTTGGATTGAGAAAGACGGAACTTGCCCGGCGACACCCCAAAGCCGAGACCAAGTCAGGTGCCCGGTGCGCGTTTTCCTGCAGACAAGGCAGACCTGGACTTTCCGTGCAGAAACGTCTACACGACGGTAGGGGCTGCCGGCTGTCTGGACGTTCGGTACTCGGTGGACATCGGGCGTTCTGCGATCCTCTTTGCCCGTCGATCCTGCAGTCGGTACACGGATACCACTTGGGTCAGGCGCCGAAGGCCCGTCCGGCATTGGGCATCCAACATCAAACGGGCGGGGATCCCGCGCGGGCTTTCCGCATTTCCGGATGAGGATCCCAGGCAGCGGCATGCCGGATTCCTCGGAAACGTCCGTCCCCGGCCTGAACGGGGGCTGCGAGAACAGTCCCTACTGCCGTATCCAGCGTCCGACAGGCATGTCCCACGATGCCATGCCTGGGGCGACTCGAGTGTCTCCGGCCGTACCCGCCCGATGCGCTCACAGCCGCCCCACCATTGACGAATTGGGTTGCGTCCCCCGGAAGCAAGGCTTCGGGACCGCTGGCCTCGTACATGGCCCCGCGTTCAATAAACACTGTGGACACGCCGTTGTGACCCCGGGCGATGTCGGCCCAGACTTCGTCCAGAAAACAGCGCGCTGCTACCTGTTGCTCGTGGAAGTCCCCTATAGATATAGATGATGTAGGAGCGCAGATGGGTAGGGCAACCTCCAGAATTCCTTCCTGTACTTGCGCCGGCCATGCTTGATTGCTTGTCGGGCGGCTTGCCTCGGTAGAGGGTGGTCGATAGGGAGACGTAACGGAGGTCATGCCGTTCCGGCGCTCCGGCCACATGGCTCCAAGGCGGCTACGGCAGCCGGAGCACCGAAACGCATGCCGCCGACCTACTAAGCCAAGTGCGATGGGGATCGATGATGTGGAGCTGGTACCGACGACGTTTACATGCTTCGATCCTGCCGTATGCATTTCGTCCTACCGGGCCTGCATTTTCGCGTCGAGTATCCGTACCGGGAAACGGGTGGATACAGACCGGTATCCGGGTTGCCGTTCCGCCTCCTTGCAAGCAGCGACTGGGGACCGCGGAGTGTAGGTCGACCCCAATACGCATGCGACATGCCTCGAGATCCCCGGTTAGAGTGCACCCAGGGACTTCACCGGCCACGTACATGTCCATGCCGGCCCCGAGCGTTCCAGGTATCCATGGGTACACGCAGGCTGCATGGCGACCGTTCGCCGGGACGGAGACATCATCTTCCGCCGGAGAAAACCGCAATTTGCATTGGCCCTCCGCGGCCCGACACGCTGGTAGTGCGGCCCCTAGGTCCGCATACTGCTCCGGCTCAAACTCTCTGCCCAAGGCGACCCAAACAGGGCGGGAGCGCCCGGAGCTGCCGTCGCGCAGGCGCCCGACCCCGGAATAGGCGGCTGCATCGGCTCCGCGGGAGCCTACCTTGAAGGATGCGGCCGTCCCCCGCCATCGCCTTGCGGCCGCTTTTCCCGGCATGCGTCAGGTTGCCGGCATCACCGAAACCATATATTCGTACAAACAAACCTAAAATTAAATGCCGCAATTTCGCAGATTTGCGGAAGGATAGGGTACACTTCCGGCCTTAGGCGGCATCGGTTCTCTTATTTGCCCTCCTCGTTTATGGCCCTAGCCTCCACAGCCAAGCTCAGAGAATTTCGCGTAGCGGACGAATTCCAGTCCGACCGTCGCGGGCCGGTGCGCTGGATCATGTCGCATCTCTGGCGCCGCCGTTTCGAGTTCGTCATGACCATCCTGACGGCAGTGGCGGGGATGTTCCTGCACAGCTTGCTGCCTGTGCAGATCGGCAAAGCCTTCGATACGTTGCAGGACTCCGCCAATTGGCCGCAGCCGTTAGTGTCCATCATCGCAATTTCCGTAACGATCGTATTGCTGCGCGGGCCTGCGGATCTGGTGTCCAGCAGCCTCAAAGAGGTATTGGCCAATCTGCTGCAGCGGGATGTCCGTGAGGAACTGGAAATTTCTTTGCTGGGCAAGAGTCAGACCTTCCACAACCAGCAGCGAATCGGGGACATCATGGCCCGGGCGACCAACGATGTACGACAGCTGGGCATGATGATCATGCCCGGAGCCGGCCTCATCATGGATTCGCTGCTGGCCGTCGTCTTCCCCATCACCATGATCGGCTTCATCCATCCGCAGTTGCTCATAGTACCGGGGATCTTCGTCGTCACCCTCTACTTCACGCTGCGCAACTACAACAAGCGGCTGAACCCGGTATCCGGGGCTCTGCAGATGCACTTCGGCATGATGAACGCCACGTTGTCCGAGGCCATCTCCGGCATTGAACTGGTCAAATCCACGGCACAGGAAGAAGCCGAAAAGGACAAGTTTTTTCATGCCATTGGCCAACATCGCGATCACTTTATGGCACAGGGCAAAATCCAGGCCCGCTATTGGCCGATGCTCTTGCTGGGCATTGCGCTGGCCATCGGTTTCGGCCACGCGCTGTACATGGTGTCTCTGGATCTGATCACGATCGGGGATTTGGTCGCCTTCATGGGGTTGGCGTTTTTCCTGCGGTTCCCCACGTTCATCTCCATCTTCACTTTCACCTTGGTCCAGATGGGCCGGGCGGGTGCAGAGAGAATTCTGGAACTCCTCAATCAAGACACGGAACTGGACGAAAATCCACGCGGTCACACCGGCGAGATCCAGGGCGAGGTGGAATTCCGGCACGTCAATTTCGACTATGCAGGGAACACGGCTCTCCAAGACATCAATTTCACGGTGCATCCTGGGGAATGCATCGCCATCGTGGGACAGACGGGTACGGGCAAGTCCACCATCACCAAGTTGGTGAATCGGATTTTCGATGCTTCCAGCGGCACCGTGTATGTGGACGGCGTGGACGTCAAGGACTGGAATCTGGCCTCCTTGCGCAGCCAGATCTCCACGATTGAACAGGACATATTCCTGTTCTCCCGCACGTTGGCCGAAAATATCGGCTTCGGCCTGTCCGCGGCGGCCACTCAGGCCCAAATTGAGGACGTCGCGCGCCAGGCCCAAGCCCATGACTTCATCACCGCGTTTCAGGATGGCTACGAAACCAAGATTGGGGAACGCGGCGTGACGCTGTCGGGGGGCCAGCGGCAACGCATCGCCATTGCCCGCGCTTTGCTGACGGATCCCCGCATCCTGATCGTCGACGACTCCACCAGTGCGGTCGACAGCGCCACGGAAGACGAGATCCAACGGGCCATCAACACGGTGATGGCAGGCCGTACGACGTTTCTGATCACCCACCGCATTGCCCAGATCCGCAAGGCGGACAAAATCTTGGTCCTAGGCCAAGGGAAAGTCGTCGATCTGGGTTCCCATCAGGAACTGCTGGCCCGGTGCGATTTGTACCGCCATATCTTTCTGCGCGACGAAGCCCCCGCATTCCAGGAATTGGTGCGCTGATGGGCTTCATGATGGACGGCCTCAACGCCGAGGAATACGACCGCACCTATTCGGATCGGGCCCTGGTGGGGCGTATTCTGGCCTACTTCAAGCCTCACGCGCGGACCATGGTCTTTGTTTCCACCATGCTCTTTCTGAATTCCGTGATGGAAACCGCATTGCCCCTTTTGACTTCCCGCGGTGTGGACGAGCTGCAAGAAGATTTCGATTTCCTGTCGGTGCTGCCCTTGGTCGGAGCCGTGCTGGCAGCCGGGATTCTGGCCTGGATCTTCAATTATTTGCGCCAACAGTTGACGGCGGCAGTGGTCGCCAAAGTGGTGTACAAGCTACGCCAAGATGCGTTCACGGCGGTGATGGCACGGGACATGTCTTTCTACGACGAATTTCCCAGCGGCAGCATCGTCAGTCGGGTCACCTCGGATACGCAGGAATTTTCCAATACGGTGACGCTGACCCTGAATTTGCTCAGTCAATTGTTGCTGGTCTTTCTCCTGTTCGGAATTCTTTTTTACATCGATACGCAGCTGGCTTGGATCACGGTGGCCGTTTGTCCCTTGGTCATCGCGGCGGCGTTGGCGTTCCGTCACATCGCGCGCAACGTCTCGACTCAGGTACGGCGTATTCTGGGCGAACTGAACACCACCATCCAAGAGACGGTGGCCGGCATTTCCGTAGCCAAGAACTTCAATCAGGAAATGTCCATCTACCAAACCTTCCTGAAGGTCAACAAGAGCTCGTACTTCTTGGGTCTGAAGCAAGGCATCGTGTTCGCCGGCATCTTTCCCGTCCTGTTTACGCTGGCCGGTCTGGCCACGGCCGTAGTGCTGTATTTCGGGGGCGACTCCGCCTTCGTCGGACGGCTCACGGTGGGAGAGTGGTATCTCTTTATCGTCAGCATAGAAATTTTCTGGTTCCCGCTGACCAGCATCGCCTCCTTCTGGAGTCAGCTGCAATTGGGCATGGCCGCCGCGGAACGGGTATTTGCCCTCGTGGACGCCGAACCGCGCGTGGTACAGCGCGACGACATCCCGGCGGGACGGCTGGACGGCCACATCAGATTCGAGGAAGTGAACTTCCGGTACTCCGACCAGGAACAAGTCCTGGACCGGTTCTCGCTGGATATCCAACCCGGAGAGACCGTGGCGCTGGTGGGCCACACGGGAGCCGGCAAGTCGTCCGTCACCAAACTGGTGGCCCGCTTCTACGAGTTCCAAGAGGGCAGCATCGAAGTCGACGGCGTGGACATCCGGGACTACGACTTGTTTTCCTATCGCCGGCAGCTGGGCATGGTGGCTCAAATTCCTTTCCTGTTCTCAGGTACCGTGCGTGACAACATCCGGTACGGCGCTCCGGAGGCCACGGATGCCGAACTGGAAGAAACGGCCGCCATGATCGGCCAGGGTCTGTGGTTGGACGCTTTGCCGCAGGGACTGGACACCAATGTGGGGGAAGCGGGCCGCAGTCTGTCGCTGGGACAACGCCAGTTGGTGGCTCTGGCGCGCCTGCTGCTGCAGGATCCGAGTATCATCATCTTGGACGAAGCCACCGCCAGCGTGGATCCCTTGACGGAAACTCAGATCCAAGAAGGCCTGGAACAGGTGCTGGTGCATCGCTCGGCCATTGTCATTGCCCACCGGCTTTCCACCATTCAGGCGGCGGACCGCATCATCGTGATGAGAGAAGGTCAGATCCTGGAAGAAGGCACCCACGACTCCTTAATGGACGACGGCGGCCACTATGCCGAACTGTATGCCACTTACTTCAGACATCACTCGCTGGACTATCAGCTGGTTTGATCCTGGAGCCGCTCTGCGAGGCCGGCGGCTGCCGGACGACAAACGTGCCGGCGAATCAGACCCGACTTGAAGCAAGGTCCCGCCATGTTTCCTACTGTTCACCTAGGTTCCATAGCCTTTCCCACCGGCCCGTTGTCGGCCTTGCTGGCGGCATGGTTGGCTATGGAGTTGGCCTCCCGCAGGGGTCAACAGCATGGGCTGAACTACGATGAGGTGTTGGGAGGGCTGATATTGACTCTGGTCACAGGCCTGGTGGCGGCGCGGTTAGGTCACGTGGCGACTTTCTGGTCTGCATACCAGGCCCATTGGCTGGATATCCTGGCGTTTCGGCCTACGGGTCTGCATCCCCTGCCGGGCATCGTTGCCGCAGTTGCAGTCGGCTATGCTTTCCTAGTGCGGCGTAGGATGGATCCGGTGAAGTTCGGGGCTGCGGTACTTACCGGTTTGATAGGCGGGGGGGTCCTGTACTTCCTGGGCTCTTTTCTCAGTGGCCGCCTGGTGGGAACCATATCGGAAATGCCGTGGGCCCTGCCCTACGGAAATCAGCTGCGGCATCCCGTCGGATTGTATCTGGGCTTGGGCTGTCTGCCCATCTGGCTCCTGCTCTGGTACGGGAACTGGCCCGCACAGCGGGAACTGTGGCTCGGACTCTTCTGTGCATCCTTGCTGCTGCTCTTCACCGAAGCCTTTGTGCTGTATCGAGGAGCCAGTCCCGTTGTGCGATGGCCGCAGCTGGCCTATCTGGCGGCAGCAGTCGGATCTGCCCTGCTGCTGGCGCGCCAAGACCGACGACCCGATCCGACGACCCGACCCCAGGAGACCTGAACCATGTCCAAGACCGAACTGGACCATTTGCTGTTTGGCGTCCCGGACCTGTCGGAAGGCGTGGCTTTCATCCAGGCCAGATTAGGGACGGCGCCCGTACCGGGCGGCAAACATCCTGGCGTCGGTACGCACAATGCCTTGCTGGCCTTGGGTTCCGGCGCTTACCTGGAAATCATCGCCCCCGATCCAGCACAGAACGTACCGAAACGGAACCTGCCCTACGGCCTCGCAGATCTGACGCAACCCCAGCTGATCACATGGGCAGTACGCCCCATGGATTGGAGGATCCACATCCGCCGAACCGAGCAATTGGGTCTGGAGACCCGGTTGCACGCGGGTTTCCGCGCCAGCCCCGACGGAGTGCAATTTCGTTGGCGGTCTGCGCAACCGGTACCGCCCGTCGAGGTGGACAGCCACGATCTGACCGGATTGATACCTTTTGCGATTGAATGGCAGTCCGACCAGCATCCGGCAGCTTCGGCGCCAGGCAACTTCCACCTGGAATCGCTGGTATTGATGCATCCCCATCCCCATGTGCTCTCGCAGGTAGTCGACGAACTGGCGCTGCCTTGCGCGGTCGACTTCGCGCCGGAGGCGCGCATGGCCGCCCGCATTCACGTGGAGCCGGACCAGACCGTCCTGTTGGCGTAGCGCCTAGAGGCGAGGCTCAAACCCGCGGACAGTCGCGGTTCGCCCACGGGACGGCGGCGCTGGCGCTGGCTCGACACTGCCGCAGATCCAGGCGGCCTCTTTGACCTCTTGGGGGCCTGGCGTGTACGCAGCTTCTCGGCCCAGGGGATATCCGGCTTCGACTGTCCCCGCGGTCTTGGACCGCTACATGGGCCCGCCCGGGCCACAACAGAGATTCCGCCGTCGGATTTTCCGGATGTGGATTGGGGCAGTCGTATGCCGGCGATGCCGTCCCGGGAGATCCGGAGCTCGCGGCCTCAGAAGAGCGCGCGCAGGACCCGGTGCTGAAACAGTTGCAGCCAGGCCCAGTTCCACAGCACACAACAAACGATTCCGGCCAGCAGCACGGACCCGAAAGCATCGCCGGCCATGAGCAGCCAATAGGCCTTGGCCGGCCAGTAGGTAGGCACAAGTCCGAACAGCCATTGCCATGGCTCCGGCACGAAATAGGCAATGACCGGCAGTATGATGAAAGGGCCCAGCGCTTTGGTCAGGGCCAGACCTTGTACCTTGTTCTGGGCCAGGGAACTTATGAACAACACGTAGACCGGCAAGGGCAGAAATCCCAGGATCGCCACCTGGATCATGCCTCCCCAGTCAGGATGGGGGAGAAACGAGTTCAACAGGACCACATTCAGGAGACTCGCCAGAAGACTGAACGCCATAGGCAAACCCATGCGATAGGCCATGTAGTGGCGCAGCGGCAAGGGCGTAACCTGCAAGGCGATCAAAGTCCGATTGTCCTTCTCGTCCAGCACCATCAAGCCCAATACGGTACCGGCCAGCATCACGACTTGCAACGTAATCACGAGGCTGCCGATCAGAACGTGGTACTGGACCAGATCGACACGTGTCACTCGTGCCGTGACGACCGGCACCAGGAATCGAGTAAGCAGTCCCAACAGCACCGGGTACACCACCAGGAACTGCAGCAGGGAGTCTCGGAACACCAGCTTGAGATCGCCCGCGAGCAGACCGCGCAGCTTCTGCATTCAGTCACCCATGCGTCGCACTACGGTGACCTTGTATCTGTGCAGGGCCAACCCGAAGACGGGGACGGCGTAGCACAGCCCCGCGGCCACCCCGATCAAGGCGCGGGTACGGGTGACGTCCTGAAATGCAGCCTCCAACAACACCAACCCGGGCATCGTGGGAAATATCCACCAGAACCAGCCCTCGAGAATGCCCCAATAACTGAGCAAGGGCAGCTGCAGCACCAAGAGTACGGGGATGGAGGGAAAGAGGTAGTCGGCCACCCCGTTGTAACGCGTGGCCAGCGCAAACCCCGCCAAAATCACGGGCATACCCGACAGCAGCACAGCGGCGCCGAACCAGACCCAATGTAGGCTGGGACCATTGACCACAAGCGCGATCGCGGCGCTGGCCAGCAAGGTCAATCCGGAAAAGACCACAGTCTTGGACACCAACCATACCCACAGCGGCATCGGGGAGATCACGAGACTGTCCAGGACGCGTTCCGCCTTTTCCAGATAGTAAAAGCCGGGCATCAGGTAGAAGGCAAAGATGCTGACCTCCAAAAACAGCAGACTGATCAGCACGGGCACTCGTTCCGCACTCGGTACCAGAGACAGCATGATGGACCACATGATCACGATCCACAACGCCGCGTAGACGATACCTTGGCGAAAGTTCAGGACCATGTCCCAGCGCAACGTGGACCAGAGCGCCTTCATGTCAGAGCCTGTCCTGTGACCTGGATGAAAATATCTTCCAAGGTGGCTTCCTGCGTATGAATGGTCTCGATCTCCCGCGTACGCAGCAATTCCAAGAACGCCTCGTTCCGACCGATGCCGGTCATGGCGAACGTCTGTGCGGTCCGTGTGCCCTCTGCGCGGTACTCCACTTTGACGACGTGTACGCCATGATCCAGTTTCAATTGCCGCGGCGAGTCGATCAGCACGATGCGACCCTCCACCAGAAAGGCCACGCGATCGCACAGCTCGTCCGCCACCCACATATTGTGCGTGGTAAGGAACACGGTGCGTCCTTCCGCCTTCAACCGTTGGATGTGGTCGGTGATCCTACGGGCATTCCCGGGATCCAGTCCCGCGGTCGGTTCGTCCAAGAACAGCAGATCGGGTCTGTGCAGCAGAGCCCTGGCGAAACTCAACCGCATCTGCATGCCCTTCGAGTACTGTCCTACGCGGGTATCGGCGTCGTCGTCCAATCCCACCAGGGACAACAGTTCTTCGGTCGTTTCCAGAGGTCCCCGATACAGGGCGCCGAACAGAGCCAGATTCTCCCGTGCCGTCAGCTTCAGATAATGATTGGGCAATTCGAAGGTCACCCCGATGCGTTCATGGTAGTCGTTGCTCCATGCCCGCATCTCACGGCCCAGGACCGTTACACGCCCCTCGTAGTGGCGCAGCAGGCGGATGAGGATGCGTTGGGTAGTGCTTTTCCCGGCTCCGCTCGGACCCAGAAAGCCGAATATTTCCCCCTCTTGCACGGCGAAGGTGACGTCGGACACTACGGGCACGGACGATCCCGGGTACGTGAAGGTCAGGTTCTGTACTTCAATCATCCCATGGTTGCAGCGCCCCGGGCTCCGACACCCGGATTGCTGCGGTGCTCGTCATAGTTTCCATACGGCTTCCACCACATTTCGCCGCCCTTGGAACTTAGCCTGCGCCGTAGGTACGCAGGGCCCGTAGGAGAGTCTAACGTTCGGCCCGCAAGGCGAAGGTCGTCGTGACCCTTTCGGCTTGCACCGCGCCGTCCGGCATACATACACGGTACGCTCCGGAAGATTTCCCGCGGGCGAGGATTATGTCGTGCTCCCGAGCGGGGACCTGTACTGCCTCAATCATTACGCGAGACGGTCACCAACAACAGTCCGCGCCGAATCGAGACCGAGGCCGGGGACTGCCGGACCACGTTGCTGACGCCCAGAGTCGTGCCCAAGGGCAGCAGGGCGTTTTCCAAGGGATATTCCATGCCGCCCAAGGTCACTCCTTCCGCTTGGGCCGAGAGCGGCAGAATGCTGGCCGTAGCCCCCTCGCGATTTTCCACCGTCAGGGCGGAGCCCGGACCTAGGAGCCAGGCAGTTTCATGTTCAGTCACCACGGTGATGTCCAGCTGCTGCATGTAACGGGTGAGCAACAACAAATTGGCGATGGCCTGGTCCATCCGACCGCCCCACAGGCCCAGCAGCACCGCGGCCGGGAGGCCTTGCGCTGCCACGTGCACCATGGCCAGATCCAGGTCGGTACGGGCCTTACGCGCCGGAAACGAGAGTATAGGAACCGCCCGCTTTCTCGCCGTAGCCTGGAAATCAGGTCCCAAGCTGTCCAGGTCGCCGATGATCACGTCCGGAGTGTGCCCCATTTGCAGACAGTGGCGGGTCCCGCCGTCTACCCCCACCAGATAGTCCCCGGAACACACCCAAGGCTGCAGACGGTCGTGATTGGAAATCACGCCGTTGACGAAGAGCACGGCGCGGCGCGGTCCGTCTGCGCGGTCTGTAGACACGACCGTCTCGGTGCCCGTCAGGGCGGGCTCCGGCGCGGGTCAGTGGCGGCGAGCCGAGCCCACGTGACGCCGTGCGGGGGAGCGCCCCAGATTAAGGACATACTTGAACCTGCCCAACAGCCAGACCGATGCATAGATCACCGCATTGACGCAGGTCGGCATCGTCTCGGCGTAGTGTTTCCGGTGAAACGCAGCCATCGCCCGATGGAATTCGAGGATCATGCGTCCGCTGCTCTTCCGCGTGGCGGCTCCCTTGTGATGCAGCACCTGGGCTGCGCCGAGGTATACGACACGCCAGCCGGCGCGGCGAAAGCGTAGGCAGTGATCCAAGTCCTCCCCGTACATGAAAAAGGTCGTCTCGTCCAGCAGACCCACCTGTTTGAGCGCGCTGCCTCGCATCAATTGGCAGGCCCCCATGACGGAATCGACCTCCGCAGTCTCGGCTGCCGCCACGTGATCCATATGATACCGAGTCCCGTACCGCCGGTGCGGCAGGATGCGCGCAAGCCCGGTCATATGCAAAAACGCAGTCGAAGGGGTAGGTTCCCCGCGTTTGCAGCTGGGGTCGAGTACTCCGTCGGGTCGGATCATGCGAGGGCCGACCACGCCCACGTCCGGATGCGCGTCCATGTACAGGAGCATTCGCAGCAGGGCAGTCTGCTCGACTTCGGTGTCTGGATTCAAGAAAAGCACATAAGCGAAGCGAGAATCCCGTTCTCTGTCTTCGGGACCATATCCCAACCGCACCAAAGCCAGGTTGTTGCCCGCCGAAAAACCCCCGTTGAAAGGTGCTTCAATCACTTGGACTTCGGGAAACTGTGCCCTTACGAAATCGGGAGCGCCGTCCGACGACGCGTTGTCGACCAGCCAGATTTCGTGTCTGATGCCCGCCACGGCCGCCTGCAGATGCCGCATGCAGGCCGGCAGATATTCGATGTTGTCGTGATTGAGGATGATGACGGCCAGACCCGAGTTCGAAGGCGACGCCATGTCGTATTCCCTAGCTGCAGACCCAACGAAACAGAGTGCGAACGGACAAATCGGCAAGCAAGGCGGATACGGAGCCGAGCCTGGGGGACCGACGACGCATCGGCCTCGAGGCGAAACACCCCGTGCGGGTAGTGGCGATGGTTCCTCGCCTTACCCTCCGACCGCTACAACTGCACTTCCTGACCCGAGGAGGCGGACTTGTACAGTCCTTCCAGAATGGAAATACCGACTACGGCTTGCTCCTTGGTCACGAGGGGAGCATCCTGGTCGCCTTCCAGATACCTGACCAGATCGCGGGTTTGCGCCAGCGCGGAATCCGTTTGGGAACGAGGCAACTCCACATCGATGGCGACAGGGGCGCCGTGCATGTCCTCGAAAAGCTGCAGCTTGTCGTAGTGGACCACGGCGCCGCCTGCGGTGCCGTACACCTCTACCACCTGCTCGCCGGGCAAATGCATAGCCCAAGAGGATTGCAGCATGATGCTGGAGCCGTTTTGGAAACGGATCAACCCGTAGGCCAAGTCTTCCACGTCGAATGTTCCGCCTTGTTCGATGGCGTGGCGATCCGCGCCCCAGCCCCCGAGGCCAATGCCCCTCCGGCCCAGACGATCGTAGGTCACGCCCGACACGGTGGCCGGCTGGGGGTAGTTCATCAGAAAGAGGGCCTTGTCCAAGGCATGTACGCCAATGTCCAAAGCACACCCTCCGCCTGCCAGTTCCTGGCGTGTGAACCAGCTGCCGAACCCCGGAATACCGGCCCGCCGGGTATAGACGGATCGAATCATGTAAATATCGCCATAGAAGCCTTCGTCTACCGACTTGCGGGCAGCTTGCATGGCGTCAGACCAGCGGTAGTGGGTGCCTACGGTCAGAATGCGGTCGTGTTGCTCGGCGGTCTCGAACATTTCCTGAGCGTCCGCCAAGGTCAAGGCCACGGGCTTTTCGCAAAGGACATGGGCTCCCGCCTGCAAGGCCGCGATGGACATAGGCTTGTGGAAGGTGTTGGGGACGCCCACCACCACAATGTCCAGGTCTTCCTGGGACAGCATGGCTTCGTAATCGGTATAGACACCGGCAATGCCGCGCGACTCGGCAAATTCCTGCACTCTTTCTTTTTGCACATCGCAGACGGCGACCACTTCCGTGGTGTCTACGGCATGGGCGAAGTTGGGATAATGGCTCCACTGGATGATGGAACCGGCTCCGATCAATCCTACTTTCCAAGTCTTGTCCTGCGACATAGGGGCGTTGCCTCTGTTGCACGTTGTAGTTCCCAAAGCGATTGTAGATGAAGGCTCTCGCAAGACGGAAAACTCTTGCCGTCTGGTTACGGCGGCGCCCCATGGCCCCATCAGCGGGACAAGCGAGACACATGCATACAGTGCGGCGGACGGAGCCCCGCGCCCATGGCGCTCTTCTTGGCCTCGCGTTCATACGGCCTGCGGGCACCGGAGGCCGTCGGTCCACCCGTTCCGCCCTGCGCTCCACAGATGTCGATATCTGCGGCGATACAAGGCGCAGGGGCTAGACTACCTCGTGTTCGGCCGGGGCCTTGACCACCCACCGTGCTCCTGTCGGCGGTAGACCTGGAAACCTTGAGATCCGCCCCCCTGGCGGACGTCCCGGAACGCTCAATCCCCGCAGGCGGCGCAGCCAGACTCCGGTGCAATTCCCAGGGACACGGCTATACCAGTATTCACGTCGCAGCGGAGTCTCCGAGACGATTGAGGTGCTCTGTTTTCCACCCCTCCCAAGCGACGACCCTGCCGGCATCTTGGGTAGCAGCAGGGATACCTATGGAACCCCATGCTGGATTTCGTCTTCGCAAGCCGGACCGATACGAGGTTCTACGCCCGTGAGCCGCAATGCGGAAATCGTCTTCCCACCGTGTCCGGGAGGTCCCTCTCCGGTGGGCGCAAATCAGTCCGGCGCGATTACGACGTGCAGATGGCGAGGTCCATGCACTCCCAAAGTCAACTTGGATTCGATGTCCGCCGACTTGCTGGGACCCGAAACCAGAGACAGATTGGCGCATCCCCGCATGGTCTGGGCCAGGGTTCCGTGTGCCTGCGCGTACGCCAGCCAAGACTCGAAATTGAACCACAAGACCGCCTCGGAGATTACAGCCAAGTGATGGAAAGGCAAGAGACTGGCCACGCGGCTGTGCTCCGGCCCTGACCGCAGCAATAGGGAGCCCGTCGCGGCGAAAGCGGCGTAAGCCGACGTAAGCCCGATGCGGATTTCCGCCGTTTCGGCTCGATCTTCGCGCTGGGACATGTCCGTCGGGTGACGCAACACGAATCCCCGGGTGGTCAAGGCATCCGCCAGTCCGGGTATCACGGCATCCACGTCCGGCCACGCCAGCAGCCGGACGGCATCCGTGTCACGTCCGGGCAGATCTCTGTCCGCGTCGGACCAGGCCAATATCTTCTGTACAGCCAGCATGCGCGCCTCGACCAGATTGGCGGCTACGTCGCAGGTGCCGTGCAGCACCTCCAGTTCGGCTTTGAATCGATCCGCATTGCCCTGGTTTTCCTGCGACGGCGTCGTCACGGGCGTACGTCCCGCAAAAGGCAGGGGCGGCGCGGTGGACGGGGGATAGCGCAACTGCGGATTGGACAGCGCATGTCTCAGATGGCCCAGGATCTGCGTGCGGGCGTCGCTCACGGTCATCCCCACTCCCCGGTGCGATTCCGGCGCTTCCACTGCTGCCGGAAACTGCGTCGTGCAAACGGCGGCATGTCCCGGGACTTGGTCCAATGATGCAAGGGCGGCGGCAGCATGCGCACGGAGCCCCCGGATACGCGGGCCAGGGCACGGCTGCCGGCCCCGGCCAAGCCGCCCATACGGGCGTAGGTCCCGGCATGCTGCATGGTGCTGGCATATTGCCGCAGACCCGCTTTCTCCAGGCGGGGCATGGCCTTTTTCTCCACCAGATCGTGGCGCAGAGCCAACAGCAGGCCCGGCAGATCGATCTGGACCGGACAGGCGTCCCGACACGCTCCGCAGAGCGTACTGGCGTAAGGCAGTTCCTTGATCTCCGTGATGTCCTGGGCCAGCAAGGGCGAGACGACTGCGCCGATAGGACCACTGTAGGTGTTGCCGTACCCGTGTCCACTGATCTGCTTGTAGACAGGACAGACGTTGAGACAAGCCCCGCAGCGAATGCACATCAGGGCCTCTCCGTAGCCGTCGGCCAGCATCTGGCTCCGTCCGTTGTCCAGCAGCACTACATGAAACTCGTCCGGTCCGTCCACGTCTTCCGGTTGCTTGGGACCGTTGGTCATGGAGAGATACACCGTCGCTTTTTGGCCTGTGGCGCTGCGCGCCAGAGCCTGATACTGGAGGAAGGCGTCCTGGGTCGTGGGCACCAGCTTTTCGATGCCCATGAGCACTACATGAATGCGCGGCAGCGTGGAGACCAGGCGGCCGTTCCCTTCATTGGTGACGATGCAGACGGTACCGGTGTCGGCTATGGCGAAATTGCAGCCGCTGATGCCCATGTCGGCCGCCAGAAACTGCCGGCGCAGCACGCTGCGGGCTTTGGCGCAGAGGGCTTGGGGATCCAGGGTGCGGGGCATGTCCAGCTTCTGGGCGAAGAGCCGGGAAATGTCGTCCACGTTCTTGTGCAAGACCGGCGCCACGATATGACTGGGCATTTCCCCGGCCAGCTGAATGATGTACTCGCCCAAATCCGTTTCCACGCATTCCACCCCGCCCGCCTCCAGGTGCTGGTTCAGGTGAATTTCCTCCGTCGCCATGGATTTGGACTTGACGACCTTGCGGACCTCTTTCTGTGCCGCCAAACCGCAGATAAGGCGATTGGCTTCGGCGGCGTCTCGCGCCCAGTGGACCTGGCCGCCGTTCCGCTGTACGTTCTGCTCGAACTGCTCCAGCAGCTGGGGCAGATGGCGCAGGACATAGGTCTTCATCTGCCGCGTTTCCGCCCGCAGTCGTCGGCCCTGCAGTTCCGCGTACCGCTGATCCTTCTTGAGGGTCAGATTAATGGTGGCGCGGGTTACGGTTTCCGCCAAGCGCGGATCCGACACCGCCTGCCGGACCCGCGTCTTGAAGTCGGCGCCGACGTCAATGGTCACGGGGGTCTTCCGCTGTGATGTCCTGCCAACGACGAGGCGGCGGGGCGGCGGCGGTCGCGGCCGCCGATACCGTCGCGGCCGGAACTTCGCCCGCACGCCAATGCAGCAGTTCCGCGATATGCATGGCTCGCTGGCGGCTTTGCTGTCTTTGCATGAGGCCCTGAATGTGGGTCATGCAGCTGACGTCGCACATGACCACTACGTCGGCCCCGGAATCGGCGGCATACCGCAATTTGGCGTTGCCCATGGCAGTGCTGATGGGCTCGTTCTTGACCGCGAAGAGACCGCCGAACCCGCAGCATTCGGTACTGCCTTCCATTTCCACCAAGTCCACGCCGCTTTGGCGCAGCAATTGCCGCGGCTGCTCGTCCACCTCCAACTCCCGCAGGAGATGGCAGCAGGCATGGTAGGTTACCTTGCCGCCGTAACGGCACGGCAGGTTTTGCACCCCGAGCACGTCCACCAGGAATTCGGTCAATTCGAAAGTGACGGCAGACAACTTCTCGGCCCGCGTCTGGTGGCGGCGGGCCCCGACGTCCTGCAGCAGCTGACTGTAGAAGTGACCGGTCATGGTGGCGCAGCTGCCGCTGGGCACGACGACGGCTTCAATTTCCCCGGTCTCCAGCAGCGGCCCGAAGACATCCAGGAAATGGGTGGCCATGGAAACGGCTTCCTCATGGTAGCCGGCATTGAAGGCCGGCTGACCGCAGCAGGTCTGCCCCTCCGGGAACACCACCTCCATCCCCTGCTGCTCCAACAGCTCGACGGCGGCGATGCCCACCTGCGGGTACATCATGTCTACCATGCAGGTGACGAACAGGGCGACCTTGGACGGGGGCGAGGGGAAGGGCTTGCGGTGCATGGAAGGCCCATTACAGCAGAGGGACTATATACTCCTGCAACGGCAGCGTGGTGATTTCCAGATCGTCCTCGCATACCAGACAATTCACTTCGGAACGTATGCCCAAACCCAAGTCGCGCCGGGTCTTGTCGAAATCGAAGTCCGGCATGTAAATGCCCGGCTCGATGGTAAAGAGGAGGCCCGGTACCAAGAACCTGTTGTCCTCGGTCTCCATGTTGTCGATATTGACTCCGCTGAAGTGCAGTGCAGGCCCCAGGCTATGTCCTGTACGGTGCGTGAAGTATTCCCCGAATCCCATCTCGGCGATGATCTGCCGACACACGTCGTCCGCGTCGCAGCCCCGCACGCTTTCGCCGGCCCTTAGTCTCGACCGAATGTAAGAGATGCAAGTGTCCCGGGCCTCCTTGACCAACTCGAAGATCCGGGCTGCCTTGGCGGGTACGTGGAAGCCGCAGTAAGCGGTCCAAGTCACGTCCGCAAAGCAAGCCGTCTTGTCTCCTCGGTTCTTGCCCCACAGATCGATAAGCAACATGTCGCCCCAGGAGATCTCGGCGTGCCGCTCGGCCGTGGGTTCGTAGTGCGGATCGGCCGCATGGGCGTTGACGGCCACTATGGGCCTATGCGTAGCCTCCAACCCCCACTGGCTCAGCCGGTCCATGATGAATTCCTGCAAGGCGAATTCGTCCAGCGTCTGGTTGGCATCCAGGGTGTCGGCCACATGGGCAAAGGCTTCTTCCTTGACTCGCAGTACTCTGGCGGCGGCTTGACGGTGGCTCTCGGCTTGCGCCTGTGTGAGTACTGCTTGAAACTGCTGTACCAAGTCCGCGCTGCCGACTATCTCCACCTGCCCCGCCGCCCGCACCAGTTCCAGCACGCCGCCCGCTACAAAGTCCAGATACGGCACGGCGTCGCGGGGACTGAATTCCATGGCAATCCGGCCGGCTTCCCCCAGCAGAGCAGCGAGGGCGCTGTGCAAATCACGCCAGCCGACATACGTCTTGATTGCGGCCTGGAACCGGGGATTGAACTCCACGAAAGCGGATTGCTCGATCGCGTGAATCAACAATTGCGCCGGGCCTTGGTGCGGAATCCACAGAAACCAGCGTCGGGTCCCGGTCTGGAACAGGCCGGACGCGTCTACGGCCACCGGATTGGAACCGCGAAAATCGTACAGCAGCCAACCGTCCAGACCGTGCGTCCGGAGAGCCGACTGCACAGTGTCTAAAGTCCAATGCGGCATGGGTTCTCAGGTCCGTTCCGCCTAGATCTGGCTGCGTATCAGGCGTCGATGCCGTCGCCAGAGGCTGGCAACAGTCTGTATAATCATACTCAATCGGCGGAGTCTGTGCGCATTCCCTGCGTCCGGAGATCCGCTTTTTTTCACCTTCTTTTTGCAGGGAGACGGACGTCCATGTATCAACAAATCACCATTGTCGGCAATCTGGGTGCCGATCCTGAGTTGCGCGTGCGCCGTTAGCCGCCAGGGTGTCTCGCCGACCGAGTCGGCGGCACAAGGAGTATGTGTCAGGCAGCATGACTTACCCGATGCCGAAAGGCTCAGGGGACCAGAGCATGTCATGGCCAGGGCCGCGTAGGCCTTGCGGCTGCCTGTCCGCCATGGTGAAAGCTGGATTGCCTGAAACCCAGTTGCGCGGGCGCTGCAGGGCGCAGGAAGGCGGGGCCCCGCCCTCCTTCAGATTCGAGTGCTGGTCGCGAGTGCATCGGCCAGGACGCTCCGGACAATCTGAACGCTGGACGCCGATGTGTTCAGATACGCGACGAACGGGTCACCTACCGCGGACTAGATACGGACACCCTGAGTGGACAGCGGGATAACCTACGGACCGGACCGGTCTACGGTTACGGAGTTCCCGTAGTAGTCAGAGGAAGCGTAACGGCTTCTACACGGCGAAGGGGAACAGACAAGCAGGATCGAGACTACAGGTATGCGAAATGCAAAAAGCCGAAGTCGTCTTTGATGCACTGCACTCACTTGGAACTAAGAACCTGCCGCTGCGGCGCGCGTATCGGCTGTTGTTCAACCCTCATATTTACGCGGGGCCCGCAGATCGGAGGTTGACGTACCTGATTCAGGACTTGAAAACCCAACGGTTTCGCTGGGGTCGGGACGCGGCGCGCGACGAACTGGTGCATTCTGCCTTGGTACGGATTCTGACCCGGTACGTAGCGGGGCGAGACGGCCGCCAGATCCATGGTTTGCGGGCGGGCACGGGTATTCACTCCGCCCTCAAGGGGGCCCGGGTGGTCGCCCAACGCGGGCAGTGGCTGGGGATTTGGCACTTGCGGGAGCTGCCTGCCCTGCGACCGGACAAGGTCGACGCATGGTTCGCGGGGAAGGTCGAAGACCGGCGTTTCCTGGACTTGCTGTTTCATTTCCTGCAGTACCGTCCCCAACCCGAGGCCACACCGCGGAGTCTGTTCACCCAGTCTTGGATTCCGGGCAGCCTGCATGGCGTATGCCATCACCTGGTCCTCCAGGAGCTGGACGGACATTTGGCCAGCCTGGCCTCCGCGACGGCAGCGGCGCGGGACGGCGCCTCGTCTCCTCTGCGGTATGTACGGTATATGAACTGGTTGCTGGCGGCCGGCAACGGCCCCAAGGACGAAGCCGCGCGATGGTCCCAGGAGATTTCCGCCTTGGTGCAGAGCTTTGCCGTGCCCACCGGAGACGAGAGCGCGGGGTTGCGGGACGTTACGCGCATTCGGACGCCCATGCGATTTCTCGGCTACGATCTGGCCATCGCCTCCAGGGGAAAGGTGTCCTTGCGGCTGTCGGCCCAGTCGGCGGCGGAAATGTGCCGCCCTTTTCAGGTACAGGGCAAGCCCGCCGGCCGCGGGGAGCGAACTCCGCTTCCCGACGCGGCCATCTGCGACCTCTACGCTCAGGAATTCGGAGCCTTCGCGCAATTCTACGCCTTGGCGGAGAACCGCCGACGGTTGGGGGGGGTACAGGCGACGCTGCGGTCTTCCCTGTGGCGCACCCTGGCCCAGAAACGCAAATGCCGCGTCCGCGAGGTGGCCCGGAATACCGAATTGCGGGACCGAGGCCGCATCCTGGTACAGAAGGTGGGGAAGACCCAGTTTCAAGTGAATCGGATCGACGACGTGCGGTGGATCGATCCGCAGCAGACGCTTGTGGGAGAGCCGTGTGCGGTGAAAGTCGCATGCACGGTTCGGAGGGAGGCCCAGCATTAGCCTGGACGAGATCAGGGATTTCTTGCCTACCCTACTCACTGCCCAGCGGTGACAATGTTTGTAGTTTCAATGTAGCGACGAACCGGGTTTTCACTACCCGAGACGGAGACAGGAGAGACGAAACAATATGGTTTAGGGTAGCCGTATGGGGCCGGGATGCAGAGAACTGCGCCAGGTATTTGGCCAAAGGGCGGCAAGTCTTGGTGGTGGGGCGTGTCAGCGCCAACGCTTTCATCGGCCGTGACGGCGAACCGAGAGCGTCTCTGGAAGTAAACGCAACTATGGTGCGGTTTCTGGCCGGGCGCGACGACGAGGCAGGCATGACGGGGGACAGCGGCAGCTATGGATCTGCCGGCAGCTACGGCAGCGCGTCGGGAGACGGCGCCCCACGCAGGGAGGAAGACGAGGCTCTCAGCGAAGGAGGCGGAGGAGGCACTTTCCGAACCGGTACCACCACGCCTGACGACGACGACGGAGATATTCCTTTCTAGCCGGCAAGGTAGAATTCCGGGCCTCCGGCCCGGTCGGACAAAGCCAGGAGTTGGGGACAAACTCCTGGCTTCGTCGGAGGATCTTTGCGCAGGAGGTTGCCATGGACGGTGGAATTCGTCCGTCCGTAGACACGGGGACCAGATGCCAAGTCACGAACACCAAGGCGCTGCCTGTGACTTCCCGATACTCCACGGTTGCCGGTTGTCCAGAACAAGGTCGTCGTCGACGTAAATGCGGATGCCGCGATCCGTCACGCCAATGAAATGGGGAGAACCTGCCAACTCGAAGTAGCCGATTTCCTTTTCGTACCGCTTCAGCACGGGCTGCCTAGTTAGATCGACGCCGTCGTAGTAACGGGCAGCCCAAGGCCGTGTATCCGCGGGCCCGTCTGTCGGCCCCATGCCTGGAATCCACAGCCGTGGGGTTGGCTTCACGCCGGTCCTCACGGCTGATTTGTGGGTCGTGCGCAGTTCTGCTTCGGCGACGGCGTGACGGGTACCAAGCACGGCCGACGTATCGCCTCGATTGACGGTGCACCCAAATCCCTCGGCCGGTCGCTGGCCCCAGGGCGATGCTTCTCCTACGGCGATCGCCGATACATCTCGCACGGCAGAACCTGGCCTACCGAAATCAGTCGCTGGGCGTCGAGCCGGTTGATCTCCGCCCAAGCCGCGGGGTCTTGCCCTAATCCACGGCGATGTTCCACGGCGACTCGCCAGACTGTACCGTATGTTCCGCGGCCACAGTCCAGTGGGGGCTGCACCCTCCGGGAACTTGGACAACCTGTCCCGTATAAACGTCGTCGTCGTGTGCCCAGGGGTCGGCGGCCTGCCATGGGGCCACCGACATGTCGTCCGCGATCGCCCGCCGCGCAACTTCCGTTTCTGCTTCCTGTGTCCAACCCGCCCCGACCGTCGACAGCCAAAACAGCATCCCTATCCCTATAGCCCGACCGGAGCCTATGGTGCGCCGGCGTCGTTTGGGCAGGGTGCGCTTCCGATACCGAAAGGGCGAGTCTAACGATCGCGACGCGGTACCGCTTTGTCTCTCTCGAGGGCTGCGCCAGCCAATGCTGCAGTCAGCCGTTCCAGATCCGCCAAGGGATCCTGTCCCAACTGCATGCGCAAGACCCGACGGCCCGACCTCCGCAGAGCCGCGGCATCGCCCATGGCCTGTGCAGCTTGCAACGTACCAAAGGACAGGACGGTCTGGAGAGCCGGGATGTCGAAATCCGGTTTGGGCTCCCTGACGAACTGAATGAAAAGGCCCGAATTGGGTCCCCCCTTGTGCATTTGACCGGTGGAATGCAGAAACCGGGGCCCAATGCCTACCGTGGTGGCCATGCGGGTGCTGTGACCGATGACGCGCCGCAGGCTCTCCAGTCTGTCCCGGTACGGCCCGTTCAACGGCAGATAGGCCTGCAAAGAAACGTAGTCGCCCGTTTCCGCCTGTTCCAAAAATGCCTGCAGGTACTCCGCCTGCGGCGGTACGGTCTCGCTCCGGGGCAACTCTCCGCTTTCGGCGAAGACGTTCAGGAATATGCGGGCCGCGCTTTTGGCCGACTCGACGTCCGGTTGATCGAAAGGATGCACGCCAAGGCAGTGTCCAGCCACCGCCACGGCAAATTCCCATTGGAAAAAGTCCCGGCCCAAATACCCGGGAGCCGAGCCGGGCAGGACTGCCGTAGGATGACCCGCCCGGACGCACTGCGCCGCCAGCTCCGCCATGGCCGTCCCGGGATCGTCGCAATCCGCAGAAGGCGCAACCACGACGCAGCAGCGATCGTCCCCAAAGCAAGGCACGTCTTCGGCTCCTTCCCCCAGAACCGGCAGAATCCCTTTGCCGGTCTTGCCCAGACTCTCGGCGACCAGCTGCTCCAGCCAGTCTCCCAGCGGAGCCAGCCGGGAAGGCAGCAACAAGGTGAGCTTGTCTCGGCCTCTGGCTGCCTGGAAAGCCATGAACACGCCCAACTGGGCCGCAGGGTTCCGGACCAGCGGCAACTGCGCCTGTCGCACAGATTCATCCACATTCCCCAGAAACCGTGCCACATCGGCTCCCAGCAACGCCAACGGCGCCAGGCCGAAGAAGGACAGCGCGGAGTAGCGCCCGCCGATATCGGGATCGTTTTCGAAGATCCGCTGCCAGCCGTCCTGCCGCGCCAGCTCCGTCAGACTGCTGCCAGGGTCGGTGATGCCTACGAAGCGCCGGCCGACCTCCCTGGCCGGCAGCGCGGGCTGCAACCTGTCCCGATAATAGCTGTAGCCCGAAAGGGTTTCCACGGTCCCGCCCGACTTGGTAGCGACTAGGAACAGGGTCCGCGTCAGATCCAGTTTGGCATCCAACTCGGCAATTTGGGCGGGGTCCGTGGAATCCAAGACGTAGAGTTGCAAGGCGCAGGCGCGGTTGCCGGGCGGCACGAGTGCGGAAAACACTTCCGGGGCCAGGCTGGAGCCGCCCATGCCGATTACTACGGCTTGGCGCAGGCCGCGCGCGTACATCTGCTGGGCCCAGCCCTGCAGCGCCGGAACCTCCGCTTTCATGCGCTCGTGGATGTCGAGCCAGCCCAGCCGGTTGCAGATTTCCGCGGGGCTGTGGCTCCACACGGTGAAGTCCCGGCGCCAGATCCGGTTTACCAGATCCGAAGCCGCGAGCCGGTCCAACTCCGCGGCAAAGGAGGCCTGATCCGGTCCCAGTCTGAAATCCCATGCCGTCACGTCGCCTTCCTTCGGGCCAATGTCCCCGCCCATCCATTATGCCTGCAGATCATGCCGAGGGGAGTCTGGGCGCGGGCCGGGTTGCCGCATGCGCAAAGATATAATTATATTGATCCGAAACGCGCCCCCGGCGCCGGCCGGGGCCTCGATCCCGGCCCGGCCTTCACCCTTTGAGGCCCGTGGTGGAAATCCCCTGGATGAAATACTTTTGCGCCAGGAAGAACACGATCAAGCAGGGCAGCACCATGAGGAAGGACATGGCCATGATGGCGTTCCAGTCCACGTCGAATTGGTCTCGGAACATGGCCAAGCCCAGAGCCAAGGTGTAGTTCTTGGAGCGGTTCAGGAAAATAAGCGGCTCCAGAAACGAATTCCACTGGGACATGAAGGTAAAGATGGCGATGGTCGCCAGGGCGGGGCGGGACAGAGGCAACAGAATCCGGTAAAAGATGCCCCACCAGCTGCACCCGTCGATCTTGGCCGCGTCGTCCAATTCCCGGGGCAGAGTCAGGAAATACTGCCGCATCAGGAAGATGTAAAAGGCGGTGCCGCCGAAGGACGGCACCCACAGCGGGTAATGGGTGTCGATCCAGCCGAAGGACTTGAAAATGAGAAACTGCGGGATCATCAGGACTTGAAAGGGCAGCATCATGGTGCTGAGCGTGACGATGAACAGCACGTTCCGGCCCGGCCAGCGCAGACGGGCGAAGGAGAACCCCACGAGAGCACAGCTGGCGATCCGGCCCAACATGGACAAACCCGTAATCTGGACCGTATTGTTCAGATAGACGCCGAAGCTGGCGCGGGTCCAAGTGGTCCAGAACACGTCCCAGTGCGGGGGATTGGGGATCCACACGGGCGGCGTCTTGAACATTTGGGCCGTGGGTTTGATCGCGGTGGTAAACATCCACAGCAGGGGCAAGAAGAAAAACAGGCTGATGGCCGTCAGCAGGAGATACAGCACGATCTTGCGCACGGCGACCCGCAAGCCCGGCAGGGTCGGACCCGGGGCCCGAGCGGGAGCCAGAGGGAGGGATTCGGCCATGGGAGTAAAGAGCGGCTAGGCGCCGGCGTAGTACACCCAACGTTTGGAGAAAGCCAGCTGCAGGAGCGTGAAGAGCATGATGACCACGAACATGAACCAGGCCATGGCGGCCCCGTAGGCCATGCGGCCCCACCAGAAGGAGATGTTGTACAGGTAGAGGGCATAGAACATGGTCGCGTTGTTGGGCCCGCCATGTCCGCTGGTGGCCACATACGCCAAGGTAAAGACCTGAAAGGCGCCGATGATCCCGGTAATGGTGTTGAAGAGAATCACCGGCGACAGCATGGGAATGGTGACGAAGAAGAACTGGCGCACGGCGCTGGCCCCGTCGATTTTGGCTGCGTCGTACAGCTCCGTGGGTACGTTCTGCAACCCGGCCAGAAAAATGACCATGGTGGCCCCGCCGGCTCCGGTCAGGGTCATGACGATGAGAGCCGGTTTGGCCCACTCCTCGGACTGGAGCCACAGGGGCGGCGAGCGAATGCCGATTTCCCGCAGCAGATAATTCACCAGCCCGATATTGGGATCCAGAATCCACATCCACAACAAGGCGACGGCTACGCCGGCCACGATGGAAGGTACGAACACCATGGTGCGAAACAGCGGAATGGCGCGCAGTTTCTGATTCAGGAGCAGCGCCAAGCCCAACGACGTCACCAGACCCAGGGGAACGCCCACCACTACGAAGTATCCGGTATTGGCAAAGGACTTGCCGAACAGGGGATCGTCCGTAAACATCTCGACGTAGTTGTCGAAACCGATCCACGCAAAGGGATAGCCGATCCGGAAACTGGACAGGCTGAGGACGAAGGAATAGACGAAGGGGTACAAATTGAAGAGCAGCAACCCCAGCACCCAAGGGGCTGCAAACAACCAGCCGGCCAGCGACTCCCGTCTGCGCGACCGAGTCTCGAAGTAACTTTTCAGCATGGCGGAACGATCACGAACGCGGCCGCATAGGCTTCCGCCGCGTCACGACGCGCAAGTATCCGAGGGGCCGCAGCGAAACTCCGACCCCTCCTCGATACGGGTACGGTGCGCGCCTACGGAATTTTGTAGGGCGGGGCGTTGTCCAGCCCTTCCTGCCAGACCTCGGCGCATCTCTCGACGGCTTCCGCGGCGGAAATGGCCCCCAAGGCCGCCTGCTCGAAGAAATTGCCGCCTTCCTGACGCAGCTCGAAGTAGCCCGGGGGATTGATCACGTCGTAGCCGTAGGGAGCCCCCTTCTCCAAATAGATCCCTACGTAAGGCGATTCCTGTACGAACTGCGTTTCCAGGGCGGATTTGCGGACCGGGATATACCCGCCCCACTCGCTGTAGAAGACGTTGTGGTCCGTCTGGGAGAAGACGTGTGCCCATTCGACGGAAGCGCCCACGTCGGCGGAAGTCGGAGAGACGGACAGGAAGTTGCGCCAGGATATGGAATTCCGGCGTCCAATGCCGTCTTCCGCCGTCAAGGGGAAACCGAATCCCAGATCTTCGAATTCGTCCGGATTGTAGCGCAGCACGTCCCGGGGCAAAGAGCCGTGACCCCGCATATGCATGCCGATGTTCTTGTTGGCAAAATGCGGGATCGGGGCCTCGTCCGGCAAGCGGGCCACGCCCTCGGGATAAATGAGACCGTAGAGTTCGACCAACCATTCCAAGGCGGCTACGCCTTGGTCCGTGTTGAAACGGACCTCCGTGTAGCTCTCGTCGGCCATTTCGCCGCCCAGCCGTTGCAGTTGCACTTCGAATTCCTGGAAAAAGCTCCGCCAATTGTTAGGCCCCCAGCCGCCCAGCACCAGCGTCCGACCTTCCTCGACCTGCTGAAGGCTTTGGGCCGCGGCCGTATATTCCCGGTCCGTCGTCGGTGGACTGTCCGGATCCAAGCCGGCCTTTTCCAGGAGACTCTTCCAATAGACGGTCAGTGAAGGATGGCTGAAGATAGGCACTCCCCAGGTGAAACCGGCAATCTGGGTGCCTTTGATGTTGGCGGCGTAATAGTCGTCCAGATCGTCCCAACCGTTGATATAGTCGTCCAACGGGGTCCCTTCCCCACTGGTGGCGACCCGACCTGCCGCTTGAGTGCCGGCCTCATGTACGTCCGGCAGCGAATCGCCCACGATAGAAGTGGTCAGCTTCTGGCGGTAGCCGTCGTAGGGCACATGCTCCGCCAACATGTCGAACCCTGGATTCTGGTCTCGGAACTCCGGGTTTACGTTGTCGTTGATGTAGTCGATCACTTCGGGATTCAAGCTGAACATCCATAGGGACAGTTCAGTCGTTTCGCCGGCTACAGGCATCGAAGGCGCAGCCGCAGGGGCCACCTCCGTACCCGGCATGGTACAGGCGGCCACTGCCAGACCTGCGGACGACAGAGACGCCAGCTGCAAGAATGTACGACGCGACATCCGGGACATGTTCGACATGACGGGTTTCTCCAAAATGCAGGAAGCTTACGCAAGACGCTGCGGCTCCAAGGCCGCATGCAGCGGTTACGGGCCGCATGCGCAAGCTCCACCATGGTAGGGCAACGCCCCCGAAGTGTCAAACGGAGAAATGATGGGTCAATGCCCGTCGGGCAGGGGCCGCTCCATCCCTGCATACATAATCGGACAACGATGCCCTGCACCGGTTTCGGTGCAACGAGGGCAGACCTGGGCCAATGGATTTCGGTGCACGGCCCGTCCTCGGGCGCGTACGGAACAAGGATGCCCAGTCGTCTTGTCCCTCCTCCACGGGAGAATGTGGAGAGACGATGTCCCAGGGTACGACCGAGGCGCAGGCGGCATCAGACGCGCCGAGTTCAGAAGCCCCCAGCGGCTTCCTGTCTTTGTAACGCGTTGGGGGCGGGCTTCTGGGTCTCTTGGTGGCGGTGCCCTGGGGATTATTGGCCTGCCGGTCTCGTTTATCGACTCCGATAACTCGCAATTCGAAGCGGTGCAACTCACGGGATTCAACAATAGCGGACACCGGTTTACGGATCCCGAATCCCTCTATGCTCTCGGCCGAGTTTCGATGCGGGCCGACGCCCATCCCCAGGGATATCTCCTGAGGACCGCAACACCGGGGGCATCGATCGTGTACACACCATGCCTCCGCCGATTCGGTTTTTCTTCTCGTTCAGAAGTACGTCATGCAGGGCGTGGCGACCACGTAGGGTCGACAAGGACAATTGCAGGTTGCGGCAGCGGCAGGGCTCTTTGTCGTCCCTATGCAATCGGTTGCTCTGGCACTTACGTTGTCCTCGTCGTCACTTCGAGAGCCGGTTCCCGATCGCCAGACGGGACTGGGCCGATTCTCCCAAGGCGTCAGACGATGCTGCACCGTCTTCTTGTCGAGATCAAGTACCCAGGTGTCCATCCAAAGAGGCGACAGCCGTTCAGAACTCTCTAGACAGGTACGGGGCAGTGCAGTTCGACTTCTTGGTTCCGGCACTGCGCCGATCAGCATCCATCCTCCTTGACGGACCATCGAATTGCCCCCATGTCCATTAGGAGCACGAGGGGTTCGACGTTGCATTTGTACAAGGTGCCAGAGAGGGCGGCGTCTCTCGTATCGGATACGACGGCCTTTTCCGTCTGTTGGAGCAGTGCGAGCGCCGATTGTGGAACTCCACAGTCGAGCCCTAGCCCTAGGGGGTGTCGTCAACATCAGGGAGGTCCCAGGACCCCAGCCCGGATCGGGCAGAGCACCCGCAACGCAGTAGCGTGCGGGGCCTACCGGGTGGCCCCGCCCCGCCCTGGCGGGAAAGCCCGGCAGGCGTGCTCCCCCCGCTGCCGCCGCTGGGCACAGGGGAGGGTTCCGGGGATCCCGTACGACCCGGAGCGGTCCCAGGGGCGGCAGCGGCGAGGGGGATGCTGCCCGGCACCCCGGGGCACCGCATCTCAAACCCGGCATGCCGCCACCGGCGGGGGACCGCGGCGGGGCGCCGGGGTGCGGCGGTCTTGCGCGGCTCCTCCGCCCTCCGTTTTGTATGCCCCGCGGCTGACCCGCCCCGCCCTCGGGGGACGACCCGCCCTCCTAGGGGATCCCTCGGTTCACTGTCATGACGGCCCCCACGTCACTTCTGCCTCCCTTGCCTTGGAGGGCCTTTGCGTGGCAGCGTGTGAGGGTGCCCGGCGTTCCGGTGCGGCAGGTGGGGGCCCCCTGTGCTCTCCCCGGGTCGAGCGTCAACGGCGCTACGGCCCCCTCCCGCCTCGCCGGGAGGGGGCCGCGCCCATTGTCAATATACGGCGCCTTGTGCCATAATACCGGGTCGGGCGCAGACGGAGCCGCTGGAGGAACCGGACATGGATCAAAACTTCATTGCGATCGTCAGCGTGGGCGTCGCCATTCTGGCTCTGATGTGGAACACGCGGTCTGAGACTGTGCGTCGTTTCGCGGAGATGAAGCAGGACACGGACACCCGCTTCACGGAGATGAAGCAGGACATGAATGCCCGCTTCGACACCATGGATTCCCGCTTCACGGAGATGAAGCAGGACACGGACACCCGCTTCACGGAGATGAAGCAGGACACGGACACCCGCTTCACGGAGATGAAGCAGGACATGAATGCCCGCTTCGACACCACGGACACCCGCTTCGACACCATGGAACGCAAAACCGACGCGCTGGCCACCGTGGTGTACGGCGTGGCCGAGCGGACGGCCCGCATCGAAGGCGTGCTGCTGGGCCCCGGGCGCCCCGGCGGCAACGGGGAACCCGGCCCGCGGTGGCCCGGGGCGGTCCCCGCGGCGGAACCCCGTCCGGGGAGCGGCGAAGACGCATGACGCAGACCGCGGCGGCCGATACGCCAGGCCGCGGCCGCGGTGGCGCCGCGCGCGGTCCGCTCTAAGGGGTGTCGTCACAATCAGGGAGTCCTCAGGACCCCCGCCCGGCGCGCGGTCCGCGCCCCGGTCCGCCCCGCGATCCTCCGCCTCCAAGCCCTAGTTTGACGACACCCCCTAGGGCGCAGTAGTCTGCGCTTCTGCCGCTTCGGCAAAGAAGGTGCGCAGCACGGAATGCAAAATGCCCCCGTGACGGTAGTACTCCATCTCCACCGGAGTGTCCACGCGACTGTCCACCCAGAATTCCGTAACGGCTCCGTTCTGCGCCGTGGCCCGTACCGGCAGCGATTGCCCGGCGGTCATGTCGTCGTGGATGCCTAGCACGTCGAAAGTCTCAAACCCGGTCAATCCCAGCGAGTTGCAATTTTCGCCCGCTTTGAACTGCAGCGGCAGTACCCCCATACCTACCAGGTTGCTGCGGTGAATGCGCTCGTAGCTTTCCGCGATCACGGCTTTCACGCCTAGCAGCTGGGTGCCTTTGGCGGCCCAATCCCGGCTGGAGCCGGTGCCGTATTCCTTGCCGGCCAACACTATCAGGGGTATTCCGTGCTGCTGATACTTCACCGCGGCGTCGTAGATGTTCAGTTCTTCCATGGTCGGTACATAGACGGTGTACCCGCCTTCCTGGCCGTCCAGCATCTGGTTCTTGACCCTGACGTTGGCAAAAGTGCCGCGTAGCATCACTTCGTGATTGCCCCGCCGCGTGCCGTACGTATTCCACTCGGATCGCCCGATGCCCTGGGCGCGCAAGTATTCTGCCGCCGGACTGGCCGGAGCGATGGAGCCGGCCGGCGAGATGTGGTCCGTGGTGGTGGAATCCGGCATGATAGCCAGCACATGCGCGCCCCGGATGGACTGCAGAGGAGCGGGTTCCGGGGCCATGTCTTGGAAAAACGGAGGCTCATGCACGTACGTGCTGTCGGCATTCCATGGGTAGAGTTCGCTGTCGGCGCTTTCGATTTCGTTCCAAGTCTCGTTGCCCGTAAAGACGTTGCTGTAGGCGCTGCGGAAAATCTCGGCATCGAGGCTCTGCGCTATGGCCTCTTGGATCTCCTCCTGCGAGGGCCAGATGTCTTTCAGAAACACTGCGTTGCCTTCGGCATCCCGGCCTAAGGGGTCCTTGGCCATGTCGAAGTTTACGGTGCCGGCCAGGGCAAACGCCACTACCAGCGGCGGGCTGGCCAGGAAATTGGCCTTGACGTCCGGATTGATCCGACCTTCGAAGTTCCGGTTTCCGCTCAACACGCTGGAGACCACCAGGTCGCCTTCCCGAATGGCGTTCACGATGTGGGGCGCCAAGGGTCCGCTGTTGCCGATACAGGTGGTACAGCCATAGCCCACGGTGAAGAAATTCAATTGCTCCAGATAAGGCAACAGACCCCTGGCTTCCAGATAACGGGTCACCACCTTGCTCCCGGGAGCCATACTGGTCTTGACCCAGGGTTGGGTGCGCAGGCCCCGTTCCACCGCTTTCTTGGCCAGCAGTCCGGCCCCGATCATGACCGAGGGGTTGCTGGTGTTGGTGCAGGAGGTAATGGCGGCCAGCACGATGTCGCCGTGCTGCAACGTGTAGGCGGGCTCCGCTTCGTCCGCGAGCTGCACCGGCACTGCGTCCTCCGCATGGTCGGGCTCCACGGCCAGACCTTGGGGTCCCATGTCCCCGGTCAGCATAGTGGGCCATGCCGACTTCAGCCGATCCAGCTCGATCCGATCCTGAGGCCGCTTGGGACCCGCCACGCTGGGCCGGATCGTGCTCATGTCCACTTCTATCACCTGGGTAAAGGTAGGTTCCGGGGTCTCCGGCGTGTGGAAAATGCCCGCCGCCTTGGTATAGGCCTCCACCAGTTCCACCTGTGCCGCCGACCGGCCTGTCAAGCGCATATAGCGGAGAGTTTCGGCATCCGTGGGGAAGAAGCCCATGGTGGCTCCGTATTCCGGGGCCATGTTGCCCAAAGTGGCTCGATCGGGCAGGGTCAACCGCGACAGACCGGGCCCGAAAAATTCCACGAACTTGTCCACTACGCCCGCGGCCCGCAGAGTCTCCGTAACGGTCAAGACCAAGTCCGTAGCCGTCGTGCCTTCCGGCAAGCACCCTGCCAGACGCACCCCCACCACTTCGGGCAAGTTCATGAAGATGGGCTGTCCCAGCATGACGGCTTCGGCCTCAATACCGCCCACGCCCCAGCCCAGTACGCCCAGCCCGTTGATCATGGTAGTGTGGCTGTCGGTACCGACTACCGAGTCGGGATAGGCCACGGCGTCCTGCCCGTTGCGCGCGGTCAGAACCCCGCTGGCCAGGTATTCCAGATTGACCTGATGCACAATGCCGGTCGCGGGCGGGACCACCCGAAAGTGATCGAAAGCGTTCTGGCTCCATTTCAGGAACTCGTAGCGTTCTCGGTTGCGTTCGAATTCCTTCGCGGCGTTGAAATGCAACGCGAACCGGCTGCCGAATTGGTCGACCTGCACGCTGTGATCGATGACCAGATCCACGGGCACGCGCGGATTCACCTTGGCGGGGTCTCCGCCCATGCGGTGCATGGCGCTGCGCAGCGCCGCCAAGTCCACGGCGCTGGCCACTCCCGTAAAGTCCTGCAGAATGACCCGCCCCGGCATGAAGGCCACTTCCACTTTGCCGGCCGTTTCCGGGCTCCAATTGGCAATCAGACCGACATGCTCTGCGGTGATGGTGAAGCCGTCGCATTGGCGCAAGGCGGCCTCGAGCAAGATCTTGAGCGACCGCGGCAGGGAGTCCACATTGGCTATCCCCAGGCGCTCCAAGGCATGGATCTGGTACAAAACGAATTCGCCTTGGCTGGTTCGCAGAGTTTCGCGGGTCTCTTCAAAGGGCGCGGTGGACACTGTTTCACCTCTTGCTGCTACGCCTCGTCCGTACGTCAAATCAGTTTCATTGTATTGTACGGCAAGCCTGCCCGGCGGGCCTGCCTAGTCTCCGCAACGGCCGCGAGCGGTCCTCCCGCACTGGACAACCCGTATCCGTGCCGAGCGGGTCCGGGAGGAGGGCACGGGCAGGGTACATCGCTTTCCTACAGCACGGGCATGCCGTCGATCCACTTGGGAGCCGTAGAGTTTTCCCGTACAGGTTCCTGATCCCGGCGGGTGCGTTCGGCCTGACCCCCCGCGAAGTACTCCCGCCACTCGGCCGGAGCGTCGAGATCCTGTCCGCCGTGACGGGTTTTGCGCGTACGCACGTTGATGAGGACCGGGGTGTTTATGCCGGCCCCGGCCAAAATGGCCTGTCCTTTGGACAACGCCGGCAATTCTCCGATGAGATCCCGGCCCATGCTTTCCACGGACTCCGCGATCTTGGTTTGATCCACCGGATTGATGATGCGCATGGTGCATTGGGTCATACACTGGCTGAGTACGTCGCTGTCCAGCCGTCCCGGTCGCTGACTGATCAGGCCGATGCTGACCCCGAATTTGCGCCCTTCACTCAGAATCGTCTTCAAAATCGTGGCGCTGACCACCGGGGGGACGGCATTGGCGGGACTGAAGTTGTGTGCTTCTTCCAGCAAGCAAAAGACCGGATAGGCAAGACGATTCGCATCGTCGGCATTGGACAATCCCTTGACGGCGGCCTTGCGGGCGTCGTAGGCGCGGCGCAGCAGGGTAGCCACGATCATTTGCTGCTCCCGCTCGTCGATGTCGTCGAGTTGCAAGACCGTACAGCGGCCGGGCCGAAACAATTCCGGCAGTCTCAGTTCCCGATGGTCGTCGAACACCCGGCTGTCTTCCAGCGTGGTACGCAGCCGCCACGTCAGTCCGTTGATCGTGCTCTTGTCTTTGGGCTGTGCCGCGTCGTCTTCGTCGGTCGATCCGGCCGACGACGCCAGAGCCTCGATCAGATCCTGCAGTCCATACCGGCCGTCGCTTTCCCGGCGGGCCTTTTTATTTACATAACGATAGGCGCGGTTCAAGACGAAGCGCATTTTTTCCGACAATTCGGGCAGGAAGTAGGCCAGATCGCCTTCGCTCAGACTGTCGATGCGCACATGGACGGCTTCGGATTTGAGAATCTTGACCTCGGGCCGGTAGTTTCCGTCCTGGAAATCGGGCAGATTCATCATGTCTTGCAGGGTGTCGTATTCGCCATGGGGATCGATGACCAGGACGGCTCCCTGGTTCTTGAGCATCATCATCTCTTCCAGCAGCACGCCGGCCAGATAGCTCTTGCCGCTGCCGGTGCTGGCGATGATGGCCAGATGCGTGCTCGTGAATTGGGATACGTCCAACGCAATCGGCACTGCGCCCCGCTCCCGGCTGATCAGGTCCCCGACGTAGGCGCCGCCCGGATCCGCGTGGTCCACACGACTGAGGACGGCCTGCAACTGTTCCGCGGTCGCGAGATAGATGGGCGTGCCGCTGGAAGGCGCAATGCGCGGATTGACGAAATCGCGCAAGGTTTCGTCGAAGCGGCCCAGAATCTGAATGGTCAATTGGTACAGATCGGTACCCTGGACCTGCGTCTCCGCGGCACCCAGCCCCCGAAATCCCAAGAGGCGGGCAATGTGGCCCGGATCCACCTCGGGTTGCGCCATGTATTCGTCGGGCCAGAGCCGTACGGCCTGGCGATCCTTGATGCGCCCGAAAATCTCACGTTCGCCGGCGGGTCCGCGATCGCGGAAGTACACGAACTCGCCGAATTTGGCCTGTTGCTGCGGGTCCGGGGCGATGGCCGTGAACTCGGACGTATTGTCGCCCGGCCCCTTGGCGGTGCCGATGGGTCTGTCGTACGGCATCAGCGGATGGCTCCGACAATCGACCGCCACGCCACAATGTTGTACACGACTTCCAGCGCTTTCCGCTCTGCCGGAAAAGCCTGTTGCAGCCATTCCAGTTTCTGCAGGACGACTTGCGTGACCAACGGTTGACTCTGGCCCATCAAGAAAGTCAGATAGTCGATCTGGAAAGCGCCCGGCGTCGGCATATGGAAACGGACGGCTTCGTCTTCGTCCATGGCCCGGACCAAGGCCCCGATGCGCGGCGCATGCGGCGGCACGGCCTGCCGAAAGCACCCGCCGGCCCGACGCCAACCAATCGCCACCACCTCGATCAAGGTAAACGCGGCCTGCAGGAAGCCCGGCATAGTGATGTCCCGTTCGTCGGCGTCCAGCTGGCTGCCGACGGGCGTACCGAAGTCGGGATCGACGATCAGAGTGTCCACGATGACGCCGATCATCTGCCCCAGGTCGGTGCCGTCCGGCTCCGCCATGTCCACCGAAACGAACCGGCCGAAGGCGAAATCGGAGGCTGCCGGCCTCTGCTCGCGCTCGCCGTCTGCATGGATGCGGCACAAATAGACCACATGCGAGTTCGTTTTCGCGACCTTGCCGATGACAGGCGGCATCGTGCCGGCTCCGTTCATCTCGGATCTCCTGCGTGCGCGCCTGCCCGCGGCCCGGCACGGCCTCAGCGACCGCCCAAACCCGACAGGGTGATGCCTCTCTGAAACCAGGTTTGACCCAGCATGTACACCACCAGGACCGGCAGCAGGGCGATGACCGATCCGGCCATCAGCAGGTTCCACTGCGTGTTGTATTGCCCCTGAAAGGCGCTCAATCCCACCGGGATGGTACGCATGTCACGATCAGGGGTGGAGGTGGTCACGATCAGGGGCCACAAGAAGGAATTCCAGGAACCCAGGAAGACGAAAATGCCCAGCGCGGCCAGCGCCGGTCCGCTGAGGGGCATGACGATTTGCCACCAGATGCGGAAGCTGGACGCGCCGTCCATGCGGGCGGCTTCGTCCATTTCTATGGGCAGACTCCGGAAGAACTGACGCAGCAGAAACACGCTGAAAGCCGAAAACGCCGTGGGCAGAATCAGGGCGTTGTAGGTGTTGTACCAGTTCAGGACCTTGGTCACGATGATGAAGTTGGGGATCATGGTGACCTGAAAGGGGATCATGAGGGTGGCCAGATACATCAGGAAGAGGCTGTCGCGGCCTTTGAAGCGCAACCGGGCAAACGCAAAAGCCCCCAGGGACGAGACTCCGATCTGAATCAGCGTGGAACTGACGCCGACCACGGTGCTGTTGAAGTAATATCTGTCAAAGGGCAACGCGCGCAGCGTGGCGGGGTAATTGGACCAGGCGATGTCGGAAGGAATCCAAATCGGGGGATAGGTGAATATCTCGGGCGGCCGCTTCAGGGAGGTGGAAAGCATCCAGAGGAACGGCGTCAGCATGATCAGACTGCCCAGCAGCAATCCGACGTGCAAGAGCCAGCGGATGCTCTCGCCGCCCGGTCGGGCCCGCGGCGACCCTCCGGGACGCGTCGCGGGCTCAATCTCCTGTCTCATAGTGCACCCAACGGGTCTGGAGGCGGGTTTGGAGGAAAGTGATCACGAAGATGAAGCCGAACAGGACCCAGGCCACGGTACTGGCCATGCCGAAGCGGGAATACTCGAAGGCGTTGACGTAAACGTAGTACACCAAGGTGGTCGTGGCCAGGGCCGGGCCCCCCCGCGTCATGACGCAGGCCTCGTCGAAGAGCTGGAAGGCGCCGATCATCTGGATGACCAACAGGAAGAAAGTGGTGGGGCTGACCAACGGGAAGGTGATGTGCCAGAACCTGCGCCACGGGGAGGCTCCGTCTACTTCCGCGGCGTCGTACAATTCCTGGGGAATGGACTGCAGACCGGCCAGATAAATGACCATCGTGAAGCCCACGTTCTTCCACAGGGTCAAAATGACTACTGCCGGCTTCGCCCAGCGGGGATCGTTGAGCCAGTCCGGAGGTTG
>DAOUKB010000106.1:0-4127 GCA_034421855.1 Anaerolineales bacterium
TGCCCTCGCACTTATGACCCAGCGCGGTACCCGTGGCGGCATCGGGGGGAGAACGCCTTTCTGGCCTTCCAGCCATGGCGGGGTGTGGCCACGCGGTATGCCCAGAATGCCGCTGCGTTTCTGGCGATCTGCCCAATCCGGGCTTTGGCGCTGGGGACTCAATCGTTTTGACGACACCCCCTAGCCGGACAAAATGGTGTCGGTAAAACGACTGTGCTCGAAGCTGTGAAGATATACGCATTGCATGCCTCATCCTGGATTGTGGACGAGTTACTTGCAGCTCGCGAAGAATTCTCCGCCGCCACAGACGAAGACGGTCGTGATCTATTAGAACCGGACTGGGAATCTCTTTTCCACGGACGAGACATATCTCAGGACGTCGTGATTTCAATCGGCCCAATACAATCTGAACGCCAACTCAGACTGGAGGCGACGACATTGTCCGAGGTCTCGCCTCAGCGCCTCGATCGGCGAATGAGCATGCTCTCTGAGCTTTTACCTGACGAATCCGTCCAAGTACTGAAAGCATGCTTTCACAAGAAGGCATGGATAGTCCCAGGATTGCTCTCCTATCGTGAGGGAGCGAATAAACCACTCTCTCGAAGATTTCAAACTCGTCTCGTCCCTCCAAGCATTGGAGGGAAAAGGTCGGATCTAGAATTGACAGCATGCGAGTGGTTAGGACCGGAATTATTATCCCCTCAGGCTATGGCCCAGGATTGGGATAGAGTTGTTCTGACGGACCATGAAGACCTGATGATCAAGGCTCTTGCCCTTGTCTATGGGAGCCGTGTCGAAAGGATAGCTGCGGTCGGAGAAGATAGCCGAAATTACCGGAGTGGACGGCGGATTATCGTAAAGCTCAAAGGCTACGATCAACCCGTACCCCTCAAAAGTCTGGGCGACGGTGCATTGCGCTTGTTCAGTCTTGCGCTGGCTCTCGTGAACAGCAGGCAGGGCTTCCTGCTCATAGACGAAGCAGAGAACGGCATCCACTATTTGGTGCAAGAGAATTATTGGCGCATGGTTTTGCAAACAGCTCGAGAGCACGATGTGCAGGTAATCGCCACGACGCACAGTTGGGACTGTATAAGAGGGTTCGCCCAAGCAGCATTGGAATTGGATGATGTCGAAGGCATACTCGTTCGTCTCGAAAGAGGAGAGGACGGCCTCCGCGCGGTCCAATATTCGGAAGACGAGCTGAAGATTGCTGCCGAACAAGGAATAGAAGTTAGATAAGGTTCATGTCCAACCCCAATTCGTCTCGACCTCGACGTCACCGAAGGGGCGAAGATCCTTGGTGTCGACCGTCCAAGCGCTCTCGAACCTGATGAATGGTCACACGCGGAGATTTCGGGCGACACGGCGGTGCGGCTTGCAGACAACCTATGCAACCGTGCAGGCGCGGTTAGAATTCGACTTTCGAGATTGCGGGTTGTTTGAAGTCTCTGCCGACCACAGGGATGGCAGCGCGAGCCGAGCCGTCTGTGTCCCTGTGCACAGGCCGTACGGTCTGGCATTATGAGCGCGCTTTTCACGGAGGAGACCAATGTCGAATTCCAGATCCAATCTGCTGGTGGTTTTCTGCGACCAACTACGCCGAGACGCCCTTGGAGCGTTTGGAGATCCCAACATCGAGACCCCTCACCTGGATCGGATGGTGCGCGAGGGAGTTTCCTTTTCGAACGCCTGTTCCACCTACCCTATTTGTGTGCCCTTCCGATTCACGCTGATGACGGGGGAGTACGCACATTCCCGTTTCGTGCCGGGCATCGAATGGCGCATGTCGCCGGCGGAAAGGACCCTGGCCGATGAATTCAACGATGCCGGTTACGAGTCGATCTATCTGGGCAAATGGCATCTCTATGGCGGCCACGCCCTGCTCCCCGGACACTCGACCCGCAAAGCGAATTTGACGCCTGTACCCAGGGTACATCAGGGACGCTGGGAAAAGTGGCCGGGATTCGAGTTGCGAAACGGGCATTTCGACACGTGCTATTACGAAGACGACGATCCGACCCCTCGTTTGCTCGAAACGTACCAGACGGACGGCTTGTTCGATCTGGCCATGGACTACATCGAAAACCGTCCCGACGCCCACAGGCCTTTCAGCTGCATCATTTCAGTCGAACCTCCGCACTTTCCCTATGAAGCTCCGGCGGCCTTGGAAGCCAAGTGGCAGGATAGAGACATCGAGGTGCCTCCCAGTTTCTGCGCCCAGGATCGGAAAGAATACGATCGATTCCTGGCGTTGCGACGGATTTACTATGCAATGGTGGAAAACCTGGATTGGAATGTGGGGCGGCTGCGCACCTGGCTCGAAGAGAAGGACCTGGACAAGGACACGATAGTGGTGTTTTTCTCGGATCACGGGGAAATGGGTGGATGCCATGGGTTGCCTACGTCCCTCAAGCAATACCCATACGAGGAATCCATCGGCATTCCCTTCATCGTCTGGGATCCCGGACATCCCGCCAGGGCCGGTACGCGGCTCTCCAGTCCTACTTGCACGGAGGACCTTTTTCCCACGTTGTTGGGCTTGTGCGGGTTGTCCCCTCGAAACTCGCTTCCCGGCACCAATCTGGCGCCCCTCGTCCGTGGCAGTTGCGATCGGCTGGAGCGTCCAGGCGTACTGTTGGAATACGTGGCGGAAATGCGGGCCAACAGCAGTTTTCACGTCGAGACCTGGAGAGGATTTCGCAGCGAGAGATACAAATACACCGTGCTGGGCGATGTCGAGGGGGGAGAGCCGTGGCAGTTTTTCGATCTGCAAGCAGATCCATACGAGTTACACAATTTGGTCCGTGAGCCGGCCTGGGGAGCCGAAATCGCACAGCATCACTTCTGGATGAGAGAACGCATGGCGGCGACCCAAGACTCCTACGTTCTCAAACCGGCGTGGGGACATGCCGGTCTGAACCTCTGGGATATCGAGGTGTCCCGCTCGATGTCCGCAACGAACTCGTCCCGTGCTTGAAGACCCGTCTCCTAGAGGCGAAAATTCACTTTTGCGAGGTGGGAACACAGGAACCATACCGAGTGGCAGTCCATTGGTATGACGCGAGGGTCGGGCCGTTGCCGAACAGGCACAGATCGAGAGCCGACGATCTCGCCTGCTCGCCCACAGGGCGAGCTAGGAACTTGCGCTATTTGGAGCTGTTACGGCCTAGTTCCAGCACTTTCGGCGGTGGGCGGGCGACATGGGGAAGACGGAAAATGGAGCGAGGTCCAAGCAGTACTCCCAGTCGTAGTGCTACGGGCCGTTCGTACCCCCTCCCCTGCGGTGTCGGTGGTCACCGGCATCGATTCGGTGAACGGGCAAAAGAATTGATCACGCGCAAGCCGTCGTAATCCTGCTCGGTACTCAGATCTTCCGTGTACATGGCATCGCAGCCGTAGGTGTACACCGCAGCAAGGATGGCGCTGTCCCCCAATAGGAAAGGCCGAATCGCTCACGGATGGCAAAGGCCACCGCTTCATCGTGTGTCAGTGCTCCCGGCCGCGAGACACGGGTCGACTGCCCGTAGAACTCCGGCAGGACTTGTACCGACAGTACGAGGTTTCTTGCCGTAAGCAAGTCGCGAGCCCGACGCCGTTTTCCCATATCCTCGATCGCGGTGCCGACCGCATAGACCAGAATGTTGGTATCAAGGCAGCGCATCACGCTCGTGCAGTGCGCTCCGGGGAAGGTTGTCGGCGGCACGCAAGCCCCCATCCCGGGCGTGGATAGCCTCCAACGTCTCGTCTTGCAGGCGGCGCAGGTGCTCGAATCGGGTCTCGGAAACCCGATCTTGGACCCAGGCGACCAGGTAGGCACGGACCAGCGCCGAGACCGAGGTGCCCTCCTCTGCAGCCTTGATACGGGACAGCCGATAGGTTTCTTCGTCCACAGACACGGTGATGTTCTTCATATGTACACACATCATATTTTTCGTGATTCAGAATAGAGCCTTGTCGCCGAATGCGCACCCAGACGCCGATAAGAGCGTCGGCATTCCCGTCGTTTGTCCTTTTCGCTTATGCCTCCGCTGGGACGCCCCAAACCATGTTTTGCGCGAGCACAACTTCCACTTTTCTTGACGCTAGGGCCAGGAGAACGGGGCGCGGGGATTTGGGGATGTCCGAAA
>DAOUKB010000107.1:0-4063 GCA_034421855.1 Anaerolineales bacterium
CGGGGCGCCGACCGAGGCGGAAACCCGTCCGCGGAGCGGCGAAGACGCATGACGGAGACCGATGCGGCAGACGGGCCAGGCCGCGGCATCACAAGATTCCCCAATGTATTCGGAAAACCCAGTAAATTGGTCTCGGTTTCTTCAAGGTGGTTTGGTAATGCGGCAAAGATAGAGTATATGGATCGTCGAACCCGGCAAGGGAGCATCGTCGTGACCGCGCGACCAATGCTGACCGACCCCAAGTGGCAAGATCGGGAATCCGCGGCGAAGGAGAGTCGACACCTGGCCAGTTTTCCGTTGTCTTCACGACATAGACCGTGACTACGCCGACGAGGCGAGAAAATTCCAGGTCTTGGGACGACTTCATGCGAGCGGCTGGAATGGAAGATATGCTTGACTGACAAGCTTGGTATGGAGACTAGAGGACAAACGTCCTGAGCGTCTCGGAAGACTTCCGTAAAGATCGGTACGTTCTCGGGCCGCTTTTTCCCGACTTGGGAAAACCTACGGCAGGCCTTCCATTATCTTTAGTATGCCGTATCGTGTGCTTGGCGCTGCACCGGGACTTTTCTGTGGGAGAACGGCCTTGATTTTCTCTCGTGGAACCAAAATTATGACACGCTGCACGGAAACCGTCCTCTCCCCAGCGGTGTCGCCCGTGGACATCGCGGTCCCACGGAGAGATCTGGCCTCGTATCATACGCTGTTCTGCTGCTTCGCCCCGTGGGTCGGGTCGAGCCACGCGGAAGTTGCTGCAGTAGGATCCCTTTCAGAGGACGTCGTGCACGAGCCACGCCGTCGATGGAGACCCAGCGAACATCTATGCACATGAACCAGATGGAATTGCGCCACGCAACCGCATTGCCCAAGATTCCGGGCTGGGCACGTCGCCAGCGGGAACTGATCGGCCTGATGCAAGCTTCGGTGGAAGTATTTCTGCAACGTTACGTTGCAGACGACCGCCTGATCTGGGGAAACACCTATCCGAAGACCCGCGACGGCGCGGACGACTTCTACGAAGCGGCTCAGAACTGGCCGTTGCTGTACTTGCTGGCGGGCAATGCGCAGCTGTGGGAGCAAAGCCAAAGGCTGTGGGACGGCATTACGCGACAGCTCACGGAGCTGGGACTGCTCTACAAGGAGTACGAGCGGGGCTATGATCAATTCCATCAGAGCGAGAGCTACATCTATTTCTACTTCCTGTGCTTGGCCCGTCCGGCACATGCGCGGAACCGCAACCGAGCCCGCCGCTTCGCTGGCCTGTATCTCAACGAAGATCCGGAGGCTCGCAACTATGATCCGGATCTTCGCCTGATCCGCGCGCCCCACAACGGCAGCGGAGGTCCCCGATGGGGCCTCAACGACGACAATCCCCCCGTTTATGCGTATAGTCCCGGTATGGCACGGTACGGGCTTCCCTATCCGGACCTGCCGGGCATCCATTCGTTCGAAGACCTGCGCCATGCAGAAAAAGCGGAACGGATGGGCCGAGCTATGCGGAGCCGGATGGGCCGTGGCGACGTGGCCGCCAACCTCGGGGTCACGTCGCTGGTGGCCAATGCCTTTCTGCTGACAGGCGACGACAAATACCGCCGTTGGGTCCTCGACTATTTGGCGGCTTGGCAGCAACGCGCCCAGGCCGGCGGCGGGTTGATTCCGGACAACGTCGGCCTGTCCGGACAGGTTGGAGAGTACCTAAACGGACGCTGGTATGGGGGTCTCTATGGTTGGACTTGGCCGCATGGGTACTACAACATTGGACAGGCCGTGGCCGTGGCAGGACAGAACGCCACTCTGCTGAGCGGCGACACGGCCTGGCTGGAGCTGGCCCGCACGCAGTATGACCGTATGATGGATCTAGGGCAACGACGGAAACCGGAGCCCGCGCATATGAGCCTGCACCGCCACGACGCCCTACAGGACCGTATAGCGTATGGGGAGGCGGACTCCATGTTCCTGATTCCGTACCGCATCGACGACAACGGCTGGTTCGACTGGCAGCCCATGGGCGCCATGCATCCCTTTGCCATCTGGAACGTTTCCGGTATCGAGGAGGACGAAGCCCGGATTCGGCGCCTGCAACATGCAGAACGGAAAGACTGGTCTGGAGTGGCCTCCTATCGTCTGAAAGAAGATGCAGGTCATGAAAGGCCCTGGCTGGCGTTTCTGGACGGCCTCAATCCGGATTATCCGGAACGCATCTTGGACGTAGCGCTCGCACAGGTCCGGAAACGCCTGCGCAGGATCGAGGAAGACGACGCGGACCTGCGGTCCGTGCACATCCATCACTGGCAAGAGCACAACCCTGTCACGACGGAAGCGCTGGTCCAGTTGACGCTGGGCGCTCCACAGCCGCTTTACAACGGGGGTCTTCTGCAGGCGCCGGTACGTCACTACGATCCGGATACCGGCCAGCCGGGTCTACCCCCGGAGGTGGCCGTGCTGATCACCGGTCGCAGCGCCGAATCCATATCGCTGACGGCAGTCAATGTGGGCAGGGATCGGACACGCCGCCTGAAAGTACAGGCTGGTGCATACGGCGAACATTCCTTTACGGGTGCCGTCGTGCACGGCGCCGAGCGACAACCGGGATCCGAAATGCCCGTGACCGGCACATGGCCAGTGCGTGACGTGACGCTGACGTTGCCGCCCGAACACGGCCTGCGATGCACCCTCGGCATGCAGCGATTTCGACATACACCGCGCTGTTAGGCCGCTGTCTTGCCCGGAGGTTCGAACTCCGTCACAGCGCATCTGCTGTGGGTTGCCGCCAGGGGTGCAGAATGTTCTGCGGTCACGGCATCATTGCATTGACGTCGCTCTTGCTCAACCTGTCGGACGTACGGTGTCCCTCCAATGTGTTCAAGACCAGGCTCCGGGGCGAAGCCGCAGCAGTCTCGCGTTCTGTCCTGTTTTGCGGAGCTTCCGGCTGCGTTCCCTTCTCACTGCCGCCATTACGCCCTCGGACCGTCATTGCCGTGAGGCGATCCGGTCCGCTCCGACGACCCCACCGAAGCCTCTGCGGCGTGTATCATCGACTAGCAGCAGGTCGAGGTTGTCGTTCCCTGCACGAGGTCTTGGTAGGAGAAGTTTGGATGAAACGGAACGACTTTCGCATCGCTGCTGTTACGCCGGCTCGGATCAGTATCCGGCAATCCCTTTGCGCCCAACCGGATCTATGTAAACTCGACACCGTGGACGCGTTCTAGACGCCTATCATTCTTCAGGTTGTACAGCCCATGTCGTTTCCCACCAGTCCGGTACCGGTACGCGCCATCACGCAGGGCCCAGCGTTTCACTGGTTTGCCTACTACGACAAATACCAGTTTGATCCCTCGGGCCGGTACGTGTTGGGCATGGCCGTGGACTTCGAAAACCGTAAACCCACAGCCGCCGACGAGGTGCAAATCGGCCTCGTCGATCTGGAAGACGGCGATCGCTGGACTACATTGGGTACCAGCTGCAGCTGGAGCTGGCAGCAAGGGTGCATGTTGCAGTGGCGGCCAGGTTCGGATCACGAGATCATGTGGAACGACCGCGAGGGAGATCGATTCGTCACCCGTCTGCTCGACATCGAGACCGGCACACAGCAAACCTGGCCCTGGCCTTTCTATGCCTTGAGTCCAGACGGAAAATACGGGATCGGAGTGGATTTTGAACGCATTCAAGACATGCGCCCCGGTTACGGCTATCCGGGCATTCCCGATGCCCAGGGAGACGTGCTGGCCCCGGACGACCGCGGCGCCTACCTGCTGGACTGGGAAGCCGGCACACGGGACTTGGTGATCAGCATTGCCCAGACGCGGGCCATTCCCTGCGACAACCCGGTGCACGCTACAGGCAAGCACTATTTCAACCACTTGCTCTTCGGTCCGGACAGCCGCCGTTTCGTCTTTCTGAACCGCTGGCGGAACATAGAAGCCGGCGAAGCGGTCGGGCCGCTGCATACCCGCATGTTCACCGCTGCTCGAACCGGTACGGATTTGCATCTCGTGGACGATTCAGGGCAGATGTCGCACTTCGTGTGGCGAGACCCGCACCACATTCTGGGCTGGACCCGCCA
>DAOUKB010000108.1:0-18419 GCA_034421855.1 Anaerolineales bacterium
GTCCATGAGCCAGCGGGCTTGCAGATAGGCGGCGGCCCGCTCCACCTCGAGCCTCTGTCGGCGGCGGGCCGTGAAGCTGTCGGCGGGCAGACGCGCTAGGTCCACCTCGAGCCGCCGAATGCGCCGCACGAGGGGCGCCAGGGCCCCGCGGACGTCGGGGCTGGAGTGATGGTCTCGGAGACACACTATGCGCTCCAGAGCCGCCGGATTTCCCTCTTCAGGGGGAAGGGAGGGGCCGTCGCCGCGGCGGGCACAGGCGAGTTCGACGGTGGCAATGGCGCGCTCGCTCTCGAGCGCCGACATGCGGGCATTGAATTCCTCCATGCGGGGATGCCAGTTGGCAATGACGGGCAGGGTCTCGACAAAAGCGGCCTGCTCCGTGATGAGCCGCTCGCGGCGGGTTGCGAGGTCCTGGAGGGTCTGCTGGAGGCGGGTCTGGGAGGGCATAGATAGGTGACTCCGTATCGTGATGAGTGAGCCGTACCGCCCGAAAGCCGGCTCTCCTAGCCGGCCCCGGGCGGGTCGAGGGAAAAAGCTAGGCGTCTACTGCGTGCTTCCTGCGATAGGCCTGAATGCGGCGCAGCACCGGCGCATGCGCCCGCCGTTCGTCCGCCGGGTGCATTTGCAACCCCTGCGGATCGTCGCTCTCGTCCGCAACCGGTCCCGGATTTTCCCGGACCCATTGCAGAAATCGCTGCCCCGTCATGTGCTCGAGCATGCACTCGAGAGCCCAGGCGGTCCATTCCCAGGGCCACCCGGCCCTATTGAAGAAATTCACGCAGAGCATCTCTGCGTGACCCTCGAAGATGTCGCTCCAGGCGCCAGGGTTTCCGAGTTGCTGGACCTCCCAGGGGGCGCGCTCGAAACCGGCGGCCAGCACCTCGGGGCGAATGGTGCCGACATTAAGGCGCATGTAGGCGGGGCCGTACTCCTGGTCCAGGAGCGCGTTATGGCGGGGATGGACGCTGTAGCGGGTCTCCCCGTCCAGCTCCCCTATCGGGGTCCACTCCACATGCGCGGCATCGGCGGCGGCTCCGAGCACGCTGAAGCGGTCCCCGTGCCTCATGTCGCACTGGCCCAGGGGCCACTTGTCGCGCCGGAGCCAGTGCAGAAAATCGCGCCAGGCTTCGGCCTGGTCGTCGGTCAGGGTGATGAGGGTAGGCATGGGTCTCTCCTGTGTGTGAGCCGGATACCCGAAAAGCCCTGTCTCCTACAGGGCGATCCGGGGCGAGGACCAGGCGGCTACCGGTAGGGGAGCCGGGGCATCCCGGAGCCGCCACTCCGTGACTATCTTCCGCTCGTCTACTCCGTGGGGATGGAGCCGTCCCATACAGCAGGGGTGAGCCTGTGCGCTGGATTGAGGCTGCGAGCCTCTCGGGGGAGCGACGGAAAAGAGCAGACGATACCCGTCGGCCGGGTCTTTCTCCACTTCCGCCGGGAGCGGGTCGAGAGCCACTAGGCGGGGGCGGGCCGGCTCCAGGGACACGTTGAACAGGGTCCCGCCTAGGCGAGTGCGGACCCAGCGGGTCACGGCTCCGAGCCGATAGAGGCGGGGCCGGCCTCCCTCTTGGATGACGACCAGCTCGCGGCCGGGGGTCCACTCGTCGCGGTCCCCCTCATGTGTGAGATGCGCTTGCGCCGTGCCCGCGTCGTCTGCGAGCGGGTGAAAGATGATGTGTGGTGGCATGAGCGTCTCCTAATGATGTTGGTACCAACATTATACCACGGCGCAAGGGGGGATCTCTGGGCTGGACGCGCCCGTATCGCCCCACTGATTGCGTCATGCCCACGCCTCCCTGACCCCCACGCACCCGCTACGTGCACGTGCAGCCCGGTGTCAGCCGCGGGCACGCCCTGGCCCGCCACGACCAGTGGGTGCCCGTCGACGAGGTCGCCTATCCCTTTATGGAGCGGTGGCCTGTACGGGTATCGGCCGCCGCGCCGGACCCGGAGGCCTATGCGGCGCTGCTCCGCGAGATCGAGGACTGGTTTGCCGCCGCGTTGCCCGCCTGGTGGTGAGCGGTCCTGTCGAATCGTCCCCGCAGGACAGACACACCGTCAGGACCCAGATTCCCATCTATGTCTTGCACGGCCGTATCTACGGTAGGGTCCGTAAATCAACACCCAGAGCCGCAGCCAGTGCTTGACATCGTAGAGTCAGGGGTTTCAGCTCAGACAGGAGGCTGTGCAAGGTGTCCTCCGTCAGCGGTATCAGACAGACAGTTTCTTCTCCCGGCTGGTGCCGGGGAATATAAGAGACAAAAGCGTCCTCGCCGACCAGGTGGGGCAGCGAAAAGAAACAGTGGGCGAAAATGTTGCGCACTTCCTGTAGCCTATCCAAGGCTTTCTGGTCGGTGGCGGTCAGTTGGTCGGCGTATTGCTCCTGGAATTTTCGGATCACGTCTTTCAAGTCCCGCTTGTGCCAGCGGAAGCGCGCCCGCTCAATGTCGTCGGCATGAGGCTGTCGCGCGCGCAGGGCGGCCAGGTCCGTGGCCGAGGCCTCATGCAATACCAACAGGTACACCAAGAGGCTGTGCACCCACAGACAGAACGTGAACAGAATGCCGGGGCGCGCCAAGAACGACAGCTCGTCCCAGTGCCACGAGGACGGCGCAGCGGGCGGCAACTTCGGCTTGTCGTTTATGGCTTTCCTCCCGTTCTCATGTACCCGCGCTTGCCGTTCTCGCGCCGCAGCCCGGACGCAGAATGCGGTTCGATCAGGTCCACGCTCTCGCTGTTCAGGGTCCGGAGGAAAGGGAGATTGTCGCCGTGGAAGAGGGTGCGGTTGGACCAGTGGGCAATCATACGCTGTCCCTAAGTCCTGTCATCTCTCCCCAGCGCATTTCCGCGTCGCGCAACGCGTTCTATGCTTCCATGATTTCCGCACGCCGCCCGGCCCAGGCCGGCCCATACCGGTCAAGACAAGGCGTCCGAACGAGACGACGGAGTTGTCCAGTCCGACAAGATGCGACCGGTAGTTTGCTGTGTCTCATTGCCGGAACCTGAGCAGAAACTCGATCCAGGCGCGGACGGGAATGCCTGCCAGGGACATTTCCCGCATCTCCTGAATGTAGGCGCCCATGAGGCCGGTCCGGGCCAGACGACCGAAATTGCTGCCGGGATCATGGGTCGGCTGGTCCACGATCCGATCCGGTTTGGTCGGATAGGGTCCCACTCCCTCCGGACTCTGGAGGGTGACATCGGCGGCGGTCGTCCGCCCGTGGGCCCACCACCAGTTGCGATAGAGGGCTGCGTAGTGAGCCGAAACGAGAAAAGGTTTGGCTACGACCGGCGTGCCGGAGAGTACGTTGCTCAGATACCAAGGCACTACGCAAATCAGATCGGACGGAGCACAGGCGGCCGGGGTCACGCGGAAGCGGAAGTTGGGCATCCCTTCCTTGGCCAGCAGATACCAGCCCTTGAGTTCGATGCCCAGGCGAATGTCCTGACCGTTGGCCTCGGCCTTGAGGAGCACGTCGGGAAATGTCTGGGCCTGGCGCTGGAAGAAACAGTGCGCGTACTCCGCGTCGGGATCCCAGACGGGCCGCAGGCGGTTGAGCGTAGCCACGACCTGGTCCTCGATGGCGGCTCCCAGCACGGTGTTGAGAGTCTGCAGATCCGTGGCGGCGATCCCCTCCAGGGCCGTGCGGGTGTGAAAATGCACCGGGAGCGCATAGAGAGCCTGGCGGACGCGGCCTGGCAGGCTGTCGGGCGGGGGTGGCGGCGGCGGTTCAGGGCGCGGCATGGCGCTCCAGCCGGGCACAGGCCGCGTGATAGAACTCGGGCAGGATCTCGGCGCTATAGCCGCGCCGCCCCGTATTGACGGCGGCCAAGGCCACGGAACAGAGGCCGCCAAAGGGTTCCCACACCACGTCGTCCGGATCGGAGGAGGCCCGGATGGTCTCTTCCAGCAAGGCCAGTGGCTTCTGGTTCATGTGTACACACTTGGAGTCCAGTTTGATCCGTTCCGGTCCCCGCACGGCGGGTTCCCGCCACACGTTGGTGACCCCGACGGGACAGTGGAACTTGGCCCGCATGCGGACCCATTCGGCCCCCGTCAATGGCTGCTGGCCATCTAAGCTGAAATAGGGCCGGCCCTCCCGCCGGCCGTGGTGGTTGGCGTAGGCAGCGAGACCGGCAAAAGCCTCCGGGGGCGGGAAGTACCAGAGGTGGCACTGCGTGAGGTATTTGCGTGTCGCGGCGTTCCGCACCCCGCAGGCGGGGTTGGCGGCGGACAGCGGCAGTCCGCTGCGCACCCACTCGTGGCGCAGCCATTGCTGCAGATTCAGCGTCACGCCTTGGCGGACGACCTGCACCCGGCGTACGTACTGGACGCAGACTTCGGTGACTACGGGAAAGCGGCGCAGCGTCTTGCTGTTGGCATTGCCGGCGATGTGGGCGGCCCCCTTGTCCCAGATGTGGCACGCCCGGTACTCCCATCCCTGCCGCTCCAGCACAGGATGGACCCGGGCCCAGCCAATTTCCGTGTTCCAGAACCAGAGCGTGGTTTCGGGCAGAGCCCGGGCCGACCATAACTGCACATGGGGTTCGTACCACGCGGGCAGGGCGGCGGGCGACCGGGGATCTCCGGGAAAACTGCCCAGGCCATAAGGACCGTCGACCACGATCACAGTCGGGGCCGGCCAAGCCGGGATCACGTGCAGACTGTCCTCCAAATAGAGATGCGCCCCGGCCTTTGCAAAACAGCGAGGAGCGGGCGAGGCGGCCGGCGGGACCGAACCCTGTGTCTGCAGATCGGCAGTCTGGGGAAAGTACATCCGTCTTACCCCACGGGGGTCGGATGCCCCCAGGGGGCACCGCGCGGGCCCCAGGTCAGCCAGTGCCCGGGGCCCTCCCACGTCCTGTCGCTTGTCATGTCTCTGCCTCCGGGGTCTGCGGCGCGGGACGCCGTCCGGGCGGAGGTGTCGATCGTGGCTGCCAACGTCATAGGCGTTTTGCCTTTGCTCATTGCGTAGACAGAATTGTCTCCCGAGCACAGCATCCGGTCAAGTAACCTATGATACTATCGTTACATGGCCGATTCGGAATTCTGGACGATACGTGCATGAAGCGATGGTCCAAGCCGCTGTGGGACATCGTGCCCCAGACGGTCCGGGCCAAGGTGGCCCGAGACTGGGAGGACCGCGCGGCTACGGCCGCCTACCTCCGGACCCGCGTGCAGACCACCCTGCGCAGTCGGGATGCCATACGGACCGCGGCGGTGCCGGCCGAGCATGCGCTGTGGGCCGCCCCGCGTGCCGCGGCCGACACCGATCTGGCGCGGGTGTATGCTTTTGCGGCGTGGACCGTGCAGCACTACGACTGTGACACCTACGCGGATTTCCGTACCGCCTTGAACCGCATCCGCGTCGGCCAACTCGCCGCGCACCTAGACGCCTCGGACGCGTGGTCCGCCGCCACTCTGCGCCGGGCCGCGGCCGGGCTGCTGCCCATGGCCGCGGAGAGGGACGGTTGAGGCGCTGCCCACTATCGCTCGAAACCACCCAAGAAAGGAGACTGCATGGCCGTAGATACGCACACGGTAGTCTATCGCGCCCTGAGCCTGGGAGCCGGCGTGCAAAGCTCTGTGCTGGCGCTTCTGCTCTCCCGGTCCGACCCGCGTTTGGCGGCGTTGGGTTACCCCCAGCCGGAGGTCGCCGTCTTCGCCGATACGGGCTGGGAGCCCGACTACGTGTATGCCCACCTGGCGTGGCTGGAACAGGAACTCGACTACCCGCTCGTGCGGGTATCGAGTGGGGATCTGAAGCAGAATCTCAAGCAAGGCCGCACGCCGTCGGGACACCGTTTCGTGGACGTCCCTTTCTATCTGGTCGCCGAGAACGGGAAGAAAGGGATGCTGCGGCGCCAATGCACCAACCACTATAAGATCGCGCCCATCCACAGGCGGATTAGGCGGCTCGCAGGCGGCCGACCCCGGCGGCCGTTTCCCAAGGATCGCCACGTCGAGATGTGGCTGGGCATCTCGGCGGATGAAGCAGGTCGCATGAAACCCAGTCGAGAATCTTGGGTCACTCATCGCTGGCCCTTGGTAGATTTGGGCATGACCCGCCGCCACTGCGTCGAGTGGTTCGCCGCCGAATATCCCGGGTGCCGCCTGCCCCGCTCGGCCTGCGTCATTTGTCCTTATCGGTCCGACGAACACTGGCTCGAGTTGAAGCGGGATGAACCGGCCAGTTACGACGAGGCGGTCGAGTTCGACCGTTGGCTGCGCCACAGTCGCACGAATCCCGTCAGGGAGTTGTTGAACGGCCGGCCGTACCTGCACTCGGCCCGTCGTCCCCTTGCGACCGTCATTGCGGAGAAGGAAGCAGAGAAGGCAACGGACTCCGATTCGATCCATCCCTTCGATGAGGAGTGCGAGGGGCTCTGTGGCGTCTGAGGCGAGGGTCAGTCCCCAATACGCGCTGTATCCCCATCAGCGACAGGTGCTCCGCGACATTCTGCGTGCTTTGTCGTCTCCCGAGCGGCGGGCCGTCGCGCATCTGCCGACCGGTGCCGGCAAGACCCGGATCGCGTCGCATACCGCCTGCCGTCTGCTGAACGAGACGGATACGGACGGCGCCCTGGTCGTATGGTTAGCCTCCACGGAAGAACTCTGTGCCCAGGCCGCGGCCGAACTCGGTAGGGCTTGGACGCACCTCGGCTGGCGAGACGTCGACGTGCATCGCTATTGGGGAAATCGCGCGCTGGACCTACGCAGGCTTTCCTCCGGGTTCCTCGTGACCGGTCTCGCCAAGCTCCGCTCCACCTCCGCCTCGGACCCCACTCTGCTGGCCCACCTGGCATCCCAGACGGCGGCCGTGATCTTCGACGAGGCGCATCAGGCGGTCGCGGAGACCTATGCGTTCGTAACCGAGCAGCTGTGCAGCACGCGTCCCCCGCTCCTCGGCCTCACGGCGACGCCCGGGCGCACGGCGCAGTTGTCGGACGCCGACTACCAACTGGCCCGCATGTTCAACCAGACCAAGGTGTCGATAGACTCCAGGGGACACGACAGCCCAGTGACCTACTTGATTCAGAACCAGTATTTGGCGGACCCGCGCTTCGTGCCGATCACGTTCGACTCGGAGATTGCGGTCCCGGAGCCGGCACCGAGTAGGGACTATGCCAAGGCCGATCTGGACAGCTTGGGGCGCCACGCCGCGCGGACGCGCCAGATCGTGGAACTCGCCCACGCCGCGCTGGGCCGTCACCCGCGCACCCTCGTGTTCTGTCCCTCGGTCGAGAGCGCCAAGGAATGCAATCGACGCGTGCAGGCGGCCGGAAACCTGAGCCAGGTGGTTACCGCCCATACGCCCCGGGAAGAGCGGCGCGCAGTGATCGAGGCCTTCAAGAGCGACGACAGAGAACACAGGGTGATGTTCAACTATGGAGTGCTTACCGCCGGCTTCGACGCTCCCCGCACTCGCTGCGTCATCATTGCCCGGCCCACTACGTCGCTGGTGCTCTATTCGCAAATGGCGGGCCGCGCACTGCGCGGCCCCAGGGCAGGCGGAAACCGCAGGGCGGAGATATTCACGGTGGTCGACACGAATCTCCCGGGCTTCGAATCGGTGACCGCCGCCTTCACAAACTGGGAGGACCTATGGTCGCACCATCCGACGCGCTGAGAGACGCCGACCGCAGCCTGTTTCCGGGCGGCTTCGCCTTACGCGCGATTAGGGACAGTCGGTATCACAACACCGCGTATGCCATCGCCGAACTCATCGACAACTCGATCGAGGCTAGCGCCGAGCGCGTCGAATTGCTCTGCATGGAGCGCACAGAGAGGGTTGCATCGCGTACTCGTTGGAGAGTCGAGGAAATCGCGGTTCTGGACAACGGCACCGGCATGGACTCGATGACACTCCTGGATGCCCTCAAGTTCGGCGGGGGCACCCGGCATACCTCCCCGCGGGGAATCGGCAAGTACGGTATGGGCCTGCCCACGTCCTCGATGTCCCAGTGCACGAAAGTGGACGTATGGACATGGCAAGCCGGCCTCGAGACGGCTTGGCACTCCAGCCTCGATGCCGAGGCCATCGAGGCCGGCAATCACTATGTTCCTATTCCCGACCAGGATACGCCAATCCCCGACCGCTGGCAGAGGGCGGGCAGCGCCGAGATCTATCGACACCGTTCCGGCACTCTGGTGGTGTGGAGCAATCTGGACAAAGTACAGTGGAAGACCGGACGCACCGTCCTCAAAAACACGGCCCGGGAAGTCGGACGCATCCACAGACATTTCATTGACGCCGACATTACCCGGATACGGACGGCCTCCTTTCGCGCCCATCGCCCCGGCGAGCCCGAATACGATGCGGCGGTGACGGCGAACGACCCGCTCTACCTGATGAGCCCGACGTCTGTTCCCGAAGAGCCGTGGAGCAGCATACCCATGTTTGAGCCATGGGGAGACATAAGGTACTACCGGGTCACGGTGGAGGCAAAGGCCGAGACGGTCAGCGTCAAATATTCCATCGTGAAGCCGGAGGCGCTGAGGACCGATCGGGCTACGCAGAATCCCGGCGGGACTCCGAGAGGTCGACATGCCAGACACAACATAGGAGTCTCGGTCGTGCGGGAGGATCGAGAAATTGTCCTGGAGGACGTATTTCTCAGGGAAGGCGGGAGCGCCGAGAATCCACAGAACCGCTGGTGGGGCTGTGAAGTGAGTTTCGGCCGCAGTTGCGACGAGTTGTTTGGCGTGGATCACAATAAGCAAATGGTGGCGAACTTCACCCAGGCTGCCAAGACCCTCGCCCGCGACGACCGCTCCAATACGGTCATCCTGGACGAAATGGGACTCGACGAGGACATCATCCACACCATCGTGGGAGACATTAGAGACCAGACGCGGGCCATGATGGCCGAGATCAAGCAGATGTTCGCACAGAAGCGGAAGTCGGTTGCCGTCGAGAAGGGAACGAGGACTCCAGAAGTGGAGGCGGTAAGCCTCCAAACGAAGGCGACAAGACAGGCCCTCGAGACTGGTAGTGAGCCGCCCACCAGCACTGACATTGTTCGCGAAGAAACTCCACCGAAGGAGCGGGAAGCTGGTCTAAAGGAACAGTTCGGTGCGGAGGGCTACTCGGCCCAAGATGCAGCCCAGCTGGCCAAAAGGTTGGTGCAAGAGGATCTCGGATACCGATTCAACCCCCAACACCTCGACGGATATCAAATGTTCAACGTCCGCTCGAACCAGGGGGTCTTGCACATCAACCTGAACATGGACCATCCGATATACGCTCTGATCAGCCATGTCGAGGATCGCCTGGGTACAGGAGGCGACGAGAGCGATCCTGCGTTCCAAGCCATTGTAGCTCTTCGACTCCTGTTGTCATCCTGGGCCCGTATGGAGGACCAAACGGAATCCAAAGACGAACGGATACGCCTTCAGGATATTGCTATGAGTTGGGGGCGCCAGGTGGACAGAGTGGTCCGTCAACTGGGGGAAGGGGACGGCTAAGCATGACCCGGCCGCCGGGCGATGTGTTGCGGCGTCTTTGTGCAGACGCGCAGTCTCTTGTGCTGGCGGCGCCGTACATCAAGGCCCAGGCGCTCACGGCAGTTCTCGACCATACCCGGGCCTTGACCTCTCTGCTCTGCGTCACACGATGGACCCCGTACGACCTTGCGGTCGGAGCTTCCGACGCCGAATGCCGTACCATCGTCAAGGACCACGGCGGCTCGTTTCGTCTCCATCCCGCCCTGCATGCCAAATACTATCGGATAGACCAAGTAGTCTTGATCGGTTCCGCGAACTTGACCTCGGCCGCGATGGGTTGGTCGTCACAGCCCAACTTGGAGATTCTGTGTCGGGCCGGCGACGATTTCGATGCGTGTGCCTTCCAGCAGCAGTTGTTGCGGGACGCGCGGGAAATCCAGGATGCGGAATTCCGGTATTGGGAAGCAGTGGCCGATACGTATACCGCTCAAAACAGCACCGCTCCGGGCCACCCGCCGCAGCTCGAGGGTTGGAGACCGGCCACGCGTGACCCTAGGCACTTGGAGCTCGTCTACAGCGGTCGCGCAGAGCACATCGCCTCCTGCGACGAGCAGCACGCCGCCCGGCGGGATATCCAAGCCCTGTGCATTCCGCCGCACTTGACCGAGCAGGAATTTCGAGCATGGATATCGGCTTCCCTGGTGGCCGCGCCCTTCCCGCACTCCGTGATCCAGTTGCCGGACGGGGCAGAGGTCCCCAGTGCGTACCGTGTTCTCGCAAGCGCCTATGATCTCAGTCTGACCACGGCCCGCAGGGACATGGAGACGGTCCAGAGTTGGCTCGCGTTCTTCGCTCCGGAAACTCTGCGCCCGCCTGTCTAGAGGCCAGGGAGACCCCGCGGCAGTTCGTCCCAGGTGCGGCCCTGCAACCTGCGGCCCGCGGCTTTCTTGCCGCGGCGTACGCCGCGGGCGTCGTGGGCCCCCCATTGCTTGAAGAAAAAAGGCACCCCGGCCGCCCGACACTGGTCCCGGATCTGAAGCGCCCAGGGTTCCTGCATGGGCCGGGCGCCCGGCCCGCTCTCGCCCCCCGCGATCACCCAGTCGATGTCCGCGAGGTCCAGGTGCACGGCCCCCAGCAGGGGCTCGCAGGACACGAACTTGACCGCCGCCGGGGTGGTGCGCAAGGCCGTCACGCGGGCCGTCCAGCGCTGCGTCTCGACGGACACGCCCATCCAGATCTGGGGCGGCCAGGGCAAGCGCGGCGCCAAGGCCGCCAGGCGGCGGTGCCGCTTGGTCAAGACCTGAAAGCGATGGTGGGCGGCTTGGGCCATGACCGCAAAGACCTGCTGAATATAGCTCTCGGGGATCGCCGCGTGAAACAGATCCGACATGGAGTTGACGAAGATGGTGCGCGGCCGTTTCCAGCGCAGCGGCTGGGTCAGCCGCTCCGGCCGCAGCTGCAGGTCGAAGCCCTGTGCGTAAGGATGGCCCGGCACGCCGCGCCAGCGTTCGGCGAACCGCAGCGCGTAGCAGTGCGCACAGCCGGCGGACACCTGCGTACAGCCGGTGACCGGATTCCAGGTGGCGTCGGTCCACTCGATGGCAGAGCGGTCGGCCATGAGCGTCACGCGGGCCCGGGGGCGGCGTCGGGCGCCAGGGACCCCAGCCGGGCCAGACTGTGGCCGCTGCTGACACCGGGCTGCACGTGCACGTAGCGGGTGGTGGTGGCCAGGGAGGCGTGGCCCAGGGTCGCCTGCACCACGTGCACGGCGGCCCCGCGGTCCAAGGCGTGACTGGCGTGGGCATGACGCAGCCAATGAGGCGATACGGGCGCGTCCAGCCCGGCCCGCCGGGCCGCGGCGGTCACCATCGTCCGGACGGCCCGCGGGCGCAGGGCCCGTCCCGAGCGGGTGCGGAAGACCGGGGCCCCCGGCTCCGGCGGCTGGGGGCGCAGCCGGCCCAGGCTCTGCGCGCACTCCCCGGGCAACGCCACGTGCCGGGTGCGCCCCCCCTTGCCGTGGATGGCGGCCACCGGCCGTGCGCCGGCCACGTCCGTCAGGTCCCGCCACTGCAGGGCGCAGGCTTCGGCCACGCGCACGCCCCCGTAGTAGAGGAACTGCAGCAGGGCCTGGTTGCGCGGGCCTTGGGGGGTGGACGCCCCGGCGGCGTGGATCAGATTGAGCGTGTCCCGTTCGGACAAGATGCGTTCCGCCAGCCGATCGGGAGAGGGCAGCGGGGAGAGCGCCGTCCCCACGTTGAAGACCAGGTACCCCGTGCGCTGCCCGAAGGTGCACAGGGACCGCACCGCGGCCAAGCGGCGGTTGATGCTGCGGGGACTCTGGCCGGCCTGCACCAGGTGCTGTTGCCAGCCCTGCAAGGCGGCCAACGTGACGGCCCGCAGCGGCGGCTGGCCGGCCCAGGCCCGAAACGCCTGCACGTCCGCGGCATAGGCCCGGCGCGTGTGGCGCGAGGCGAAGCCGTCCAGCCACAGGGTCTGCAGGTGGGCGTCGTTCCGGGCCCCGGACAGATTGGGCATGCGGTGGGTATCGGCAGGATGGGGTGTGCCGACCACCACGGTGGATGTGGGAGCGGATTGCATCTGCATGGTTTCCATGGCTAGGCCGCCACTCGGCAGGAGATGGCAGTTGGACATTGCGCCTAGGCTGCTATCACGCTGACCACCAGCTGGTCGAGTGCCTGGAGTTCTGTGGGGGTGGGATTGCCGCCGCGTTGGGTGATGGTGGCCGTGAGCGATACAATCTGGCCGTGCTCGGGGACATGATGATTGAACGGGGGAATCTTGAGGTACTGCATGACACTGACGCCCAGGCTGAGTTGTGCGGCATAGGCGGCAATCGCGTGCGTGATGGTGGGTGCATTGAGAATGCCGGTCAGGAACTGTGCCTCTGCCAGCGTATCCAGGGGTACCATGTACAGCTTGTGATCGGGCACAACGATTTTCCGCCCGAGTATGGGATCGTCCACGGAGCCTGTGTAGGCTGCACAGAATCGGTTCCCTGACATCTCTCTCCAAAGCACCTTGTAAGGGCTGAATGTATACGGCCCCGTACTCCAGGTCGACCAGAAGGGCCGGCCCTGCTGATACTTCCGGTAACTGGCGCGTGTCTGCAGTTCCTTTTTGAAGCGGGTCAGAAACTTCAGGGTCCTGGGACAATCTGCGAGCAATGCGGGGTCCCCATGCATGTCTCGTTGGGGAAGCAGGATGCGATACTTTGCATCAGGCTGCGCACAGAAGGCGCGCAGCCCGCGACCTCTCAACAGAGGGAATATGTGCGTGGTCTCGATATGCATGGCAACTTCCGGTATGCCCGACGTGCGACCGGCACCGGGATCATTGATGACCCGGACCAGCGCATCCACGGCGGGACCCGCGGTCTGGACTTTCAGGAAATAAATGCCGTTGCGGTCCGTGGTGACGCCCTTGCGCGCTCTGTATGACGAGGGCGCATCGGCCTGGAAGAGTGTGTCCCAAATCCCATGTTGCTCGATAGTGCCCTTCAGCCAGGGGCCCGCATCGGTGCCCGGCACAGGCATGGCCAGCATGTCGTTATACTGGGTCTTGGCTCTGAAATCGGCCCCATTGGCAAAAGGGGCCTGGACGGTGGGTGGGCACCAGGAACGGTAGGGGATGGGAAAGCGTGTGGCTTGACCCGCCTTGACCACGAGCAGGGCGGGATGGTTGGTTACGCCGGAGAACGGCCTGACCTGCTGGAAGTCTTCCACGAAGAGGACCGCGCACATGGGCTGGCCATCAGAGTCGGCAAAACGCCGGAAACCTTGACTGGACTCGTTGGCAAAGACCGTTGCTGTGATGTAGAAGGCCAGATGTCCGCCGGGCGCGAGCCATCGGCGGATGGCCTGAAACGCAATGACGGTCGAAATGTCCGATTCGATCCCACCGACGTAGTGGTCTTCACTGAAGACGTTCATGGCTTGACATTGTGGCTTGATGAACTGGGCATAGGCCGGGGGCAGATGAGACCATTTGACCCAAGGCGGGTTACCGACAATGTGTGAAAGAGGGGGAAGGGCACCCGCGGCAAAGCGGTCCGCAAGGATCGGGCACCAGATCCCGTCCCATTTGTCCTTGTGCAGCTCGACCAGCACGCGGATGGTTGCCATGACCGTGGCCTTGCCTTTCTCGTCCAGTTCACCCAGAAAGGACTGCAGATGGGACAGAATGTCTTCCGCTTCAAGATCGGCGAGGACACTCGTACGCAGGGTGTCGAAAAATGCATGCAGCGAATCTGAGTGGACGAGATGGGCGGGCATCTTGAATGCGCGTACTCCCTTTTCCGTCTGCAGGCGATGCAGAAAACAGCCGTCGTCCGTCTCGGATGTGGTGTTGATGGCATCCGCGAGGAAAATGGGCAGGCGCACTGGGCAACCAGGATTGAGACGGTCAGCCAAAGCCACCACCAGCGATGCCTTGGCGGCGAGCACGGCCAGGGGGTTCAGGTCTATGCCGTACAAGCCGTGCAATACATCTGTGGCGCTGCAGGATCCACTCTGATCGCCTCCGTGCACCAGCCGACGGCGGACAGCCTCCAGAAGGAAAGTGCCTGTCCCGCAAGTTGGATCCAACAGGTCATGGTCGGGTTGCCAGCCTATGGCATCCAGCGCATGGTCTGCAAGCCAATCTGGGGTATATATTTCGCCGAGTGCATGACGTAACTCACGCGGCACGAATTCCTCATAGATGCCTTTGAACAAATCGCGCACCGATGCGGGATCTTTCCGAGTCATATCGAAAGAAATCTGTTCCAGTTGCCCCAGCACAAGCGCCAACGGCGGGGCGATGCAGGCCCAGGCACAATCATCCACAGGCCAGGAAAAGAAATCGCCGGTCAGCATGTTGGCGATCCCGGCGTCCAAGAACAGCGTATTGCCCTCCAAGGCCCGGAGGCGTGCTCGTAGACAGATACGAGAATCCGTGATGTTCCCATTGACGGTAGGCAGAGCCAAGGCTGCGACTAGTTTGGCGATGAGGGCGATATAGGTATGGAGTGCAAAGAGGTAGCAAGACACATGGTCTTGGTAATCCTGACCATGCGCCTGGGCCTGTCGTTGCAGGAATTGCTTGAGTCCATGCGTGGGAATCCCCACGGCCTGTCCAAACAACTGTCTCCATTCCTTGAAGAGCAATGCAGTCTTGCTGTGTCCCGCCGCGGCGGGAGCGGAAGCTTGCACCAGGGCACAGAACAAGACCGGAATCAAGGCTGCGCCAATCTCCGATTCCGGTCCCACCCAGGACCTCAGCAACCCAGGATGAACCAAGGGACGTCCCTGCTCCTGCAGCAAGGAAAGCAACTTCGCGGCCTGCAAGGCGCCGAAAGGCACAAGAGGTTCCCAGTGGGGATTCGGTCCCGTGAGCGTACCAAAGGCAATATGCGTACCGTCCCAGACGACAAGCCTGTATTCGTCAATGGATCGTCCCTCTTCCTGTGCCATGCGCTCGGCATAGCCCTCGGCTTGCTCTTGTGCATGGCGTACCTTGGCTTGGGCGGAGCCCGCCGAGAAGGAGCACGGCGCCTCATATTCGATGATTACGCCTCCGTGCACCACATCGGCATAGACGGCCTGGGTTTGATGACCGTGCAGGGGCCGCTCCAACTGATAAGGTGCATACGGAATGTGAAGGGCCTGGCATTCCTGACGCAGCAAGAGTTCCATCTCATGTCGCAGATTGGCCTCATTGGAACAGACCGGGGCCACGCTGAGGACCTGTGTCGTCAAGCGTTGTGCAGGTTCCATCATTTGGGGGAAAGAAACCAGGGGTGAATGGGACATCAGCACCTTATCTTGATCTTTGCCCTGGCCTGATCCATCGCCGCAGGGCTAGGGACATGGGGCTCTCCGGATCGTTTCCTCATTATACCGATAACCAGACTTATCGGTATATCGGCGGCCCGGCCGGAGCGGGCCGGGGTCGGGATAGCCTCGACAGAGTTCTCAGGCACGGATACCGTCATGCCTCATACGGTTACCGACATTTTTGTCCAATGCGATCAGGCAGTGCATAGAGGCCAGCTGATCCATCGCACAAGTAGAAGAGACAAAGAATTTCCTTTCCAGTCAGCAGCGTGGAGTGGCCATGTCACCACAGCATGATTCCAAGCAGACATCCGCCCACCGCTTTTGGTGCGGACCGAAATTCGCGCTGCATGTTACGGCTTGGTTGGACAGTGCCAGTCTGCTACTGAGCATTGCCACGACCCAGGGCCGGGAAGAGCTCCATGTACAGGGGATGTTCATGGCGGCCCATGGGCTTGAATTGGCGCTGAAGGGCTTGGTGGAACGGGAAACCAGGCCAGGAGACGAAAAGCGCACGCAGCTGTACCGCACACACAACTTGGATGATCTGTGGAAATGGCTAGGCAAATCGGAAATTGCCAGAGCAAGGCTCTCGGATTATCCAATTGTGGACGATATGCTGGCCCGATTCCAGGGAGCCAGTCCTGCACTGCGATACGTCAGCGAAGGCAGTGCCCGGAGTCCGGAGCCACCGAAACAAGGCGCCTGGCCCTTACATGCAGGGCGCACGCTGGGCTATGGTGACAGTGAGGCCCTGCTTTGGGCATTCGTGGCATTCACGCAATGGGTATGGCACAAAAGCAAGGAAGACTGGCCAGAGGCGACGCGGGAGCAATGGGAGACGCTGCAACAGAAGGCGAAAGACATGTCCTTTGCAGAGAGATCCCCTTCCGAGGGTCTCGCGAAATGGGATTGGGAAAGGCGGATAGGCACATGCACGGTCAGGATCGGGAGGTCCTTCTCGTTCCAATACGATTCTCTGGATCCAGCGCAAGAGAGGCCATGGGTGTCGCAGTTACGAGATGCCCGATTGTCCGACGAGACCATCAGCGACATCATGAGAACCCTCAGTAGAGTGATCCAAGAGGCGATAGAGCCTGCGCAGAAGGTCGCCTGTGCTCTGAATGAATCCATCCCAGCGGTTGCCCGTGATCTGGATGCATCCATCCAAGCCATGCACTCCGTTCTTTACCAGTGGCGCCAAGGAATCCGCGAAGCAGGGCAGGCAACCACCCGTTGTGTTGCCTGCCCAAACATCCCTGACTCCACATCGCCCACCCCCACGGATTGCGCGCCGGCAGACGAATCGAAGGCCTGAGGCCAGAGACCCATCTTGAGAGGAAGCGTGACTAAGCTGGGCATCCAGTTTCGGGGGGCCTCGGCCTGGGGGTCCTCCTGCCGCGGGGATTGCGGCCTCTGCTGCCGGACACGGATGCGGTCCGCGGACTGCGCGAGCCCCTGCGTCTTCCCGCGCGGGGAGCACCCGGCTGACGGTGCCGCGGGCCGCGGCGGCCCGGAGGGGCGGCCCCGGCCTCTCGTGCGGCAGGGCCGACTTCGCCCTGCCGCGGCGGCCTGGACCCCGGCGCCGTACCGGAGCGCCGTTCCGCACAGAGGGGGGCGGGGCGGATCGGCGACCCGGCCCCGCGTGACAGACTAACCCAGTTGACCGTTGATGTTCAGGGCCAGCGTCACCAGCCCGCCGAGCAAAGCCAGGAAGGTCAGAAAAATCCCTACCATCCAGCGCACGAGCCGACTTTCCAGCCGGCTCATGTCCTGGTGCAGGTCCTGGCGTAGCCGGCTCATGTCCTGGCGCAGCCGGCCCAGATCCTGCTTGGTGGCGAACTGTGACCAGTCCGGCAGGTGACTGGCGATGGCGATCGCCTGATCCTCTGCCAGCCCCACTTGCCGCAGGTCCTCGTATGCCGTCTTGTTGAGCATCTCCATGATGTGTCTCCCATGATGGGAGAGGCGAGGGCCCGAGCCGTCCCGCCTCTCGCGCAACGTCTCGGACGCCCTCAGGACGTCTGTCGCCCGCCCGCCGCCCGGAGGGCCGCGTGCAGACCCGAGTACTGTATCACGGCGCGGAGGCGCCGCGCGGGGCCGATCTCGGGCCCTGCCCGCCGCAGAGCCCGAGGGCGACCGCGGGAGTGGTAGACTGGGACCCAGGATCGACCGCCCGCAGACCGCGGGGGACCGCCCCCGCGCCCGGCAGGGCTCTCCCCGGAAGACACGGCTCCCCTCGGCCGCAGACCGCATGTCCCTCCCCGCTTCGCCCGCCGCCGTCCGGCCCGCCCCGGTGGCCCGTCGCTGGGGCGACGGTCTGACGACGGGAGTGCTGCCCGCGCTCTGGGGCTACGGCGTGTCCTGGGGGGGCCTGATCTGGTTGTACGCCCAAGGGCTGCTGCCCCCGCCGGGGGACGCGGAGACCCCGCTCTACGAAGCGGTCTGGGACTTCGTGCACACTCCGCCGCTGCCTGCCGGCGGATGGGTGAGCGCCGGCCTGCTGGCCTGGCTGCTCCTGGCCGCGCTGTGGCTGCCCGTGCTGCAGCGCGGCACCACGGCCTCCAAGCGGCTGTGGGGCCTGCGGCTGTATCGGTGGCCGGCGGACGCCGCGGCCGGAGGCTCGCCCTGCGGCCTGGGCCGCACCGCCGCGCGGGAGCTGCTCAAGCTCGCGTTCTGGTATCTGCTGCCGGGGGTGGGCTGGGGCGTGGACATGCTCCTGCTGCACTTGGAGCCGCAGCGGCGGCTGGTGGCCGATCGGCTGCTGGGCACCGTGGTGGGGCCCTGGGCCGCCGGGACGGACTCGGCGGGAGGTTGAAAGAGGGGCAGGCCGGGAATCGGAGACTCCCGGCCCGGCAGTTCACGCCACCGGCGGCGACAGAAACTGCACGATCGCACTGGCGTCGCGGGCGGCCCGGTAGATCTCTCCCGGATCGTCCGCCAGCAGACCGAGCCATTCCTTAATGTACCCGGCATGATCTTGAGGCTCGAAACCCGTGCCGCAGATTTGGCAGAGCATCCAGGCGGCGATTTCCGCCCGGAGCTCCTCGCGCGCATAGGCTTGCGGGTCATGGCCCAAGCCGGGCACCTCCCGCGCGAGCCGACTAGGGTGGCGGGTCCAGTGGGCCAATTCGTGG
>DAOUKB010000109.1:0-6339 GCA_034421855.1 Anaerolineales bacterium
GTGCGCAGAATCCCCAATACGGCATGCCGAAACCGCCGGTGGTCCGCGGCGGGGGGCGCCCCACCTGGCCTGGACCGCCGGGCAGCAGGGGTTCCAGACGTAGCCCGACACGGTCCGAGCGGGCGGGGCGCCGGGGTGCAGCAGTCCTGCGCGGCTCCTCCCTTTGTGTGTGTCCCCTCAGGGTACCCGCAAAGCCCTGGTTTGACGACACCCCCCAGGAAGTGGCCCCAATCCCTCGTGATTCAATGCAAATGGCAGGCGGCCAGCGGGAGCGTGGAAGAAAAGTATCCGTTCGAGGTTCTGTCGATCCAGCAGAGCAGCTATCCAGCCGTCATCCTGTTGGATGGAGGCGGGTATTCCAAAGGAGCGGAACAGTGGCTGAAAGGACAAGCCGGGCAGAACCTGCTCAAGCATGTATTCGACCAAGGAGATTTCCAGCGGTTCATATCCCGCGGCGGGCTTTAGAATCCCTAGCGGGTGGTTCCTGGAATGAAAGTGTCGGTACGGACGACGGCGCGAACGTCAACGCAAGAGGAGCGTCTATCGTCTGCCCAAGAGGACTGCCCGATCCCTCCAGAGTTTGGGATAGTGTCTCGACCGGAGAGTTGCGTACCTTCAGCCTCTACGAGCGGCAATCTGTATTTTCTGGATGTTCAGGGATAACATCGCAGTGAAGCGATACGGCTCGCTGACGGTGTGATTTGGCAGGCGATCCTCTTTACCTCTCATAGCCAGCTTGACAATCGGAACCAGACCTCGTCTCTGTTCATACAGGCCGAATTGCACTGTCGCTACACGCAGTATCTAGCGCAAAACGGAATCGCAACGCCCAAGGCTGACGATCGAGAGCAAAGTCCCGATTTATAAGTAGTAAGACGTACACAAAACCATCCTATAGTTTCCTATAGTAGTCTCTAATCTTAGCAGCCATGAGTTTTCTGCGATGCTGTATGAATATGTCATAGAGTTCTATGCTTATTACATCCATTTCTTTAGGGATGCAGTGAGTGTCAAGATTTTCATGCAGTTGACAAATATCTGTTATTCCACCATATTTTGGAATCCCATTTCTGCATTGTTCCTGCAATTCTAGGAAGTATTTTGACGGCGGTGTAGCACCAATAGCAATGTTGATTTCACCCTGCATTACTACATAGTTGGCAATCTGATTGTATTGACTACGTGGAAAACCATTCTGCTGCAAATATCTACGTGGGAATACATGATGAATGTGCCACTGACCTTCAAGAAGGTCACGTACGGTAATATCCCGTGAGAGGAAGCCCTTGTCCTGTCCTTTTACTTGGCTTGCAAGAAAGACATTGAAATAGGGGCTGCTAGTTACCGATGTATCCATTTGCTGTGGTAGACCCACTTCCCAAAAGGTATCCGAAAGATCTGCCTGTTCAATAGTGTCGAGATATCCGGCTACGCCTTGTCTGTCGATGTTCCCTATATCATCGCTGAAAGCAGTTTCCGGAGAATTGGTGTATCTACGCGTTAGGACTGACATGACGAACCACCGACGTACTAGGCTCTCAATTCGCTCTGGAGCCTCACTCTGCGTACGCAGAGTGAGATAGAGTATGTAGGCAAAGTTGACTGTGTTCTGGGATCTGATTAAGGAGGAATTCACGAACCCGGCTGAGCGCAAGATCATAACGAACCGTTTGAAGTTGGTTTCGTTCATGTAGCTCCGGATTCCCTCTTCGAGTGCATGAAGGGACTTCTCAACAATAGCTTCTTCAAAGGTACGTTTCTCGAAATTGCGTCCTGAGAGCAGAGCGACCAAGTCTTCTAAGCGACCCCGTTTAAACTTCAACGTAAACGCTACGCGCAGTATGTCGATGTAGGTAGGGTTGTACAGATCATCCTTCCCATCCTTTAACCACTCCATTACACGGAAATAGGTAGATGTGAAATCGTCGTCCTGAGCAAGATCGTCGTATGCTTCTGGAGAAGCAGCTAAGTGGCAGAAGTAGTCTATGCTTTTTCGCAGCAAATGACCATTGTACTGAGCACTGGCAGCCATCTTAGACATGGCGAAGTCTGCAGCATTTAGCGGCGCACCTTGCGAATTGATCCTAATGAAGATCTCCGCAACGTTCTCCACCTCGAGATTTGAGTGCAGTTCGATGAAACCAAGAGAATTGCCGCGAATATTGCGAAGTCGCTCCACGCGCTCGTCGATTTCATATTTGTCCACGCTAGGATTCGCTTTACAGTAATTGTCTACGAGTTGACGTATTCTCGTCTTACGATCAAAAATAATGGATATGGCGTCAATCCATGCCCGATCGCGACGGATAGCGGCGTTGGCCACCTCGAAACGCTCTTTGCCTGGATGAAAGGCAATGATGATACGTGCTTTCTTATAGTTTTTGTCGACCACCTGTTTACTAAGTAAGGCCACCCACAGAGCCATTGCTCGCTGCTGACCATCAATCAAAATACGCTTACTCGTCGTCGAGATAGTGCCGTCCTTAAGGCGGATAGCTGGACTACGCCAGGTAACGAGATATCCCACTGGATAGCCCCGATAAAGCGAGTCGATAAAATCGCGTACCTTGGCTGCATTCCAGACGAAGGGACGTTGAATTTCGGGAATAGCAATCTCATCGGACTTGATCCAAGTCAGCAGTGTTTCGATGGAATACTGATTTATATCATAACGAGCAAAATGCATTCTGTTTTTCTCCAAATACCGTATATATGGTCAATTAAATGCCAATTCCGCCATATGCTCAGTCCAGCTAGATGGAGATATCAGCAGTTAGTCTATTGTAAATAATAGATTGCTAACCCTTGGACCAGTTAAAGTCAGAGTACAAACTGGACCCAGGAGACGAGTCCTTCTGTATCGAGTTTGAGGCTATGTGTACCCAGAGGCGGCTATCCCAGAAAGCTCATCAACACTGGTAGTAAGCCTCACACCGAGGCTGCGTGGGCTTGAGCCTACAGAGACCGTGTGCAGAGAAACGTGTCACGCGCCTTACGGCGGGAAGGAAGGGACGATCCTAGTCAGGCAATGTTCGGTCTCATCTGAGTGGTGCGTAGCCGGTGCCCGAAACGTATGAATGTAGGCCCTGCAGAGCACATCGCGTAGTGATAAGCCGGAAGTGTCCGCGATAGCAGCAGGGATAGGGTTCCTGCTTGAGGACTGGAGGTCAAGGCGGCCGAGCTAGGGTTTTAGGGTCGTCTGGCATCGGAGGTCCTCCGGGCGCGTCGACACGGTCGTACAGGGCGCGTCGACATCTACGCTTGCTGCCGGCAGGATCCGACAGTATGCCTGTAGGGCCGTGGTCGGAAAGATAGCCTAGAGCCCAGTGCTCCACGGGCACGCGGTCATGGTTGAGAAGATCTAGGCTCAGAGTGCAGGTGGCATGGCCCAGACCAGAAAAAAGGTCACTTCACATCAATGTCATGGTCTGCCGCGGTCGTTTCTGTACAACAAGCCTCCATCAGGTAGCCGAGAGTGGATTGCATGGCCGGAAAGTCCACTTGGTAGCATCGGGATCGGCCACTGCGACAACAGGTCACGACTCCTCCCTGTTTGAGTTCTTTGAGGTGAAAGGAACAGGTCGAGGCAGGGATATGCAGTCGTTGCGAGATGGTGCTCGCGGCAAGACCATTCTGTCCGGCACGCACCAACAATCTGAAGATGTCGAGTCGGGTTTCCTGTGCCAATGCCGAAAGCATCGCCAGCGTCGTATGCTTGTTCATAGAATTGCGTCGCCGCGAGGCTTTTCCGCTCGCACAAAGGCCGATATGAACTTCCCGGCCGCCGCCTGAGCGATCTCGGCGGTATCCTCCCCTAGGTGTGAGAGCAGCGCCTGGGCATCGGCAAGATCGTAGATCCGAGTCGGCTCGACCTCGATTTTGCTGAATCCGGCATCCGCCAAGTAGCCGCGGTATTGCTCTTCTTCAAGGGCACCCGCCACACAGCCGATCCACAGCTCGACGCTCTCGCGTACACGGGCATCTACCGGGCCTCGCACCACGATGTCGGACACCGCAAAACGCCCTCCAGGCTTAAGAACACGGAACGCCTCGGCAAGCACACGCGGCTTGTCGACCGAGAGGTTGATTACACAGTTGGAAATAATCACATCGACACTGTTGTCCGGCAGCGGAATATCTTCGATCTCGCCTTTCAAGAATTCAACGTTCACTACACCTGCCGCTGCCTGGTTTGCCCGTGCCAGCGCCAGCATTTCGTCGGTCATGTCGATGCCGTAGGCTTTCCCGGTCGGACCGACGCGCCGTGCCGAAAGCAACACGTCGATGCCCCCGCCCGACCCGAGATCCAATACGATTTCTCCCTCCGCCAGTGTGGCCAAGGCAGCAGGATTCCCGCAGCCACGCGACGCCCGCATGGCCGTTGCCGGCACACATTCCGTTTCGGCGTCGGAGTAAAGACCTGTAGTCACCGGATCGCCGGTGGTTTCGCTGGAACCACATCCACAGCCCCAAGCAGAAACGGAGGACTCGTTGGCGGGCTCACAGCAGGCGGTCTGTGCTTCTGCCACGGCCTGCCGTGCCACCTTTCCATATTTGTCACGGACGACGGCCCGCAGATGTTCGGCGGTGCTCTGGTCGTCGGTTTGCAGCACGCTGGGCAGGGTACTGTCAGGCATGGTATTGGCTGTCATCGCATTCTCCACTCGTTCACGGCCAGGGCTTTCCCGGCAGGGAAATAATTCTATATTTCCAATAATATGGAATTAAAAGAAAAAGTCAAGATTGTCCTTCCCGCTCGGCAATACCGTATAACCAATTGTATGGGGTCCCCCAATGGGTATCTTGAGATAGTGGCGTCCAAGTCGGCTGCTGGTCGGAGCGTGTCAATTGGGACGATGGGTTCGGTGTGGCCCTGACGGAGGTAGTCTGGGACGGAACCACCTCTATGCACTGCCGTTTGAATCCGGCACTTACGCCGTCTGGCTCAATACAGAGGCTGTCCCGGAAGCGGGTTTGGATCCTGCCGGCCCACCTGTGACTTGGTCGGAGGTGGATGTTGGGGCTGAAGCGATGACGACCGGCGACGCGGCCAGCAGCTCTGAATGCATCGGATTTCTCTCTGGAGTCCCTCGTGTCGACATTCCGGGTTGGCTGGCAGGAAACGTGGGTACGACGAGGAAAATCGTAGGATCACGGCTGTCGCGGACGAAAATATCGCGGCTTTCGAGGGGATTCGGCAATACGCGCCAAAATACGATAGAGAAGCGATCGAACGCTTCTACCCTGGGGACTGGAGCCCGGTGAGGGGAAGGTACTGCCGTCGGCGGCACCAAGACGGACTGGAGGCTCGCAGATGTCGGATCCGGGCCGGGGAGTCAGCGGCGACACAGGACGCGGATCGGGTCTGGGGTAGAACCTAGGACACCCCGTGGAGATGACGACAGCCCCGTGGCTTGGTACTGTGTCACATAGTATCGGGGAACCTCATAGATACGCTCAATGGGTATCGGAAACGCTGGAGCCGGCAGGAGCCGCGGTGGGATCCCAGCTGCCCAGAGGTTCCTGCATAAGCCGAGCCTGGTCCGCAGGTGACAGACGCCGGATGGCCGTCAATGGTTGCGCGAACGGCTCGTGTTCCCATCGGCCTGCGGCCATATCGAACCGCCCCAGTTCCCATGTTCGACAAGATGCGACGGTGCGTAGCGCCGTGTCGAATTGCAATCCCATGAGTACGATTGGACGGTCGTGATGACGCCACGGGGCCGCATAATCCCGTTGCAAGGCTTGTTTCAGAGCATCTTCGGCGGTAGCACGGGTTTTGATTTCCAGGATCAGTACATGATCCTGCAAATGGCACACAATGTCGATGCGTCCCGACGCGGTGGACACTTCTGCCTGTACATGCACGCCAATCAGAACCAGCGCGCCGTAGACCAGCGACTGGTAAAAGAACTCGTAGCGCAGAATGTCCGGGCCCACTTGGGCCGGTGCAGTGTGCAACGTATTCGGCAACGTCTGCAAATAGGCTTCCAGAGATTGCTGGAATGCCTGGGGATCGCGGCGTTGCAACGACATGTACAGAGCTGTCCGCAGTTCGTTCGCAATGTCCGGATAGACATTGCTCCATTCCTGCACTTGTCCCCGTACCCATTTCAGCAATTCGCGCTGGAACGTGAGAGTCACTTCGCGATTAGGTAGATCCAGGTGCTCTACATGGACTTGCCGAGTTGGGTCCCAGACTTGCTTGTAGGTCAAATAACCACTGTGGTACATCAAAGTGGTCAGATTGGGTTGGGCAATGTCGTACGTAGTTTCCGTGACGATGTCGGGTTCCGCTGCCAGATGCTGCAGAGCCAGCCCTTTATCGCCCTGCAACAT
>DAOUKB010000110.1:0-3188 GCA_034421855.1 Anaerolineales bacterium
GGGAGACGTCGCTCAGCCAGAGCAGAACATCACACTCTTCCAAGGCCCCGGTCGCCTGCTCCATCATGTAACGGCCCAACGGATTGCGGGGCCTGTGCAGGCCCGGCGTGTCCCAAAAGATGAATTGGGCGGCGTCGGTGGTATGAATGCCCATGATCCGGTGGCGGGTGGTCTGCGGCTTGGCACGCGTGACCGACACGGTCTGGCCCAGCACCTGGTTGAGCAGAGTCGACTTGCCGACATGCCATTTGTGATGGATATTTCGTGACACTAGCAGCCGGTACGATCATGGGCCCATGATCCTCACCTATACGAGTCCGGCTGCAGGCGGTCGTTGCGGCTTGGCCCGCGCAGGAGGCCGCGTCCCGACGGTGAGACGCGCGGTTCGATTTGCCGATGGATACGTTCTAGCAAGCGATCTGCCTCCGACTTTCCGGTATCCCGCACGGGATAAGCCGATCGGTTCCACAGCACACGGATCCTGGCGGCTTCGTGTAGTCGGGCGTGGTCCTCAAGGCACGGCAGACGCAGATCCACTACCGTCCGGAGCCGTCTCCGTAGACAGCATGTCCGCCAGATACTGGCCCGAGGAGGAATCGGGCCGGGCGTGGGCATAGCGGGACGTGGTGCGCAGCGAGGCATGCCCCAGGGTTCTTTGCACTTCTTGGAGCGGTGCCTGCCGATCCAGCGCGTGGCTGGCATGAGAATGCCGCAGCCAGTGGGGCGTGACGTCATGGCGCAGGCCGGCCTGACGCCCCAGCCGCTTCACAATGGTGCAGGCCGAGCGACGATTAAGATTGTGGCCCAGTTTGTTCGGCAACAGAGGGCGCAGACTGGGATAGGGACCGTCCCCGAGCACAGTGCGCAGACAGACTTCGAGGGGCGGCGCGATGCAGACGGTCCGCTCCTTGTCGCCTTTACCGTACAGTACCATGTGCAGTTTGCCTGCCGGGGCGTCCCAGCCACGGATATCCCGGCCGCGTAAGGCACAGATTTCCGAGATCCGCGCGCCGGTGTAGTAGAGCAGCATTACTAACAGCCAGTTGCGGGCCGCGTGGACTCCGGTCGCCGTGCGCGCGGTGTGCAATAACTGCTTTACCTCTTGTTCGGTGAGGTAACGCGGAGTCGGGACCCGCACCAGCCGCGGAAGGTGCAGGACTTCCACCACGTTGCGCGGCAGAAACCCGGTCTTGACCGCAAACTTCAGAAGCGAGCTGAGCACTGCTACATTGCGCCGGCAGGTAGCCGGCGCCAAACTGCGTGTCTGACGCATATGGCTGCGCCAGGCTTCCACGTCCGCGACCGTCAATTGCGCCAGCGCACGGCCGTCCCAGAAACGGCGCGCATCCCGCAGAGTCTGTCGATACAGGATCCGGGTGGTCTCGGCCCATTGCTGGGACAGCCACAGCTCGATCAAATCTTGATCTGCGGTGACACCGGAAAAGTTGAACGTTCCCTTCAACCGGGAATCCGACATGAAACATCTCCCCAAACTAGAGCAGTCGAAGACCACTCGTACGATAGGCGTACCTCGAGGCCCCGCGGTCTAGTCTATTGCAGCTGTTTGCCCCGCCGATACCGCCTTGTGCAGGCGACAAGACAGTCTCCACGGGGAACAGGAGCAGCGATGTAAGCCGTCGAAATCGCGGTGTCCAGACCCCACGCATAGGGCAGACACAACCGCGCCCGAGCCGTGAGCCGTCGACCACCGGTATGGGCTTGTGGTCACGACCAGCCGCGCGGTACCGCCCAAGACTCGCCTTAGAGGGTCCTGGACATGCGAGCGTCCTCCCTTACACTTTAGCATAGGCAGGGTGGATTCTGCCCTGGACGAGCAGACCGTTTTCCCTTCCCGTCCCCGCGGGTCGCTGCGGCGGGCCGAACGGAAGGCTGGCTGTCAGGAAACTCGCTTAGAGGTGGAAATGGGTCATGACGTCGTCGTCCTTACTTCAGAAAGCTCGCCGTCTCCCCGCTGCTGAAGCCCACGGCCCAGCTGTTAGGAAGCCGCCACCGCGGCACTGATACCGAGACCCCCGCGGGTCGGAGCCGACTCCCCGTGATCATGATACGAATGTCCATCTGGGAGACGGGAACTGCACGGTTCACTTGTTGCAGGGGTCGATGCAAACGCCGATATCTTCGATCGTCGGTACGACGGACCTGCTCTGGATTCCGAGAGCGTCGGGGTCCAGGGTCTAGGCGATGTCTACGGCCTTGGAGAAGGCGTCTCGGGCCATGACGTCTAGGACCCACGGACCCAGCTCGGCTCCGGCGTTCTCCACCTGCGCTACGGCCGCTTCGGCGGTATGGCCCAAGGCCTTGACATTGATTGCGATCTCGGCACCGACCTGGTGGAGCCGGCTTTCGACGACACCGCCCAGTTTCCGGATGCCGCGCTGGCTCTCTTTCTCCAGAGAGACAAAGGGAGGGGACGACATGGCGTCATGCTCCTCGAGTAGCCGTTGTCGTCTCTCTGCCGTGCGCCCCGACCCTGGTCAGCAAGGCCGAGACGCACGGTCGGGGACAGCATGTGGGCTCCACCTGCAAGGCGCCATGCCCGCGACGTCGCTGCAGCGTCGATCACGCCTGCTGGGGCCCCCAACGGATCCGTTGCGACGTGCATAGGACAAGGACGCGGGGCATCGGCAGCGCAGGCTTGGCAGGAATGCCTCCTGCTTCGGTCCCTCAGACCAGCAAGACGCGGGCCAAGCCGGGATCGCCGGGACGACCATCGCGTTCCAGAAACCACGGGCCCCGGGCCCCCCCGCGGGGTGCCGGAGCATCACCGGGCCAAGTATCGGGAAATTGGCTGGAGTTGCCCACCGTCGCCCCGGCGCTTGCCCTCTGGTACCAGCCCACGGCAGCTTCCCCGCCACGGCCGTAGTGGCCGGTGGCCACAATCGAGCCGTTACGGCGCAGGACGGAGGCCCTCCCGTGTTGGCCATCCTCCGGGTCGTCGTCGTGCGTGTCGCCGCCGGCCCCGCCGCGGCCCACGACGAGCGTCCAGACGTCTCCGGACCCGAGGGCGAAGTCGGCGAAGGTACATCCGCCGTGGCCCCCGTGTTCGCCGGAATACTGGTCTTCCACATGGGCGCCCCCGCCTCCGCCGGCCCCGCCGCAGAGCTGGATATACAGAGTCTGATAGCCGGCGGGAATATCGATCGTGTGGGAACCCCGGCCGTAATTGC
>DAOUKB010000111.1:0-57508 GCA_034421855.1 Anaerolineales bacterium
ATGCAGAGGGAGGTATAAGAGCGGGGATGTCGAGCCCGCCGGCCCGCTTCCGCAGAGATCGTCAAGCATGCATCTCGTGCAGGATTTCGTAAATTGTGCGCTTGGGTGTTGCTTCCGTCTCTACAGGAGCAGACAGATCGGGAAATGCGTCATGGCCGGGACCAAAGAAACCCACGGTACCGGCGCCGTAGTCGTGAGCTTGGCGATCGGTAGTGACGATGTGCTGTTGGCCTGTAGGTCCAGTGATGCGCCAGTGGTTCGGCCCAGCACCTTCTACCTCGTAGCCGTCCGGAAACCACTGTGGGTGGTTCAAGACGTAGGTCAAATCATCGAGCGCCAGCCGTGGCGCCGGATCCTGCCCCTCCGGCGCGGCCGCCGCTAGATCGTCCAGGTCGAATCCGACCACGGGTTGCAAGTCGCGTACCGCTTGGCGGATGTCCCGAGGGTCCGCTTCGTCCCAAACGCTGCGGGCAATGATACCTTCCAAGTTGGCTTCCAGGATGGGTTGCAAGGCACCCACATGCTCGGTGAAGTCGTCGATCCGGTCCTGCATCGCCTGATAGGCGTCATGCTCTGCGGTGTCTCGATAGAAGAGATGGACAATGCGAATTATCGGCTTCACTTGGCCGATGCGGTCGATCCGGCCGATGCGCTGCTCCAGGCGCATGGGATTCCACGGAATATCGTAATTGATCATGGCGGAACAAAACTGAAAATTCAACGATTCGGCCGCCGTATCCGTGCAGAGCAAAACGCCTGCGTGCTGCGTGCGGAACATTTCCATCACCACCTTGCGCTCCGTGGCGGCAAAGGAACCAGAGGACGGCTCCAAAAGCCAGTCCTCGGCGCCGGACAATCCGGCGAGCAGATATCTATCCGCCTGCGCCTGTCGGGCTAATTGCGTCCGCAGCCATACCTGGGTGTCACGGAACTGGGAAAAGACCATGACCTTGGCGTAACCGTCGGCTTGCAACTGGGTCAATTGCGCGAGGAATGCCTTGAATTTGCTGTCCTTGCCGGGCTGGACGTCGCACCGCGCCAGCAAGTCCGCCAGCATCTGCTGGTCCTGGTCGGCGAGTTCCAGCGGCGGCAATCCCGTTTCCGGATCCAAGTCGGAGAAGCTGTCTCCTGCATCGCTGTCGAACAGCTCCGGCCCGAGAGTCCGCGGGGCGGACGGCTTACGTCGTTTCAGTGCCGACAGCGATTCACGGAAGGCATAGCGGGACGAACTAAGGCGCAGTCTGAAGTGGGTCATGACGAAGCCCAGGGCTCGCCGGTTGACGCCGGAGCGCTCTTGATACCAGGCCTTGACGAAGGTCGTGATGTCACGGTAGAGACTGCGCTCCTCTGCGCGCATAGCTACGGCAACGGTCTTCACCTTCCGTTGCGGAACGGATTGCCGGAGTCGACCCTCTGCCACGTATTGGCGCAGCAGGTTACGGGTATGGCGTGACACCAGCCGTTTGGGCATAGCCGACCGCCGCATCAACACCATGGATCTCCGGATACGGTCGGGCGTCATATCTCGTTTCAGTACGACTATGTTGCTGGCGGGCATCGCGATGTACGTCAGGTGCTCTTTGGTTTCGAACAAGGACATACGGGCCAATTCGGCAATCTCTTCTTCCCTCGAGGCGAGCGGATTGCCGCGCAGATAGATTTGGCGCACCCGATCCCATTCCTGCAAGGTCGGCGGACGATCGACATCGTAAAACGACCGAAACTCGTCCTCGCTCCATTGACTGGGAGCGAGTACCTGCAACAAAGCCCACAATTCGGCGGGATCTAGCTGCATGGGCGTAGCCGTCAACAACAACAAGCCGCGGGTGCGTGACGAAAGCCCTCGCAGCATCTCGAGATAGCTGTTGGCCCGGCGCCGTTTCGGGTTCGTCACCTCCCGATAGCGCGCGTGATGCGCTTCGTCGAATACGATCAGGTCGTAGTCGGGAAAGTCGTCGTCCAAAAAGGGTTTCTGGTGCCGCCGCAGCCAGTCGTAGGAAAGAATTAGCCGCCGGGCTTGTCTCCATGGTTTGCGACAGGTTGTTTCACGGCGATTGTCGGCATTGTGCAATTGCAGCTTGCCGCCGGCGCGATCCAGCACGGGCACGGGAATATTGAACTTGTGCAATAGTTCGTCCTGCCATTGCCAGCGGGCCACGGCCGGGGCGAGAATCAATACGCGGTCGGCTTGACCGCGGTTGACCAGAGTCTTGAGCAGCACGCCCGCCTGGATGGTCTTGCCCAAGCCCACTTCGTCGGCGATCAGCACACGCGGCGGTTGCCGTGCATCGCGTACATGGCGCCGCCAAAAGGCAAGTTGGTGCGGCCAAAGCTGCGCCGCCATAGTCTCGAGCGTGGTCTGCGGATCATGGGTGACGGCATACTCGACGGCCGCCCACAATTCCGCGCGCGGCAATTCTCGGGATACCCTAGCCGGATTCGCGGCAGGCGCCGACTTTATCAGTTGCCGGCGCAAGGCATCGGGTATAGGAATCACGAGGCTGGTATCCGCGCGGTTGGTCCACAGGCGTTCAAACTCGGCAATCATAGGCTTCAGACGAGCCGATTCGTTCCACGAATTGAACAGCATCAGTTGCTCGTCGCCGTAGAGCCATCCGGACCGGCTCTCGTTGAGGCTGCCGGTGAAACCGACGCAATCCTCTCGGCTGTCCGTGACGATGCCCATCTTCTGATGGAAGATGGCTCCCGGACGACGCGGAATGGCCACTTTGACGTCCAACCGCCCTTCCTTGACGAGCCAGGTCAACAGTTCGAGATGATGTCGGCCCGCCAGATCGTCCGGCTCTACCCGCGTGACGAATCGACGTTCCAGACTCTCCTGCACTGCATCCTCCGCGGCACGGTGTCCCGCAAGAATTGCGCAGACTACGTCGCGAGGCAGTTCATGGTGACAGATGAGACGCATGACGCCGTCGTTGTTGACAAGACCGGCGAGGCCCGCAGCAGCGACGCTCAGGGCTTGGGGGCTGAAGGTGTACGTGGTGCGATCGTAGCGAACGGCGCGCTGCAATACCGGCACGAAAAAATCCTGCACCAAGTCGGGGCAGGTATCTCGGCTGTAGAAATTCTGCAGCTGCAGTTCACGCAGCGCCGGTGGAGCGTTCATCGCCTCGGGGCAGCGGATCTGGAAACAAACTTGCCTGGATGCCCACGGGCTCGGGCATGCGTTCGCTGTACATTTCGGACCAGAGAGTGCGAGCCGGAGACAGGTCGGGATCGCTGGCGGGCATGATGCGGAGGAGTGCTTCCAACGTGCCCTTGAAAGCCGCATCGTGGGAAAACCTATGCAAATTGCACCAATCGATCGCCATGTTCACGTCCTGATGCTCAGCAAGGGCGACGGCAATATGAACGCGGTCGATACTGCGGGGGGTGGGGGCATCCGGCGAAATGTGGCCCTGCGCGAGACGTCTTTGGCCCGTCAGCAGATTGATGTTGCTGCCTTTTTTCTCGTAAATACCCCGGGCCGGACCGTCGCTCAACTCCAACCCTATGCAACGAGCGATCAAATTGGCTTCGTCGAAAGGCAAAGTGGCGGAGCCGACACCGTCTCGAGACAAAATATAGAATTCGGTCAAGGAGTCGCCGGGATTGTCGGCCCACAGGCTGCTGATTTTGCGGCGGCGGGCACCGAGCACCTCTTGTCGGGCCACCTGCAACGCATCGTTGGGGGTCACTAGGAAGGGGTCATCCGGTCGTTCCGGATTGGCTAGTTCCCGGCGGATAGGCCAGTGCCTGGCGATTACCTCCAAAGCCGGACCGAAGGAAGCCAGGTAGATGTCCAGAGGTTTGAGGCCGTATTGCTCGAGACGCGGCAGGCTCTTCTGCACGGTGGCGGCAACCTCCTGTTCCACTTGTTCCCAGGAGGCGTTGCCCTCGGAGAGTTCTGTTTGGGGGCGACAAGTAAGCAGAATGGTGGATCGGGCAGCCGCCCGATCCCGAATGTTCAGAGACGCATCGGCTTCCGTTTTCACAGGCCAAGTGGCCGTAATGCGAAAACCGGACTCGATGATGCCCATGGTGAGTGCATCCCAAGCCTCGGTGGATTTGTGGGTGAACATGAGAGTCACTATGCCGTCGTCCTTGACGACCCGACGACATTCCGCGAAGATGCGCCGCATGCGGTCTACATAGTCCTCATAGGCACGATCTTTGCCCGATCGGCTTTGGCTTTTTCCTGACTCGGTACGGAAACGGACCGGACTGGCGATGGCCTCGTTGGCTTTGTTGGTAAGGTAGTGGGAAAACCAATCGGGAAACACGTAGCCGGCAGTACGCTTGAGCCAGACATAGAAGAAGTCGGACAGCTCGGCGTAATTCACGTTGTCGTAGTAGGGAGGGTCAAATACGACGGCGTCGACAGATTGGTCGTCCAAGAAAAGGAGTGTGTCGGCCGATGCGCACGTTACTTTGGCTGACGTAGCTACAGGGACTGATTTCACGGCATAGGCTAGATCCAATCCTGTCTCCGATTTGGGTTTGTGACCACTCATCTCGACTAGATCCGAAATGCATTTTTGCAAGTCGTTCAGTGCCCAATCTAGACCCAACCCTCTGAGGGTGACGGCCATTTCAGCGTACGACCACTTCATACCGAAATCGTGGGTAGCAAAGGAGCTTGCAACTTTATTGGTTCCAGGATCCCATATGCTTCTCAAGCAATTTCGATTAAATACTTTATCCAAGCCCAGTGCCAAATAGCCATAGGCTGCCTCTTGGACAGGATCGAGTTCGCCTGCCGTCCGGTCTTGATCGACGAGTTCGCGGAATGCCTGCACGCAGTATCCGTGCGCCAATTGCTGTCGCGGTGAGAACATTTCTCGAAAAGTCGGCATACCATAGCGATGCGGTTCTCTGGTTTTGTTGCCTTCGGGTACAGCTTCGCTGGGCAAAATATCGTCGGCCTCCCATTGGGACTGCAGCTGCAGCAGCTGCTCTGTAATCCAGGGGGAATTGTCGTCGTCAGGCGTGGCCACGCGAAATCCCCGTCGGGTGGTGAGCCGCTTTTTAGGTCGCCCCGCCTTGGTATATTCTTGCCATTGGTCCCGATAAATGACACAGTACAGTTGGTGACCCAGTCGGCCTGCTTGCGCTTCCTGCGCGATGTAGCCTTTGGGCGTGGTAGTGCCACAGTTGGGATAGGGACAGGTCGCGATGGCATTTTTGACGGTGCCTAGGGATTGGTCGGCAAGGGCACGGACTATCTCAAATTCGCATTTGCCCTCAACGATATTGGGCCGTAGTCGGATACCGGTCCCGTCAGCGGTTAACCGCCAGTTGGGAGATAGCGGAATCTGGCCTTGGCAAGAGGGACAGGAAACGACCCGCGCCCACAGATACGCCCAAACGTATCTGTGGGCGCGGGTCGTTTCCGAGTCTTTGTCGATATCGGATCTCTTAGACGAAGGTTCCTCCGGATAAACCCCGTCCAACAATGCGGCAACGCGCTTCTTGAAGCGCGCGCCGACAGCCTCAAAAGCATCCAGTAGATCGGTACCGAATTGTTGGGGCCATTGGCAACTGGCCCGCAGAATGAAAGCGGCCACGGGATTGAGGTCGTTGGCATGAGAGCACAGTCCCAGACGTCCCGTCTCAAAGGGAATACTGCCGCCGCCTGCGGTGATGTCCAACACCAGTGGATCAGGGACAACTTAGTTGTCCCTGATCCACTGGTGTTCGTCAGCGGTCAGATTGTGTTTGAAAGCTCTATCGCTGGAAAAACTGATGTTGGACCATTCTCCTCTTGCCTTAAGCACATCCATTTGCCGTCGTTCGGCCACAATCCTTCTGCTAGTACCCATAGATGCAATAAATTGGTCTTGGCTGGCATCTGGCTTCAGCAATGAGGCCGCGACAGCAGCCCTGCTGAATACCAGGGGCCTGCGCGCCCACCAAACATGGAGCTGATTCAAGGGCGGGTGGCCTGCAAGTGCCCCCCCCTTCCCTGACAGCATCAACGGACAGCTCGTTGATGGGCAGCCAGTCTTCAATGAGGCGTCGACGAGAATTCTGGCTGTACTCCATGCGAATTGGTTGCTCCTAATGCTTTGCATGCAAACGCATCAATCAGGTTTCGGTGTGCATTAAGGCCAAGGCCCTCATCACTCGGCTGGATGCCCGTTTTGCGTCGCGCGTACGCATAGTATGGTGGGCATACCACCATTTCGCCTCGCAGTGATTCATGCCGGCGATGGCTTGGGCCATCGCCTGGGCCTGTTCGTATCTCGGCTCGTTCCGCACTGCGTCCATCAGCAACATCATGTGTATGGCGGCGTCTTCGCTGATGGTGTGATATTCGTGGCTCAGAGATCCAGATTCAAAAGCGAACCTACGTCCCGTGTGATCAAAGAAGATGTGAGCCAGATAAGGAAAGGCAATGTTACGGCAATGGCCCACCAGAGTTTTCAGGCGTCTGCCGCCGCGCTGCCCTTTGCGGGGCGCCGTGACGGAAATGCGCGGGTTGCCGTGGCGATCCCGATCGGAATAGATCCCGTGAGGCCTTGGACCCGCGGCTCTGTCGCTTGCGATGGCCATACGTCAATGCTCGATCTTCTGTATGAAAACCGCTTCCATGCCGGCCATGCGGTTGGCCGACAACTGATGCAACTGATGCAACAAGAGGTCGAGTTGCTCCTCCGTATTGTCGTTTCCGGATATGGTTATGGCCGATTCCAAGCACTTGGCGTCCCTCAGGCGTTCGAGATGCGACGCGATGGAAGATATGTCGGTGGACCAATCACGGATATCCATGGCGGAGACGGTAATGTCGATGTCAGCTCCACGTTGGAGACGGTAAGACACCGTTGCCTTGGACTGTTGTCCCACCAGACCGGCCATAAAGGTTACGAATTCGGCTTTGTCGCTCCGCAGGACGATGAAGTCGATGTCCTTTGTACTGGCCTCGTGTAGTTTCATATGGTCACGCAAATTTTGAGCCAGCACCTTTAAAGGCAGGAGCTCCAACCCGCTGGTGAAATTGGGAATTGTTTTACGAACAACCTTGCAGTCTCCAGCATGCTGAGGCTTTCCGCATCGGGGACATAGTCGCGGTGGTCTACTGCACTGGCACTCTTTTTGGGCATGATTGCATTGGGTGCAAAAGTGTTCCTTGAGGTAAACGAAAGCGTCTGGATAATCCGTGCGCGCCAGATCGCGGCCGTGGACAATGGTTTGTCCCGTACCGGTCTGGACGACGATAGCCTCTCTGTCCAGAGCATTGCGCAACAACGTACCGAAGACGGTACGGTCGAGGAGCATATAGTTGCCCGGCTCACGGGCGAACTCTTCTCTCAGTTCGGATAGTGAAACTTCGCCGTTCCGACGCCCGAGCTTTCGCTGCCAATAACTCTCCGGATCCAAGTCGGCGCGTTCCTGCGTGACCAGCTTGCGCCGGCTCGTCAGAGTGTGTACGACGGCATGCTGTCCATCGCCGGGTCTTTCGGCCGCCACTTCAGGACTGATGGGGACGTACTGCAGCAAGGCGGCGTCGGCAATGGGACGATCAGTGGAAGGATAGTAGAGATTGACGTAGAGTTTCTGGATAGCCAAATACAGATTTTTCTCGGCGCTGGCCAGTTCGCTGGCCAGAATGTCTTGCTGGTGCGGTTGTAGATTGTCCGGTGGTTGGTCCTTCAGGCGACGAGCAGCCAAGCCCCACCGCGCGTGGTGCTCCATATCGCGGGGGTCGTCTGTATCGGCTACCAGAATGCAGAGATTGTTCTTGAATTGCCGTGGACTCTGGCCCCCGGACAGGGGACTGTTCCGATAGAAATCGATCAAGGCCGGCAGCAGGCCCTCTTCGCTTTGGGTAAGCCACTCGTAGTTGATGATGCCCAGACTCACCGCATCCAGATTGTCGGGAATGTCGGAACCCGATGGGAATATGGTGGCAGCCAAGTGGCTTTTGGACCGTTGCTGCGGCATGGTGAAACAATCGGTGATGGCTCGCCTGATATGCTGCTTGACCTCTACCACAGTCAGGGCGTTGCTCCGTTCTTGCAACAAACGTCTGATGTTGGCCACGGTAGTGAAGTAGATGTGCTCGGCATTGGGATCGTCGTTGACGTACAGTGCGCCGTTACGGAACTCGGCAATGGCGTTGGTCACGACGGAAGGGTCCTCGTCGTAAGGCGTAATCACGGCCCGCGTGAGTTCCAAAGCAGTGAGGCCTCGGGCCGATTCGACAGGAGCCAGGGAGGCCAGCAGAGCAGTTCGGGCCAGCCGAAAAGTCGGATCAGTCGGACGGGTGCGGTCCATGCGATTGGCCGTCGAGTCGGGGTCGGTGATGTCGGACGTGATGGCCGACATGAATGCTTCTTTATGTATGCGGGTGATGATCTCCGCATACATGCTTTCGTTTGCCGGGTCGATGTGATGGGGATGTATCAGTAGGATGTTTTCGTCCTGTCCCGAGTTCTTCCAATGGTGGACGGCGAGTCCCAACAGTCTCAAAATCCCGCGGGTCTTCTGAAAGTCGTCGTTGCTGGCGATACGGTCCGTAATGATCCGTAACGTGTCGGGATGAAAGGGATAGTTTTCGTGGAACCATTGTTGGACCGTGCGATCCTGCGGGGACGGTGCAATCAAGGCGCTGCTCCGTTGGCAGAGTTCCGCGTAGGCGGCAGACACTTTTTCTCTGGCAACGGTATCGACGTTCGAGAACAGACGCTGACGCAGAATGTCGGGTAGATCGGGCGGACTGGACGGCGTAGTCTGGTATGCGCTGCGCGCCAGAATGGAATCCAATTCGTCCAGAATATCCAAGACTTGCTGGGTCTCCCGGCGATAAGCGTCGCTGGCGGCATCCAACGTGGTGATGACCAGTACGGCTTGGGGACAGGATTCGACGGCCTGTACCAAAGAGCTGATCAAAGTTCTGGTATCGGCGAGCTTTGCCTTGACGCCCGAAGAATGGAAACGGGCCAGCCACTGCACCAGTTCGTCGATCAGAATCAGGCAAGGTTGACTTCCGATGAGATGGGCAATGTCTCGGGATCCCGGACTGGTCAGGTTTTCGTCGTAGCGCTGGAAGCGCTGAAAAGCGTTTTCTCTCCCCAGCTGCCAGGCAATGTGTCCTATGAGGGACTTGGCGCGATAGGTTCCGGTTTCCTCCAACCGCGCACCTTGTTCCAGATCGCTGTTTTCGCCTGTGAAGGTTACGAGGCGCACGGGCAGTACCGGTACACTTTCTGCCGCCAACGGAGTTATGCCTTCTCGAATCAATCGGGAGTATCGGGCCATGCCGGCCAAGGCAATCAGCGTATGGGTTTTGCCTCCCCCGAAACTGGACCCCAGGCGATAAATTGACGGTTCGTTGCTGGCCTCCCCATGCGTGAGCCGGCTGAAAATTCTGCGACAAATCTCTTGGATGCCGTGGGTGGGAAACGTACTGTGAAAGAACTCACGGGTTGCGGTGGAGTTGGACAATTCGTTTTCCAGAGCACGTTGCAGGTCGGCGGCATAGTTGTCCCTGGTGGTTTCCGCATGCCTGAGGCGACAGGCGTCGAACAAATTTGGATGCTCAGGAAACGAGTAGGAGGTATTCATCGGCAACCCGGAAAATGGAACCTGTCGAAAAGCCGGCTGGGTAACCTTCTCAGTCTATCAAGTAAAGAGTAATACTTTGTCACTGCATCGGCTCCGCGAGACTAGGTAATCCTTGGTGACGGTTGAAATCAGAGTGTGAACTGTGTAAGAGAAGGGCGGACGGCGTCCTGTGTCTCGAGTCTGCGCGAGCGGGTGCAAAGTCCAATCAGACCGGAATCTGCTTCTGCAGCATCAGAGGGATCGGGATCCGATGCCCCCTCACGTCTCCGCCGTTGTCGACAGGGCTACGGAGGCTTGGCACCGCCCCTCCCCCTACAGTCCCGCGCATCCTGCATCCGTTCCCGGCCGTCGATCCGGGGAATGGCCCTGCCCCGAGCGGACGATCCGCTGGGCCCGTCTTGCTCTTGAATGTTGGCAGGAGGGATCCCGACGGCATACGGCCACTCCATCGTGGATACGACGCTAGGATATCGACGTCCGTGCATCCTGCTGGCTCCGAGACCCCTTTTCGGTCGTCTACCGATTGCTGTCCATCAGTCCATCATCGCGACACTGAGCTTGTGGTCCCGGTCCTGCACGGAGATGACGATCCCGTCGCGTTCCTTTTGGGCAAACCACATCCGTACCTGCCGGGTTTGGTGCACCGGCAGGTGATCGGCTAGGACATTGATTGCTTGGCCCGAAGGCTGACGGGCCACTACGTCGCTCAGCAAGGCGACGCACTACGCCGCGGTGTGGTGCTCAGCCATCTGATCTAGTACTGCACCGATCTGGGTATGGAAAGCGGCATAGAGCGACCGCGTGCTAGGGCGGTAGTACGCGAAGCCATGCCGTTCCACCTGCCCCGGAGATTTAAGGATCACATCAGCACGATACGATCTAGGACTTGGGGACGGTTTTCTCGTCCCCACCCAATCTCGTATGTTCAACTGTAGCTACTGAATGGATGTACGATGCGGTATCTACGCGATGGCTTGCGGCCCAACTTGCGGCTGATCTCCTGGCTCCGACGCAGCAATTCCCAATTCACATAGGGTAGATTTCTCGCTCTCTCCCGTCGCGCCTCAGACCGTTCCAGGTCCTTGGATTCCTGCGTCGAAATTGGATCTTCGGATTTAGTTTGCTGCGTACCTCCCGTGAACATGGACTGCTCCTCCTGTGTTGTGAGCCCGTTTACCGACATAGTCGGCAAACAATCGCCAATATGTCAATAAACTACCTTGTGGATCCTGAGCCCGCAGTTCTTTGATGCCCAAATCCAGGACTCCGTTCAGAGTCTTCATCGGAATCCCACGCCTATGTGAAAGCCACTCCTCGGTATCTCCCAGTTTCTCAGCGATGTCTTTGGCTTTTTGCTGCAGTTTGTTTTTGGGTTGCTGACCATATTCGGAGCTACTGCCAAATTTGTATTCCGTAAGCCAATTCTCAACCAGCGTAAATGAAAGGCGCAATGCTTGTTCAAAACTGTACAGTTCCGCCGGATGGAAATTCTCCATAAAGAACTGCATTTCAACCGTTGTAATTGTGCCCTGACGATCTTTTTCCACCAGCCGATCGTACCAGACCAAATATCCACTTGCCGGTACCCAACCTGTTTGTCCCGGAATCTGAACTTGCGGATCGATGGGACCGAGCACGGAATAATAATCCATGAAGATTTCGTCGCCCGACATGACCATGACAGTGCCGGCTGAGAATGCGAAGTTGGGAATGTAAAAGTGGACCACCTCATAGAACGCTCGCAATGTGTTTACAATACGCTCTGCACTCTCTACGTATCCTCCGTCGGTTTCAAGAATAACAGCAAGTCGCGGGCGGAGATTTTCCTGTTGCCTCCTCCATTCCAGTGCTTCCCTGATTAGATTGTCAAGCGGTTGGAAGATAGGACCGTTGAAAGATAGTATATCAGATTTCAGATCCTGTTCTACTTTTTCCGATAACATGTTCAACATGAGTTCAATCCCTGAGTTAGCCGACATCAGGGGCGACTCGATAGGTAGAGATGGATGATCAGATTCTTTGTGGGTCATATTCACACCCTGTATGGACTGAGGGTAGAGACACTAATCTCTTTCGTCTGTACCATGCAATAGTTTGAACGGCTTTGGGCATTGGAGTACGTGACAAAATCACCGAGGAGAGCGAAATTCCATACGACTATTTTAGCATTATTGTCCCTACAAAAACCACGACGAAATTTTCCGGTATCTGTCGAACTGTCTGCGATTGGACTATGCAGCCCTGAAGCGGGCAACCTTCGAGCATCTACTCTCGAATCGTCTGTCACAGTTTGTATTTCCTACGCCCAGTCCAAGCTGTGTCCGAGACTTCTTGTACGCCCTCCAAGGTATGCCAGTTCGAGGCGGTTCAGCCCTAGATGGAGCTTGCCGCCGATCCTACGATAGTGGATTTGCGCTTCCGTCCTTGGGGTCCGGATCGGCGGCATCCCGCGCGTATGGGTCATATTAGTTCAATTCCGCAGGTGTCATCGGACACCCAGGCGCGTAGGCGAAGCCCAGAAGCGGCCTCGTCCAGTCTAGATTGGCGCACCGGATCGGATTCCCGGGAAGGTAGCACAGCGCCGAGCGTCTATCCGGCAACCCTCTGCGGTGATAAAATCCGCGGTGGTCATGGGCCCCTCCGGTGTACCGTCACTCGTAGGACGCGGCACCGCGGGGCTGTTTTCGACTTGGTCTCGTCTTGGCGCCAATGGGGCGCATACCCTACAGGAACAGCATGGAACATACAAGTCCCACGATCGATTTGCGCTCGGACACTGTCACGCAGCCGACTCCCGCGATGCGGGAAGCGATGGCCCAGGCTCCCTTGGGAGACGACGTATACGGGGAAGATCCTACCGTCAACAAACTGGAAGCCTTGGCTGCGGAAATGTTGGGCAAAGAGAGCGCGGTCTTGGTCTCCAGCGGCACCATGGGCAACCTGATCAGTGTAATGGCCCATTGCGGGCGCGGCGACGAACTGATCGTAGGCAATCAGGCGCACATCTACCTGTACGAGCAAGGCGGGTCCGCGGCCTTGGGCGGCATTCATCCCCGGGCGGTGTTCAATCAGCCGGACGGCACCTTGGACTTGGACGAAGTGGCAGATCACATCCGCGGGGACGACGAGCACTTTCCCGTTACCCGCTTGATCTGTATCGAAAACACGCACAATCGATGCAACGGCACTCCCCTGTCGCTCGACTATCTGGAAGCCCTCGGCGCACTGGCTCATGACAGGGGACTTGGCTTGCACATGGACGGCGCCCGCCTGTGGAATGCAGCGGTAGCCTTGAACAAGGCGCCTGCCGCCCTGACGGCCCATGTGGACAGCGTCAGCTGTTGTTTGAGCAAGGGTCTGGCGGCTCCGGTGGGATCGGTGGTAGCCGGCAGCAGGGACTTTATCCGCCGGGCCCGACGGATGCGGAAAGTCGTCGGCGGCAGCATGCGCCAGGCTGGCATATTGGCCGCTTGCGGCATCGTCGGCCTGACCGAAATGGTGGAAAGATTGGCGGACGACCATCACAATGCTCGAGTACTGGCCCGGGGCTTGGCGGCTCTGGACGGCATCGAGATCGAGCTGGCGGCCGTCTCCACCAATATCGTGTACTTCGGCGTCGGTCCGGACCGCATGACTGCAGTGCAGCTGGCGACGGGCCTGCAGGCGCGCGGGGTACTGATGAATCCCATCGACGACCGCCGGCTGCGGGCCGTATTGAACTGCGACGTCAGCCGTGAAGATGTGGCGGTGGCCCTCGAAACCGTCGCATCGGTGTTGTCCGCGGCGCCCGTCCCTCTGCACAGCCGCGTGCGCACTTACGGCTAAGGGCTAAGACAGCGGCGCCGCGCCCGAGCGTCCGCCGCCCTGCGGAGTGACCGCGCCCGTTTTCCAGGTGCCGGTCATTCGGTGGCGGGTGCGGGTACGTTCGGATCCGGCCGATCTGCGTACGGAATGCTGCAATAGCAATCGTTGCCGCCGGAGAGGCTGGGCGCTTCGTCTGTGCTTTCGACTGGGTCGGCTGCTGGTCCCGAGGCGGCGGTGAGGGTGGTGCTCGTAGGCAGCCAGCTGCCCAGTATCATCAGGAGCACCACCAAGACCAAGGTGGTCGTGCCGCACAGGAGTACCAGGAGTTGCTTGCGAGTCATGAGCGTTTCCCTAGGGTTGCGGTAGTTCGGCCGGCGACCGCTCGGCTTCACAGAGACAGCGGTCCCCGTCTTGTTACAATCCCGATACCGGAAAGGCGGCAAGGATTAAGGCGACGCATGGCGCAGGCATTGTATCGTAAGTGGCGCAGCCGCACGTTCGCGGATCTGGTGGGTCAGCCGCACGTGGTGCGTACCCTGGAGAATGCTCTGCGTTCGAACCGGGTGGCTCACGCCTACTTGTTCAATGGCCCCCGCGGCACCGGCAAGACCAGCACCGCCCGGCTGCTGGCCAAAGCCCTCAATTGTCTGAGTACGGAAGAGGCGCGTCCCTGCGGAGCGTGTGCCGCCTGCCAGGCCGTCGAAGAGGCGCGCTATCTGGATCTGATCGAAATCGATGCGGCCAGCCACAACGGGGTGGAAGACATTCGGGAGCTGCGCCATGCGGTCAACTTCAGTCCCACGGAAGGAGACTGCAAAATATATATCGTGGACGAAGTCCACATGCTCTCTTCCAGCGCTTTCAACGCCCTGCTCAAAACTCTGGAAGAGCCGCCGGCCCACGTCTATTTCATTCTGGCCACCACCGAAATCCATCGTATTCCCGCCACCGTGATCAGTCGTTGCCAGCGGTTCGATTTCCGGCGCATTGCCGCGGCGGAAATCGAAGTCCACCTGGCCATGATCGCTGCCGAGGAAGGCTGCGACGTAGAGGCGGCGGCATTGGCTACGATCGCGAGCAGCGCCCAAGGGTGCATGCGGGACGCTATCAGTCTGCTGGACCAGGTCGTAGGATTGGGCCGCGGCGAGGTTACGCTCCAGCAGGTCCAGGACCTGTTGGGCTTGACCGATATCCAGGCCGTTCGCTCCTTCGTGGGAGCCATCGTGGCCCAGGACAAGGCCAAAGGGCTGGCCGTCCTCCAGGACGTGAGTCTCCAGGGCGGCAGCATGGCCGAGTTTCTGCAACAGGTCGTCATGCAATTGCGGGAAGCCTTCCGTTTCAAGCTGATCGGTCGGGAGGCAAGCCCTGCGGACTTGCCCGCCGAACAGGTGGCGGCGCTGACCGACTGGGCCGCCGCAAGCAGTGAAGCCCAATTGATCCATGCCATGGCGGTCATGGTGGAGGCCGCGGCCGCCCTGAAACAGGCCCCGTATCCCCAGATTCGGGTGGAACTGGCTCTGATGTCGGCGGTCCACGGTCCGCAAGCGACGACAGCCGCCCCTGTACCGGCAGCATCGAGACCTCGCCAGGCAGCAGCGCGCACCGCGCAGGTGGAGCCTCCCACGGCCCAATTCCAGCAGTCCCCGGCAGCGCCGCCGCGCAGTTCCAAACCACCCGTATCCCCCCGTCGGCCTACCGTCCAAGACCAGAAAGACAAGGCAGTCTTGCGCCGGCACTGGCGCGATCTGCAGCGCGCCATGAAAGACCGGGCGCGCGATCCCAAGGCGCACGACGCATTGACCAAGAAGGGCATGACGGACCTGAATGTTCAAGACGGGACGGTGACGGTGGTTCTGCGTGATGCGGGATACCGGTCCGCGCTGTCCAAAGAGCGAAAGGTACTTGCCGGGAAGTTGCGAGATTATCTGGACCGAGACGTACAATGCGATTTGCGGACGGCACGCGCCGACTCGCCGGTCCGCTCGGTGCCCGCGCAGGCCGACTCGCCGGTCGCCACCGCGCTCGGTGCCGCACCGCAGCCGGACGTCGATACTTATCTACGCCAGGAGGTAGGCGCGATTCGCATGGACGAAGTGGAACAGCAGAATCTGCTGGCCAAGCTGGAAGAAGCCAAGGACAAGTAAGAGATGCCTCGCAAGACCCGCCGCAAGAAAAGTCCGCGTCGCCCTGGCCCGCCCCCACTGCCCGGCGCCGATCCGGCCATGCGGAAACAAATCGAACAGATGTACAGTCAGATTGCCGAGAACGACATATCGGATCTGGAGTTTACGGCTTCCGCCGGCGGGGGCGTGGTACGTGTCGAGGGCAAGGGGGACGGCAAGCTCGCCCAGATTACGCTGGATCCGGAAATCCTCGATCCGGACGACGTGGAGATCCTGCAGGAAATGATTTTGACGGCCGTCAACGACTTCTTGCAGCAGGTGAACGACAAGCAAAAAGGCCAGATGGAAGACTTGACCAGCGGCCTGAATCTGCCGCCGGGACTGCTGGGATAACCGCTTCGCCATTTTCGGCCGATGTCTGCGAACGTACTGCCCAAGGCGATTTCGGACGCCGTCGCGGCTCTGAACCGGTTGCCCGGCGTGGGCCCCAAGAGCGCGCAGCGGCTGGCCTATCATTTGTTGCGCACCCCGCAGGCCGTCGTCGAGCATCTCGGCGAGTCGCTGCTACGTCTCAAGACCGATGTGCTGCTGTGCGAATCCTGCTTCCATTTTGCCGACCAGCAGCCCTGCACGCTGTGCCGGTCGCCGGAACGAGACCGCACGCAGATTTGCGTGGTCGAGGAACCCTTTCACCTGCCGGTGATCGAGCGTATCGGCGGGTATCACGGCCTGTACCACGTATTGCACGGAGCCATTTCGCCGATGGAAGGGATTGGTCCGGACGACATCAAGTGCCGGGAACTGCTGCCGCGTTTGCGTCCTGCCGGCGGCGTCGCGGTCCAAGAGGTCATAGTGGCTACCAGCCCTACCCTCAGCGGCCAGGCGACGGCGGACTGGATAGCCCGCATGTTGGCCGACGAGGACGTAGTGGTCTCCCAACTGGCGCGCGGGCTCTCTTCCGGCAGCGACTTGGAATTCACCGACGACATGACCTTTCGCCACGCCATGGAAGGCCGGCGTACGCTCTGACGGCGGGCCGTTCGTCCAGTCCCACGGCAGCAGACGCTCTTTCCCGTACGGACTTCGGTGATGTCGGCGGCTCCTGAGCGGAAAGACGACGTGCCGCGCTTTCGTACTTCGGACGGTCAGCCCGTCCAGACCTGTTACGGTCCTGCGGCGAGCTCGTCGGAAGCCGACCGCTACGTCGCCCAGCTGGGTCGGCCGGGAGAATACCCTTTCACCCGGGGCATCCATGCCGCCATGTACCGGGACCGCTGTTGGACGATGCGTCAGTATGCCGGTTTCGGCTCGGCCCGCGAAAGCAACGAACGATATCGCTATCTGCTGAGCCGCGGTCAGACGGGCCTCTCCGTGGCCTTTGACCTGCCCACCCAGATGGGCTACGACGCGGACGACGACTGGGCTCTGGGGGAGGTAGGCAAATCGGGAGTTTCCATCTGTTCCCTCGAGGACATGGAGCTGCTGCTGGACGGGCTGCCCTTGGACAAGGTCAGCATCAGCATGACCATCAACGCGCCGGCCGCGATATTGCTGGCCATGGTCGTCGCTGCCGCCCGCCGCCAGGGCATACCTACCAAGGCCTTGGCGGGAACGGTCCAAAACGACATTCTCAAGGAATACGTGGCGCGCGGAACCTACATTTTTCCGCCGCGGCCCTCGATGCGCCTGACTACGGACATCATCCGGTTCTGTCAGGCCCATATGCCCCGGTGGAATCCCATTTCCGTCAGCGGATATCACATGCGGGAGGCCGGCAGTACCGCGGCCCAGGAAGTCGCCTTCACGTTTGCACATGCGAAGGCCTACGTGGACGCCACCATTGAAGCTGGTCTGCCGGTAGACGCCTTTGCCGGCCAACTCAGCTTTTTTTTCAATGCCCACAACAATCTGCTGGAGGAAACCGCCAAGTTCCGCGCGGCTCGCCGCTTGTGGGCCCGCATCATGCGCGAAGAATACGGGGCGCAAAACCCCCGTAGCTGGCGGCTGCGCTTCCATGTACAGACCGGCGGCAGTACCCTTACGGCGCAGCAGCCGTCCAACAATGTGGTGCGAGTTACGGTGCAGGCGCTGTCGGCCATTCTGGGGGGAGCCCAGAGTCTGCACACGAACGCCTTGGACGAAGCCTTGGCGCTGCCGACCGCCGCCAGCGCGGAGCTGGCCCTACGCACTCAGCAGGTGCTGGCTCACGAGAGCGGCGTCGCGGATACGGTGGATCCTTTGGGCGGTTCTTACTATGTAGAGCACTTGACGGACGAGATAGAAAGGCTGGCCGTGGACTATTTGGCCCAAGTCGAGGCTTTGGGAGGCGCCTTGCAAGCCGTGGAGCAGGGCTTCGTGCAACACACCATCCAAGAAGCCGCCTTCCGGGTACAGCAGGCGCAGGAAGCGGGTGAACGGGTCGTGGTCGGTGTGAACGCCTACGCGGATACGGAGGAAGGAGAGACCGAAATACCGCTTCTGGAAGTGGATCGGAAGGTGCAGGAAGAACAGATCCGGCGAGTGCGGCAATTGAAACGAAGCCGGGATACCGCGCAGGCGTTACAGTGCCTGGATCGCCTCGAGGAAGCCGCCCAGGACTCGTCGGCTCCCCTGATGCCGCTGATCGTCGACGCGGTCACGCATCTCGCGACGACAGGTGAAATCTGCCGTCGTCTACGGCGGGTCTGGGGCGAGCACCATGCCGACACGTTCATCTAAGGCGCTGAGGGTACAAGGCGCCGACGGTATGCGGTCCGGGACAGGGGAACCGCGCACGGTCGCATGCGCTATCCCCAGCGACTGCCCCGGAATTTTGGGTTGGGAAAGGGTCGCAGAGCACTGAAGAGACATTTCCGCCCTGAAAGGCACCGCGCACGTTGCGGGGCGTCGGCCCGGCGACCCTCGTTCACGGAGTCGATTGCTTCCGGCAAAGTTCCCGGCGCGTATTGCTACCCCACCGCCGCGCTGTGCATGGCAGGAAAATAGGGACGACACCCCGGGTGGTGTCTCAGCCGGCGACGAGCTGAACGTGACGGTCAGGCCTCCGAAAGGGTCTATTGTTCCGTAGGCATAGATGCCGAAACTGCAGTCGGTCTGGAAGCAGGTCCGCGGCGCGACCGCACTGGATCCCGTAGGAAACTATGCCGTTCGCCGGAGTGCGTTTGCGGGATACGGCTGTCCGTCCCGCGGGACGGTAGGCGTGATGCGGGGCAAGACGGGAGCAGGCGCGGCCCTTGGCTCATCGTTCCCCTCTACCGCATCGTTGCGTGTCCGGAAGGCTACAAGCGCACGAGGAAGAGGGGACGACGCGTACCTGCTGTCCCGACGGCTCACGACGTCGGTATGGGCGTGAAAAAACGCCTGGGGGCATCCGCCAGACTGGGTGCTTAGAGTGTGTTTGCCTGTCGCGATGCAGACGGGACGAGCCGAGGCGTCTGCCGGCGCGTCGGGCAGGCGAGGCGCCAACGCCATACATACAGTCCCGCTCGATACGGTGGGCGGAACTTCGTCGGAAAACCGATACCTGCGATAGACTCTTGCTACGCTTCAATGTTGTTTCCCTGCATGAATTTGAATACCCGGGGCCGATGCGTCCTCCTGCGTGATGCGACTTTGCCGTACGAGCAGATTGGCGTCTGGATTTTGTCCTGCAGGAACGGTCATGGCGGGGTTCCGTCCGCCAAGCCTCGCCTCTCAGGCGATATGTCTCTACCTTGCTTATCCTAATCTCGTTTCAGGAGGAAAGACCGAATGACCCAGCGAACTGTAAGCCGCCGAGATTTTCTGCGCTCCACGAGCTTTGCCGTGGGCGCCGTGGCGCTGGCCGCCTGCTTGGCGCCGACCGTGCCCGGCCCTGCCGCCGAATCCGGAGCCGCCGAACCGGAAACCATCACTTGGTGGTATGGATGGGGCAATCTGGATCCGGCCGTGGAAGCGATCGCCGGCCTGGAGAGCTTTCAAGCCCACATCGGCGAAAATACCACCTTGGACTGGCGCGGCAGCACCAATACGGAGGCGATCCTGACTGCGTTGGCCGCCGGCGATCCGCCGGACGGCGGGTCTAACCTGGACTATCCGGGCCTCTGGGCCCGCGGCGTGGTGCTCGCCGTCAACGACATGGTGGACGCCAGCGAAATCATCGACCCGGCGAATGTCGTGGAAGCCGTCTGGCAGGGCGGATTCTACGACGGCAAATTGATTGGGGTGCCTTCTATCGAATCGTTCCTGTGGTACGGCTTGAACTACAACGCCCAGCACGTCGAGGAAGCGGGCCTGGATCCGGACAATCCCCCGCTGACGTGGGAAGGGGTACTGGAGTGGCACAAGATTCTGTCCTCGTTCGACGACGGCGGCAATGTGACCCGCGTGGGTCTCGACCCCATCGATGCCATGGCCGGCGAACCGGATTTCATTGCCACGTCCTATGGCCACACCTGGTGGAACGACGAGACGCAGACCTTCGACCTGGACCACGAGCTGATGGCTCAGGGCATCGCCATGCAGGCCGAATTCTACCGTTTTGTCGGTCCCGACAACTTCGCGGGCTTCCGCTCCGTGGAAGGACAGGGTACGTGGGGCGGCGCCTACAATGCCGAGGTGCAATCGATGATTATCGAAGGCTACTGGCATGCGGGCGAAACGCAGATTCAGAAGCCGGAGGTGGCCGTGCACAACCGGGCGACCTGGGCCCCCGTGCCGGGCTTCCGAGAAGGGGCCAAAATTATGGCCACCGGTCCCCATATGGTCCAGATCTTCAAGGACGGCAAGAATCCGGAAGGGATTTTCAAAGTGGCCGAATTCCTCCACAGGCACGAGGCTCTGGACATCGTCTTTCATGAAGTCGGCTGGATCATGGGCATCGAAACCTGGCTGCCCACGATTGATCCGGACACGTTCCCCGGTCTGCGGTTCTACATCGACGGCATCGACGAAGTCACCGACTGGATCGTAGGCCGCCGTTCGCCCATCCACTGGTTCGTCAATACGCAACTGTGGGAACTGCGGGAACAAGTCTATCGGGATCTGATTACCCCCGAGGAGGCGGTGGCCGAGCTGCAAAGGCGCGCCGAAACCGAGTGGGAAGCGCAGGGGCTGTAACCCATACGGCACTCGGGGCCGCAAGCGCGGCGCGGTCGGTCCTAGAGCCGGGGCCACGTCGCGGCGCTTGCGGCCCCGGCACGACGGGCCGTAAGCCTCGCCATCCAGGGAGAGCCCTCATATGACCGCAAGCACCGCAAGCACAGGCAAAGGCATCTCCTATACGCCGGGGGAATGGCGCAATTTGCGTCTGGGGCTGCTTTTCGTCATGCCTTGGATCCTCGGTTTTCTCCTTTTTACCGTCTATCCGCTCTTGGCCTCGCTGTACTACAGCCTGACTCGCTACGACCTGTTGCGAGCGCCGATTTTTCTGGGATTCGACAACTATACGACGCTGTTCAGCACGGATCCGCACTTCTGGAACGTGATGTACAACACCTTCTACTACGTGGGCCTCAGCGTACCCCTGGGCATCGGCGCCGCGTTTCTCATTGCGAATCTGCTGAATTCGAAGATCGTGGCCCCTTCCTTCTTTCGGGGCGTGATTTATGTGCCCGCGATCGTACCGGCCGTGGCCTCGGCCATGGTCTGGCAGTTTTTGATGAACGTGCAATACGGCGCCATCAACGGCGTCTTGCGCTCCATTGGCTTGCCGGTGATCCCTTTTCTCTCCAATCCGGCCTGGGCCAAACCGTCGCTGATCCTAGTGGCTATCTGGGCGCAGGGCGCGGCGGTGGTCATTTTTCTCGCCGCGCTGCAAGATGTGCCGCGGTCGCTGTACGAAGCCGCGACGGTCGACGGCGCCAACCGCTGGCACAAGTTCCGCAACGTCACGATTCCGATGACGTCCCCGATTATGCTGTTCAATCTGATCATGGGCTTCATCGTCGCGTTCCAGGAATTCACGATCCCGTGGCTGCTGACCGAGGGCGGCCCGATGAATTCCACCGAATTTTATCTGGTGCATCTCTATCGCAACGCGTTCCGCTTTCTGCGTATGGGCAAAGCGTCCGCCATGGCTTGGATTCTGTTTCTGATCATTGTGGTCTTTACCCTCCTGATCTTCCGTTCTTCGGCGCGGTGGGTCTATTACGGAGGGGAAAAATGATATCGACCGCCTCCGATCGGACCACGGCCGCGGCGCCCCGCCGCCTCCCCCGCGCCGGCCGGCGCCGGGCGCAGGGATTTGCGTTCGAGTTCGCCAAGTACGCGGTGCTCATCCCGCTGACTCTCAGCTTCGCGTTCCCCCTGTACTGGATGATCAGTTCGGCGTTGAAAGTGGATGCCCAGGTCTATACCGTGCCGCCAATCTTGGTGCCGATCCCCATCCACCCCCGCAACTTCATCGAAGGCTGGCAGGTATTGCCCTTTGGCCGCTACGCCGTCAATTCCGTCTTCTTGTACACGACCCCGGCGGTCCTGTTCACCGTCCTTTCCTCGACCATTGTCGCCTACGGCTTCTCGCGCATCCGCTGGCCAGGCCGGGATACGCTCTTTTGGTTCGTCGTGATGACGATGATGTTGCCGTGGGCCGTGACCATGGTGCCCCTGTTCATCACGTTCAAGTGGTTGGGCTGGCTGGACACGTATCGACCGCTGGTCGTGCCGGCGCTGTTCGGCCATCCGTACGTCATTTTTCTGCTGCGCCAGTTTTTCATGACGCTGCCGCAAGAGCTTTCCGACGCGGCGCGCATCGACGGCGCCACCGAATTGGGCATTCTCTTCCGTATCATTCTGCCGTTGACGAAACCGGCTCTGGCCGTCGTGGCGCTCTTCCGTTTCCTCTGGGCCTGGAACGATTATCTCGGCCCTCTGATCTATCTCCGGGACGAGACGCGCTATCCGTTGGCGCTGGGGATCGAACAGCTCTCCAGCCGGGCCAACGACATCGGCAACTTCAGCAACGGCATCCCGTATCTGATGGCCGTCAGCACGCTCGTCGCGCTGCCGATCATCGTCACGTTTTTTCTGGCCCAGCGTACCTTCATCGAAGGGATTTCCCTCACCGGCCTGAAAGGCTAAGCAGTTCCGGAAAGACGCGCCGTGAGAGAGAGAGAACGACCGGCAAAGCGCAGGGGCCGGAGGCCGTGTGCTGCCTTCTTGCTCTTGCCCTGTCTCATCGCGCCTCTGTTTATCACTGCCTGCGTGCTGCCGCCCGCGGTGGAGGAAACCTCGTTGTCCTACCACTTCGTCTCGCAGCCCCTGTCCACGCCGCCGCACTGCAGTGGACGTTTCGTCGAACACCAGCTGCCCCATGTCACCGGTACCGCCTTCGAGCAGATCACGTATTTCGCCAGCAACGGCGCGGGCTTGGCCGTGGGCGATCTGGACAACGACGGCGACGAGGATTTCGTGCTGGCCAATCTCCTGGGTCCTAATCAGATTTTTTGGAATGAGGGCGACTGGCGCTTCCAGCCCCAGCTGTTGTTCGACGGCAGCTTGCGCGCGGTGGCGCTTGTGGACGTGGACGGCGACGACTGGCTCGACGTCACCGCGACCAGTCGCAGCGGCGAAGTCGGCATCTGGTACAACGCCGGTCGCCTGGACTCCGATGTCCCGTTCCGCCCCTCCCAGCACCCCGGCCGTCTGCGGGGCGTAAACGGATTCGCCTATGCGCTGCAGTGGGGCGATTTAGATGTGGACGGCGATTTGGATCTGGTGACGGGTTCCTACGATGCGGCGCTGGAGAAACAAATCGGGCGGCGGGCTTTGGAGGCCAGCAATCTGGCCGGCATCTTCGTCTACACCCAAGAAGAAGAGGAACGCTTCGTACCGACACGGCTCGCCGCCCATGCCCAAGCCTTGGCCTTGCAACTGCTGGACGTGAACCATGACGGTCGCCTGGATATTCTCGTCGGCAACGACTTCGACACGCGCGACGCCGTCTTTCTCGCGACGGATACAGGGGGCTGGCAGGCCGCGGAGCCCTTTGCCCAGACGACTTTCAGCACCATGAGTTTCGACGTCGACGACATCGACAACGACGGGTTCTGGGAACTGTTCGCCGCGGATATGCATCCCTACTCCCAGGATCCGGAGATCCTGCGCCAGTGGCAGCCCGTGTTGCAGACGATGCCGGCTCCCAGTCCCTCGGACGGACCGCAGGTCATGGCGAATGTCCTGCAAGATCAACGCGACGACCGCGACTGGGCAGACCGCGCCGCAGACTGGGGTGTCTCTTACAGCGGCTGGAGCTGGTCCGCCCAATTCGGCGATCTGGATCAGGATGGGTTTCTGGATCTGTATATCGTCAACGGTATGACCGCCCGCGAGCTTTTTTCGCACCTGCCCAACGACGAGCTGATCGAAGAGAATCAAGCGTACCGCAACGATGCCGGGCAGCGGTTTGTGCCGGCTCCCGAATGGCAGTTGAACAGCACGGCGGGCGGCCGCGGCATGAGCCTGGCCGATCTGGACGGCGACGGCGATCTGGACGTGTTGATCAACAATCTGCGGTCGCCGGCACAAATGTTCGAGAATCAATTATGTACGGGGCAGCCTCTCTTGGTGCACCTGCGTCATCCCGGTAGCGGCAATACCCGGGCCCTGGGCAGTGAAGTAATCCTGCATACCTCCACCGGCGTCTACCGCCGCCACGTACAGGCCGCCGGCGGCTATCTGTCCGGCCGCAGTACCCAGCTGCATTTTGGCCTGCCCCACGACAGCCGCATCGACGCTCTGGAAGTCCACTGGCCGGACGGCGTCGTATCCCGGATCAGAGGCCGCGACATACAGCCGTACAGTCGAGTGCAGATCACCATGATTGAGTCCACAGGATTTGGCAGATCGCCCGAAACGAAGCGGCGTTCTGGGCCTACCGGGTAGCCACGCCCCGCCATGGCGGGAAGGCCAGAAAGGCGTTTTCCCCCCGATGTCGCCACGGATACCGCTCTGGGTCGTAGGTGCGGGCTTGCTGGCGATGGCGGCGGGATGGGATCCCCGAGACCCTCCCCTGCGCCCAGGCGGCGGCCACGACCGGCTCGCTGTCATAGCCCCGATCCGCCACGAGATACGCCGCCTCCAGGCCCACGGCCTGGGTACGATCTGCCCGGGTCCCCGGGGTCAATTTCATCCGGACGGGCCGCCCCTGCGCGTCCGCGGCCAGATGCAACTTAGAATTCAGCCCCCTTGGGTGCGTGCCATCTGCTGATTGTCGCCCTGCGCGCCGGCGGCCTGGGGAGGGACCCGGATAGGGCTGGCATCGATCATCAATGCCGCGCAATCCGGTGCGTCCCGCACTGCCGCCCACAGAGCAGCCCCCACGCCCCGATCGCGCCCACGGCGGAAGCGGCGATGGATATGCTTCCCATCGCCGGAGTCGGGGAGCCGGTCCCGCCACGGCGCTCCGGTGCGCAGCATCCCAAATACGGCATTCCGAAATCGCCGGTGGTCCGAGGCCGGGCGCCCCACCTGGCCCGGACCGCCCGGCAGAGGGGGTGCCCGACGCGGTCCGAGAGGTCGGGGCGCCGGTGTGCAGCGGTCATGCGAGGTTCCTCCCTCTGTGTGTACCCCCTCAATGTACCCGCAAATCCCTAGTTTGACGACATCCCCTAGTCTCTTGCTCATGGACTGTGTATCTTCACCTGTACCTGGTTGGTGTAACCGGAACTAATCCATAAGGGCTCTTTCATGTAATTGCCCCAAGTCAGTTCCGGATAGTTCCACGCGTTGAGAACGTGAAACAGCACATTGCCGCGGGCTCGAGGGTGCAGAATCCGGAAACCGCTCAGGCTGGCGTAACTGTTGTTCGAGGCCGGATGTTTTTGATCGAGCACCTCTAGGCGCAATACATGGGGCCCCGCCGAGAGGTCTTCGCGGCTGAACAGGATTTCGTCTCTGGACTTGACTTCGCCGCGTGAGGTTCCGTGTCCGATGTCGGAATAGCAATCTACGACGGCCTGCCATTCGCCGTCCAGCCACACGTTCGCCTTGCCGTATATCATGTCTTTGGCGCCGACCCAGCAAACGCCTTCGCCCACGAAATCAAACTCGGCGAAATCCCCGGCTTTGTTGCTGATCCATTCGTGACTCGAATCGGGGTCCCCCGGTATCCAGGTTCCAGCCAATTTCACGTCGGGATGCGACACGGGCACATCTCTGCCGGGCGGCGGCAGCACCTCCAGTCGGACGGCGTCGGTGAAATCCGATTCGGCGGCAAAGCCGAGGGTGTCTGCCCCGGAATCGACGACGGCGCGGCCGATATTGTGCTTCATGGCGCGAAAGTCGTGAGTGCCCCGGCCCCCCACGTCGTAACGCCCATAGAGAGAATAGTTCCGCATATCTTCCCGCCAGGGCCAAGCGGGTTCCACTCCGAACGCCTCGTCGCCCCCTGCCCGCTCGCGATGCGCCGTCCCGTGATTGCGTCCAATATGATCCTCGGGATACACGGACCACAGACCCCGGCGCGACCAGGAGACGCGGTTCACGCTGCGATTCAGTTCGAACGTAATCCCGATTTCCCGATAGCCGCCTACATCTCGACCGGCCCGCAGGTGCCGGGCCCGAGGATTGGGATTGGGGAGGCTGCGAATCTGGTACGTGACGTCCAGTTCGGCATTGTCTCGACACAGGACATGGAACACCACTTCGATGTCCCCGTAGCCGCCTTGGATCTGGATTTGCACGCCTCCGCTCTGTTCCCAGGCCTGCACGGTGCTGGCTTGCCACGATGGCAGGGGTGTGCCGATCAAATTCAGATGCGGACCCGACTCCACGATCGTTTCGCCCGCGCCCGTAGCGGTCATCATGCCGGTGACGCGGGAAACGGATATGGCGACGGTGCGGTATTGAATGGCGAAGCGGTCGTCGTATGCCCTGAATTCGGGAGGATCCGAGTGCCGGACTGTCCCGGGCAGCGGTACGTCCGACGGCATCAACCGATATTCGTCCACCAACAGACCGGGCTCTCTGACGAAGCGAATTGCCACAGGCAGGGCTTCTCGGCCCGCCGTGATCTTTGCCGGCAGCACGAGTACTCCTTGGGCGTGCGGTGCAATGGACGGGCCAGGCATGTGCCCCGTTTCGTCGCCCACCTGCCACTCCACGGTGATTTCATTCAGATGGGTATGGTCGAACCAATTGGCGATAGGCACATGAATCTCTCCGTTGGGTTCGGGTCGGGGCAAGACCCAATCCTGCATGCGAATTGGCGAATAGCCTTTTTGGGTCAGCCAGTACTCCGGTTTCTTGCGTCGCCAACCATCGATGATGCCCCATTCGCGGTTGCCCGTATAGCCGGTGGCAGAAATCATCTCGTCGTCGATGCCGCCCCAAATGGCGCCCCCCAACGCCCCGGGGGTCGTGAAAATGCTTTCCCACCAGCGTTTGATACTTTCGCCCCAGAATACGCGTACTGCCGGATCGCGGCGCTGTTCCGACAGGTTGTAACAGGCGATGTGGGCATATTCGTCGTGCAGCACGGGCATCGCACCCGTTGCGAGCCCGTATCCGCCCCATGTGTCCGTCTGCACACTGGGATCCTGATCCCAGTCGGCGTAATGCAGGCTCCAGACGTCGCACGCCGGAGCGCCTTCGGGCATGGTGTTGGGATAACTGAAAATGAGAGGGCGGTCGGGATCCACTTTCCTGGCGTACTCGTATTGACGGCGGAAATTCGCTCCCCAATAGGACTCGTTCGCCAGCGACCACAGGATTACACAGGCATGATCCCGATCTCGTTCGATCATCTCCGTGAACTGTGCCATATAGGCTGCAGTGTAGGCGGGATCGTTTTGGGTGGGACGATTGAACTGGTAGACGAAAGCGACGGCGGTCTCCACTTCCACATAGATGCCGTATTCGTCGCAGAGCTCCAGCATGTCCTCGCGGGGCGGGTAATGAGAGGTCCGAATAAAGTTGATGTTGGCGCCGCGAAACAGCCTGATGTCGGTTTCCACCTGGGCGGACGTGACGGTGCGGCCCGTGACTAGATGGACATCGTGGCGGTTGACTCCCCGCAATTTGACTTCCCGGCCGTTGACTAGGAGCTTCCGGCCCACGACCTCTACCTTGCGGACACCGAAGCGACGGCGCACCACCTCGAGTTCCCCCGCTTGCGCGACCAGCCGCAATTCCAAAGTGTAGAGACGAGGATGTTCGGCGTCCCACAAGGCAGGATGCGCCAGGGCAAAGACCCGTTCGAGGCATGTGGCCGTTCCGACTTCGGAATCCCAACTGTTTTCGTCCAGTGCGACCTCCCGACCGTCGGGGTCTACTAATCTGGCGTGGAGGCGACAACCTGGCTCCGTGTGCGGAGACACTTCGACTCGGACCTGAACATCCGCCGCCGTGAGATCCGGCCTGGGATGGCTATCGATGTGAAAGCGGACAATGTGGACCGCCGGCACCGCCATCAGGCTTACATCCCGGATAATGCCGCCGATGTTGAAGCCGCTGACTTCCATGGGTACGTCCACTACGCCGACGGTCAAGCCGAACTCTCGACCGGGAGCGACGAAGTCCGTGATCTCGCAAAACCACGATGTATATCCTCCGTAGTGTCCCCGCACAAAACGCCCGTCGATCCATATCTGCGACTTGCCGGTGATGCCGTCGAAACGCAGGAAGACCCGTTTGCCGGCAAAGTCCTTGGGTACGGCCACGGCACGGTGATAGGCGTATTCCGCATCGGCCGGCATATCCACGCCTTGGGAAAAAGTGCAACTGGGTACCGGGTACTCTTGCCATGCGTCTTTGCCGATCGCCTGCGACCAGTAGTCGGCCGGAGGGTGCGCATGGAATTTCCATGTGCCGTTCAGGGAGACGACCGGTTGGGCGACTCCCGCCGTCTGGACGGGCGTTTGCAGCCAAGGACTGGGGGGATTCCAGTCGGGTACAGGGACAGGTGGATGTGTCATGGGTTCACTCCCTGAATGGACACTGCAAGGCGAATCCGGACTGTCGGCCGGTATAGGGAGCGGCATCCTTGCGCGACCCTCCCCATGCAATGCAAACGCCAGATTCCCAGAAACGGGTGGGACAGGAACCACCCGGCACGCACAGTCCCAGTCGGGACTCCCCCCTCCTCGGTCGGACCTGGGAGTCTGCCCAAGGCACGGTGAGGCCTGGAATCGCCAAGGGCTAGTCGGCATTCGGCCGCTCGGACAACCGGGTCACAGACGACGGCAGGCGCTGCCCTATGGGGAATTCTCTCGGGTGCGAAGAGGATTATATCGATTCCGGGAGGACAGCGAATCCCCCTTGCCTGCGCGGTCCATCCAGAGGCAAACGCCCTGTGTCCTCTGTGACAGAGGCGTTCCCTTGGAGGGCCAAGTGAGAGGGCTGCGCGGCAGTGAGGCGGGGCACTGGCGAAATCCTGATGTTTCAGTCCGTCTCGGCGCCCTGGCGGCGCAGGGCTCAATCCCCCGGGATGCCGTTCGACAATCTGTCGTGGCCGATCTGGAAATGGAGTTTTTGCCTGCTAAGATCACTCCCGCCTGGAATCAGGAGCCGCAGCCTTGGGCGACCCTCCCAGGGGACACGGCAGAGCCATGGGCGCTCCGCGCCGGTTCTCTGTGCATGCCCGTCCGCTGGGCCGTTGCTGGAGGGAAATCCTGGCGAGTCACCAAGGCGGGGGCTGCCCTTCGTCCACATCAGGGAATCTGGCACATGATCTCTTCGGACTTTGACGGCGTAGAGGTGTCGGGGCTGCATCACATCGGCATAGCTACCGCAAACTCTCGAGAGACCTGTGCCTTCTACTGTGAGCATCTCGGCTTTGCCTTGGAGCGGGTGCAGGACTTTCCGCCGCAGCAAGTGCAAGTGTCCCTGTTGCGCAAAGGCAGCGAACTGCTCGAGATCCTGGAGCCCCTGGCGCCGGATTGTGCAACGGGCCGCTTTCTGGCCAAGCGAGGGCCTGGCTTTCATCATCTTTGCTATGCAGTGGCCGATATTCACCAGGGACTGGAGGCATTGCAAAGGCAGGCCGTGGAGCTCGTGCACAACCATGTAGAAACCGGCATATTCGGACCTGTGCTGTTTGTGCATCCGAAGTACGCGCACGGCGTCATGGTCGAGCTGCTGCAGCCTGCCCAGCCGTAGCCCCATGCCGTCCTGTCGTGGCGACTGGAGGAAGTGGTGACGACTGACCGTCCGCAGGCCCGAGGCGTTACCGGCCATGCTCCGGGCAAGGTCATTCTGACCGGCGAACACGCTGTGGTCTACGGGTATGCGGCCGTGGCCATTCCTTTACATAATCTGAAGGCTCGAGCCTCGGTGGCCCCTGCCTCGCCGGGTTGTGGGACCATGATCGTAGCCTCGGATCTCCGGCAGCACACGCGGCTGCAGAATCCCTCTCCGCCAATGCAGCCGCTGGCCCAAGCCGTTGCGCTGGCCCTGAAGGCTACAGGGCAAGACGAGGAGCCAGACTGGATTCTGCAGATGCGAAGCCAGATCCCGGTCGCCCGCGGATTGGGGAGCGGGGCCGCAGTGTGCTGTGCCCTGGTCCGGGCCGTATCCCAAGCGACAGGCTGTGCCCTGGAACTGGAAGTCCAGAACCAGATCGTCCACGCCAGCGAGATGCTGTTGCACGGCAGTCCCAGCGGCATCGACAATCTGACGGTGGTCCACGGTCTGCCCCTGTACTTTCGGAAAGGTCATGCGCCGCAGTTCTTCCAGCCCCGGCAGAAGTCGGCGTTCCTGCTGGCGGACACGGGGATCTCGGCGCCTACCGCTGCCGCTGTGGCCAAAGTGGCGCGTCTCAAGCGGGAGAAGCCCCAGGTCGTGGAAGGCTGGATGCAGGAAATTGGGGAAATCAGCGGTGCCGTGTTCCAGGCCATGACCCGGTCGGGCCCTGCAGAGCTGGGTCCTCTGCTCAACGCCAACCAGGAACTGCTGCGCCGCTTGGGAGTCAGTGCCGTCGCCCACGAGAAGCTGATTCAGGCGGCCTTGGAAGCCGGGGCTCCGGCCGCCAAAGTCACGGGAGCAGGCTTGGGGGGACACGTTCTGGTGTTGGCTCCCAAGTCGGCAGCTACTCGCATATCCCAGGCCTTGCGGGCCGCAGGGGCCATGGCCGTGTGGTCAGTGCAGTGGCAGATGCCTGCTCTTGCCGTCTAATCTCGACTTCGTACAAAATCAGACGGTAAGGACATCCCTATGTCTCCATTCATGCAATCACAGCGATTGCGTCACGGGTTCGCTGCCATGTTCCTTGCGACATGCATAACTCTGGGCCAAGGGCGGCGTCTCGGCTGGGTGGCGCTCTTGACGGGGATCTTGGGACTCAATGCCTGTGTCGGCCTAGGGCAGGCTCTGACAGAGGGCCGCCCCCTCTTTGTCCGCGCCGACGCAGACCAGACTCCCCTCCATCGGGCGGTACGTGACCACCACACCTCACAGGTGGCGCAGTTATTGGCGGCAGGCGCAGACCCCAATGTGCACGACAACGAAGGTGTTACGCCTCTGTACCAGGCGGTACGGCAGGGAGCGGCGGACATGGTGGCCCTGTTGCTGGCCGCGGGAGCCGATCCCAATGTCCATGACACTCAGGGCTTCACGCCTCTGTATCATACGGCAGGGGGCGAGTCCACGGAGACCAGGGACATCATGGTGCAGTTGCTGGCGGCGGGAGCCGATCCCAATGCCGCCACCCCGCATGGCACTCCCCTCTATGGAGCAGCAAGTTACCGAAACCTGGAGGGGCTCCGGATGCTGTTGGCGGCGGAAGCGGATCCCAATGCCCGTGCAGGCAATCTCGGCGCCCCCCTCGATGCCGCGGCCGTAACCAGTTTCCTGGCAGGAGCCCGGATGCTGTTGGCAGCGGGAGCGGACCCCAATGCCCATACGGGTTACGGCAGTCCTCTCCATACAGCGATACGGAGCGATGCCGGGCGTGACATCGTCGGTGAGCCGAGCCAGGCGTGGAGGATGGTGGAGGTGCTGTTGGCGGCAGGAGCGGATCCCAATGTCCGCATAGACACGCTTGTGGACAGTGGCATGACTCCTCTCCCTATGGATATAGACACGCTTGTGCTGCTGGGCAGCGGCATAACTCCCCTCCATGAAGCGGCACACTACGCCGATCCTTGGGTGGCCGAGGTGCTGTTGGCGGCCGGGGCAGATCCCCAGGTTCGCATGGACAGCGGTGAAACTCCCCTCCAGATTGCCCAGCTTCGGTACGCCCACTACTCGTCGCCCGGCGGGGCGCACACCTCTCTGCATGCGGCGAAGCGCCATAACTCCGCGGCCCTGATTGAGCTGTTGCGGCATCATGGTGGCGATGAATGAGGTAAGCCCAGGATAGAGCACATCGCCACCGGCGTGGCGGACAAGTCGGGACCTCGGCAGCGCGGGCGGCCTTTGGCTCGCACGGCGATTCTGAGCGCGCGTGGGTGTAGACATGGCTGTCCCGTGGAAGGCGACCGCCAGGGTTCATGCACGGCGACTCGCTCTCTGAGGTGGGGATGTAGTGTTCTCGATGAGCCTGTGACCGGGCGGGGATCGTGGGTACGGTTGGGGTAATGTCTTGCTGCAGGCCCCACTCGATGCTGTAGGACCAGAGTCATGAGGGGCCCATCACTTGGCAACGACTCTACCCGGAAGATGCAAGATGCAGCGACCACTGGCGGCGGGAAACCCGTGGCAGCCGTGGGTCTGCGAGTGATGAACTGCGGGCATGAGCGATGCCCAAGTGCCCCTGCCCAGGGCAATGCAGGTTCGTGTATGGCCAAGGATCGTCGGTGTCCAGCGCCACAGCCACGCCTACGGGCGTTGTATAGGACTGGTTGGTATTCCCCGAGGCAAGGCGCAAACGGGGTGAAAGTTTCCGCTCCGATACGGTTGGTAGGGGGTGAACCAAGCCCCTGGGACCGACCCTTGATATCGGTTTGTGGAATTCGATTCGTCTATGTACAATCGGATCCGCTTCCCTGCTGGGCAATCAGATTATTCACAGCGGATTCGGTCCGTCCCGATCCGGCACGGCCTGCGCCGGTGTCGGCCGGGCCGTGAGGGTATCCGAAAGTTCCGCAGGGTTGCGGTGCTTGCAGTCATACCAAATAAGGAAGAAGCGATGCATACGTTGAGAAAATTGATGCGTTTCGAGCTCTTGGCGCTTATGGGGCTGCTTCTGCTCGCGGCCTGCGGCGGAGCTCCGGCAGCCGCGCCTGAAGCGCCGGATGAACCTGCCATGGAAGAAGCCGCCGCCGAAGAAATGGCCATGTCCAGCCACGAAGCTCCCATGCTGGCCGAGCTGGTAGCCGCGGGGGAATTGCCGCCGTTGAGCGAACGATTGCCCGCAGAGCCCTTGGTGCAAGAGGGGGCCGAAGGCATTGGGACCTACGGGGGCACTTTGCGCTTTGGCAACGTGGAGACGGGACTCTGGAATCTGGCGACCCTGCGCACCGTGGGCCTGTTCCAGTACAACCAGGAGAACTCGGAAGTCAGTGTGGACGTGGCCAAGGACTTCTTCTGGAACGACGATCTGTCTGAACTGACCATCGTGTTGCGCGCCGGTCACAAATGGTCCGACGGCGCCCCCTTCACCGTAGACGACATTCTGTTCAAGTGGCAGGAAGTGGACGGCAACGAAGAGTTGACTCCTTCGTTCAGCAGCTTTTGGTCGCCCGGCGGCGAGAGGGTGCAATTTACCAAAGTCGACGACATGACCGTCAAAATGAAGTTCGCGGTGCCTTATCCGGCAGCGGTGGATTTGCTGGGACGGAGCTGGTTCAGTTCCGATCCAGGCTTCATGATGCCCGCCCACTATCTGAAGGAATTCCATGTCGAACACAATCCCGAGGCTGCCCAGAAGGCGGCGGACGAAGGATTTGAAGACTGGGTCGGGTACTTCCGCTCCCACTCCAATCCTTCGGGCAACGTACTGGTGGGAAGGCCGTCCTTGTGGGTCTGGATTCCGGAGGAACGCACGTCGGAACGGGTCGTCGCGGTGCGCAACCCCTATTTCCACCAAGTGGACACGGCCGGCAACCAATTGCCCTACATCGACCGGGTAGATACGGTGATCACCGGGGACAAACAAGTGCAGATCCTGAAGGCCACCACCGGGGAATTCGATTTTGAGGGTTGGTACCTTTCCTTGAACGAAATGGGTACCTTGCAGGCCAACAAGGAGGACGGAGACTTCGAAGTGCAAACCGCCAAGAGTCTGCGCTCTTCGGAATTCGCGCTGATGCCCAATCGCACTACACAGGACGACGTGCTCCGCGAGTTGTTCAATTCGTTCGACTTCCGCCGCGCCATGGCCGTCGGCATCGACCGGGAGGCCATCAACCAGGCGATCTTCTTTGGTTTGGGTACGCCGTACCCTGCTATTCCCTTGCCCTCCAATACCTATGTAAGGCCGGAATGGCACACTTTGCATACGGAATACGATCCCGATACCGCCAACCAGTTGTTGGACGACTTGGGACTGAGCGAGCGGGACGGCGACGGCTATCGGCTACGCCCGGACGGCGATCGGCTGAGCGTAATCATCGAGATCGGATCGACGGAAGGTCCCAAACTGCCCATTTGTGAAATCATTCAGCAACAATGGGTGGCCATCGGCATCGATGTGACGTGCAAGGTCACGGAAGGCTCCCTGTACACCCAACGCAACTTGGCCAATGAATTCGAGATCGCCACTTGGCACCTCGACCGTTCCGGCCTGTTCGGGCGCGCCAATCCCCTGTGGTACAGCTTTTTCAGCGCCTCGCAGCAACGGTGGGGGGCCCAATGGGTCATATGGTTCACTTCCGACGGGACCGAAGGGATTGAACCCCCGGACGAGATCAAGGCGTTGCGGGCCCTGTTCGCGGAATGGCAACAGACGGAAATCGGCTCAGAGGACTTTGTGGCCAAGGGCACCGAGTATTATCGGTACTTCGCCGAAGAGCTGCCCATGATCGGGACCGTGGGTCTAGGTCCCGTACCTCAAGTGGTCAGCAACCGATTGCACAATGTGCCGTCGGAAAACATCTGGTGGGGGTCGGATACGAACTTCTACGCGCCCTACAAGCCAGGCACTTGGTATATCGAGGAGTAGACGCTATCGGCGCGGCCGGGCGAGACATCCGTTGCTTTCCCGGCCGCGTTCTACGGGGGCGGACTTCTGCGCGCGACGACGGACTGGGGCGCATGAGAATTCGTCCGTCTTTTTCGATCGCGCTGTCGTGACCGGCATCCAGACGACACCAGGCAGGGAACCGGACGGACGACAGATGGTGCCTCTCGTTACTCGCCTGTTCCCGCCGGACGTGGGCCTTGGGGATTTTTCGCCTTGGGGCGCTCACCCGCTATGGGTGGGACCGCCCGCCGGTCTTGGGTAGCGGGTATGCCATTGCGCGTTCGAGGCCGTGGCAGGATACTCCGTGCAATTTTGCCATGGCGTTGAACGCACCTCCGCGTGTTACAGACACCTCCCGCATGGGATCACGCGCTCGGACAAACTGGACTGGGGTCGCCTGAAATGCGTCCAGCGGGCCTGCTTCCTCCAGGGCGGCGGCTCCGCTGGCCCTCCCCGCCGAGGTCGTCACGCCTTGGATCTTGCCGCAGCGCCGATCGGCGCCAGTTCCCCATGAGACGCAGTTTACGTCTATTCCCGTCTTCCTGATTGACGCTGTCCATGTCGACTTACATTGTCCGCCGTCTCCTCTACATGGTGGTCACCTTTTTCGTGTTGACGATAGTGGTGTTCGTCATCATTCAACTGCCTCCGGGCGATTATCTGGACACCTACTTGGCGGCGTTGGAAGCGCAGGGCGCCTTTGCCGACGAGGCCGAGCTGGAGGCGATTCGGCGCCAATTCGGCCTGGGCGGCTCGCCGGTAGAGCAATATGCGCGGTGGCTGTGGCGCTTCTTGCAGGGCGACATGGGCCGTTCCTTCGAATGGAATCAGCCCGTCAGGGCTCTGTTGGCCGAACGCTTGCCCTATACCGTCCTGATCTCCGTCATTTCCTTGTTCTTCACCTATGTCGTGGCTATACCCATCGGCATCTTCGTAGCCACCCACCAATATCGATTTTCGGATTATTTTTGGTCGGTCGTGGGTTTTGCGGGCCTGTCCATTCCGGACTTCATGTTGGCTCTCTTGCTGATGTATCTGTTGTTCAAGTATTTCGGGATCAGCGTAGGCGGTCTGTTTTCCCAGGAATATGCCACCGCCCCTTGGAGTGGAGCCAAGTTGTGGGACATGCTGACGCATCTCGTCACGCCCGTGATCGTGATCGGCACGGCCGGCACCGCGGGCATCATGCGGGTAATGCGCGCCACCTTGCTGGACGAATTGGGTCGCCAGTACGTAGTGACGGCACACGCCAAGGGCGTGCCCCAACGGACGTTGTTGTTTCGTTATCCGGTACGCGTGGCGGTGAATCCCATCATCTCCACCGTGGGCTGGCAACTGCCGGCCATCGTGTCGGGCGAAACCATTGTCGCCATCGTGCTCAGCTTGCCCACTACAGGCCCCCTGCTTTTCCGCGCCTTGTTGTCTCAGGACATGTTCATGTCGGGCAGTATCGTGATGTTCCTGGCGGTGCTGACGCTCGTGGGCACGCTGCTGTCGGATATCCTGCTCGTCTGGGTGGATCCGCGCATCCGGTTCGAGAGTCGGGGCGGATGAGCACGGAATCCCTGCTCCCCCGTCTCTCGACCGAAGTATCCCACGAGGAGATTTCGCCCGAAGAGCGACTGTACTTCGCGTCGCAATGGCAGCTGGTGTGGCGCAGGTTCCGGCGCCACAAACTGGCCGTGGCGTCCGTCTATCTGCTGGGGTTGCTGTATTTCGTGGCCATGACCTTCGAATTCTGGATTCCGTACCGCCCTTCCACCCAGCAACCCGACTACCTAGACGCTCCGCCTTCCCGGATCTACCTGCGGCGAGAGGACGGCAGCCTGACGCGCCCTTTCGTATACGTCTTGGAACAGGTCGTAGATTTCGAGACTTTCCAACGGATCTATACGCCCGACAAGACGCAACCGCGCGTGATTCGGTTTTGGCGGAAGGGAGAGCCCTACAAGTTCTGGGGCCTCGTCCGGGCCGAACGCCGTTTCCTCGTGGTCGAGGAAGGAGGGGTCCTGTTGCTGTTCGGCACGGACAATCTGGGACGGGATCAATTCTCGCGTACGCTCGCCGCGGCGCGCATTTCCCTCTCCATCGGCTTGGTCGGAGTGGTGATCGGTTTCGTGCTCGGTTGCCTGTTGGGAGGTCTCTCGGGCTTCATGGGGGGATGGACGGACATCGTCATCCAGCGCGTGATCGAGTTTCTGATTTCCATACCGCGCGTACCGTTGTGGATGGCGCTCTCGGCGGCCGTTCCCGCGCGGTGGAGTCCCGTGCGGGTGTACCTGGCGATCACCATCATTCTGTCCGTGATCGGCTGGGCCGGACTGGCGCGCGTGGTGCGCGGCAAGCTGCTGGAACTGCGGGAAGCGGACTACGTCATGGCGGCCAGCACGGCGGGGGCCACGGAACTGCGGATCATCCTCGATCATATGCTGCCGGGGTTCATGAGTTATCTCATCGTCCATCTCACGTTGGCCATTCCGGGCATGATCATAGGCGAAACGGCTCTGAGTTTCCTGGGCTTGGGTATCCGTCCCCCTGCCGTCAGTTGGGGCACCTTGCTCCAGGAGGCTCAGAACGTGCGGGCGCTGGTGAGTCATCCGTGGATGATGATTCCCGGTCTTTTCGTGATCGTCACCGTCTTGCTGTTCAATTTCGTGGGCGACGGCTTGCGCGATGCCGCGGATCCCTACATATAAGCCGAGCTCGCAGCCTATGTTCCAGCCCGTCTTGGAAGTCCACGACCTGATCACCCACTTCCATTTGGAAGAAGGCGTCCTCAAGGCGGTGGACGGCGTGTCCTTCACCCTGCTGCAAAACCAGACCTTGGGCATCGTCGGGGAATCGGGGTGCGGGAAAAGCGTCACGGTGCAATCGATCATGGGCATTGTGCCCGGCCAGCCGGAAATCCGCGGCTCCGCGCAATTTTATCTGGACGACGGAAGCCTGGATCTGTTGGCTTTGGATCGTGACAGCGAGACCTATCGGGAAATCCGAGGTCAGGAAATCGCCATGATCTTCCAGGAGCCCAAGGCCGCCTTTTCTCCCGTACACACGGACGGCTTCCAAATCATGGAAGCGATCCGCGTCCACAAGGCCAGTCCTTGGCAGGAGTGTCGGGCCCGGGCGCTCGAGCTGCTGCAGCAGGTCGGCATTCCCAACCCTGAAGTCAATATCGACGCCTATCCCCATCAATTGTCGGGGGGCATGCTGCAACGGGCCATGATCGCCATGGCCCTGGCCTTGCATCCGCGCATCTTGATCGCGGACGAACCCACCACGGCCCTCGACGTCACGGTGCAAGCCCAGATCCTGCGCTTGATGAAGCGGCTCCAGGCGGAACTGGGGATGTCGATTCTGTTCATCACGCACGATCTCGGGGTCATCGCCCACATGGCCGACGAAGTGCTGGTGATGTATCTGGGGCGTGTGGTGGAACAGGCGGACGTACAAACCATCTTCAAAGAGCCCAAGCATCCCTATACCCGCGCGTTGATGGCTTCCATCCCCCGCGTGCACAAATCCCGCGCCGATCGTCTGTCGGCCATCGAGGGCTCCGTGCCGATCGCGCTCGATCCGCCGGCGCGGTGTGCGTTCGCGCCGCGCTGTCCGGATTTCATGCCGGGCCGGTGCGATACCCAGGAACCCGCTCTCTTGGAGCTGTCCCCGGGGCACAAGGCGCGTTGTTTCCTGTATGCGGAAGGATCAGAATGACCGGATCGAGGCCCACGCCCCTCTTGGAAATCCGCAACCTCAAGAAATATTTTCCGATCGAAAAGGGTATCTTCCGGCGTGTCACGGGGTGGGTCAAGGCCGTGGACGACGTCAGTCTGACCCTGTATCCCGGCGAAACCTTGGGTCTGGTGGGCGAATCGGGGTGCGGCAAAACCACCCTGGGCCGGTGTGCCATTCGGGCCATTCCGGCCAGCGCCGGAGAGATTCTGTTGCATGTCGACGGCACAGCGATCCGCATCCACACGCTGAACCGGAAAGCCCTGCGCGCCACGCGCCGCCATATGCAAATGGTCTTCCAGGATCCCTACGGCAGCCTGGATCCCCGCAAGACCGTACTCGACATCGTCGGTGAACCGTTGCGCATTCAGAAAATGGGCAACACCGCCGAGATTGAATTGCAGGTCCGGCAGCTGATCCAACTGGTCGGTCTCGACGTCAAATATCTCAAGCGTTACCCGCACGCGTTTTCCGGGGGGCAACGGCAGCGGATCGGCATCGCCCGCGCGCTCAGTCTGCGCCCCGAGCTGATTGTCTGTGACGAACCCGTTTCCGCCCTGGACGTGTCGGTCCAAGCGCAGATTCTGAATCTGTTGCAGGATCTGCAGCACGAATTCGCCTTGACCTACCTGTTCGTGGCCCATGACCTGAGCGTGATTCGCCACATCTGCAGTTCGGTGGCGGTAATGTACTTGGGGAAGATCGTCGAGCAGGCTCCCACCGATGCATTGTTTCGGAATCCCAGGCACCCCTATACGGAGGCCTTGCTGTCGGCCATTCCCGAACCCGATCCCGATGTAGACTTCCAGGAGATTCTGCTGGAAGGGGATGTCCCCTCCCCCGCCGATCCCCCGCCGGGATGCTCCTTTCATACCCGGTGCGCCTACGCCGAGACGGTTTGCCGCCAAGAGGAACCTGCCTGGACCGAGATCCGGCCGGGACATTTCAGCGCCTGTCATTTTGCTACGGAACTGGACTTGCGGGGGGTACGGGACTGATGGACCGAGAAGCCTGGATAATTTGGGGATCCCTGTTCGTCTGGCTGGGCGCCATCACCTTGTTCCTCGCGATGATGCGTTCGTTGCTGACGCGCTATACCCGTTTGTTCCATGCTCGGATGAGGACCTATCTGGAATCCGCGGAATTCATCGTCCGTACAGGACTGGCGCCCCCGGCGTGGCGCCACCGACGGCTCGCCACGGATCCGTGGTCGAAGCATCGGTGGGCGCGCCGGATTCTCACGGGCCCCGCGCAGATGGACAAGCAGCAACTGTGCCTGCGGCGGCTGGAGCACTTGATCCGCTTCTTTGAAAGATCGCCCGTAGTGCAGGGTCCCGGCACACGGGGACTGCTGTTGGAGGAATTGCGCACCCAACACCAGCGCTGGACCCGCCATGGCGTATCCATTGCCCCTGCCGGAGTCCTGCCCGATACTGCGCCATGGCCCGGGGACCACGAGGAGGGCGTCGCATGAAGGTAGGATTTGTCGGGGCCGGCAACATCGCGCGGCGGCACGCCGCCAATCTGCAGTATATGAATTGCGTGGACGTGGTCGCCGTATGCGACATGGACGCAACGCGGGCACGGCATTTGGCCCAACCCTTCCAGGCCGCCGTCCATGTGCGGCTGGACGACATGTTCGAGCAGACGCCAGAACTGGATGCAGTCTTGATCTGCTCACCGCCCACGGTGAGAAAGGCCGTATTCCAGTGGGCTGCGCAAAGGGGGATTCACGTATTCTGCGAGAAACCCCCGGCCGATTCGCTCCAAGCGGCGCATGACATCTGCGATCTGATCGAAGCGGGCGGCATCGTCTGCAGTGTGGACTTTCACCATCGCTATTCCCCTGTTCTGCCGACTTTCTTCGAACTGACCAAGACGGAGGCCCTCAGTTCAGTCCAAAGTACGCACGTGGCCGGCAACGCCTTCAGTCCCACTATGCCGCCTTGGTTCTTCTTGCAGGAAAAGTCGGGGGGACATGTCATGGATCAGACGATTCATACCATCGATCTCCTGCGGTATCTGATTGGCGACATTGCCGAAGTGCACACCCTGGCCAACAACAAGGCGGTACCGGTGACGGATACGTTCGATATCGCCGACACCACATGCACTCTGATCCAATTCGCCAACGGCGTGACCGCCAGTCACCTGCATTCTTGGGGCAGTCGCATCTCCAAGCACGACATGATGTTCATGGGGCGGAATCTGCAGTTGCATCTGCGCCCCTTTGCCCCGCCCCGTCTCACAGGGCACCGTTGGCGTGATCACGGCGACCTCGAGACAATCGCTGTGCAGTATGCCGAGGAACCGGGTATGGGCCGCGAGGGCTCGGCGGTGGATTGGAAGGGCCCGACTCCACCCGATCCGCCGCACTACGGAGCCCTCAAAACGTTCCTGGACGCGATCGGCACCCAGCGCCCGGACTTGATCAAGAGCGATTTCGCAGATGCGGCCAAGACCTTGGCCGTGGTGTTGGCTATGAACCGATCTGCCGCGACCGGCCGCCCCGTCAAGCCGGCTTGAAGCATTGGTTCCCACTCCAGCCGGAGGCAGCACATGACCGCCCCATTCACCCTGTCCTATGCGTTGGCCTCTTCGCTGTATGGGCGTCTGCCGCTTGCCGACGTGGTCCCGGCGGCCCGCGCGGTGGGAGACGGTCGCCTTGATCTGTGGCCGCAAGCCCATGCCGATCAACGAGAGCAAGCCGATGCTCTGGGCCGCGCGCGCTTTCAGGCCTTGTTGGAGACGCATGACGTGCAGCTGGCGTTGACCACACGCTACGATCTGGGACCCTTTGGGCTCAGAGAGGAATTCCAGTATGTGGCTTCCTTCGGTGGCTCGCTGGTCGTATCGGGTAGTCAGAAGGGAGGCAAGGACCTGCAAGGGCAAGAACTGAAGCATGCCGTGGCCACTTTTGTCGAACGGATGAAACCTGAAGTGGAAGCGGCGGCAGCGCAAGGCATCACGATCGGCATCGAGAATCATGCTTCCGCGCTGCTCAATTCTGTCGACTCCATTCTCTGGTTTGCCGAATACAGTCCCTCACCCGCTTTGGGATTGGCCTTGGCCCCCTACCACTTGCCGGACGACGCCGCATTGATCGCCCGGCTGATCCGGGATCTCGGCGATCGCCTGGCCTTGTTCTATGCCTGGCAACATGGCATGGGGTGCATGGAGAAATTGCCCAAGGCACAGGAACTACGGCAATTGCCGGGAAGAGGAACTATGGATTTCCAGCCTATCCTGAGAGCATTGCACGACATCGCATACGATCGTCTGGTTGAAGTTTTCATGCATCCGGTACCCAGGGGCATCCCGATTATGGACGAGGCTCGAAGCACGACCCGCTTAATTAGGGATGCACGGCGCTACCTAGACGACCGAGTAGCCCGACTTGACGACGCCGGCAAGATTGCTGCGTAGCCCGCTCTCCGTGTCGGGAAGTCGCGTGCGGGGCCTCCTGCAAGAGGAAGGACGGCCGGAAGCCACGGCGACATGGGAACCTACATCCATACCAGCCGTGCAAGGGTCGGACACATGGGGGACAATCGGCAAGCACTCGCCCCGTCCCGCTGGGTTCGGTACGACCCGGCGCAAGTTCCACGGATGACGCTGAGCGAGGAAGCGCCGGACGACATGTTGCGACAGACAGAGACCGGATTTTGCGTTCCGGAAATTCACACGGCCTGTAAGGCCCGAACTCTGTAGCCGGTTGTTTTGCGTCGGAATCGGAAGGAATTCACTCACGGGAGGAAATCATGCCCGGTACGCCCCTTCGTGTGGGCTTGATTGGCTGCGGCGGCATTGTGCGCGCTTTTCATGCCTCCGCCTATCTGTCCCTGTCGTCCTTGGCGCGGATCACGGCGCTGTCTGATCCCATTCCAGCCAATCTGCAATGGGCGCGGGAGACGTTGCAAGTGCCGGCACGAGCCTGTCATGCCGACTTCGAGGACATGTTGGCAGCGGAAGATCTGGACGTGGTCGTCGTGGCCACGCCCCACGCCATGCATTGCGCCCAATCCATCGCGGCCTTGCAGAGCGGGGTGAACGTCGTCAGTGAAAAACCCATGGCGTTGACGCTTGCCGAAGCCGACCGGATCCTGGCCGTGGCCGAAAGTACGGGACGCGCGTATACCGTAGTCCACAATTTTCTGTTCGCGCCGGGTACGGTCGCCGCCCTGGACAGGGTGCGCAGCGGCGCCTTGGGCGTCACCGGCTTCGGCCGGGCCCGAGCTCTGTTTCGCAAACGGGGCGATCAGACCGACCCGGCCAAGGTGTGGCGCGCCTCGCGCGTGGCGGGGGGCGGTTGCATCAACGACACCTTGTACCATGAAATCTACCTGACGGCAGCGCTCGTGAATTCACCCATACGGTATGTGCAGGCGCATGTCCTGACGCAGCATTTTGATTTCGAGGTGGACGACATGGCGCTGCTCTTGCTGGAACACGCCAATGGTGCGGTTTCCACCGTGAGCGGGTCTTGGTGGGTGACGGGTTCCGGCAACGGCGAAAATCCCAATCTGGCCGAAGTGCATGGCCACGCCGGGTCGGTACGTATCCTGCGCCGCGGGCGGGAGCTGTTCCAGAAGACCGACGCCGCAAACGACTGGCAAGAGGTAGCGTTGACGCCCGGGCATGAGAGTTCGCACGACCGCATGGGCTGGAGCGGCCACGCGGGATACTTCGCCCACACGTTCGCGGCCATGGCCCGTAACGAGGCCCTTCCGGTCAGCGGTACGGCCGCCCGCGGCAATCTGGCCGTCATCACGGCCGCGCGCAAGGCCACGGCCGCGCGGCGCGCCATACGACCTGACACGCTTTGATCCGTCCCGCGCGGCGCTTCCGCCGCGCTGCATTCTCCGAGGTATCTCCATGCGACCCTATATCGACTGTCACAATCACATAGGCAAGACGCTCAACCGTTTGCCGCCCACCGGTCAGAATACGGCTATGTGTATGGCGCGTTACGCGCAGACCCACATCCACGCGGCCCTGTCCATGCCCACGGCCACGGGAGGGCTGATCATTCGCGGGCTGGAAGATCTGCGGGCCCAAAACGAATTGATTGCACGCAACGCGATCCAGTTTCCCGACATCTTTCCTATCGGCTTGGCGTTGGTGGATCCCTGCTTGGGGGATTTGGCGCTGGACGAGGCCGAACGCGCGCTGACCCTCTCGCATATGGTCGGGATTGTCTCCCACCCTCCGGTGCGCGAAGCCTCCATTCCCTTCGTCGAAATGGTGGCGGCGCGCAAAGGTCTCTGCAACATCCATATGCACGACGCGTTGTTTGGCCAGATCGTGGCCATGTGTCCCGATGCCACGTTCATCACCCACGCCAGCACCTACGCCGCGGAGCATTTTGCCCAGTACGACAATGTGTGGTTCGAGGTCGTGCAATATCCCGACGGACGTGATTCCACCTGGAACTTCGCATGGTTGGTGGACCAGATCGGCTCCGAACGCATCATCTTCGGCGCGGATCTGCCCTATTACGACTATCGTTTGCTGCAAGGCGTGATCGAAGCGGCGTCGATCGACGAGGAACTCAAGGACAAGATATCCCACCAGAACATGACCGCGCTGATCCAAATGTACCGGCCCGATTGGACCATGCCGGCCTCTCCTCCCACCGCGCCCCGCCGCTATACGGATGCGGAATTGTGGGCCTGTGACGAGACGAATACCGATCGTCTGGTCGTCATGGGGTAACGCCCTATCGAGCTTCCGGCCGGAGACAAACAGCCCAATGCGGGATCTGATATGCATACAATGCAGGCCCTTTCCCAGCCGCCAAATTGGTCGGCTTGCTGCAGGCTACCTGCACTCCACCATTCGACCAGGCTGGGAGACAGCTTCTAAGGACGGCCCCTAGCGGAACGCCCTTCCCATCCTTACGGCGCGGGACAAGCGTCTGTAGGGGGATCCATCACACTGCCTAGCCTAGGCCGAGAGTGTTTTCCGGGACCCGCCGGGCGATCCTCTCGGCTTACCTGGGCCGCCTGTGCACCGACCATCGAGCTGCTCTATGCGCTCCAGGGGCGGATACGGACCCTTCTGCCGGCAGCTGCAGATCTCTACATCGTACTGACCGACCGTGGGGCGTTCCCGATCCCGCCTCCGGGAGGCCTGCGGCGTATGTGACGGCCAAGACAATGCGATGGACCGGCATGGGGCTGTGCGCGGGCTTGCAGAACTCGAGCTGCATCCGTGGACCGTGGAGACGACGGACGTAGGGATACAGCCAGAGCGAAATGCAGATGGGATCGCAGTCGCGAGCATAACATCGTGTCGAGGCGAAAGGCGGCCTGGCGGCGCATCTCTGCCCGCGCGGCAGCACTGCTGGGTGCTCCGTCCCGAACCAGAACCCGGAGCTGGGCCCATACGGCCCGTGTCATGGCACCGAGTTGTCGTCCCGCCGCGGAAACATGTCCCGGCTCGGCTACGCGCGATGCGTAGCCCGCGGGCAATTTGCGCATGTACCCAGCGGCATGGGGCACGCGTGCCGCTGCCGGAACTTCCGCGGCGGTGGCGGCGGGCCGGCCGCAGTGGATATTCTCCATGACCGTATCCGCGCAAAGGGGATTGTCCTGCCGGACGACATCCGGTGGGCGGCTCCTGCGGAAGACGTCTTGCCGGCACTCGGAAATCCCAGCGGACCTCCCCCTGCCCCCCTACGCCTAGGTGGTAACCCTGTCCGCGTGTTCCGGAGCCAGATACCGCAGCCGGCCGTCCACCAAGACGGCGGCAACCTGCAGATCCTGTGTCAGCAAAGTCACGTCGGCCCAGTAGCCGGGGCGCAGCCGCCCCAGGCGGTGATCCCAACCGCAGGAGACCGCGGCGGTCAGACTGGAAGCCGGCCAGCAGGTAGCCAAATCGGTTTGCGTGGCGGCAATCAGGTTGGCCAGGGCCTTTTCCATGGTGAGTACGCTGCCTGCCAGCGTGCCGTCCGGCAAGCGGCAGGCTCCGTCCTTGACTTCCACCGGCAACGCGCCCAATGCAAAGATGCCCTCCGGTTGGCCGGCGGCGGCAATGGCGTCCGTGATCAGCAACAGCCGCTCTACGGACTTGCAGAGCGCCAGAATGCGCATGGCTCCGGGATGTACATGGATATTGTCGGCGATCAGCTGCGCGAAGATACGCGGGTCCTGCAGAATCCAACCCAGAGCCCCGGGTTCCCGGTGGTGCAGTCCCCGCATTGCGTTGAAGGTATGGGTGGCCTGGCGAATGCCCCAATCCGCCCCCGTGGCGGCCTCCGCGTAGGTACTGGCCGTATGTCCTGTCACCGCTACTACCTGCGCGGCCCGCAGCTGCCGAATCAGCTCTTGGGCGCCCGGAATTTCCGGCGCCAGAGTCATCAGCTTCATCACTCCCGACGTAGCCAGGCGCGCCACGAAGTCCATGTCCGGCGTACGGATGAACTCGGGGTTTTGGGCCCCGGCAAATTCAGGGCTGAGGAAAGGTCCCTCTACATGGGCTCCCAGAATACGCGGTCCTGCCGCACCGTTCCGCATCGCGATCCCTACGGTCCGTACCGCCTTCTCGATATGGGGCAAAGCGGCCGTGGTCGTAGTAGGCATGAAGCTGGTAGTACCGTGTTGCAGGTGCAAAGCGCCCATGATCCGGATCGCGGCCGGATCTGCCTGCATGGTGTCTGCCCCTCCGCCGCCATGTACATGCAGGTCGATGAAGCCCGGCACCACATGCAGATCCGAGGCGTCCAACCGGGCACCGCCCGCGACGGTTTCCGGAGGGCAAATCTCTCGCCCCCTGACGTGCAAATTCCGCAGTACGGGGGCCGTCCCGGCAGTGGCCCCGTACAATCGTCCGCCCTCTATACGGGCGATCTGCAGATTCAGTGCGGCCGTCATGGCTCTACTCCTCTCTTCTATGCACGGCGGGGCGGGGATGCAGCCAGAGACCTCCCAACGGGGGCAGTACCAGAGTCAGGCTCTGGTCGAAACCATGCATCGGCTCCGGACTTGCCGTCATGGGCGTATCGTTCCGGAAATGGCTGCCGCCGAATTCCGCGGCGTCGCTGTTCAGGATTTCGTGCCAGGGGCCGCTGCCCGGCACGCCGATGCGGTAGTCGTGGCGAAGCACGGGAGTCATGTTCAAGATCACGACCACGGTATCGGCGGGATACTGCCCATACCGGGCGAAGGCCACCACGGTGTTGTCCCGATCCGAGAAGTCGATCCAGCCGAAACCTTCCGGTACGGTGTCCTTGAGCCAGAGAGCGGGCAGCTGCAGATAGAGGCGCCCCACGGCTTGCATGAACCGTTGAAACTGTCCATGCCACGGCTCGGACAGGAGATCCCAGTCCAGACTGCGGGCCTCCGTCCATTCTCCGTCTTGGGCGAATTCATTGCCCATGAAGTTCAGTTTCTTGCCCGGATGACCGAATTGATACATCGCCAACAAACGGAGGTTGGCGAACTGTTGCCAGCGATCCCCGGGCATCTTGTTCAACTGCGACCGCTTGAGATGCACCACTTCGTCGTGGCTGAAGGCCAGGGTGAAATTTTCGGAATAGGCGTAGGTGAGGCCGAAGGTGATCAGATGCAGGTGGTGTTTGCGTGCGAGGGGATCCAGCTTGAAGTAATCCAGGGTGTCGTGCATCCAGCCCATATTCCACTTCAGGTCGAACCCCAAACCGCCCGTGTAGTCCGGTTTGGTGACCAACGGCCAGGTCGTGCTCTCCTCGGCCACCGTGAGAATATCGGGAAAGGCCCGGTGCGTTTCGCGGTTGAACTCCTGCAGAAAGGCCACCGCCTCCAGATTCTCGTTGCCGCCGTGTGCGTTGGGGAGCCACTCGCCTGCCGGGCGGGCGAAATCCAGGTGCAGCATGGCGGCGACGGCATCCACCCGGAACCCGTCCACATGGTATTCCTCCAACCAGAACAGAGCGTTGCTGATCAGAAAATTGCGGACTTCGTTGCGCCCCCAATTGAAGATGCGGGTATCCCACTCCCGATGCTCCCGCCGGCGCGGGTCTTCGTATTCGTAGAGATGGCTCCCGTCGAAGAAGGACAGGCCGTGGCCGTCCTTGGGAAAATGGGCGGGCACCCAGTCGAGCAGGACCCCGATGTCGTGCCGATGGCAGTAGTCCACGAAATAGCGAAAGTCGTCCGGCGTGCCGAAGCGGCTGGAGGGCGCATAGTATCCCGTGACCTGATATCCCCAGGACTGGTCCAGCGGATGCTCCATGATGGGCAGCAGCTCTATGTGCGTGTAGCCCAGCCGTCGGCAGTGTGCCACCAACTCATGGGCCAACTGTCGATAGCCCAGCATCTTCCCGTCCGGCGTGCGCTTCCAACTGCCCAAATGCACCTCGTAAATGTTGAGCGGAGCATCGAGGGTCTGGCGTCGGGCGCGCTGCTGCAGCCAGGCTTGGTCCTGCCATTCGTATTTGTCCAGCCGCCAGACCCGGGACTGGGTGTCGGGCCGCGTCTGACAATAGAAGCCGTACGGATCCGTCTTGTCTATCTGATAGCCGTGCCGCCGCGACAGAATGCAGTACTTGTAGCGCTCGCCTTCCACTAGATTGGGAATGAAGAGTTCCCACACCCCGCCTCCCGGGGCCTGCATGGGATGCACCCTCTCGTCCCAGCCGTTGAAAGGGCCTATCACGCTGACCCGCAACGCATTGGGGGCCCAGACCGCAAAATTCACCCCGTCGATCCCGTCGATGTGGCGCGGATGCGCGCCCAGTTTCCGCCAGCTGTGCAGAAATCGGCCTTCGCCCAGCAGGTGCCGGTCGAAATCGGAAAGCAACGGCGGAAAGCGATACGGATCCTCGATCTCCGTCGTACTGCCGTCTAGGCCCCACAACCGCAGCCGATAGACCGGCCGGGACGCGTCCGAGTCCTCCCGCCAGACACACTCGAAGAACCCGGCAGCATGCACACACGGAGCCGGTTGCAGGGTCTCGCGGTCCGTTCTGTGTATCCAGACCGCGGCCTCCTGCGGGCGAAATGCGCGCACGGCCACATAGGCACGGCCTTCGAACAGGTATCGATGCGGACCCAGGATCTGCGCCGGCGCCGCATGGCGCCCCGTCACGATGGCCTCGACCTCGGCGGGCTCCAGCCGCGAACCGGGCTGCGGGGAGTCGACTCTGCGTTCAGACATCGCGTCGGGGAGCCGCCTGTACCCGTTCCAGAGCCGGCACGAAATAGCGAGCGGCCATGTTCTCCCAACTCATCTCCCGACTCGCGGCCATTCCTGCCTCCAACTGGCGGACCCGGTCGGATTCGTCCTGAGCCAGCAGAGCGTGCATCTGTAGGGCGGTTTCGCAGCCGACGACCTCCTCCACGTGACGGCGCACGGCGTAGCGTATCTGCAGGGCGTCGGCGGCCGAGTGGATCCAGTCGGCATGCGGCAAGGAAATGTAGTCTGCCTCGACATAAAGGGGCACGGGCGTACCCTGCTGCTGGACTTTCCGCATCAAGCCGCTGCAGCCGCACGCGGAACTGGCGCAACAGACGGCGCCGTGGGTCAAGGATTCCAGTTGCGCGATCCCGAAGGGTTCATAGATGCTCTGTCCGAATTCTCCGTCCGTGCCTATCCGCAAGGCTTCGAAATTCATCTCCGGCGGCATCCGCGTCCCACACAGCGCCCGCTCCCACCCGAACTGATTGACCAGCACGATTTTGACGTTGGCATGAGACCGGTTGAATCTTTCCACCACGTCGAAAAAGAAAGACGCTTCCAGTCCGACCAGATCCCCGTTGTCGGCTCGATGCCCTACGGGCCAACCGTATTCCTGCTCCCAGCGTTGCACCTGATCGGCTGCGCGTCCGGTCGCGGTGCTGGTACTCAGCACGAACAACACGGCGCTCCGACCCGCGTGGCGTAGAACGCGGGCCAGGCGACTCAGGACGGTGGCGTCCCGCCACAGGGCCTTGGAGGGCACCATGCGGGTGATATGCGTGAGAATGACGTCCGGCGCGTAGTCCAAGAGACTGACGCAATAGCGCTGGAGCAACGCGCGGGCCGCGCGCTTCTCGGTCACGGAAGTAGTCTGGCAGGGGATGCCGTTGTAGGCCAGATCGATGCCGCGGCCGCGGAAAGCAGCTCCTAGAAAACGCAGCTCCTGCGCCACCAGGTCGCTGACGGCCAGAATGCCGTCGCAATGGGCGGCTGCATGCACGAGCGGCGTCTTGAACAAGTCGTGCTGCGACCCGAAGAGATTGTCTGCATACAGTCCGTCCGCGAGACCGCGGCGCATGACATTGTAGAAGCAGGTGTCGTGCCCCTCGTGTTCCTCCACCAAGCGGCGCACAGGGGCTACTTCGTGGGCGTAGAAAACGAGATTCCAGTCGGCCGGTTGCAACTGGCGCAGGGCAAATGCCGTGGGCAGTCCCATCCAGTCGTGGGCGACGAGCGTGCTGGGGGTTTTCCGGGCCTGAGCGCCCACGAGGGCAATCAAGGCCCGGGCCAGGGGAATGGCCAAGTCGACGAAACCCTGAAACTCCAGACTGTGCCCGTAGCGGGATACTTCGATGCCGTACAGCGACCAAAGACTGTGGGCGAACAGGTCTACCTGCCGCTTGTCCACATGCATGTAGTCGACCAGCAACACTTCGTGGGCGTAGCAGCCGTACAGAGCGGTACCGTACAGCAGTTGCACGCCCAGCTCCGTTTCCACCCGCCGCAGGCGTTTGCCCAGGGCAGGACGAACCTGCCCCCCGATGTCGTAGCGACTGGCCCAACGCACCTGCAGACGGGAACGCGGCGACAGGATCCGCTGCATCTGGTCGGCATCCCAGCTGGGCCAGGGCCCGGCTAGGACCGTGCGTTCCATGGAGGCGTTGTAGGCTCTTGTACTGAGCAGCCCGTCCAACACGGCGCCGATGCCGCCTATCTTGAGGGCGGCCTCGTGGGTTACATGGACGACCAAGGACATGGACATGAAGCGTAGGCTGCGGACTTGCGAAAACTCGGTCTTACGGGCGGGTCAGGAATATCGGGGCGGCCGGTCTCGGTCCATGTGGCGGTATAGATCCCAATCCCGCATCTCTTTCCTCAGTTGGTGATCAACCCCGGAAAATCGGTCTGAGCAGGGGGAGCGGCGGCGTAGATCTGCTGTGCGCCGGGATGGGCCAATACAGAGGAGACGTCGCCTGCTCCCCAGCAGCGTCCATGACCCCGCACCGCGGCGGCAATGCTCTGGGCCGTACAGCCGTGGTGTCGTCCGTCTCGAAAGACCTGACGCGCCAACTGCAGTTTGCCTAAGGCCAGACTGCAGGCGTCCACGGCGAACGTCTCTTGTCCCGTGATGGACCAGGCCAGCATCAGGTTGGCCGGGGCCGGCGTTTGCACAGGGCGCCACGTACCGTTCCGACCGATCAGGTAGGTGGGCATGTCGAAGCGATAGCCGATACCCGCGGCGCCGTCAGGCGACCGGTCGACGTCCACGGCCAGAAGTTGGCCTTCCAAGTCTTGCGCGGTATCCCAATGGGCGAAGGTGGCGTCTGAAATGCCCAGCGCGTCAGGCGCCCAGCCGTCCGCGAGCAAGCTGCATACTACCTGCCCGGCCGGGTTGGCTATGGAGCTGGCCAGGTGCGGTACGCAGGCCCGCCCCAGGCGCAGGGCCGCTTGGCGAAAGACCGGTTCGCCCGTGGCGGCCCCAATTTCCCGCAGCAGTTTCGGACTCCCGCTGGCGATGTGGTTTTCGAGGCGGGCCAAAGGGGTAAAGTCCCGGGGCGCGGCTTTGAGAAAGGACTGCAGCAGCCCTGCATATTGGGCTGCGCTCTGGGCATCGGCATCCAGAAACAGGGGCACCTCGGGCAGATCCCGGATGGCTTCGGCCCAGACGCGCCCGTACCGCAGGCTCAAATCCAGATATCTGGCGTTGCCGGTGGCCCTGTAGCCGGACATGGCCATGTGCAGCAGCCGCAGATGATCTACGAAATTGAATCCTTCCGCGCCTACCGCCTGCGTACCCAGGCTGTAGCTTACGTACCGCCGGGTTTTCCAGTCGAACCAGGGCGGTACTCCTTCCGCCCAGTTGCCGACATGACGCGTGCCGTCTTCGAGGGTCTTCCGGGCCCGGGGATTTTCCGGCGCGACGCGATAGAACCAGTCCAGAAAAATCAGGAAGTGTTCGGTGCCGTGGTGGACTTCCTGCGTGGGATGATACCCGTGTAGGAAGTGGCGCCTGGCCCAACGATCCCACTTGTCGAACAGATCCATGGCCAGCGCCGGCACTCTGGGGTCCTGGGTATAGGCGTAGTACCCTGCCCAGGCGGTCAGGAACGTGCCTTCGTCGTGGATACCCTGCCAGCCTCGAGCCATGTGGCCGGGCATGACCTGGTGCAACCAGTCGCCCAGTTCCTGCAGCAGCAGGGTCAGGCCTGCCCGTAGGCCCGCAGGCTGTTTCAGGGATACGGACGGCAGCTCGGGCATGATGAGATTTGGCTTTGGCAATGAATAACCCCAGTATAGTGGAACAAGGGCGCATGCAGTTCGCGATGGGAATGCCGAATTCCGTCAGTTTCGATCCACTTTCCCTGCCTGCCGGATATTGAATATGGAATACCGACGCGGTTGGCGGGCCTTCATCAGGAATGCGGAGAGCGGTTCTCTCCGCAATATCGATCGGCGGGTGTTGGCCCGCATCTGGTCCTATGCGCGGCCTTACAAGGGTCAGATGGCTCTGATTCTGTCGGCCGTGCTCCTGCAAGCTCTGATCGGCATAGTCCCGCCTCTGTTCTACCGACATTTCATCGACGACATTCTGCCGGTCGCCGATCTGTCGCGGCTCTATCTCTTCGCCGGCCTGCTCCTGGCGTTGCCGTGCGTGACCGTGTTGGTGGGCCTGGTACAGCACACTTTTGCCACCCGGCTGGGCGAGACCCTGGTTTACGATCTACGGAAGGCGATGTTCGATCACGTGCATAGGCTCTCGCTGCGCTTCTTCACGCACACCCGCGAAGGAGAGGTCGTAGCTCGCTTTACGCAGGACGTCGAAGGGGCGAGGCGCATGGTCACCAGCACCATTCCCCAGTCGACCACGGCCATCATCACGCTCACGGCGACGCTGATCGTGATGGGCCGGCTCGAATGGCGGCTGACCGTGCCTGGGGTATTGCTTTTTCCGCTGTTCTGGCCCTGTGCCTATTGGCTGGCGCGCATTCTGCGGCGTACCTACCATCAGGGTCTGGAATACAATGCCGGCCTGACCAGCATGGTAAGCGAAACCTTGAATGTGAACGGCGTCCTGCTGATGAAGCTGTTTGGTCAACAGCACGCGGCGCAGGCGCGGTTCGACACCCTTGCGGAACTGGTCCGGCAGTTTCGCATCCGCTGGTCCATTCTGTCCTATTGGTTGACCTCCGGCATGGGCATCATGTCCGGCGTCGGCGTGGCCCTGTTCTACGGTTTCGGGGGCTATCTGGTGATTCGCGGGGAAGTCACCGTCGGTACCATCGTGGCCTTGGTGGCCTATTTGCCGCGGGTCTTCCAACCCGTCGCTTCGCTCAGTCATGTCTCGGTAGACGTGATTCAAGGCATCGCCAGTTTCGAGCGGGTCTTTGCCTACATGGATGTGCCCGAAGAGATTCAGGAAGCACAGGACGCCGAGAAGCTGCAGGCGGTCGCCGGCCGCATCGAGTTCGACGGCGTTTTCTTCGACTATGCGCGCCTGCCTGCCTCGCGGGCGGAAGCCGATGCGCGGGAGAGCGCGGCCCGGTTGCCGCGCCGGCGCAGCTCCGTGGCCGAGGGGCCTGGGCGCCCGGCTCTGGAAAATGTCTCTTTCCGCATCGAACCCGGCCAGATGGTGGCTTTGGTGGGCTTGAGCGGAGCCGGCAAAACGACCGTAATCAATCTGGTCATGCGCATCTACGACCCTACGGCGGGACAGATTCGTTTGGAGGGCCGCGACTTGCGCCGCTTGACGTTGGATACGCTGTCGGATCACATCGGCGTGGTCACGCAAGATGCGTACCTTTTCTCCGATACCTTACGGGCCAATGTGCTCTATGCCAAGCCGACAGCCGACGAAAGAGAACTGCGGGAAGTCTGCGCGGCCGCTCATTTGGAAGACTTCATTGCCGAATTGCCCGAGGGACTGGATACGCTGGTAGGCGAACGAGGGCACCGTCTCAGCGGGGGGGAAAAGCAGCGGGTTTCCATAGCCAGAGCCATACTCAAGCGGCCCTCCGTCCTGCTCTTGGACGAAGCCACCTCCCATTTGGACGCCCAGAGCGAACAGGCCATTCAGGAGGCGTTGGGGCCGCTGCTGGCCCATTGCACGAGCCTGGTGATTGCCCATCGCCTGTCTACCGTCCGTAACGCCGACAAGATTCTGGTCTTGGACGAAGGCCGGATCGCGGAAGCCGGCAGCCACGCAGAACTGATGGCGGCGCAAGGCCTCTACTCGCACCTCTATGCATTGCAGTATCGGACCCGGCGCCGACCTGCAGCCGATACCGGACAGACAGGCTGAGAGATCACTCCCGCATCGTTTCCAATGCGCCCTCGGCGCCTACGCGGTCGGCGTACGGCGACCGCGCGCAACAAAACGGGATTTCAAACGTCCTTCATATAAAATACCCTTTACGCGGCCGATGGCGGAGTACTGCACCGGCCTAGGTTGGTGCACGGTCTCCAGCGGCCCTGTCCATCGAAGCAGCTCATATGATTGCCTACACCCTACGGATGTGGTTTACCCGGACGAAGGCGGCCTATGCCCTGGTAGGGGCTGCCCTCGCCGTCTTCTTGATGAGCCAGGCAGCCGCTCTCGGCCCGGAAGAGGCTTCCATCCAGGGTCGGTTGCACCTTGCCCGGAGCGGCGAGGATTTGGCGGCCATCGCCAAGGCCAACGGCTTGGAACTGGACGCGGTGCTGGAACTCAACGCCCTCGATTCTACGGATGCCCTTTGGGTAGGCCAGCCCGTGCGCCTGCCGGCTTCTGCGACGGTCAGTCCGGGACTCGGGGTTCTCAACGGCATGCACCGCGTAAGTCAAAGCGAAACTTTGCACTCGGTAGCCCTGCAATACGGGTTGCATCCTGTCGAACTGGCGCATCTCAACCATATGGCGCCCAACGAGGTATTGTTCGCGGGCCAGGAACTGCGAGTCCCCAGTTTGCACAACTGGGCCAAGATGGTCGAACAGGGTTACATGCGGCGGTTTCCCACGTATGTCGTGCAGGAACACGATGCCTTGGCGACGATCGCCGCCCGGTTTGGGGTGACGGAAGAAGCGCTGCGTGTCTTCAATGCCTTGACCCCGACCGACTTTCCGCAGGCCGGCACCCAGCTGACGATTCCGCCTCCCGCCCAGAAAGCAGGGTTCGACGTCGACGGTTTGAGCCCGGCCAGCCTAGGGCAACTGGTCCGTCTCAAGGAAAAGTGGATCGAAGTGGATCTGGGGGCGCAGGAGGCGACCGCCTTCCTGGGTATGACGCCAGTCCGCCGCATGACCATTTCCTCGGGCACGAGCGAACACCCTACCGTCACCGGTCTCTTCCGCATTTGGGCCAAGACCGCGGTGCAGGACATGAGTCAAGGCAGTCGTTCGACGCAAGGCTTCGAGTTCCTGGAAGGCGTGCCGTGGGTACAGTACTTCTATCAAGACTTCGCCATACAGGGGGCCTATTGGCCGCTGCAGACAGATCAGCCGAGCAGCAACGGCAACGTACTGCTGCACGAAGCCGATGCCGAATGGCTTTATCGTTGGACCACGCCCGACAGCCGTTCGGGATTCGAAGTGCACCCCGGCTGGATCTTGGGCGATTCCCCGGCCGCCGGCACCTTGGTCTATATTCACGAGTAGCCGAGCACCCCTCCGGGAGCGAAGGCGCCCCCGGTCTTGGTTTGGGCCGGCCCGTCAGGACCAGCCCCGGGCGCGCATGGCGGCGGTGACGGTTTCCATGCCGGTCGCATAGGCGGCGGTCCGCAGATCCATGTGCAGGGTCTGGGCCTTGTCCCACACCGCGTGGACGGCCTTGGACATGACTTGATCAAGACGGCGGTTGACCTTTGCCGCGGACCAGTAGTAATTGGCGGCGTTTTGGATCTGCTCGAAATAGCTGACCGTCACCCCGCCGGCATTGCACAGCAGGTCGGGGATGACGATGATGCCTCGGCTCTTGAGCACCCGTTCTGCTTCTGCGGTGGTGGGCCCGTTGGCGACTTCCAGCACCAACCGCGCCGCGACAGCGCCCGCGTTTTCCGCGTCGACGACGCCCTCCATGGACGCCAGCGCCAAGACCGGGACTTCCAGCTGCAGCAGCTCGTTGGGCGAGATCGCGTCCCCAAGGGGACAATCCCGCAACGATCCCTGCGCTGCGCGGTACTCCAACACTTCCTGCACGGGCAGACCTTCGGCGGCGAATACGCCTGCCTTGCTGTCACACACGGCCACCACGCGACTACCCAGCAGTTCCTCCGCGAGCCGCAGCATGTTGCTGCCGATGTTGCCGAACCCATGTATGGCCATGGCCGGTGCTTGCAGGTTCGTGTCCGCCCAAGCCGTACTCTCGCGTAGGGCGACGAGCGCCCCGCGCGCCGTAGCCTGCAGGCGGCCGCGGCTGCCCCCCAGGCAAAGCGGTTTGCCGGTAATCATACCCGGCTGAAACCGGCGGGTCGTCTGTTGGTATTCGTCCGCCATCCAACCCATGATCTGTTCATTCGTGTACATGTCCGGAGCAGGCACGTCGATATCGGCCCCAATGTCGTGGACCAAGGCGCGGACGTACCCTCGACTAATCCGCTCCAATTCGGAGGGGGACATATCGGTGGTCCGGCAGTTGACGCCGCCCTTGGCTCCCCCCAAGGGCAGGTCCATGACTGCGGTCTTGAGCATCATCAGCGCAGCCAAGGCGCGGATCGTATCCTCGTTTTCGGCCGGGTGAAACCGAACGCCGCCTTTGTAAGGTCCCCGCGCGTTGTTCCACTGGACTCGGTGTCCGGTGAAGAGCGTCCGTTCTCCCGAATCCAGTTCCACGGGAATCTGAAATTCCATCTGTTTGCGTGGGTGCTGCAGCAATTCCAGTTCGAAGGCTGTGAGATCGGTATGGGCAGCCGCGTCTTCCATGCGGATTCTGACCTCGTCCAACAGCGAAGACGGAGCCGTGTCGCCGAGAGCGTGCGGCACAACGGACCAAGCCAAATCTTTATGCGATACCGTAACCATGGGGTCTTCCTCTCGAGGCCGTGTTTCCACGAAATTAGTATGATCCGAGAGGTTGCCGGTACGTCGGATCCTTACAATCCGGAAGGCCGATCCGCGCCGGTCTCTCGATATTCGCGTACATGGGCTCTGGATACCAGGCAAAAGCAGATTGCAGAGGCCGCCAGGCCGCTCTGTACCGGAGAGGAAGCTGTCCCCATGTCCTGCGACTTCGTATTTGGCGTCTCGCCGAGACCCGCCGGAATCCGAGCCCGGTTGCGCTTCGGGGACAGCCTAGGATCGGACCCTGCCGCCGGCCGTGCGGGGCCGGGAAAGGTCCGACGCCGTGGCCCGCACCCCGTTGCCGCGTAAACAAGAACAAAGACACCTAAAATAAATGACGTCCTGCTATAATGCCTGAGGGGCCGGCTGTGGCAACCCGAAGTCCGAGCTGCTCGTGTGGAGTCTTGCGGCGTGGTAGGTACTCTTCCTCAAACCATTCTAGTCGTCGACGACGACGTGAACATCGCCAAGATCATAGTACGCAATCTCATCCTGGAGGGGTATCAGTCGCTGGAGGCCCGCACCGGCCAGGAAGCGCTGCAGCACCTGCGGACCGCAGAGCCGGATCTGATCTTGTTGGACGTGGAGATGCCGCAGCTCGACGGGTTCGAGACGCTCGAGCGCATCCGGCAGGTCAGCGACATCCCGGTCATCATGCTTACCGTCAGGGCCGAAGTGACCGACCGGATACGCGGCCTGGAGCTGGGAGCGGACGACTATCTCACCAAACCCTTTAATCGTGACGAATTGAATCTGCGCATCAAGGCCGTGCTGCGGCGGTTTGAAACTCCGGAAAAACCCGAAGACCTGATCATTCGCATCGACGACCGCCTGCAGTTCGACCAGCAGCGCCGAGACGTGATCGTCGAAGGCGAACGTATCAGTTTGCGGCCCACGGAATACCGCCTCCTCCGCGTATTGGTGGAAAACGCGGGCTGGGCCCAATCCCATGAGGCTCTGTTGACCAAAGTGTGGGGCTACGAATATCGGGAAGACAATCACCTGCTCCGGCTCTACATCACCTATCTCCGGAAGAAGATCGAAATCGATCCGGCCC
>DAOUKB010000112.1:0-51286 GCA_034421855.1 Anaerolineales bacterium
TACCTGGTCCTATTACCTCGAGCAGGCAGGGCACAAAATCACGGCCACTACGGAAGGGGCGGTCGGCCTGGAGATGGCCCAAACGCTCGCATCCGATCTGATCCTGCTGGACTTGCGCCTGAACCGCAGCGCCGGCCATCAGGCCGTCAACGGTCTGGACATTCTGCGCACGGTCCGGAAGACGTCCCAGGTACCCGTCATCGTGACTACAGGCAACTTCACAGAGCCGGTGGACAGAGTCCTGGGCTTCCAACAGGGAGCCGACGATTACCTGATCAAAGGGAACTTCGGCGTACAGGAGCTGCTGGCGCGCGTGGAGTATCAGCTGACGCACCATGCCGCCGCCGCACCGGACCGGCAACGGGCAGGCTATGCTCCCGTGCTGAGCAGCGGCACCCTCGTGGTGGACAGAGATCGGCACGCCGCCAGTTTGGACGGCAGCAGACTGGATTTGACGCCCTTGGAATTCCGTCTGCTGGTCCTGCTCATGCGCCATCAAGGGAAAACCCTCAGCTACGAGGACATTTGGCGGCATTGTTGGAACGACGTGGCGGCGGAACCCGTTTCGCGGCGGAACAACGTCCGCATCCAGGTCTCCGGCCTACGGCGCAAAATCGGTAATCTGGGTCCGCACGAACCCCGCATCATCAGCATTCGCGGCGTGGGCTACAGCTTTCGCGGGTAATTCTCTTGGCCGGCCCCCTCAGTCGGTACATTTTGCTGCGGGTCGGCCCGCTGACGGCAGCGGTCTGGCTGCTTTGGGTGGGAGTAGTCCAGCTGGGCCGATTGCCGGGACCGTGGAATACCGTGTTGGCTCTGGGGGCCGTCGCGTTGCCCGTTTTGTGGACGTGGCGCCTGGCGTGCCGTCACGAACGACACCTGGTACGTATGCTGGCGGAAACTCTGAACACGGATCAGGACGTCCCCGCTTCTGCGCTCAGTGAAATCGATCTGCGGGATCCGCTCGCCCGCTTGGGCCGTACTCTGGCCGACTCGGCCCAGAGGCGGCAAGCGACGTCTCGGCGCCGCACGGCCGAACGCGCCGCTTTCACGGCGGCCTTGGACGGCATCGGCCATGGGTGGCTGATTGCCGGCGAGGAGGGAGACGTCCATTTCCTGAGTCCGAAGGCCCACCGGTTCTGGGGCGCGGCAGACGACTGGCACACGCAGGGTCTGCGGGTCGAGTCGCTTTTTCACACCCGGGAAGCCATATACGACTCTTGGCGTACAGCGGTAGCGGGGGGTGTCTACGCCCAGGAACAACACGAGGCGGGAGACGGCCGGGACGCTCTCCTGGTCGTCCATGTTCCCGTCCTCGCGCCCCGGAGTCCGCGCCTGTGGATCACCGCGTGGCTGGATGTGAGCGAGGTGGCGGTTATGCGCCACGTCCGACGAGAGTTCATCGGCAATCTGGCGCACGAACTCCGTAACGCCCTGGCCAAACTCCAGGCCAATGCGGAAGTCGCCCATATAGCCAAGACTACGCAGGATCGCAGCAAGTACATGGAGCGCATGTTTCTGGCCATGGCCGAATTGAACGCGCTGCAACAAGGCCTCATGGACCTGTATCGATTGGAAACCGGCTTGGAACCGCTCCAACAGGTGCCCACGGAGCTGCCCGCCTTTCTCCGGTCCGTGTACGAGAGTCTCAGCGCGGAAGTACTGATCAAAGGTCTGACGCTCCGGTTGGCCGAGGTGGCTCCGGTCCGGGCGTGGCTGGACGGTCCCAAGATTACGCAGGTACTGACCAACCTGGTTCAGAACGCCGTCAAACATACTCCGGCCCCAGGGGAGATTACCCTGTCGGCGGGGGTACAGCGGTTGCCTCTGCAAGATCCGGAATTTACGGGCGGCCTCCCGCGCGTCTTGTCCCAGGAGGAGCGCAATCTGCTGAGGACGGAGCCGGTAGTCGTCGTCCGGGTGCGAGACACCGGAGTAGGCATCCCCCGGCCGCTCATTCCCATCGCGTTCGATCGGCTGCGCCAACTGGATCAGGAGACGGCCCAGGAGGGGATTGGTCTCGGGCTCTCTCTAGCCCGGTTCACGATGCGGGCCCACAACGGCCTGATTTGGGCCGTGAACAATCAGCCGGGGCCCGGTATTACCTTTTGCATTTCCTTGCCGCTGGCCGCCGGGGACAGACCGGAACCCCGGGGTGCGGGATCCGACCCGCGGTAGACTCCCAGTCCCACTTGCCGACCTCGCCGTTACGCGCGGGGCGTTGCGATGCCGGAAAGTCGGCGTAGGGCCCGGTACAGAGCCTGCGGACGTCAGGCAATCAGCCGCAGGGGATCCGCCGTAATCAGCCACTGCAGGAACAGAATGGCCAAGATCCCCAAAAGGGCTCCCACCAACGACTGACTCAGGTTGTGATGCTTGAGATGCATACGCGCCCATATGACGATCGGGCCCAGCAGGATCAGGGGCCAATACGTCCAATCCAATTCCAAAATTTGAAAAAGCGCCGCCAACGCAAAAGAGGTGGAGAAGGAGTGCAGACTCACCTTCCAATAGCTGGTAATCAACCAGAAAGCCAGAATCATGACGGCGCTGGCTACGTTCGCGTATACATGAGGTCCCGACTCGGTGACGCCCCAGAAGGCCGCTCCCAGCACGATGAGGGCCGTGAAAGTGATGCCCAGCGGCCAGATCCGATCGGACCGCTTGCGCAATTCGAGGTCCAAGGGTTTGTCGACAAGCCGCAAGACCAGAAAATAGCCTGCGAACAGCACGAACAGCGACCCCAAATGCAATAACCCGTACAGCAGGCTGAGCCTGGAACGATCGATGGCGTAGTAAAGGAAAAAGCAACAGGAAAACAGCAGCAACGGATTAAGCACATAGGAAATAACCCGGGCGAGCCTGTCCAACCGGGTATCAATCATGCCGCTTCTTGCAGGCCTGGCTTCGCCGCCGACAACGTCCAGCGCGCCTTGGGTATCCATAGGCAGCAGGCGCGGAACGTCGTCCTAGCCGGCGGCACTTCCGGATCGGTCCCCGGCCTGGCATGCCAGGCGATCCTGGGCTTGCCGCAGAGCGTACAGATCCGTGGTCGTGTCCAGCTCTACCATGTCTCGAGAAATGGCGGTTCCCGCCGGTACGGCCCGCGTCAACCGGCCTCCCCGGCAGAGGCCCAGAGGTACCAGTCCCTCTGCTTGGGCGCGTTCCGTGGTGTCGCTGAGACCCACTACCGTGTAGCCGCCGCCGCCGTCCAATAGGGTACCCCGGCCGAGCTCGGTCTTGGCTACCGTGACCACTTCGGCACACGGTATGCGGCGCGGCCGACCGGTCGGCTCGTGGAGCAACACGGCCCGCAGCAGGGTCAGAGGAGCCGTCACGGCCACCAAATGGTAGGGCCGATAGAGCAGAAAATTGCGGCCGTCGCCCCCGCTGCAGCCCATGTAGTCCAGCAGGTCTTCTTGCGTATAGGGGTGATCGGTCTGGATGACGGCGAAGACTCCCATCCGTAATGTATTGGGCACGAGGGACCGACCATCCGCAGCCACGCTGTTCGCCAGTTCGACCACTCCTTCGCGCTGCAGAATGCCTCCTTCCGAAGTCAGCGAGAAACAGGTCGGCATGTCTTCCAGCGTCACGGTGGGCTCGTGCATGCCCCGGATGTCGGGAACCAGTCCCGTCATGTTCGCGACCGCGGTCATTTCGATCTGGGCTTTGGTGCCGTCCCGGAAAGAATTGTACATTTGGGGATTGATGGTTCTGCGCGCCATCTGTGCAGCGGTAAAGCCGTACCGCTGCGGCACGGTGTCGGGGGTGCCGGCTCGGTCGTCGGCACGCATAATAGTACCCCGGCCTGCAGCCACGATACGGAAACCCAAGAGCTGGGCCCAGTTCACCAGATTCATAATGGCTCCGGGCTGATCGCCGTCTACCAAGGTATAGACGACTCCTGCCTGGTCGGCCTGTCGGCGCAGGATCGCGCCCACGGTCACGTCCGCCTCGACGTTGACCATCACTACATGCTTGCCGTGCGCAATAGCGGCGGCGGCATGGGCGGCTCCAGCGCCGGGAGACCCGGTGGCCTCGACGACAATCTCTATTTCTTCGCAGGCGATCACCGCCTGCGCATTCTGGGTCACACAGGGTTGCCGCCGGGCGACCGCCTCCGACACCTGCGTCGTATGTTCGGCAACGGCCAGAGCCGTGGAGGGTATGCCCACCGCAGTATAGGCATGTCGGGCTCTCTCCAAGTCCAGATCGGCGGCGGTAGCCAACCTGATACCCTGCATGCTGGCCAATTGCACCGCCAGGCCTACGCCGAATTTTCCGGCGCCGACGAGCCCGACGCGGATGGGATCGTCCGCGCTGACCCGCTCGCACAGCCCGCGTCGCAACATATCGTACATCCGGTGCCTCCTATTGCAGCAGAGCAGCGACGCGGGCCATCACTACTTCGGCCAAAGCAAATTTGGTCATGCGCGGCAATTCCTCGACCGGACCGTCTCGATGCAGCAGCCAGGCGGCATTGAATTCGGATCCGAAACCGATGTCCGCCCGACTCACGTCGTTCACCACCATCAGGTCCAAGTTCTTGCTCTCCAATTTGAGCCGTCCGTTTTCCTGCCAATCCTGCGTCTCGGCGGCGAAGCCGACGACGACCCGCGGCCCTCTTTCCTGCATACGCTGCTGCCCCACCGCGTGCAGAATGTCCGGATTGGGTACCAACTGGATTTGCGGGATCCCGGCGGATTTCTTGATTTTATGGAGGGACGCCGTCTGCGGCCGGAAGTCGGCTACCGCCGCGGCCATGACCAGCACATCGGCCGCCCGACAGGCCTCCAGGACCGCTGCCTGCATTTCTCGGGCCGTGCCGACGCGGCGCACCTCCGTGGCGGTCGCTCGCTCCACAGGGACTGTGGTGACGAGCGTGACCCTGGCTCCCTGGTCGCGGGCGGCCTGGGCCAGAGCCGCCCCTTGCTTGCCGCTGGAACGGTTGGCGAGGTGGCGTACGGCATCCATGGGCTCACGCGTACCGCCGGCCGTCACCACGACATGCCGGTCGGCGAGGGATCCGCCGCGGCCGAGCAGAGCGCGGAGGGTCCCCATCACCTGCTCCGGCTCCGCCAACCTGCCTATGCCCGATTGACCCGAGGCCAAGTGGCCCTGTACCGGACCTACGAATACGACTCCCCGTTCTCGCAACACCGCCACATTGGCCTGGGTGGCCGCGTGGTCCCACATGCCGCCGTCCATAGCGGGGGCAGCCAAAAGCGGTCCCCGATAGGCGAGGGCCGTGACGAGCAACAGGTTGTCCGCCTGTCCCGCAGCCAACTGAGCCAAGGTATGGGCGGTAGCCGGCGCTATCGCCAACAGATCCGTTTCCTGTCCCAACCGCGTATGCAGAATATGCGCATCCTGACTCCACAGGGCTTCCGGCCCGTATGCCGGCTTTCCGGTTACGGCCTGGAAGGCCAAAGGCCGGACAAACCGCGTGGCGCTTGCCGTCAGTACAGTACGGACCTCTACTCCGATCTGGGTCAAACGACTGGCCACTTCGACAGCCTTGTAGCAGGCGATGCTGCCTGTCACGCCCAGCGTACACCGCTTGCCGGTCAAGGCTGCCGAGGCGGTGATCACGTCGCTGCTCCGGCGCTCTGGTAGGCCAAACGCAGCCCTTGCAGCGTCAACCACGGGGCATAGTGATCGAAGAGCTGCGTATGCTCTTGAAAGAGGCCGGCCAGACCGCCCGTACCTACGACCTGCATGTCGGCCCCCAGTTCCGCTCGGAACCGTTCGGTCATTCCTTCCACCAGACTGGCGTATCCCCAAAACAGTCCCGACTGCAAGGCGTGACGGGTGTTGCCGCCGATGGCATGCGGGGCCGGCGCCAAATCTACTTTGGGCAGCAGGGATGTCTGGCGAAAGAGCGCATCGGCGGCAATGCGCAGTCCCGGCGCAATGGCTCCGCCCCGATACGTGCCGCCGCGGTCCACGGCGTCGAAGGTGGTGGCCGTACCGAAATCCACTATGCAGACCGGCAAATCGTACTCGGCCCGGACTGCCCATACGTCCGCCAGACGGTCGGCTCCCACTTCGTAGGGCGGATCGTAGGCGATGGGAATATCCGGGCAGGCGGCCGCGGTGAACAGGCGGGGTCTGTAGCCCAAGATCTCCGTGCCGATGGACAGCCACGTGTCGGTCAGATCCGGCACCACCGAGGCCAATATGGCCCCCTCGACGACGTCCGGGTCGTAGCCCGCCTGCTGCATCATGCCGCGCAGGGCGAAGCCGTAATCGTCGCGGGTGCGATGCACATCCGTAGCCAGGCGCCAATGATGCCGCAAGTCGGATCCCGCATAGAGACCCAGCGTAATCTGGGTATTGCCTACGTCGATACAGAGAAGCAGCATGGCATGCCCATCGGGGGACCCGAGGCGACAGGACGATGGCTGATTGTAAAAGGAAACAGGCCGAGTCCGGCAACTAAACCCGACGGCCTGCCGCGGTTTCGGTCAAGTTGCGGTCGGCAGCTCGTCCAACCGCGCCACCAGATCGCGCCGCATCCGGTCTCGGGTGGCCCGGAAAGCAGCGCGTCGGGCGGCCGCGTCCACCTTGGAGGGATCCGCAAAAGGCACGTGGACCACCGGGCCCGCCTGCACCCAGCTCGGACATTGTTCCGCTGCATGGTCGCAAACCGTCACGATCAGATCCAGATCCGTGTGCCGAAACAGGTCGAGGGACTTGGGCGCCAGATCCGTGACCGGAATGTTCAGATCCTGCAAGGCGGCCAGAGCCATGGGATGGACTTGAACCCCGGGGGCCACGCCGGCCGAAAAAGCCCGCCAACGGCCTGCCTGGAAGGCATTGGTCAAAGCCTCCGCCATCTGGCTGCGGGCCGAGTTGGCCGTGCACAGAAACAAGACGCGTTGCATGGCTATATCCCTTTAGGTTCTCGTGGGGCCTGGCGCCGCGGAAGCAGCAAGGTCGAACTCGGTCTCCTGCAAATAGATCACCACGTTCTCGGCTATATTGCACGCCAGATCCGCAAATCTCTCGACTTCCCGGCTGGACCGCAACAGATCGTAGAGTTTCTCGATCTCCGCGGCTTCCTGCGTGCCGGCCATGCGCGTAAAGAGTTCGATCTGTACCTCTGCATCCAGGGCGTCCACTTCGTCGTCGCGGTCCAATACGGATTGCAACTTGGCGATATCCCGCTGTTCCCACGCCGCGAAGGTGTCGTCGTGCATGACTTGGGCCACCTGTTGCATGACGTCCAGACTATGGGGCATTTGCAGGGGTTTGGCGCTGTCCTTCATCCGTTCGGAGGCCCGGGCAATGCCCTTGGCCTGGTTGCCCATGTGTTCCAGTTCCACGCTGACGTTGAATGCCGTGATGATCAGCCGCAGATCCCGGGCGACCGGCTGCTGGCGCGAAATCAGCGAGAAACAGCTCTCGCCGATTTCGCGATGCAGCTGACTCACTTCCCGGTCCAAGGCGTAGACCGCCTCGATGTATTCCTGCTTGCCGGTGACCAGAGCGTCGTAGGCCAGCGAGAATTCGTCGCGCACCCGCCCCGACATCAGAAAAATACGGCTGCGCAAGTCGGTCAGCAGACCTTCGAAATACCCGCGGTACGACATGTGGCGGTGGCATCCTATCCAAATCGGCCCGTGATGTAGTCGTTGGTACGGGCGTCCTTGGGCCGGTTGAAAATGTCGTCGGTCGTGCCGAATTCCACGAGTTCCCCGGTACGCGTCCCGGGCCGCACCGAGAAGAAGGCCGTCAGGTCCGAGACGCGCCCGGCTTGCTGCATATTGTGCGTGACCACCACAATGGTGTAGAACTCGGCCAACTCCCGCATCAGTTCCTCGATATGCAGGGTGGCAATCGGGTCCAAGGCCGAGGCGGGCTCGTCCATCAAGATCACGTCCGGCTGTACGGCCACGGCCCGGGCGATGCACAACCGCTGCTGTTGGCCCCCGGACAGCGCAAGGCCGCTCTGCGAGAGCTTGTCCTTCACTTCGTCCCATAGGGCCACCCGCTTGAGCGCGCCCTCGACCAGTTCGTCCATGTCGCCCTGGTACTTGTGAATGCGGGCTCCCCAGGCTACGTTGTCGTAGACGCTCTTGGGGAACGGATTGGGCTTCTGGAACACCATGCCGATGGCCCGGCGGACTTCGACCGGATCTACGTCGGCGTCGTAGATGTTCTTGCCGCGGAACCGTACCGCACCGGTACTGCGGGCCGTATCCACCAAGTCGTTCATGCGGTTGAAGGCGCGCAGGATCGTGCTCTTGCCGCACCCGGAAGGACCGATCATCGCCGTGACCTTGTGTGCGGGCACCTCTAGGTCCACATCCGCCACGGCGTGGAAACTGCCGTAGTAGACGTTGAGCTGCTGGGCGGTCAGCGCATATTCCGCCGTGGGCAACTGGTCGGACACGAGTTTCTTCTGCCGGTCAGAGACGCTGCCGGCTATACCGTTGCCGCAGGAGTACGGCAGCGGCATTGACGACCAACAGCAAAATCAAGAGTACCAGAATGGCCGCCGCGGCGATATGCCGAAACTCGGGCTGAGGCCGCGCAGTCCATTGATAAATCTGAATGGGCAGGACCGTAAACTTGGCGAAAATGCCGTCCGGATCGACGGAGATGAACGTCGCGGCGCCAATGACTACCAAGGGGGCCGTTTCGCCGACGGCGCGGGACACCGCCAGAATGGCGCCGGTGAAGATGCCGGAGGCGGCGGCCGGCAACACGTGGTGGCGCACCGTCATCCATTTGGTCGCGCCGACGCCGTAGGAAGCTTCCCGCAGAGAATGGGGTACCGCCCGAATGGCTTCCTGCCCGTTGATTATGATCACCGGCAGGATCAGCAGACCCAAGGTAAGCCCGGCCGAGACGACGGTGCGCCCGTTCGCCGCCTGCTCCGCCACCTGTCCGAACAAGGCTCCGCTGGTCAGGCGCTCGAGCGCCCTCACGAAAATCACCAGCCCCAGCATGCCGTAAATGATGGACGGCACGCCTGCGAGATTGTTGATGTTGGTTTCGACGATGCGCCCGAACCAATTGCGGGCGGAATATTCTTCCAGGTAGATGGCGGCGCCGATGCCCAAGGGCACCGAGAACAGGATGGTGACGGCAATCACCCACAGCGATCCCAACAGGGCAGTCCGAATGCCGGTAAAAAGCGGTCGCGAGGACTGGGCATCCGTGATGAAGTCCCGGGACAGCCAGCTCTTGAATTCGACGGAGGCCAAATTCTCGGCCGCGAACGCCTCGACCCGGGACCGGTCCAGTACCGAATCACGCAAGGAAAAGGAGGCGACGATCTCCGGATCTACGACGCGCAATTGGATCAGCTCCAGAATGTTGGCCGCGGTACGCGACGCAAAGGGTTCGTCCCTGGCGAACCGCCGCATCAACCCCGCCGACACGTTGCCTTCCAAGATCTCGATCAGCTGCTCCTTGCCCAGCGTAGACAAGTCGGGTATCTGCAGGCTGCCCAGCCAAGCGTTCATTACCCCCTGCGCGTCGGAAACCAAGAGGAACCGAACGGGTCTATCAGGTAGATCGCTACGGATGCGGGTCCACTGGCCCCCGGCAGTCAAGCCGCTCGCGATATCCGCAGGCGTCAGCCGGGCCAGCATCGGATTGTCCGCCGAGGCCAGGACTTGGAGACTATAGACATCTTCAAAATTCGGCAGCGGCAGCAGCATAGTCTGCATGTCGGCGGGGACGGATACTCCCGACACGACAGCCACCAAGTCCGGGTCGGTCCGGACCGCGGCCGTAGCGTCCTGCACAGAGGTTCCCACCTGTACATGGGGCGCAGCGGTCAGGAACAACAGCTCCGCACCGACTCTGTCCCGCACGACGACAAACCCCAAAGAGCTGTTGACGACGTTGTAGAGCAACGTGCCGAGCACCACCAGCCCCGAGACGGTCGAGACTTTGAGCAAGATCTCCCAGATCCGCCCCAGGCGATGGCGCCGGCCGTCCAGTTGTTTCCGCCGGGCGCCGGTAGGGAAACCGCCTGCCGCCATCCACGAGGCGCGGGCGGGCCTGTGCAAAGCCATCTCAGTCGTACTGCTCCTGGAAACGCTTGACGATGCCGCGGCTGACGATGTTCAAGGCCAGCGTGATCAGAAACAGCAACAGGCCGATAGCAAACAAACTGTCGTAGTCCAGCGATTCGTAACTCAAGTCTCCGCCGCTGATCCGCACGATATGACCGGTCATGGTCTCCGCGGCCTGAAACGGATTCAAGGCCTGCAAGCCATCCAGCGCTGCGCCCCAGCTTTCGAAGTTGCGCGGACCCGCGCCCGCGGCAATAGCCACGATCATGGTTTCGCCCACAGCCCGGGACATGGCCACGATGCAGGCGGCCGAAATGCCGGACAGCGCCGCCGGCGTGACAATCCGTATCGAGGTTTCCCACCGGGTGGCTCCCAAACCCAGAGAGGCCTCTCGGAGGGAAATGGGTACGGCCCGCAGCGCGTCCTCGCTCATGGAAGTGACCATCGGCAACACCAGTATGCCGATCACCAGCCCGGCCGAAGCCAGATTGAAGACTTCGACCAAGTCGAAGCCGAAGACCCGCCGCAGCACGGGCGTGACGAAGGTCAAGGCGAAATAGCCGTATACCACGGTCGGGATGCCAGCCAGTATTTCCAGCACGGGTTTGAGGATGCCGCGTCCGCGCGGGGAAGCGTATTCGCTCAAGTAGATGGCGATCAGCAGGCCCAACGGCAAGGCCAAGGCCATCGCGATCAGACTGGCCCCCAAAGTGGCGGTGACCAGCGGCCAGATGCCGAACTGCAGGGTCTGCGGCTGCCAGGTCCAGCCGGTCAGAAATTGGACCAGCACCACTTCCTGCCGCCGGAAGAACAGCAGAGCTTCCTGGCCCAACATGAAGATGATGCCCAGCGTAGTGAGAATCGAAACCGTGCCGCAGATCCACAGGACTCTCTGGATGATCTCTTCGCCCCAGCGGCGGCGCTTGGTCAGCGGCGCCGCGACGGACGGGTAGGCCGTCCCGGCCGCCCCTTCCAATTGCACGGTGTCGGCGGCGATCTGGGGGTGCACCATGGAAACGGAACTCTGCTCGGCGGGCATCGCGGCAGACTACCGCAGCCAGGCGCAGAAAGAGAACTTTCTGCGCCTAGACCGGATCGAGGCTGCGCGTAAAGACATTCCTGTCCGCTTATCGGCCCATGGCTGCATTCCAATCCGCCAGCGCGTTCTGGTAGTCGGTTGCGGAAGCCGGGAAATAGCCTACGTCGATGATCTCCTCGTTGACGTAGGTCAGGACGAAGTTGAGGAAGTCGGCCACCTGCGGTTTGTCCCGCAAGATAGCGGGGGTGGTATACATGAAAAGCGGACGCGCCAAAGGATAGGTGGCGGCATCCACGTTCTCGGCAGAAGCCGCCACCCCGTCAATGGACAGCACATGCAGAGAATCCGCATTCTCCTGGTAGTAGGCATAACCGAAGTAGCCGATGGCGTACGGACTGCCCCGCACGCCCTGCACCAGTACGTTGTCGTCCTCGCTCATCTGCAGGTCGCTCGCCGCCAGAATGGGCTCGACCTCTTTGTCGAACACCGCTTCCACGAAATAGTCGAAGGTCCCGCTGTCCGTGCCCGGGCTGAACCGTCGAATGGCTTCGGCCGGCCACTCCGGGTTGACGTCGGCCCAAGTTTCGGCGGTAGAGAAAGCGGCCGCCAGCTCGGCCAGGGACAGGTTGGTCACGAAGTCGTTGTCCTGGCTGACCACCACAGCGAGGGCATCGGTGCCCACGCGCAGTTCCACCGGTCGGCGCTCAATGGCATTGCAGTGCTCGACTTCCGTGTCCTTGATGGGGCGGGATGCATTGGAGATATCGGTCTCGCCGGCTACGCAGAAGCGCTCGAAACCGGCGCCGCTCCCGATGCTGAAGACGGAGATGCTGCCTGCATAGCCTTCGTCTTTGAAACGTTCGGCCATGCGTTCGGCCAGAGGGTACACCGTGGAACTCCCTGCGATCACGACGTCTCCGGTCACGGACATGGGATCCACCATGGGCAACCCGGCCGGACCCGCCATTGCTGCCGTCGCGGCGGCTTCTTCCGCCACAGGCACAGCTTCCGCCGCTTCGTCCGCCGCGGGTCCACGACACGCGGCCAACAGCACGGCCATCCACAGACCCAATATCCAACCACACGGCTTTTTCATTGCCTACGACTCCCAGCGTCGACGGGCGTTTGCTCGACGCTCGGAAGCATAGGGGGCGGACGGCGGCCTGTCTCCCAAAATGTCCATAGGAAGATAAGGAAATCCTTGCAATGGGATGTCGGTGCGGGCGGCAGTCTGCAGACCGACCGGCCCTGGACTACGGGGCGCCTACCTCCGCGTCGTCCACGGACAGGGCTCCCGGTCCAAAAATCAACGCGTAGGCCCTGTTTTCCCGGGACACCGTAGCTGCATCCATATAACAGACGCTGAAAGCTCTACGCGCGACGTCGGTGCTGTTGATGCCGGAGCTGTGGGGCAGATGATTGTGCAGCAAGACCGACTCGCCGGCCGCTACTTCCAGGGGCATCGGTGCGGTCTCGGCAGCCAATTGTGCGGCTTGCGCCTCGGTCAGAAAACCGGAGCCGTGCGTGGGATTGATCAGGGTGCGATGGCGGCCCGGCGTAATCCAGACGCACCCGTTGGCTTCCGTAGCCGGATCCAAGGCGGTCCAGATCGTGATCAGAGGATCCCGATCCAAACTGGTCCAGCGGTCCTGATGCCAGGTCAGGGCCGTGCCCTCGTGCGCCGGCTTGTTCATAAACATGGCGCGGTAGGAGGCGATGCGTTTGCCCAGACCGTACGTCCGCTCACAGATGTGGCGAAAGAGCGGCTTCTGCATGAAGGACAGGAAATAAGGGTCGTATTCCAAGTCCTGGATTTTCCGATAGGACAACGTCGGCAGCTTGTGCCCTGGGGTCTGAGGTCCCGGCTGATCGGATACCCCCGGGATCGAATCCAACTGCATGAGCATGCGGTCGTAAGCGACGGGGGCGGTGCCCATCATAATCGCGTCGATACGGGACTGCAGGCGGCTCAGCTCGGCTTCGTCCAGCGTGCGGCCCAAACGCAAATAGCCCGTTTCCTTGAAGCGGGACCAAGCGGAATCAGTCAATCCGTGTGCCATGGGAGAGCCTCCTTGGGAGAATGCAGGCGAAAGCCTATTGTATGACTTCCCGGCCGCACGGAAATCCCGCCCGGCCGCAGTCGCCGAGATACGGGCGGCGCCCTCTGCCGCAAGCCGGCGGCGTTAGCCCTTGACGCCGGTAATCACAATGCCCTGAATGAAGTGCCGCTGGGCAACGAAGAAGATGGCGATCACCGGCAACACGGCCATGAGCGCCGCGGCCATCATGTCCTGCATGTTGGAGCGCATATAGCCCTCGAACAACCGCAGCCCCAGGGCCACGGTGTACTTGTCCACCTGCTGTAGGTAGACCAGCGGATGCAGAAAGTCGTTCCAGCTGAACGTGAACTGGTAAATGGCGGACACCCCCATCACGGGCAGACTGAGGGGCACATGAATACGCCAGTAAATGCCCAGGTAGCCGCACCCGTCGATCTTGGCCGCATCGTCCATCTCGCGCGGGATCGTCATGAAGAACTGTCGCATCAGGAAGACGTGGAAGGGCGGCGCGAACCAGTTGGGCACGATCAGAGGCAACACCGTGTTCACCCAATTCAGACGCACGAACAACAGATAGGTCGGAATCAGCCGAATGTGCTCCGGCAGCATCATGGTGGACAGCACCACGATGAAGAGGACGTTCCGCAGGGGGAAATTCAGCCTGGCGAAGCCGAACCCCACCAAGGAACAGGACAACACCACGCCCAGGCTGCTGAGGACCGCGACCAGCGCGCTGTTCCCGAACCAGCGCGTGAACGGGAAGGGGCCGTCGAAAGGCGCCCGGAAGTTGACGAAGCTGATCGAGTCGGGGATCCACTCGGGCGGATACAGATTGACCTGATACGACGGCATGACGGCCGTGCGGATCATCCAGACAAAAGGCACGGCGAAGATCACGGCGCCCCACAACACCACGAGGTAGAGCAGAATCCGGCCGGGACGCCACCATTTCCGGGCCTGGAGCGCAAAGGCGGCGGGACGAGTCGCTTCGGCTTGCATGGTCGGCAGACTACCTGTCGTATTGCACCCAGGCGCTCGCGCTGCGGATCGCAAACAGGACGAAGATCAGGATGGCTAGGAACAAGCCCCAGGCTTGAGCCGAAGCATAGCCGAACCGGAACTGGCTGAATCCCGTGTTGTACAAATGCAGGACCGCAGTCAGGGTGGCGTTGTTGGGTCCGCCGGCAGTCATGATCAGGACTTGAGTGAACACCTGCCAGGAAGCAATGATGTTCAGCACTACGTTGAAGAGAATGGTGGGGGTGAGCAGCGGCAAGGTAATGGCGAAGAACGTGCGCAACGTGCCGGCCCCGTCGATCTTGACGGCCTCGTACAGGGCGGTGGGAATACCCCGCAAGCCGGCCAGAAAAATGAGCATGGCGCCGCCGGAACCCCACAAGGCCATGATGATCACGGAGGGCATGGCCCATTGCTCGCTGAAAATCCAGCGCGGCGGCACGAAATTCTCGGCTCCAAAAAAATCGGCAATGTTCAACAGAATGGAATTCAGCAAGCCGATGTCCGGCTGATACAGCCATTTGAAGAGGATGGCCACCGCGGCGCCGGCCACGACCGAGGGCAGATAGTAGATCGTGCGCCAGAACCCTTGCCCTTGAATGTTCTGGTTGAGCAGGACGGCGATCAACAAGGCCAGCGTGGTGCTCAGCGGCACCATCACAAACGCGTAGTAGGCCGTATTGAGAAGTGCCTTGTGAACTAGGCTGTCGCCCAGCAGGGCCGACCACCACTTGCCCCCTACGGGCTCCCAGATCTGCAGAAAATCGGTCCGGAAGAAAGAGAAGTACAGGGAGGCCAGCATCGGCCCTGCGGTAAAGACCACGAAGCCGATGATCCAAGGCGAGATGAAGGCATACCCGGCCAGCGCCTCGCGGCGTCCGGGCAGCATGCTCCGCCGCCCTGCGTCTTCCAGCAGGTCAGCCGTACTGGTCGCCATGCCGAGCTCCGAAAGATTCCGATCCTGAATATCCCCTGCCTACCAAGCATAGGCAGACGAGCGCCGCGGACCGGCCTAGACCGACCGGTTCCGCGGCGGAGTTTGGGCAAAGTCGGGTCAACTGAGGGCCGCCATGGCAGACCCCAAGTCTTCCAGGGCAATTTCACCCCGGTTGAATTGGGTGGCGATTTCGGCATGCTGACAGATCAGACCGACATCCGCCTGCCCCAGCAACATCACCTGGTCGAAGGCGGGCTTCAGAATCTGATCCTTGCAGACGAAATCTTCGGCAAACATCTCCTCCGGCCCCCCCAGAGATTCCTCGATGGTGACCGTGAAGACATCGATGTCGATCTCTTCAAAACGGGCGTCCCGCTCGATCAAGGCCGCATGGAATTCGGGCAACACGCTCTTGCGGGAAGGTTGTTTGGTCGCCCACTTGGCCGAAAGTTTGCCGTGGAAGGGACTGGTAAGCCATTTCAGCAGTTCCCAGGATTCGTCCGGCGCATCCGTCTTGTTCCAGATCATGGTGCCGTCCACCGACTGATGGGTCGTGATGGCCTGCGGACCGGCCGGCAACGGCGCCACGTCCCACCGGAAAGTGGCGTTGGCCATCGTTTGGCCCAGACTCCAAGGACCCATTTCCATCATGGCGATGCGTTGGCTCTCGAAGAGCTGGTTCACCCCCATGCCGATGTCGGAACCATAGGCAAACGTTTGGGAATCCCAGATGATGCTGCGCATCCATTCCAGAGCTTCCAAGGCCGGAGCATCGCACAAGCCGCAGCGGGTATCGTCTTCCGGATCCACCATGTTGGCGCCCCAACCCCGAATCCAGTACTGACTCAGCCAGTTGGAATTCAGGCCATAATTGGAAGTGGCCCAGGTCACGGGTTGTTCGCGGGAGACGAAGTTGCTGCCGATGTCGACGTAGTCGTTCACGTCCCAACCGCCCCATTCGTGGGTCGGCGTATCCACGCCCGCCGCTTCGAACATGTCGACGTTGTAATAGAGGGCCATCGTGCCTGTGAACCGCGGCATCAGGTGAATGTCGCCTTGCTTGTCCACCCACGGATCAAACTGGTTTGCGTAGTAGTCGTCCAAGTTGACTTCGTCCGCATCGCGATCGATATACGCCTGCAGGTTCAGCGTCTCGCCCTTCTGCAAGAAGAACGTGGAGCTCCAGCAACAGAACTCGATCAGATCCGGGGCATCGCCGGCGACCATCTGGGCCAATACCCCCTCGCGCAGATTTACGCCGCCGGGTTGCGGCAGAAATTCCACCTCGATATTGGGGTTGTCCTCCCGGAATGCCGGATAGAACTCCTCCCACAGCTCCTGCACGCCCTCCGCTTCCTGCAGCTCACGCGACTGGTACCGCAGGTGCGTTACTTCCTCCATGGCGCCCGTGGCAACCTCGCCGCCGGCCGCGGGCGCAGCCGTAGTACATGCTGCCAGGGCGACACCGGAAGCCCCCAGCATGGACACCCGCAGGAAATTCCTTCTACTCAGATTCATGTCGTATGCTCCTTATCGAGTGCAAAGCAAGACCAAGAACGCCCTCCGAGACGGACGGCCCTCGATACCTTAAGAGAATGGCTGAGAGTCATTGTACATTGGCAAGGTCCAACTTCAAATGTTGGACCGGCAACGGGACTGTCGCCGACGGTGTGGATCCTGATAGAAGTTGGAAGGCGAATGCAGCATGCCTGGCCTGTCCCAGCCCTAAAGTTCCGCGCCCAAGGATGCTGCGGCGGGAGCCCGCGCAGTCCAGCGACGTCAGCAGGAGCCCGGATTGTCCAGCGGCCGCCACCATGTCGCCGCCACTCGCTACACAGCGAAGACCGCCCTCTACTGGTCTATGCTTCTGCTCCTCCGAGACTGGTATGCCGGGTCGGGGCGCCAAGACCGTTTGCGTACTTGCCGTGCTGGACGCAGTTTGGGAGAGGCGCCAGGCTCACAGTGTCCTTACGCCTAAATACTCCGCAATGGGTGCATAGTCCCGATCCGAATGAAGGAGGCGGAACCCATTCATCATGCAGAATGTCGCTATCATCAGGTCGATGGTTTTGCGAATAGGGATGCCGCTCGCGCGGAGCAGACGGCAGTAGCGGGCGCTAGCCAGAGCAAGATCGTATCCCACCATAGATTCGAAGACGAGGACATCCAGCGCCTGCTGGGCCGGGCCTCTCGTTCAGACCGAAAACCTTGCATTACTTCGGCAAGAATGAGGTCGCCGATTACGATTGGCTCCGTGTCGAGGAGTGCATTCAGAATTTCGGTCTCCCGCGTCTCCGTGCCGTTGAAGTAGTCGATCCAGACTGAAGAATCTACGACAATCATTGCTCCTGCCGCATTTCGTCCAGGGAACCTTCCCAGCGCAGTTTGCCGCGTAAACGGCGGATCTGCTTCTGCGCGCGCGTACGCACCAAGAGACGCAAGCCTTCCTCCACTGTAGTTTTCTTGGTCTTGAAGCCGCCCACACGCAGAGCCTCGGCCATAAGTCTGTCGTCAATTTCAATATTTGTGCGCATCACCATTTCCAATGTGTATAAATATCCAGATTACACACCCTATGGAAAGAGCTGTTGTGGCCTAATTTTTTTACGTCGTGCAATAAAGCAAGGAGAGCAAACCGGAACAAAAGGTTGCCTTCGGTACGGAGGATCAAGACGCAGGGATTCCGCCAGCGGCGGGAGATACGGGCGATGGCGTAGTCCGGGAGGGGAACGGTTCGCAGGCAGGTCCGCTACCGCCACGGGCACGATAGGCAGATAGAAGATGCCCTCCTTGTCTGCCGGGCTGCACGGCTCCTTGAAGTAGATCAACCAGTGCTCGGGAGATTGGTGACGCTGTCCTTGAACATCGCCGGTCTGCTGGGCTAGTCTGCCGCGGGACGGGTCGCCGGTCCGCCCCTTTCTGGAACGGTGCCCCGGTACGACACCGGGATCCAGGCCTCCGAGGCAGGACGAGAGTCGGCCTGGGCCATCCCATCCTGGCCCCAGCGGCCCGCTGCATCATCCGCACCGTCAGCCGGGTGCTCCACGAGCCGGGAGACGTAAGGTATCTCGAAGTCCGCGGAAGGCACGGCGAGCCGAACTGCATCCGTGTCCTGAAGTAGCTGGAGAAATCCCAGCGGCAGGAGGACCCCCATGCCGAGGAACCCGAAAGTGGATGCCCAACACACGGTCCCGACGCCCGTGACGCCCGAGATGCGGCGGGATCTGGACAGAGCCGTAGAGCGGGCCAACGCGCGGCGGGACCGCTACGAGATGCCGCTGACGACGGCCGCGCGGGTACACCAAATCATCCGCGCCTACCTCGAACGGCATTCGGAACTGCGCTAGGAAGCACCGTAGGCGCCGTGTACTCTGCAATGGGCGCGGCCGCGGATCTGCCCTGGAGCGCGGATCTGCTATCGCTGAAGGACCGCGGGAACGGCCGCGGCCCAGGCCCTGCAACCCGTGATCGGGGACCTGTTACAGGCGGCCCGGAGTTGGACCTTCACTCTGTGGCGCTGGACAGGGAGGCGGCCGCTGGAACCCTGTCCTTGCCCGCCCGCCCCGGCCCCGAAGCACGGGGGCGGTGGGCGTTAGAGAGATACTCAGCAGTGGGGACTGCTACGGGTTCGGATGTCCCGACCCCGGCTCCCTCCGGCCGGGCCGATAAGTAATGCCAATGTACTGCAATTACCGAAATAAGCGGTTTTCCGCTGCGTTAGGCCCCGCAATGCAGCCCCTGGCCCGGCCACGAGGGAAAACGGGTTGCGCCCTGGCGGGTGGCAGTGAATGCGAAATGATCCGCCGTGACGGTTGGACCATGGGCCGCGGCGCATTCGGTTCCTGCATACCCTGACGGGTATCCCAGTGCGCACCCTGTATCGTTGGCGGAAAGACGTCCCGTCCAGACTAGGCTAACGCCCCCTGCAAGCATCGCCGCCGGGATGCCGCTTCCCTGAAGAAGCGACTGCGTTGCCTCGCGGCCGATTTGCGCTGCTTCCGGCCAACGCCCGGGCACGCTCCGGCACATCGGGGGGGCGGTGTCACGCAAACGCTTGTTGGTGGGACAGGTTACGGGTGACCATTCCAAGTCCCCGCCTTCATCGGGCACCTTGTGTACCAGAAGTCATATCGAAAACTATGCCTCTTATTTTGCGCTCCGTAGGGTTTGTGGTACAGTGCCGGCATGATGCAGATCGGTTATGCCCGGGTCAGCACCCACGAACAGACCCATGCTCTGCAGCAGGAGGCCCTGACGGCGGCCGGCTGCGAGCGCGTCTTTACCGATACCTGTAGCGGCTCTGTGCCTGGCGCCGACCGCCCCGGCCTGCAGGAGGCCCTGGCCTATGTCCGCCCGGACGACGTGCTGGTGGTGTGGCGGCTGGATCGCCTCGGCCGCTCGCTGTCGGATCTGGTGGCCCAGGTCACGAAGCTCCAGCAAAGCCACATCGGATTCCGGTCGCTGCAAGAGACCATCGACACCACCTCGGCCACCGGCACGCTGGTATGTCACCTTTTTGCCGCGCTGGCCGAGTTCGAACGCGATCTGATCCGCGAACGGGTGCAGGCCGGTCTCCAGGCGGCGCGGGCCCGCGGGCGCAAAGGCGGGCGGCCGCCGGTGCTGGAGGGGCGCCGGAAGGCCCGGGCGGCCGAGCTGATGCGGCAGGGTCAAGTGCCGGTCAGTGAGATTGCACGCATTGTAGGGGTCTCTCGCAGTACCCTGTATCGACACCTCCGCCCGGACGGTACCCCGCGACGCGGGCCCGGGCCAGCCGGTCGTGCCGCGCCGCAGACCCCGGAGGCAGAGACATGACAAGCGACAGGACATGGAATGGTCCCGTGCACTGGCTGCGCCATGCGCACGCCAGCCACGCTCTGGACCGCGGTGCCGACGTGCACGAAATCCAGGGCGCCCTAGGCCACGCCTCGCTGGCCACCACCCGCCGCTACGTGCATCTGCGGCCGGAGCGCAGCAGTAGGCACGCCCTGGCCTGCCGGCGGCCCAAGCAGCGGACGACCCAGAACCAGGTGGAGCACGGGCCAAGGAGATTCGGACATGAAAGCCGCCTGGACCATGCCTCGGAAACTCATCGTGATGCCATCCAGAGGGTGGTAGCCGTGTCGTTTACGCAATCGGGCCGGAGCACGTGATGGCCCACGACGCATACATCATGAGGATTTCCCGGCTCAAGGTCGAGAAGTTGGGCGTACGACTCTACGACAAGGTATCGGCCGTCATCGCCGAGCTGATTTCCAACAGCTACGATGCCGATGCGACCCGGGTCGTGGTTACGGCTCCGATGGGACAGTACCTCGCATCAAAGGCCGGCGGCCAGTACGTCACCCGGGGTCCAGACCTCTGGGGGCAGGTCCCGGAGGATATGCCGTACCGCCACAGCGAGACCGCCGTACTCCATCCAGTCGGCAGCAGCGGGGATCCCTGTCTCTCCGCGGGTCTGGGGTGCGGGGTGGGCATGAGAGTGCCTCTACCCTGCGCGCGTCCAGCATCACGCGCGATCCCATCGGGGCTCGATGAGATCCACGAAGGTCAGGTTGATCTCGATGCCGATCCAGTGCCGCCCGCTCCCTTGGGTCGCCAGCAATGTGGTGCCGGATCCGGCGTAGGGGTCCAGCACGAGGCTGTCCGCGCGGCTCGTGATGGCGATTCACCGCCGCGCCAGCGTCAGGGGCATCATGGCCGGATGGTCATCGGCGGCGCCATGCCGCCGCGGGAGGGGTGCGGTCGCAATCTCCCACACGCTGCGCAGGCGGCGGGGCCGCGGACCGCGTCGATGGCGTAGCAGTAATCCTGCGGCTTGGAGAGCAGGAAGACCGTCTCAGGGGTTTTCGCGGGGCGGTCCCGCACGGATTCCGGGTAGGCGTTCGGCTTGTACCCAATGATCTCGGCGCGCAACCACCCGCCGGCCGCTGGGAGGGCTAAGGCGCGGCGCCACGGGACGCCGATCAAGTCTTTCGGCTTCAGCCCGCACGAGGTCGGCGGCGTCGATGTGCCCGTCTCCGCCGGGGGCGTGTGCTCGAGTCCCGCACCGCCGGGTAGGGTCTGCTCCGTCATGGCGCGCGGTCGCAGCGGGCGGGACGGTCCCGAGACTGGGCGCGGCGCGCGCAGATCAGCCAGACGGCAAAGCCGTCGGCAGCCCCCGTACTCTGCGCGCAGTCTCGACGCTGAGCTGCACCAGCCGCTGCAGGTGGGAGACCAGACTGGCCGGATCGGCGGCGAACCAGGCGTTGGGGTCATTCACGATCCCACTTGCCTTGTCTTGGCGAATGCGCAGCCGATCCCGGGCCCATTCCAAGGGCGTGCGTCCGTTCACGGTGTAGGCATGGGCCTCCGCGGGGATGCCGCGCAAGGTCAAGTGGTCGTTCACATGCAGCACGCTGCGTCGGGAGCCTGACGCGTGCCGCCCCAGCGCGTCCTTCTCCCCTGTCCACGGTGAGGGGATAGAGCGCACACCTCTCGTAATTCATGTGCAACGTACCGAGCTCGGTTCCTGCTCGGACAAAGGCGGCAAAATCCGGTGCGAACGGAATACGCGGCGGATCTTTGGCCAGATCCGCCGCGTAGCGCGCACGGTAGTCGGGGGCATGCAGGAGGCCGTAGAGTTAATGCCAGATGTCGTCCTTGGTGATGTCGGATTGGACGTAGTGGGTGCGAAAGCGGTGCAAGCACCCATCCGTGATGTTGTCGACTCGGCAGTAGCCGGGCAGGACAGCGACATCTCCCGGGTTGGACTGCGTCCAAGCATCCGGGGCGTCTGCCGCATAGGGCCGATATTCCCACCGGGGGAAGCATTGGCCATTGAAAAGCAATTGGATATCGGGAACGACGTTGGTCATCAAGGTGGAAAAGGGCTGCGTGGACCCGCGACCGGTCACGCAGATGACCTGGTTGGTTGCCTCCGGCGTAGGAAACATGCGCGGGACTTGATATGTCCTCTGTATCAAGGCGGGTTCAAAGTACAAATGCTGCTTGAAGAAAGGACGATACATCCCAATGCGCATGGCTTCCGTCTGAAACTCGATCGCCTGGTTACGCCGCAGGCGAGCTTTCCTTATCCCGATCCCACTTGAACTGACGGGGTGCATCATTCCGAGTAGCCTGTTCCTCACTGATTTCCCCTCGCATAGTTCTCCGGCGGCGTTCTTCATAGAAGGCAATCATGCCTTGTACACGCTGTTGCAATGTCTCTCGATCGGAGGCATAAAGCCACGGGGCGCCACCCGTCTTTACTCCCGAGGTGTGTGTACGGGTGGCGCCCCGTGGCTTTCCCGTTTTTTTGCTTTTGGCCGCTTTGTCGCCCAAGAGCATGAACCGCTGATAAGCCGGATCTCTTTGGTCCACCCAATCGTAGTGCTCATCCGGTGTGATGGTGTGCCAGTCGCCCGCCTGCGTGATGCCGCCGATCGAGCCGTAGGCGCGCACGATCGCCAATTTCGCGTCTCGGGTGAGGTAGTCGCCGATGTCCCGATAGTGGATCCGACGAGCCCCGGAGTGCGCAGGATTCCGTACCAAGACCAGGATCGCCACGGGGGTACGGGACCCGGAGCCGAACACATTGTCCTTCTCCCGGCGCCTGCGTTCCCCTGAAGTACGGGCATTGCCCCGTAAATGGAAGATGTACAACTGGCTGAATTCTTCGCCCAGACAGGCCCGCAACCTGGCATCCGCATTGCCGTCGATGAACGAGCCGTTGGTCACGAAGGCGATCACGCCCTGCGCGCCCAGGCGGTCGCTGGCCCAGCGCAAGGCCAGTTTGTAGCTGTCGTAGAGAGCATTTTTGTTGGTGACGGGGGAGCGGGCCGCATACGTGGCGCGTACCCGCTGGGCCAGAGCCGGATACACCACATTGGGGTTGTCGTCCGTAGCCGACCGTTGGCCCGCCGAGTAGGGAGGATTGCCGACGATCACCGTGACGTCCCGTGTCCGTTGGCGTTCTACCCGCTGGCTGTTCCGCGGCAAGGCGGCCGCGAACCGGCCCTCGCGTTCGCGCAGATTGAAGGTGTCCACCAAGGCGATGCCCGCAAAAGGCCGATAGTCCGTATCCATGCCCCAGCGGCCGTGATAGGCCTCCTCGATGTTGACGGCCGCGATGTAATAGGCCAAGAGCACGATTTCGTTGGCGTGCAGTTCGGAGGCGAACTTGCGGGACAGGTCGGCATCCCGGATCAGTTCCGGGTTTTGCAGCAGGCGCACCAGGAAGGTGCCCGTGCCCGTGAAGGGATCCAGAATGTGCACGTGCTCGTCCGTGAGGCGCGTCCCAAACTCCTGCTGCAAGGCCCAGTCGGCCGAATGCAAGAGGAAGTCCACCACTTCCACCGGGGTATACACGATGCCCAGCCGCTCGGCGTCTTTTTTAAGGGCCACCCGAAAGAACCGCTCGTACAACTCCAACAACACGGTCTGGCGCGCCGCGGGATTGTCCAAGGCCTGGGCCCGGCGCCGCACGCTGGCGTAGAAAGGTTCCAGATCGCGGGTTTCGTGCTCCAGCCCCTCCGTTTCCAACAGATCCACCAAGCGGGCCAGAGCCCGGGCCACCGGATTGCGGTCCACGAAATCGTAGTCTTGGAACAAGGCTTGGAATACGGGCCCGGTGACCAGGTGCTGGGCCACCACGTCTTCTGCTTGCAGTTCCCTGTGCAGGGTAAGGCGCAAGTCGGCTAAGAACGAGTGAAATTGTTGCCGCAGGGTGATACGTTCCGGATCCCGAATCAGACCCGTCACGCGCGTCCGGATGCGCTCGGCAATCTGGGCCACGTCCGCGGCCCACTGCGGCCAATATTTGCGCTCCCCGCACTTCTCCACTATGCGGGCGTAGACGGCTCCCGGCGGAATCTGGCAGATCAAGTCCATCGGCAGCTGCAGTTGGCGTTCCTCGCCGTCCTCTCCATCGTCTTCGCCGTTTCCGTTGCCGTCTAGGACGATGATGGGACCGGGTCCACGATTCAGATCCAAGGAGTTGACCTGGGCATCGAACCGTTCGTCGTGGCTGCGTAAGGCCCGTACCACGTCCCACAGCGCCTGAAACGGACTGCCGCGGTCGAGCGCCTGCTCCGGATCTTGTCCTGGCGGAATCACCACGGGCAGGATGATGTACCCGAACTGCTTGCCGGGAGCGCGGCGCATGACCCGGCCCACGGCCTGCACCACGTCCACCGGGGAACGCCGCGCGCTGAGAAACAGCACGGCATCCAGCGCCGGTACGTCCACGCCCTCGGTCAAGCAGCGGGCGTTGCTGAGCACCCGACAGACCCCTGCCTCGCCTTGGCTGAGCCAGTTCAGTCGGCGGGTGCGGTCCAAGGAGTGGGTCGTGCCGTCGACGTGTGCGATTTGGCATTGCAGCAGATCGGCGGCGGCCTCCTCGCCCGCGGAAGCGCGCAGGACGGTGTCGATGACGTCGTTCCAGTGCGTGGCGACCCGTTGGGACTGTTTGATCCGGGAGGTGAAGGCGATGGCCCGCCGCAGGGGCTTGTGCATGTCGCCGGTCCGCTGGGCCGCCGCCAAGCGCCCTTCCGGGTCGGCCAGCGCATCCCAGCACCCCAAGAGGCGGACGGCGTCGTCCAGATGGAGGCCCGCGGCCTGGGGCTGCGCCAGCAAGTCCGCCAGCTGGGCCGCTACGGCCTCGGACCGCAGGGCCAGCAGGACCACCCGGTAGTCGGTCAGCCAGCCCTCCTCGACCGCCTGCGCGAAGGGCATGTGGAAGAATTCAGGGCCGTAGGTTTCCGGGTCGTCCATGGAAAAGACGTCCCGCTCCCGCCGGGCCGCCTGGGACTTGGCTCCCTCGGTGTACAACCGCGGCGTGGCCGTGGCATAGAGCCGCTTGGCGACCCGGATGCGGGCTGCATCGTGCACGAGCAGAAAAGGCGAAGTGACGGCCTGGGAATGGGCGTCCCGCGGCTCTACGCCGGTGGTCCGGTGGGCTTCGTCGCAGATGGCCAGATCGAAGGCCGGTACTCCCGCGGCCTGGGCCTGCTCGATCAGTGCCAGCGACTGATAGGTGCAAAACACCACCGTCAGGGCCCCTGGCCGCTCCCGCGCCAACGCCTGGGTAATGCGGTCTGGGCGGGTGGTCACCGGGAAGTCCAGCTCCAGCAGGGAGACGTCCTCGTCCGTCCGGCCCGTGCGGGTATCGGAACAGATGCCGACGTAGCGGTGGGGAATCCCTTTCTGCTCCGCCCAGGTGCGCATGGTCTGCGCCATGAGCGCGATGGAAGGCACCAGATACAGCACGCGCCCGGCCACGCCCAGCATCTCTTCGGCGATCCACAACGCCACCTCCGTCTTGCCGGTGCCGCAGGGCAGCACCAGTTGGCCGCGGTCGTGGTGCGCGAAGCCCGCGATCACGCGGTCGATGGCCTGGCGCTGATACGCGTGGGGCTGATGCCGGTCCCGTGCCGCAAACTGCAGATCGACCGGGCGGTCCACGAAGCACCGCCAGTCCACGTCCCAGGTCGCCAGCTGACCCCGGTCCAGGACCTTGCAGGGCTTGGCGGCGTCCTGAAGGACCCTGAGCGCATTACGGCGGAGGGGAGCCCCGTGTTGACGATGAGGCGGGAAGTAAAGCGTTCCGGTTCGGAGGCCGACAGGAAGGAATCGAGCGCCTTCTTGGGGACGGCCTGGTCGACCGCAAAGAATTTGCACTGAATCGCACACAGCCCGCCGTCCGCCTCTGCGGCCACCAGGTCGATGCCGATGTCGGCCGGGCGGTCACGGCCGGGCTAGTCGTGCCACAGCCAGACCTGGGCGAAGCGCTCCCCGTAGAGGCCGGGGTGCCGCGACAGGGCCGCCCGCGGCCGCAGCTTCGAACGCTTGATCCAGGCGGCCCTGTCGGCGGATTGTTGCCGCAGCGCAGTCAAGGCTTCGTCGAGATGGGGCATGGCGGTGCGTGTCTCTCAAAGTAGGACCAAAAAAGTTGCCGTCATTCCCGTATTCGTTCTACATGCGGGTGATATGGGGAGTTGGGTACCGCCGTATGTCGGCCGTACCGCCCGAGACGAAAATTGCAATTGCACTCAGTGCAAGACCGTTCCGGAAACCGTGCCGTTCGATCGCCGTTGCGTATCGATACGCACCACCGACGAAAGGAAACTACCGGGCAGCATCGGGCGCACGCTGCCGGGCAGGACCAAGATCTGTACCCGAGATCTGTCGCTTTCCTGCATCCAACGATGTCCGCGGGAACCGGCCAAGGCGGCCTGCCCAAAGTACAGGGCAATCCAGACAGATCGGATCACCCACACAGGGCAAGTCCGCGCAGCATCTCCCCACCCTGGCTCCCCAAGACAAGAGCTAGCGGAGCGGGATCTCCAGCGCGTGGCAGATGGCTACCAGGTATTGCAGAGACAGCTCCATTTCGCGATCGAACGCTTCGGTCGCGATGCCGTCGTTGGCATTCGCGGTACCCGGCACGTCTTCCAGCTCCACCGAAATCGTGCCCGTAAAGCCTGTGTCCTGCAAGGCCGCCATGACGGCAGTCCAATCGATCTTGCCCTTGCCGGGCCGCCAGTGCGCATTGGTCTGCCCGTCGTTGTCCGAGAAGTGGGCGTGGAAGACACGGTCTCCCAGTTCGTACACCACTTGCTCGGAAATCTCGCCGGACGGGAAGAGATGGCTGGGATCGAAATTCATGCCCAAGGCGGGAGACTGCACGTGATCGATCAGGCGCATCATGGAGGCTGCATTGCGAATCCATCGGTACGGGTGAGGTTCCAACGCCCAACGCACTCCGTTTTCTTCGCAGATTTCACAGCATCGTGCCGTAACTTCGGCGTAGACCTTCCAGTTCTCTTCCCAGTTCAATCCCCGTGGCAGGTGTGCTCCCCACTCCTGGGCCGTCGGCTTGTCCAGAATCCGGGGCATAGCGAGGTCGAAGGCGTTGGGCGACACGGAATTCACCATGCTGGTCCCCAATCCCAGGGCAACCTCCACCATCTCTTTGAAGTGGTCCACCGCGGCGTTCCGTTCCGACGCCTCGGCGCTGGCCAAGCCGCGGGGGGTGGAGACGAATTCCGAGAGTTCCAGGCCCTGGTCGGCCATCAATTGTTTCAATGCGCGAATCGTGGCGGGAGTGTAATAATCTTTGAGGATCTCCCGATTCCAGGCTATGAGCTCGGCGGCTTTGTATCCCAGTTCGGCTATGCGTACCAGGGCATCGTCGTAGGGAGGCATCCAGGAAAAGGGCCAGACGCTGGCGCCAAATTGCATTGCTGTCTCCTGCGGCTATATTGAGTTGGAACGATAAAGATCCAGTATGTAAGTATATATCGGGCGGATCGCTCCAAAGTGCATGCAGCCGCAAGTCCAACGCCTCTTGGGTACATACGACCGCCGACCTTCCCGTACATTACATCCCTAGGAAAGCCCATGTCGGAACTGACCGCCGTCCAATCCTACCTGCACGCCTGCTACGCCCCCATGCTGGTTTCCATCCAGGAACTGGTGGAGCGCGAAACCCCCAGCACGGATTACGACCGGCTGGACGCCTGTGCCGCCTACTTGCAGCAGAAGTTCGCGCAAGCCGGCGCCGATTGCACGCTCGTGGAAGTCACAGGGGCGGGCAACCACCTCAAGGCCACATGGCCAGGCCGAGATCCGGCTCTGGCTCCGGCCCTGGTGTTGACTCATTTCGATACGGTCTGGCCGGCGGGGCGCATCGCCACGCATCCCTTTCGTATCGCCGACGGCCGGGCCTTCGGCCCCGGGATCTTCGACATGAAGACGAGCATCGTGCTCATGGAATACATCTTTCGTGCCCTGCAGGCCAAGCAAACTCTCCCGCCCCGCCCGATCACGATGCTGGCTACGGCGGACGAAGAGGTCGGCAGCACCACCTCCCAGGCCCTGATTGAAGAGGCCGCGCGGGAATCGGCTTTCGTGTTGGTGTTGGAGCCGCCCCTGCCGGGAGGCGTCTTGAAGATCGCCCGCAAAGGCAGTCAGGCCATCAAGGTCAGGACAGCGGGGGTCGCCGCCCACTCCGGCATTGAAATTGAAAAGGGGGTCAGCGCCATCGAAGAAGCAGCCCGCCACATCCTGACCGTGCAGGGGCTGACGGATCCGGCCACCGGCATCACGGCCAACGTAGGCATCGTGAAAGGAGGTACCAGGTCCAACGTGGTCGCCGACTCCGCAGAATTCGAGGTGGACCTGCGCGGCTGGGACCAGCAAAGCCTGGAGGCCGCCATACACACGATCCACAGTCTACAACCCCGTCTGGCAGGGGCCGCAGTCCATGTGGAGGCTGCCCGCGGCCGCCCGCCTTTGGAATCCAGCGTCACAGGCCCCATCTTTGCAGATGCCCGCGCCATTGCTCACACCTTGCATCTGGATCTGCAAGGCGATCGCACGGGAGGCGGCAGCGACGGCAATCTCACGGGAGCCCTGGGCGTAGCCACCTTGGACGGTCTCGGGGTACCCGGGGCCGGAGCCCACGCCGAGCATGAACACATCGAACTGAGCCGCCTCGTCGAGCGCGCCCAGTTGGTGGCTGCCCTGCTCTGGAAGCTGCCCGCTTACTCTTCGGCCGGAAAGGCCTTCTCGTGAGCTTCCTTCACGGCCCCGTCGTTTAGTTTGGCGTAGATCCGGGTGGTGACCGGGCTGGTATGCCCCATGGCGGTCTGCGTGACGGCCAGATCCCGGGTCACTTGATAGATCCGCGTCCCGAAATAATGACGCAGCGCATGGGGCGTGATGCCTCTGTCCTCCAGCCGCGCCTCATGCGCCAATTTGCGAATCACGCCCTGCACGGTTTGCGTGGTCAGCCCCTGCATGCGGGACCCCGCGCCCGTGTCGTGGCGACAATAGAGAGGCAGATTCCCCACCGACCGGGTGCGGGCCAGATCCAGAGGTTTCCGTAATTCGAGATACTGCCGGGTGGTGTCCCAGGCCTCTGCGCTGAAGAAAACCTTGCGTTCTATGCCCCGCTTGCCCCGAATCCAGAGCGAGCGATCCCGGCTGTCGAGGTCCTTGCGCAGCACTTTGACCAGCTCGCCGACGCGCAGGCCCGTGGACAACAGCGTCTCCATGATGGAGATGTTCCGCCGTTTGATCAACTCCCTGCGGTCGTCGCCCGCATCCACCTCGACCGCGCGGGCCACCGCTATCAGCTTCCTGACTTCTTCCAGAGGGGGAGGATGCGGCATCAGCACCGGCGGCTTCTGATTTCTGCGCAGCCTTTGGATGCCTTCCGTCAACCGGGACATGTCCTTGGTCGAGATCTGCCACAGGTCGCGCACAAACAAGAAACGCACGAAACTCGTAATCCCGGACAGATAGGTCTGCATCGTACGTTTGTGGGCATACTGCTCGTTCAAGAGCCAAGTAGCGAAATTAAGCAGCAAATCCACGTTCAATACGGTTGCCTCGACCGCCGCCGGATCGATCCCTTGCTCTTGGACATAGGCGCGGAACCGATTGAGCGCGGAACGGTACGTGCGGCGCGTATAAACGCTGCCTACCGCGGCGTCTTGCAAAAAGTTGTCGATAGCCGTGTTCAAGGTCATGAATTCAGTATATACAGATTTGCGGCCCGGCACATCCAGGACTCCGGCGGGGGCGATGCGGTTCCGGACGTCCTGGCCGCAAGATCGGCGCTCGGGCTACCGCCGAGGCGTGCAAGCAGTGGGACGGCGGTGCGCCCGTTTCCCCCTGCCGCGCCGCGCGGATCTGCTCTGCAATATGCGCGCCGGCGAGGCCGGTTTTGTGTATTTTTCCTCGGGGAGACCCGCGTGGGTCGCGGTTGCCCTATGTTAAGATCAAGCAGCGGAGTGTACGCATTTCGTCTGCGTCGGGTTGTCGAGAAAAGGAGCCGCTTGTGAGTTTGCGACGGCGTATTTCGAGTGCTTTTGGGTTGGATCGCGACTCGGAAGAAGAGTCTGCCGCCGACCCGGTGGAAGCACTGGCCGACGAAGTGCAAGAGGTGACCGGAGAGGCCCGCCCTGTCGAGTCCGACCAAGCGAATCTGGCTGTCCAGTATGGAGTATCCGTCGAATCCATCGGGACGCAGCAGGACCTGGAACGGTATTGGAAAGTCCGCAGCGTTCGCCATCTGACTCCGGAAGAAAACGAGGGCCGCCATCATATTTTCGTACAGGCCCATTTTGCCGAGAACAGTCAACACTCCGAGGCTACTGTACGTATCACGTGGGAAGGCGGCAGCCAGGATTTCACTCTGGAAAAGAACCAGAGGAATTCCATTCTCTCTTTTGCCATGTTTACGTGGCAAACCTGCAACGTCAGCATGGTCGATGCCCACAGCGAACTGGTCGGCGGCCTGACCGCCAACCACCCGGACGAACTGAGCGAACGGGGCGAACGGACCGGCAACACCCTGTTCCATCACTCCTTTCTGGTCGAATTCGAAGAAAAGCTAACGGCCCGGAAGAACAGCCGCATCTTTGGCCAGATTACCAACGGAGCCGACCTGACGTTACAGCTGTTGGCCGACGGCGAGGTACTGGGGTCGGGGGAAATTCCGCAGAGCGGAGCATTCCGGTTCAATTCCGTACCGGCCGGTACGTTCGTAGTGCAAGTCACGGATCCGGACACCGACGAGATAGTCGCCCAATCCAAACCCGTCAGCCTAGACGGAGTCAACGTCGTCGAGGTGAACCTGGAAGTCGCGCCGTCGCCCGCCGAGACGGTGACGCCCGTGGCCGAAGCGCCGCCGGCATTCGAGATGCCGCCCGCGGTCGAGACGCCTTTGCCGGACGCGCTGCCCTCCGTCCCCGTGCCTGCGCCCCCACCCGTCGAGCGGCCGGCGCCGGCTACGCGTGCAGGCAGCAGCTCCCCCGCGGTCTCGAGTCATGCCAAGTCCATAGACCACTACATTTTGTTCGGTCCGCGCGAACACTTCGCCACCAGAGCGTATCTGCCGCTGCTGATGAACCACCTGTTGGAATCCAACGCCACCTTTGGCTTCAGCCCGGAAGAAGCGCTGCACGCACGGCGGGTAACCATCTTGGCCAGTCCGGATGTGCTGCCCGAGACTCTGGAAGCGAATTTGCAAAGGCACGGCATTGCAGTCACCCGGGCGCACGGGGATTTGGAGCGTATCCGCGCCGTCATTCAGGATGCCTAGTAGACCGTCGCCGGCTCCCTACCTCCCGGTGCTTCCGCGCGAGCGTCTCGCCCTGCGGTCCCGACCCTAGCTCTCGGGCTCCAAAATTACGTCGAAACCCAGGTTGCGGATCTGGGTCTGCGCGTCTGCATCCAGTCTGATGTGCTGGGCCGGCAAGACGTAACCCCGAGGCTCGTCGGTCCTCAGCAGCAGTTTGGGCGTCCAGGTGTCATCGCCCGGCATGGAGTCAAACAGATCGAGCAATTTCTGCAAAATCGCTACCGGCTGCCAGTCGTCCTGTACCTCGGGAGCATCCAACCCGAGAATAAGATCGCCGGAAACCGGAGGGGACCGTTCCGACTGTCCGCCGGTGGAAGAAGGCGCGGCGGTTTCCTGATAGCCGTTCGGAGAAATGGGCTCCGGAGTAGGCCCCGGAGAGGACGGGACAGGCGACTGGCGTGAGGCATCTGCTCCCGCCGCAAAATCGTCGCTGTCTTTCACATGATCCAAAGCCAGCGAAATCTCGCCTCGGGTGGCGTTGTACCGCACGTCTCCCCGGAGCACGAGGTGGGCTTGGGGCTGCAGCAACGAGCGGGCTCGCGCATAAGTGTCGCTGAAGGCGATCACGGTCATTTGACCGGTCAAATCCTCCACATTGACGAATGCCATGCGGTCCCCTTGCTTGGTGGTGTGGGTACGGACACTGGATACTGTCGCCAGCAAGGTGACGCGGTCGCCGTCCCGGTCACGCGTCAGGTCTTCGATTTGGGCGAGGTTGGGCACGGCCGCGCCGATCTTTTCGATCACTTCGTACAACGACGCCTCGCCTATCACGTGGCCCAACAACTCCCGTTCCTGCTCGGCCAGACGCATGGCGTCGTCGCGCGACACGGTGCGGGGCGGCAGGGGTATGGGAACCGAAATCTCTTCGTCCCCAAACAGGCTGTCCTGAAATTCCCGTCCCGTGCCGTGGGCAGTCTTCGACCGTATCAACATGGTTCCCAGTGCATCCGAGAGCTGCAAACGGTTGCCCCAGTGGTCCAAGGCTCCACTGTAGATGAGGGCTTCCAGAGTCTTGCGACCTACCTCCTGCAGAGAGCAGGCGTCACAAAAGGCCTCCAACGAAGCAAACCCGCCCGGGGGACGTTTGTCTACGATCTGTTCCTGCACAGCGCGGGTCGACACATTCTTGATGGCCGCCAGTCCAAAACGAATAGTGCTGCCGGGCTCGATGGGAAAGTCGAAGGTGCAGGTGGGATTGACCGCCGTGCCGCCCGCCTCGATCTGAATGTCGAAATCGGTCTGGCTGGCGTTCACGTTGGGAGGCAATACTTGGATGCCCATGCGTCGGCACTCCGCGATGAGCCGGCTGATCCTGTCTGCCCGATCCCGTTCCACCACCAGCATGGCCATCATGTATTCCAGCGGATACCTGGCCTTCAGATAGGCCGTCTGCAGCGTGATCGCGGCGTAGTTGGTGGCGTGACTGTTGTGCACGATAAAGTCGTCGGCCACGAAGTTGTGCAGTTCCGGCACTTCCAAATCGTAGGTGGGTTCTTCCCCGACATACTCGATCCGCGCGACCTGGTCCAGCATGGTGACAGGGCATTGCGGCTGTCCTGCGCCTTGCCCTAGGCCAAGGCTGGAGAGCGCATCAGATCGCGCACAGCCGATCGAGACTGCTCCGGTACGGTCCGGCGATTCGGAAACGGCAACCCGCGGAAGACCCTCGAGCAGGGCAGCAACCGGGTCCCCCTGCAACAAGTCCCATTCCATATGGGTCCACGCGCGGAATCGTGCCACGCTCTCGGCGTCGGCGAGCGTAATCTGCCAGCCGGAACCCACGTCCTGCGGCGCGACGGCGGTAGCCAATCCCAACCTGAGGCCCATATGTCGAATCTCCGCCGCCAGGATGTCGGTGTCCGCTCGCCAGCCGACCAAGGCGGTCGAATGCAGACCCGCTTCCCGGTGCAGAGCCACCAGTAGATACGCCAGACAACTACTGGAGAGTTCCCAAACTTCCGACGGCAAAGCCCCGCCCTGGAGAGTGGGCTGCAGCACAGGGAATACGGAGACGGGAGCGGTATGCGCTTCGGCCGGCTCCGGCCGGGTCACGGCTTTGGCCGTTGCTTCCAACCGACTCGCGGTCCAGGTCCGAGCGGCTGCGACCGGGAGCGAACGCGGGACGATCAGGTCGTCTTCCGCCTGGAGATCTTCGACCCGACACCAGCCGTGCGGAGTGAGCACCGGGTGATTGCCCGTGGCCCTCAGCACCCGTCCCGAAGTCGTGACCAGGCGAAAAACGGACCTGACGCCGTTCCACATCACCGCGGTAGGGCGCTGGCGAGTCCATGCTTGGGCCTCGGGATCGTAGGCCAATACCGCCGCCAAGCAGGCAGGATCGAGGTAGGCATCCTCGATGCGCACGCGCCGGCCCGTCGTGGGATCCAAAATCAAACTGTCTCCGGGCAGGCACTTGTTGAACCCGTACCCTACGAACAGTTCGATATCGCCCCAGATGTCTTCGGCTACGGCGCGGGATATCCCGCGCGCTCTGCTGCCCGCGATGAACACTTCGTGGGATTCCGCAATCTTCTTCCGGTCCTTCTTGCTGACGGCGGCGCGCACCAGATCCGCCTCCGCCTCGGTATAGCCGGCCAGACTATGCAGAATCTCGATGATCTGTTCCTGATACACGATGATGCCGTATGTTTCGGACAAGATCGGTTCCAGGAGGTCGTGCTTGTACACGACCTGCTCTTCTCCGTGCATACAGCGGGCGTACAGGTCGATGTAATCCATCGGCCCCGGTCGATACAGGCTCAGAGCCGCCACCATATGCGGAAATTCCGAAGGCCGCATGGAACGCAAGGTTTCCGTGAACCCTGAAGATTCAATTTGGAACAGGCCGATCGTGTCCCCGCTGCAAATCAGGTCGAAGGACCGGGCTGCTTCCGGACCCGTCACGGGGATTTCCTCCACGGCGATCTCGACGTCGTGGCGTTCCCGAATGAAACGACAGGCTTCCCGCAAAATGGTCAAGGTGCGCAGGCCCAGAAAATCGATTTTGAGCAGGCCCAGCGACTCCAGCACCGGATATTCGTATTGCGTGACCGACTTGGTGATGGTCTTGATCCCGCGGCTCAAGGGGGTGTAGCGCCACAACGGCTGGTCGGCCACGATCACGGCGGCGGGGTGAATGCTGGCGTTGCGCGCCACCCCTTCCAGACTTTTGGAGATGGAGATCATTTCCTGGAAGGTTTCCTCACGGGTCAGTTCCGCCAGTTCCCCGTTGAAGGCCGGATTGCTTTGGTCGGTCAGCTGCTTGAGGTCCGGGGCCCCGGGTCCCGAAGGGATGGCTTTGGCCACCCGGTCGACGTCGGCCAACGGCATGTCCAACACGCGGCCCACGTCGCGCACGGCCGCCCGCGACATCATCCGGCCGAACGTCACGATCTGGGCCACTTGGTCTTCGCCGTACTTTTCCTGGGTGTAGCGAATCAGTTCTTCGCGCTGATCGTCGGGAAAGTCCAGATCGAAGTCCGGCATGGAAATCCGGCCCGGATTGAGGAACCGCTCGAAAATCAGACCATGGGCGATGGGGTCCAGGATCGTAATGCCCAAGGCATAGGCCACGATGGAGCCGTTGCCCGAGCCCCGTACGTTCCACCAGATGCCCGCCTGCCGGGAATAGCGGCACAAGTCGGACACGATCAGGAAATAGGAGGAGAATCCCATCTCGCTGATGATCCGCAGCTCTTTCTCCTTGCGTGCTTGGACTTCCGCCGTCTCGGCCCGGTCGGCGTAGACATGGCGCAGACCCCGTTCCGTCTCTTCCCGCAGATACGAGTCGTAGTCCCGAGCCCCGGCGGGCAAGGCAAAGGGCGGCAAATGAAATTCGTCGTCCTCCGGGTCCACGTCGCACATCTCGGCGATCAGCAGGGAGTTCGTGAAGGCTGCCGGCGGCAGATCCGCATAGCCCCGGAACGCTTCTTCCATCTGCCGGCGACTGCGCAGAAAAAAGCTGTCGCCGTCCATCTTCATGCGTTGGTCGTCGCGGTACTTGCTGCCGGTCTGCACACACAGCAACACATCCTGATAGCGACTGTCCTCCTGGCGCACATAGTGGACGTCGTTGGTAGCGACCAGCTTCACGTCATGGGTCCGGGCCAACCGCAGCAGCGCCCGGTTGACCCCGGCGAGGGCGGGAACCTCGTGCTGCTGCAGCTCGATAAAAAACCGGTCGCGCGTAAAGACGTCCAAATACCATTGCAGCCGTTCCGCGGCCAGCTCTTCGCGCCCGTTCGCCAGCAAGGAAGGCAACTCGGCGCTGAGACAGCCGGAGGTGCAGATCACGCCCTCGGCGTAGGCAGCCAAACGATCGTGATCCACTCTGGGCCGATAGTAGAAGCCTTCCAAGTGACTGTCCGAAGTCAGCTTCAAGAGGTTGCGGTAGCCGGTGTCGTCTTGAGCCAGCAGCAGCAGATGGTGACTATGACGGTCCCGGCTGGCGTCCGACCCGGTCATGGGCCGCCCGAAGACCGTCTGGTACGCCTCCACGCCCACGATGGGCTTGACGTCGTGGCGCTTGCAGGTACGACAGAATTCAATGGTGCCGTGCATGACGCCATGGTCCGTCAGGGCCAGCGCCGGTTGACCCAGCTCCGCGGCGCGGCGCACCAAGTCTTCAATGCGACTCAGCCCGTCCAAAAGGGAATATTCCGAGTGGGTGTGCAGGTGGACAAAATCTTGGGTCATAGTCGTTTCCGCTCGTCGTAGCGATTCTCAGGGTCGGCCAGAGCCGTGTCGGGGAACTCGTCGCGCCCCAGGTACACGGCGCGGGTGCTCGTCAATTACAGCCAGTGCGTCTCCGCACACCGGATCCAAGGCAGGATACCGGAAATGTTTCATATCGTTGGATCAAGTCGGTATTGCGTTACACGAAACCGTGTAGAAACTGCGCTTGCGTACTCTTTCGTGATCCGTGAGGGACAATTTCGACCTTAAGAGAGTGCAAGAGAAGTCCGAGATCAGGATAGAGGCACCCATCGTACATGATACAGCGACGGGATCGGAGCGTAGCCCTACGGGCTGGCGATAGAGACGTCCCGAGAGGCGGGACGGCACTGCTCCCGTCGGAGAAGCAACCTGAGGGACGATCGACAAGGCGGCCTACGAGGCCCTGCAGAAAGCCGGCGCGTGCGCTGGACGGCAGGGATTTTCCCGATCTTCCTGGCCCTGCGCGGAGTCTGCCGCCGCTGTCCCTGAACCTCTACGGCCGACTCGGCGAGTCTGTCACGGAACCGGTCTGCGCCTCGTTCCACACCCCTCTCGGATTTTCGATGTCGAGCTGCACCACCCTGCCGCCGATGCAGGATCTCGCTGGAGCCGGCCGGCGATTCCAGCACCCGGGGCTCCGCTTCCCTTTGCTTTTGCGCAGGGCTTGGCGAGCAGCCCCACGGTCAATTCCAACTGTGTCCTTATACCTGTCCCCACTGATCACATCACCACCACGGTCTTGGTGCCTTTGCCCTCCTTGACGCGGTGTACGGCCTCCACGATGTCGGGCAGCTTGCAAGTGTGGGACAGAATGCGGCCGATCGTCTCTGCGTCTTCCCGTAGCCAGCCGTAGGCCTGCCGGAAGTCCTGTACGGAGGAACCGAATGTACCCGTCAGACAGATCTCGCCGTAATGCAGCCAGCGCGGGTCGATTTCCAGCATGTCTCCTTGCGGGGTGCCGCCGAAAATATTGATTACGCCGCCCTTCCGTACGTAGGGCAGCGCGTCCTCCACGGCCGAGACGAAGCCCACGGCCACGATTACGACGTCGGCTCCTCTTCGCCCCGTATGGGCCAGAATAGTCTCCCGCACATCCGCGGCGTCGGGATTGAGGCAGAGGTCTGCCCCCATGTGAGTCGCGCCGGTCAAACGGTCTGCCTTGAAGTCCACTGCAATCACCCGCGCGCCGGCCCGTTTGCTGGCATAGATGTTGAGTTGCCCCATGGGGCCGCACCCTACGACCGTCACGATGTCGCCGGGTTGCGTACGGCATTGCCGACCGGCAGCAATGGTACAAGAAAGAGGCTCCGTCAGTACGGCGGTTTCGAAAGGCATGGCGCCGATATCGAGCACTCCGCCCAAGGCCAGGATTTCGGCGGGCACGCGACAATACTCGGCGAAGGCTCCGTCCACGCCGCGGCCGAGACCAAACTCCTGCTCGCACAAGCTGTGCTTGTCCTGCCGACAGAAGTAGCATCGGCCGCAGGCCGCGATCGGGTATACGGCCACCCGCTGCCCTGCTTGCCACGCCACTACCCGACTACCCACCTCCACGATCGTGCCGGCCAATTCGTGTCCCAAGACGGCAGGAACTTGCCGGGGAGGGCTGAGGCCGATCAGCTGCTTGACGTCCGTGCTGCATACGCCGGCAGCCCCTACCTGGACCAGGATTTCGTCCGGCCCGGGACGCGGACGAGGCCGCTCATCTATGCGAATGTCGTTCAAGCCATGGACTACGGCTGCCTGCACAGCATTCCTCCTAATCCGTTCGAAGCGTGCGCCACTCGGCCAGAAGATTATCAAGCAAATTCGGATCTCGCCGACCCACCGCGCTCTCGACCCCGCTGCACAGATCCACGCCGCCCGGTGCAGTCGCCGCTACGGCCTCGCGCACATTGCGGGGGCGAATGCCGCCCGCCAGAAAGCACGGCACGCCCGGCAGCGAAGCGATCTGGTCTTTGATCAAAGACCAGTCTGCAGTCACCCCAGTGCCGCCATAGCGGATCTGGCCGTTGCGTACGACCTGAGCGTCGAACAGCAGCCGATCGGCTCCGGCATCCCGATAAGCCTGTGGAGAGGCCTGGGAACTCAACCACGGCAAATGTACGGTCTTCCAAATTTCAACCGGCAGTTGCCGCCGCATTTCAGCCAGCAAGTCCGGGCTCTCGTCACACTGCAGTTGCAGAGCATAAGGCTGCAATACCGTCGACACCTGCCTGCAAAGCGCCATACTGGGATTGCAAAGCAGGACGACTACCTTGCAGGTGGTGGCCTCTGCAATCTCCCGGGCTGCGGACAGGGAAACCGAGCGGGGAGAAAAATCCGCCTGCACCACGATCCCGCAGTAGTCCACTGCGGTCCCGTTCAGCAGCCGTGCGTCGCGGGGGCTGGTCGTACCGCAGATCTTGAGTTCTCGTCGAAACCGAGCGGTCACAGCAACACCCTGTGACCCACGTTGTCGGCTTGCGTGACGAATACGTCGCCACCGCCGTGGCCGAGGAGCCACTCTTGCATGCGGGTCTGCAAAGTCTTCAAGTCCGTGCCGAAAGCAAAAACGGCAGGGCCCCAGCTGCTCATGCCTACACCTTGGCCGCCGATGTCCCGCATATGAGCCATGGCGGACCGGACCGTCTCCGTCTGAGTGCGGACTTCCGCTTGCTTGAAACCCAGTGTCTGATAGGCCTCCATGCTTCGGCAAAAGAGCGTCAGATCCCGCGCGGCTACCGCGGGCAGCATTTGCATCAGCAAGATGCGGCACATGCGATCCACGTCGGCATCCGGTACCGGGCACTCTCGGGCAAAGATTTCCAGTTCCCGCTTGCCGTCTATGTCCAGTCCGGGCGGAACGCAGATCAGGACGTGCCACTCTGCAGGAAAGGGGATCTGCGCCAGCACAGGAGGCGGAACGGGGTCCTGTGCCGCCCGCGACGGCGTGTACTCCTGCTTGGACCCGGGCCCGGTGCGAAAGGCATGACCGCCGTCCAGGATAAAACCGCCCCCTTCAATGGCGGCCGTGCCAATTCCCGAAGTGCCTCCACGGCCCATCATACGCGCCAATTCCGGCGCCGACCGCGGATTCCGGGCCAACAGGGAAACCGTCCGGGCAGCCCCCACCAGGACCTGAGTAGAGCTCCCAAATCCGCTGTGCGCGGGGGGCAGTCGCTGCACAGACAGGGAAACCCCCGGGAGCTTCAAGTATGCGCATACCCGCCGTAGCCCTGTTTGCAGCCTTGATCGGAGCAGCGGATCCGAGACCCCCTGAACAGAGACGGCAGCAGCATGATCAGCCGCCAGTACGGTAGCGGGTTCCCGAATGGCCAACCCGATACCCCCGTCTACCCGGCCCAGAGAGCCGTTCATGTCCAAAAGACCAAAGTGCAGTCTGGCCGGCAGGCGGCATACTATTGCAGGCATTCAAGAAGCGAGTGCGGGGTTGTGGACGACCACAGCCTCATTATACTTGGGACTAGGACGGTCGTCCCGCCCGACCTGGGAGCTCGGGGTCCGACCTGCGCCGATACCGAGTTCCCGATTCCGCGTCCAGTCGCCTCGAGAGGGATCATGACCGACTACCAGCATGGGGAGAACATCTCTCCGGCAGAAGAGCGGCTGGTGCAAGTCGGCCGGCTGGTGCTGGCTTCCTGCACCATGCTGTGCCAAGCCTTGGCCGCCGACCCGGCCGAACTGAAGCTGCAGTCTATACAGCCTTGCACTTGGCCCGATACAAGTCTGGGTCTGCCGCGACCGGGAGTCGTATACACCCCTGTAGTCACGCAGGGCTATCGGCTGCGCATCCAGCGGGGTCCCGACGTCTTTACCTTTCATTCCGCAGTGCAAGGCCCCCCGGTGTGTGCGGCCCTAGTCCCGCCGGAGGTATTCGACGCAGACCATCCTCTGGTCGCCAATGCCATGCTGGATCTGGCAGAGCGCTTGCAAGTGAGTTTCTCCCGCATCACATTGGAACAGGCGGAGCTCCAGGATCTTCAGGGCTCGCCCGAGCTCGGGGCGGATCCGGCGCAGACACGGCAGACGCCCGCCGTCGGACATCGGCGCCGCCTGTACGTCGTCTTGAAGTGCGGCGCTCAGACATACTCCTATGAGGGACCGCTCGATCAGGCCTTGACCCAGCAGACATAGAATCGTCTGGGCCACAGGGGCATTCCCGGCATAGGATCGAGGCTGCCGACGCAGACTCGGAAGCAGCGCGCCGCGCCCAGCGCGCTGCCTGGCATGGCTTGTCGGATTCCCAAACCGCGCTCCCTACCCTCCATATGACTGCGAAGAAGGCCGGAAGGCAGACGCATGGCGTTCCGCGTACACGATCCAGCGCTGCTGCAGCGCGGTCAAACGGTTGCCAATCCTGGGGCGGCGCGGACCTCGTACGGGGCATAGGCGACCGCGCCGCCGCTCGTCTCAAGGCGGCCTTGGCCAAGTGGTGCGACCCGCATCTGTCCCACCGCTTCCCGCGCGTCAAGGCGACCACACATCCTCGGACAGTGGATCGAAGTCGGTGCGATCCCGAGCGGCGCGCAGAGTGGGTGCCCGCATGTCCCACATGCGGCCTGCGCCTTGGGACAGCGAGGAAGGCCGCGGGTCGCCTTCGCTGTTGACTATGGTGGGATCACACGTGCCCTCGGCCACGGCAATGCCGAAATCCAGGGCGCGCACCATACAGGCCGCCAAGAAATCACGCAGCGCGCGCGGGGCCGGGGTCCCAGGGGCTTGGGACATGTTGCGCAAGGGGGCATACGGATTGTGCGGATCGTTGCGATGGGTGTCCGTCACCACCGCACCTTCTCGAAAGGTATTGAAATACACCGTGCTTAGAGCGTCAGGCACAATCAGAGGGGGATACCCGCAGCACAACGCGAGGTAGTTGACCAGCCAGCGCGCCATGCGCCCATTGCCGTCCTCGAAGGGATGAATACAGACGAAATCCCAATGGATGTCGGCCCACAATTGGACGGGATCGAGACTGGCGGGGTCTTGCAGATGCAAATTCAGACCTTGCATGGTGCGTTGCCGGAACACGGCCATCAGCCGGGGCACGTCCGCGGGATCCGCGCACTCGATCAGACGGTTCCGCGTGCGAACGACGTTGGGACGGCGTTTGTAGGCTCCCAACAAGACGTCGAAAGGCAGATCGGCTCCATGCCGATCTTGCATTGGATACGGCAGGCCGCCCAAGATGAGAGCATGGATGTCCTTCACCCCAGATTCGGTCAAAGGAGTTTGGGCATCCACCATCTCCCGAAGACGGTGGACCGCCTGATCATGTCCACGCACCCAGTTCACGTGAATGTCGGACTGGGGTCGCACGATACGGCGGTGCAACAGCAACTCCACCGTGTCCCTGAAGTCCAGAGCGCCGCCTTCGATGCGCGTGGAATGACAATTCATTCTAAGGCGGCAGTTCGTCCACCAGTGCGCGCGCACGGCAGGGGACATGGGTGGAGCTTCCTGCCAAGCTTGATACAAAGACCGCAAGGCAGAAGCAGTCAACCGTTCCGCGGGCACCGGCAGCTGCACATAGGACGACCGCTGGTCGTTGGGCAAGGGTTCGATCAGGAGCATAGGCAGGAATTACATACCTGTTGCGACCAACGGGCAATACAGCGTAGTTGCACTCCGTCTACGCAAAGGCAAAGACTGTGTCCCCCACGGGTCTCCCGCCGAACGGATTGCGGCAGCGGGAGCCGAGTTGCGTCGTCTTGGTCTCCCGCAAGAACGGCTTGGGTTGTAACAGGTTATGTAATGTACTTCCCTGGGTACACTCGCATTGCCGCCAGCCTTCTGTGAGCGGGCGGCATCCATGGTCCCCCTCAGACTGGCTGACCCAACGCCTGCCGCAGTAAAGAACCGGCGTACTTGATATTTTCTCGACGAGGCTCCGTCACGTTGGAGGCAGACAGGTCTTGGGCTCACGCCCAGGAAGGCCTGGAGTATTGCTTGCCTCTGACCTCGTGGCAACCACTACAACGCGCTTCATAGATCTCTGAACCTCCCATCAGTACGGTCGGATCGTGCACATGCGCCGGCTGGCCGTCGATCAGTCTCTGGGAGCGCGTGGAAGGGGCGCCGCACCGATTGCAGACCCCGTGTAGCTTGTCCACCGTATCGGCCCTGGCCAAGAGCTGCGCCATGCTGTCGAAGGGTTCACCGCGGAAATCCTGATTCAAGCCACAGACGACGACTCGCTTCTCGTGATGTGCGAGGTACACGCAGACATCCACGATTTCGACACTGAAAAACTGAACTTCGTCGATAAACACTCCCTGCACCCAGTCGGCAACTCGGGCCAGCAGTCCGCGCGGATGATCGACCGACAGCGCGCTGGCCACTACTTGCCCTGAATGGGTGCCGACGGTGTCCTTGCCGTACCGTGAATCCAGACTAGGTTTGAAGAGGCGAGTCGAAAGTCCGGCCATCTCGGCCACCCGTCGGCGGCGCAGCAGTTCCTCGGTCTTGCCGCTGAACATGCATCCCGTAATGACTTCCAGGGTCCCCTGTCGCACCGCCATGGTGGCCTCTGGCTTAGGGAGAACGCAATTCTGAGGCCGAGGCTACGCGTCCGCCTCACAGTACAAAGAAGAAAGGCAGACCTTCCGATCTGCCTCTCGTTGAACTTGCTGCTTGGCTGCGGCTCTATGCGGCAACTTCCGATTCCCCTTCCGGCACCGCAGCTTCCAGATTCTGACGGGCTGCGGCCAAAGCCTCTTCCACGTTGTCGCCGCGGGCACGCGCCCGGCGTACCGCCGATTCTTCGGCTTGGCGCACAGATTGGGTCTGCCGCGCCACCATTTCCATATTCTGCTTCCGCTCCAACCGCTTCATGAAACGTTCCACCTGCCCCGCGGTATCGATGATCCGCTGTTCGCCGGTGTAGAAGGGATGGCACTTGCTGCAGACGTCGGTCCGAATTTCGGCCTTGGTGCTGCCGGTTACCCAGGAATTGCCACAGGAGCAGCGGACCGGGACGTTTTGGACATAGTCGGGATGGATTCCTACCTTCATGGCTGACTTCCTTGCATGGGCTGAACGCTGACTTTTTTCCTGTTTTTCCGGGCCCAGCCGTAGGTAACCACGCCGTCCTGCATGGCAAACAAGGTGTCGTCCTTGCCCCGCCCTACATTTTCCCCCGGATGAATACGCGTTCCGCGTTGCCGCACCAAGATGGATCCGGCCCGGACCACCTCGCCGCCGTAGCGTTTGACACCCAGGCGTTGGGCATTGGAGTCTCGGTTGTTGCGACTGGAACCGCCACCTTTCTTATGCGCCATATAGCGTTCTCCTCTACTGCAGCCTTTTATTCCACGGGACTTTCAATGCTTTGAATTTGCAGACGGGTCTGCCGCTGGCGGTGACCGCGGCGCACGCGCACGCGTTTCTTGGCCTTGTAGCGAAATACGTTCACCTTGCGGCTCTTGTGCTGACCCGTAATCTGGGCGCTCACCGTAGCGCCTTCTACCAAGGGTCGTCCTATCTTCACGTCGTCACCTTCGCCCAGCATCAGGACATCGGTCAGTTCGATGCTGTCTCCCGGCTGGCCCGGCAACAATTCCACCAACAGAGTCTGACCCTCGGTCACTCGATATTGTTTGCCACCGGTGCGCACTACTGCATACATCTCGTTTTTTCCCATGCGCCGACAAAAGCGGCTCGCACCGCCCGAAACAGGCATTGTACAAGGGATTGCCGGGGTCTCCCAAACAATCGGCCCTGGCAGGAAATGATTTGCAGGAGACGGTCGCGGTTCCCACCGACATATGCGTATGGGACGGCGCGGCCTGCATGGGTCGAGGATTGGTGGCGCCACCGGTGTAGAGCCAGCCGGCTCCGCGGGGCCCTGTCGTCTTGCAAGAGGTTGCCGCAGGCCTTCTCAAGCCGGTGCCGACCGTCGGCGCATCGGCCGAAGCGGGGCTATGCAGATCCAGGACTCGGAGCAGCGGGGGAGTCAGAGTACACGCCCGCAGGGACCCCTGCCGGTCGGCGGAGCGATGACCCGCCGCGCCTATATGCCTAAGAGGCAATTTAGGTAATTTGACGCGCTCCAGCAACTGGTGGGTGGGCACCAAGCCGGAGGCACGCGTCGCATACGGGCCAGCAGCTCAAGCGGATGGATGCTTCATGTACCGGCGGCAGCAGGCATCTCCGTAGCCAGAGGGTGCGGGGACCTGCCGCGCGGGCCCTTTCGCGCTTCCGCGCGCGGCTCCCTGATTTTCGACGGTGATCCTGGCCGCGCACAGCCGGAAAACGTGCTCTCCGACGATTCTGGCGCTGCAAGATCGGGATTCGTCAGGGCCGGATCCCAGTTTTATGCGGCAGAACGGCGGATTCAGCCCGTTTGGGCCCGAATCGGCTCGAAAGAATCGCTCGGATTCGCATTTTAAGGCCCCAATTCAGGCTCCTAAGGTAGAGAGGTACCGGGGGATGTTTCGACCGAAAAACGCCATCTTTGCAGGGCAACCCTCCGGATCGGAGCCATCCCGCTTGCGGGGCATGCGCTATCATCGTGGGCGGTCGTCAAGATGGGTTTGTCTACGGCCATTTCGATCTGCCACCTGCCAAAGGCCCGCACCATGAGTCTCTGCCGGCCGCAGATCCCCGCCCGCAGGTGACGCCATGCCGAAAAACTGCCCCCGCTGCGGAAAGACGCACCGAGTGCCCGAAATCAACGCCGGCGGGGAAAGAGTGGTGCACGGACGCCAAGCCCCCGGGCCGCGCTCGCCTTCCTGTGCCAGCACTGCCTGACCTCATACTGCGCTGAGGAAGACTGCACAGGCCGCCTGCCACCCCCAAACGTGCGGCGGGCCCAAACCCGGGCCCGCGATCGGCAGATATTGGCGCGCCTGGCGGCGGGCGAGACCCAGACCCGGATCGCCGCGGACCTGGGCATCGCGCAGTCGACCGTAAACAGGATCAAGCGGCGCGGAGCATAAGGGGAAACGGAGAGCCTCCATGTGTCAGACCCAATCCCCCAAGAACACTGTCTCCAGTCCGTTGTCGGACACTTCTATGCAGTCGTCCTGGAGTCGGATTTCCACACTTGGATGCGTCGGCATCCAAGGTGTTCTTCACCAGTTCGGCCAGCGCGATGTATTGACGACCGCCCAGACGTTCGCCCTGCTACCGCAACAGTTCCGCTGGGGCGAAACGCCCCGCTACCGATCACACTGGCCCGATGCCGAATCCGAGTGCGTGGTGGAAGTCTATCGGCCCACCACGGGCCCAATCTAAAGACCGCCCGCCAAGCGGCGGCAGAGCGGATCCTAAACCTGCTGGAAGCAGTCTAACCCTGTCTAGGGCTGGGAGTTCACATCCGCCGGGGGCGGTTCCCCAACCGGTGCTGCAGGCCCTTCTTCATCTTCACCGTTCAGCTTGCGGAGCAAGGTATCGAGCCACGCGCGGGCCGTCTTCATCGATTCAGCGGGCAAATCGATGTTGTCCAGATCATCGGAGTCCATCGTGAGGCGCACACCCGGCCCCCGATCTTGGGCCTGGCCCTTCACCTGCACCACCAGTTTTTCCTGGACCTGAGCCAACTGCACTCCCGGGATGGGCAGGAGGGCATCCCCCACGCGCGACAATTGAGTGGATACCGCCAAATCATCAAGCCATTCTCGGGCGGTCGCGACGCCCTGCGGCGCAGCCACGAACAGGGTTTCGTCGGGATCGCGCAGTATCATCCGCAGCTCGGTGGGTTGCAGGTTGATCCGGGCCACCTTGACCCGAACGGGGTCAAGCGCCACCGTCTCTCCAATCTTTACAAAGTTCGCCATCACCATTCTCCTTCTTTCTGTTCCACGGTGGAGCGTTGCTCCACTCGGTCCCGCAAACCCTCATGTCTGTCCCACCGGCTCATACGTTAACCCTCCCCACTATGTGCTGACGCGCCATCCGGGCGGCCGGTAACGGGGTTTCCGGTTTCGTCAGTCTCATCTGTGCTCGACGGCGTCTCACGGTGCTCTCGTGCTTCTCAGAGCGGTTCTCTTGCGTCTTGGGTCAACTCGTCAGCTCCCACCCAGATTGGTTGACAGGCGTACAGACCTGTTGTCAGCAGTAGGGGAATATCAAGACGGGCCCTGCGGTACCCGGTAATAAATGCAGAAATTCGCAGCGGCGCGCCGATCTAGGCCACAAGGGTGGCATCGGATCAGGATCTGGCGCTGGCATGCGGGACAGAGCCCAGGTCGTCCCCCTCCAGTTACAATGCAGTTTGCGCTGTATTGCTTGGGTTTCTGGTGTTCCGGTGCGGACATGTGTCAGACTTTTCAGTTTCCAGCCCGACGACGGCAGAGACCATCTGCCGGACGTACTCATTACCCGGAAGAGATCCGGGCTGCCGCCCAAGAGCAATGCCTGGATCCGGATGACAGGTTTGATTTCTTTGCGTTTCGGGATGGGTCCCTGCTGGAGTTTGTCAGTGCTGCCGAGGCCGTGGCCTTTCACGCGGACGATCTGCGCAGTAGGGGGCTGTGGGGGTCAAAGACCGCAGTCGATGTGGGTGGCCCTAGGGCCACGAAGTGCCCGCTTTCCCGCCGCGATGCCCAGGGTTGAATCGAAATTGGCGCACTGCCCGTCAGTCTGACCCCGAACACGGAGCCGACTTTCGATGGGTCGTATCGGTGGTGTCTTTACCTTCTCGTGCCTGGCCTGCCGCGGATCATGTCTAGGGCCGTAGCCGTCACCGCGCCCTTCCGGGACCTGGCGCGGGATCCGGCCAGCCTCGACAAACTGCTGCGGCTGCTGCGCCATGTGCAGCTGGGGGCTCCGTATCCGTGGCCGACCTGGGATCAGACCGGGGCCGATCTGCGGCGCGGCACTCGCTACGGAGCCGTGTGGCTGGTCTGGACCCCGCCGATGGTGCTCTGGCATGTCCTGCCGACAGGGCCGCTCCTCGAGGTGACCGCGGCCGGGGTGTTTGGCTTGGGCCTGCCTGCCTGGACCGTGCGGCTGGTCCAGCCCGGGGCCTGCTGCCTCGACGGGTTTCGGTTTCGGGCCTTGGCGCGCTGGCTCGCGGCGTACACGGGAGGCCCCCAGTACTGGCTGGGGGGACTCGGTCTGGTCAACGGCTGCCTGTTGCTGCTCAGTCTGCGGCTCAGCCCGCGCACGAGACTGGGAGTGCTGCTGATCGCGCTGCCGCTACTGCTGCTGCCTCAAACGCTGTACGGCATGCATCTCTACAGGCAACCGGCCCGCAGCGCTCCGGACTAAGCCAAGTTGTCGGAAAATGGCCCGCTCTCACAATGCCAATCGCGACCACCTCCTCGGTCCGCGGCTCCAGGCCCGTAGCCTCAATGTCCAAAATACACGCAAGCGTCGACGTTCATGAGTTGTTCCCCAATTGTGGGTCAAGTTGATCTTGCGACCTTGTACTCCATGCACCCACCTTCGGGCATCTGGGCCACGAGCAACACCTCAGATCGAATTTGTCAGGGACAGCAGATTGGCCTTAGCGGTGCGACCGGTACCAAGGATCCTCACCTCCATGTACACCTGAAGCCCTATGACAACAGCACTCCTCCAGGAGTTGCCTCCGACGACAATCCGGCCGGTTGCCATGATGTTGGTTATCCGGATTCCACAAAGGAAACCGTGGGGGCCCACCGCATCCGGGGTTGCATGAACTACGTCTGCTTCCTGCCTTTTGACACGCAGGAGGAGGCAAACGGCCATACGCATGTTCCGGCATCCATAACAGCGGAGATCCTGACAACAGGGACGGGCCAGCTGTTGAGCCCGCGGGACGCCTATGCCCGGATTCCCGTGTATCGCGAAGGCCCGCCCGAGAACGGTCAGTTCCGCCCGGGGACGACTGTCGATGGCACGAAAAAGATTGACAGCCAGTATGTAGCCTACGTGCGAGGGGTTGTCTTTCGGTTCCCCGAGATAGCATGGCCCGCGGGTGGTCCGGCCGGACCTGTGGCCACAGGTCCGGAAAATGGCTCAGTCGGAACAGACGGAGAGCCAGGAGAACGGATCTGGGTTGCCCCGAGCGTAGACACGTACCCTCTCCCGCAAAGCCTTGGGCACACAGCCGGTCAGCCGGTTGTTGCGTATATCCAGCTTCTCCAGAGTGGCTAGCTGGTTCAGTCGGTCCCATGGCAACTCGGTCAGTAGATTGTCGGAGAGATCCAGCGACGTCAGGCCCGGGATCTGCCACAGTTCCGGGAATACTTGGGTCAGCCGCATGGCCCCCAGATCCAGATGAAACCTACTGGTATAGACCGGGGGCAAGCACTGCAGATTCCTCGTTGGAGTCCGGTGCGCCAGCGTGGCCAGCATCGACCGCAGGACGTCGTCAGGAATTCCGTATGGTTGCCCGCGTAGGCTGAGCGAGTTCAGGGTCACAATCTGGGCTAGTTCCGAGGGGAGTGCAGTCAGCGGGTTTCCACCCAGATGCAAGGTGGTCAGACATGCAAACCGGTCCAGGGCCGGGGGCAGGGCCATCAGGTGATTGTGGCTCACGTCCAGTACCCGAAGGTACCGCAATTGGCTGATTTCAGAGGGCAGAGCTGTCAGCTGGTTGCCGCTCACGTCCAGTTTCTGCAAGATGGGCCATTGGCTGATTCCGGGGGGCAGGGCCGTCAGGTGATTGTGGCTCACGTCCAGTACTTCTATCCCCTGGGCCGAAACCCAGAAGGCAGGCAGAGTGGACAACCGGTTGGCCTCGAGGTCTAGGTAAATCAGATGCGGGAGGTGCTGGAGTTCCGAGGGCAGAATGGTCAGCCGGTTGCCGCTCGCGTCCAGATGTATCAGAGGCAGGTGGGCGAGTTCCGAGGGCAGAGTGGTCAGCCGGTTGCCGCTCACGTCCAGATACCGCAGGTGGGTGAGCTGTCCGACCGCCGGGGGCAGGGCCGACAGTCGGTTGTGGTCCAGTGTCAAGAATTCCAGTTGGGCCAGGTATCCCAATTCCGGGGGCATGATCGTCAGCTGGTTATGGTACAACTCCAGCCATTCCAGACGATGCAGCTGACCCAATTCCGGGGGGATGGGGCCGGACAGCCGGTTCCCTCCCAGACTCAGGGTCTTCAGCCAGCGCAGCTGACCCAATTCCGGAGGGATGGGGCCGGACAAGTAACTGCTGGTCAGTCCCAAAACTTGCAGTTGGCGGAGCTGACCCAATTCCGAGGGGATGGGGCCGGACAACTCATTTCCCCCCAGAAACAGGTGTGTCAGGTGTCCGAGTTGGCCCAGTTCGGGCGGCAGTTGCCAGGCCCGGTAAGTACGCGAAGTCACATGCCTGTACATGCTGTATACGGGGGAACTCCAATCCAGCGTCTGCACGCGTCCGGCGGCATCCAGGACCACACCTAAGTAGTCCCGGTCCAAGTCCCGGCCCCAGGCCTTACTAAGGATCTCCAAGACAGTGCGATCATTGGCCGCGGGCGTGGTACCCCAGGCCGTGTGCACGGTATGGGCCCGCGATCCGGCGGCCCGGGCTTCCCCACGGTCGACGGTACGCACGGTCCCGTCCACCCCAATCTGCAGACGAATGCGAGAGACATCCTCTGGGTTCCGGTCTACCTGACGGCTTTCCCGAACGGGTTGAGTTTCTACCTCGCGTATGATGGGGAACGGGGGACGGTACGCCGGGGGCATGACGAACAGCGCCGGAGGCCGCGCGTTGTCGATGCCGAGGATTCCGGTGAGGGTCAGGGTCACCCGTTCCCCGGTCCGCTGCAGCTGGTAGTGCCCTGCAGACCTCTGCACCCAGTGGAGGTAGAACCCCTGCATTGTGGCGTCGGGTGGGACCTCGGCTTCCTCCTCTGTCGCCACCGGTGGGCGAGAGGGCAGGCAAGGTTGGGCCCGCGAACAGCGTACGGTCTCCTCGGTCTGCGCCTGCAGGGGACCCGGCCACCGCAGGAGCAGAAGCGAGAACCAAAGTACAGACCAAGCGTAGCGCACAGGACGAACCGACAGGGTAGGGATGGGCCGGTAAGGCCTCTATGTTAGCCGCTCCCGGACCTCTTGCAAAACCCAAGGTCAGCCTTGGGTACGCATCGGTTACGCGGCGGGTATGGAAGGGAACGCCTGAGAGAGGCACACTGGGGCCACATCCCGCGCGAGGGGATGCATCCACGCAGTCCAGACTCACCAGGGGTCTGGAAGGAGACTTCGAACATGACCATTACCGGAACGAACCACGGTCTCAGTATCTATACCGACGCCGATGCGTCGCAGCGCCTGCTGCGGCCCGTAGAGCACGTGATTGTGATTACGAATTTCTTCAATGACGCTACCACCGGCAACTATTATCCACACAAGTCTGGACACGAAGGCCTGGATTTTGGTTGCGGCATAGGCACGGCGGTGCACGCCATGTACGGCGGTCGGGTGATCCAAGTTCAGCCCAATGACGTAGGAGCCTATGGCAGGTACGTGAAAATCCGGTCCTGCACAAATCCCGAAACCAAGGCGGGTTTCGATCATGCATATGCCCATCTGGACAGTATCCAACCCATCTTGGGTGCGTACGTCAAGAAGGGCCAGGTAATCGGTAGGTCCGGCAACACCGGCGGAGTGGCCCCCCATCTCCATGTGCAAATCCGACCCTTCAATGCGCAGGGGAATGTTCCTGAGCCCTATGAGAACCAACCGGCCTATGAGGCCAACACGAAGTACTCTGAAAGAGGTCTGCCAAATCCATGCGGCGTTTGCCGTCCATCGGACCGTGACTGGTGACGGCTTCCACGAGCAACAGCCAATTCTTGTCTGGATGGTAGAGCACCACGTCGGGCCTCTTGCCGTGCAGGTCGAAATGCTGCCACCTGTCCCCGGTGTCACCCAGATATTGCCGAAACGGAGGTCTGCGCGGAAGAGACTGACTATAGACTTCTGACTCGCTGCAGGGGCCTGTGGCCGGAGCCAACTGCCAGTATGGCACCAATGATCTGGTCATGCCATAGCCTCTGCATCATTACGTATGTCACCTCGGCATCTCATGGCGGGTCCCCGCAGGACCTGATCCTCCGCACGCGGTGTGACTGTACCCATAGCGCAAAAGTGCGCGGTGCTAGACTAGGGTCACTCGGCGGGTGCCAGGATTGGTTGCCAAGGTCAGGAAGGGGAAGGTCGCATGTTCGTGTACTGGCGGGGCTTAGGGGTGTTCTGCGTGCTGCTGGGGAGTCTGGGTCTGGGTGGGTACCCGGTAGCAGCGCAGACCCCGGAGGGGGGCGAGCCGCCCCTGGCAACGCAAGGCCCCTACACCAACCAGGCGGAGCACTGGACCGGCCGCTACCATCTGCTGCGCACCGGGACGCAGGTGACGGCGACGCTGACCACGCGGCGCTCGCCGGTGCAGCACTGGGCCCGGCAGGCACCGCAGGCGCTGCTGCGGCTGCCCGA
>DAOUKB010000113.1:0-22949 GCA_034421855.1 Anaerolineales bacterium
GAAATCTACGCAGCCGCTCGACCGGCCGGCTCGAATACCAGCTCCGGCACGATCACTTCCCAGGCGTCGCATCGCATGCTGGCGTGGTACTCCGGCTTAGATCCCTCGCGGCTCCATTCCACGACGGCCCGCACCGTAGCCGACCGACACCGTGTCGCGGGCGGCGGCTTGAAGCTCTGGGCCAACCGCCCCACCACTATGCCTCCTGTGTCGAGCAACTCCCAGCGGCCGCTGTACACCACTCTCGTTTGCAGGGGATCGCCGCAAGCAAGCGCGGCGATGGCACGATGCACCGGTCGTCGACGGCTCTGCCGTCCCGCAAAGCCGAGATCCACGTCTTGGAGCCCCGGCTGGACGAAGCGATATTGCTCCGCCGCGGCTGCAGGCGGGAGTTCGCTCGAGGTGCGATACACGACACAGGGCTTGGCGCGCAAGGCCGCTTGCAGGCCGTGCGATTTCTCGACCCGGACCAGCGTCAGGGTCTGCTGAGCGCGCGTCATAGCCACGTAGTACAGTCTCCGCGCCTCGTCCGGATCCTCGCTTTGGGCGACGTGATTCCAACCGCCGTCCAGTACCACCACATGGTCGAACTCGAGACCCTTGGCGCGGTGGGCGGTGATCAGCAGGAGCCCCCGCTGCCGCCGCCGGATTTCCCGGCCCCATTCGGCCAGCCATTCGACGAAATGGGTCACGGGAGTTTCCGCGCCCCCAGTTTCCAGGACGTGCTCTTCGACGGCTTGCCGCAGCAGTTCGTTCCACGGGTTGGCCGCGCAGGCGTTCGCCCAGCCCTGCAGGGCGGTACCGTCGACGACGTCGGAATCCCGGCGGCGCAGCCATGCGAGGAATGCGCGGGTCTCGCGCAGACGCCAAAAGGGCGGGATTTCCTCGTTCCCCATTTGCGCCGGAATCCGGTGCGTTTCGCAGAACGCCCGTACCGGCTCCAGATACGCCCACTCCCGCGCAATCACGGCGCAGCGTGACCATTCCCAATCGGTCGACAGCGCAGCGAGGCGCCGCAGTTCCGCCATGGCGGCGCGCGCCTGCGAGACCCGATCGCGCCGCGCCGTCAGAATCTGCACCCGCCCTTGGGAGACCGGGTCCGACTTCTGCCAAGTTCCCCCCGGCGGATCCTTCGCGCGGGCCCGGTTGATGTGGATGGGATGCGCCGCCTTCATCCGCTCCCGCGCCGGCTCGATCATGGCGTTGGCGGCGCTGATGATGTGGCCGGTGGAACGGTAGTTGTCGGTGAGGTAGATGGGCTTAGGTCCGTAATCCGCCTCGAAACGGCGGATGAACTCTACCGACGTGCCGTTGAAGGCGTAGATGTTCTGATCGTCGTCCCCGACCGCGAACAGAGTGAGCTTGCCCGCCTCGTCGTTGAGCGTGCGCCCCGCCAGCGCCGATATCAATTCGTACTGGTCTGCGCCGATGTCTTGATATTCGTCGATCAGAATCCAGCGAAATCCTGCCAGCAACCGCTCACGCCGTTCGTCCGCCTCCTCCGGCGGCAGACCCTCGCCGCGCAGCAGTTCCACCGCGCGGCGGATCACCTCCCGGAAGACCTCGTCGTCGGGACGCTCCGCTTGGCCCGTGAAACTGGCGCCGGCCAGCCGCATCGCCAGAGCGTGGCAGGTGAGCACGGTCACCCCCCGCGCCTCGGGGCCGATGAGGTCTGCAAGCCGACGGCGGATGTCCACCGCCGCGTGCCGATTGTAGGCCAGCGCCAAGATCACGCGGGCGTTCTCCCGCCGCGCGCGCACCAGATAGGCGATGCGGTGCACCAGTACCCGCGTCTTGCCGGAGCCCGGGCCGGCGAGCACCAGCATGTTCGTCTGCTCGCGGTCGTCGGCGACAATCCTTTGCTGGATGGGGTTTTTCAGGCTTTCGACAATGGCGCGCCACGAGTCGGGCGTCGTCTGCCGGCCGATCTCCCGGTCCCGGCCGGGCAGCCAGCGACGCAGGAACTCTTCCTCCTTGAGCGTGAAGTAGTCCATCGCCAGGTGTAGGGCCTCCTTGATGGCGGCGAGGCCCCGTTGGGCGAACTCCACCATCACGTGGATCTGCAGGACCTGTCCCTGGTAATGCAGGGCCAGGGGTTCGAAGTCCGTCTTCGCAAAGCCGCGTCGTTCCCGGTGCATCAGGCGGATGGTCATGGCCGGACGGAACACCGCGAGTCCCTTGTGGAGGCGGATGACTTCCTGTTCGTGTAGCCACAACAGGGCGCGGTCCAGCAATTTGGCCGGATGCTTGATCCTGGCCTTCAGAGACGGATCGGACGTAATCGCTCGAGTCAGCTTCCCGAGCGTAGTTTCGGCCAAGAGGTCCGTGCCGCGACTTCCGGAAGGCAGGCGACCGAGGAGATGCTCCAGAAGGCGCTGCGCCGCTACGCGCCGCAGCTGGGCGGTCTTGTCCAAGGCCGGCCACTCGCGCTGGAGGGTCACGCGCACCGTCTCCGCGCTCTGCTTGCGCACCGCCAGGCTGCCTGCAGAGCCGTCCTCGCCCCGTCCGTCGTTGGCGATGCTGCGGACGATGCGCCACAGCCGTTCCGGCAGCGGATCGGTTAGGCCTGCGTCCCGCAGCACCTGCGCGGCGATGCGCAGATGCAGCGACGAAGTGTCTCCCTTGCTCAGGTCCGGCGCCGCTTCGCGCATGTGCGTAATCAGGGCAGTCTCCAGCTCCGTTGCCTCCTCCAGCCGCTTGCGGGAAGTCCGCTTCACCCCCGCATGGACGAACGCGGTCAATGCCGTGTCGTTGCTGGCGATCCCGAGCCGCTCGAGATCGTACAATGCGCCGCGCACGCCCTCGGAGCGCAGACCGGAGATGCCCATCAGCTCGTCGGTAGTGACGCCGTCGTCGGCGCCGGCCTGGATCAGCGCCTCGACGATCCGCAGCAACTGCCCGCGATAGGTCTCCGCGACGGCGGTCAGTTGCAGCTGCGCGCGGGCCTCTGCCAGCGAGCTGACCCGGAGCGACGACGGAAACACCTGGACCGCGTTCTCCTCACGGGTCAGCAGCTCCGCCTCCTCCAACCAAGCGACGGCGGTCCGCACGCGGGTATCGTCCGTGGCCGAGTCGCGTTCGAAGACGTTGTCCGCGTCTTCACCGAGGATCTCGCCGGCGGTTGCCACCACCTCGCCGCCGAAACGCTTCTTGCGATCCAAGTTGCGCAGCGCTCTGAGAATGCCGTGAATCTCGCGTCGGGTGAGGCGCGAGCGAGCCGATATGCCGAATTGGCGTTCCACGTCGTCCGCCGCGTACAGCAGCACGCAACGCGCCGACTCGCGATCCCGTCCGGCGCGCCCTGCCTCTTGGAGATAATTTTCCAGCGAGCCCGGGATGTCGGCATGGACGACCAGACGCACGTCGGGTTTGTCGATGCCCATGCCGAAGGCGTTGGTCGCGGCGATGGCCCGCAGCGCGCCGCCGACGAAACGCTGCTGCACGTCTTTCTTCGTCTCCGGCGGTAGCCCGGCGTGGAAATATTCGATCTCGATCCCCTTCGCTTGCAGAAACTCCGCGACTTCTTCGCTCTGCCGCCGCGTCGCGCAATAGATGATGGCGCCGCCCGGCATGTCGGCAGGCAGATAGGACGTCAAGACTTGGTGGATGTCGGAGAACTTCTCGCCCCCCGATGTCGGAATCACTTTGAACGTCAGATTGGAACGCTCGGCGCCACCGTCGAATACTCTGAGCTCGATGGCGAGCCGTTCTCGGAAATGCCTCACGATGTCGTCCGTGACGTCCGGCTTCGCGGTCGCGGTCAGGCACAGCACCGGTGGCACCGGCCCGACGCTCGCTTTCTCCCGAATAAAGCGACCCACGTAGCGGTAATCGGGCCGGAAATCGTGTCCCCATCTCGATAGGCAGTGTGCCTCGTCCAGTACCCAGCCGCCGATCTCACGCTGGTCGAGCACCCGGCGCACGGAGCGGGCGCGGAGTTGCTCGGGGGAGATGACGAGTATGCCCGCATCGCCCAACCGGACGCGGTCCAGCGCGTCGGCCCGCTCGGGCATCGACAGCATCCCGTTGACCGTCACGCACGAGCCGATCCCCTGTGCTTCCAAGCCCGCCACCTGATCCGCCATCAACGCGACCAAGGGAGAAATCACCACCGTCAACGCCCCCGTCTTGTCGTAACGGGACAGGGCTGGGATCTGATAGCAGAGCGATTTGCCCGTGCCGGTGGGCAGAATCCCGAGTACATGCTCTCCTGCCATGGCTGCCTCGACGATGGTCCGCTGCAGCGGTCGTCCATCCTCGCCCATCGGTTCCGGCCGGAAATCGGGAAAGCCGAACCAGCGCGCCAGCTCCTGGCGGGCATCGTGACGTTCCCGGCACCAGTCGCACCCAGGGTCGGCGCAGGGGGTATCCCTGAGGCGACGTATCAGGCGACCGGTCTCTGGAAACTGATGCCGCACCCAGGGCGGCACGACTGAATTGCCGCCCGCCACCGACAGCCATGCCAGCGCATAGGCCAGCGCCCAGCCCGCCACCGCGGCCTCGGCCTTGACCTGGCGGCCGTGAGTGGCGCAAACAGTACCTGCCAGCCGCCTGTCGATAGCGGCCCGTGCCTCGGTGTCCGAGGGGCGCCGCCCGCCGCGCAGCGCGGAGAAGAAATCGTCGAGGGCGCGGTCTTTGCCTCCCGGTGCGGGCGTGCTCAGCCAGTGCCAGGCAGCTACCAGGTCCGGTGCGGCTTTCCGCAACGCGCTGCGCTGGTCTGCGAAGACCTTCAGCGCAAGGCGAGCGTCGAGCTCCGGGTCGTTCAGTTGTCCGCGTTTGAGCCCGCCGTCCTGGTAGTGTTTGACGAGGTGGTGATAGGGATTGCGGGGAAAGGCGAGGGGACTGAGACGCAGGGTATCGATATGCGGAAGTTTCAGGAGCCGAAGGTCGGGCTTCGCCGCCGCGAGGTGTGGCAGGTCGAAGGCGATCAGGTTGTGGCCCAACACGAAGGACGTTCCATCGGCGAGCGCGTCCAGTTTCGCCAACGCCGTCGCCAGGTCGCCGCGGCTGAATACGACGCGCTCGCCGGTATCCGCGCGCACCCCGGCAAAAGCGTGAATGCGGCTGTCTGCCTTGCCGACTTCAAGGTCCAGCGAGAGGCAACGAGGCAACCAGGCCTGGTCTTTTGGGGTACTGCGTTTGCCGACTTCAGGTCCGACCAGCAAGTTGAAGACGCTCCCCGTAATCTATCGAGTTCCGTATGCAGCCGAGATCCAGGTAGCGTCCGCATAGGTGTCGGTCAACGAAATTCGATCCACAGGATACGCAACAATAGCACTGCGCAGCGCTGAAAAGGCAGCCTGAGCCATTCCTTATGGATTCGCCATCCCTGCTCCAAGGCTCCCACAACGTGGCGCACCACCGCAACGAGCCGTCCGCGCGCACCAGGCAGGCAGCAGAGCTGCTTCCTACACCCGGTCCGGTGTCGCTCGACCCCGTGGGCCGACATGAGACGCCTGCGCGACCGGAGAACAATATCGTAACGCCGCCCTGATGTGCACGGTCTCCGGCCTAGCGTGGAGGAGGCGGATGCTTATCCCGATATCTCGCGCGCATGACCACACCAGTCCCCAGCGGAGCTGGGCGACAGTGCAGTTCCTGTATTCGTGGATACGACAGACCCTATGTAGCAGCAGTGGAGAGGTCATGGTTGCATGCTCTCCGCGTCCTCCGTATCGACTTGATCATGCTCGCCAGGACCCGTCTCCAGTAGCCACCGCGTCATTGAATAGGCCAGAATAGGCCAGAATGAGCCAGAATGAGCCAGAATGGGCCAACCTACAGTGTCACAAGGGCTTCCCAACGTGCTCCCCGGCCCCGCCCCATGGACTTGACCAGTCCCCGAGCCTTCAGAACGGCGAGGTCCTCCCGTACTCTTCGTTTGTCGATCTGCAGGTCCAGCTGAGAGTGGATTTCCCGTAACGCCAAGGCTGGGACCGACTGATCGAGCAGTGCCAGGATCGCCCACTGCTGTTCCGTCAGATCGCTTGCTGTGCGTGGGGAGAGCGCGATCTGGCCGTGTCGAAAGCACACTGTCACGCAATTGCCGCGGTCCTCGATCTCAGGCCGCGGCAATCCCGCGGAGATCGCCAGCTCCGCCATCTTGAGCGTTCCCCGGCCCCACTCCTCGATGATGCCGCGCCGATAGAAAGTGCGGGCGATCAACGGGTTCCATGGTCTCGACTCGTGCGGCCTAAACAGCTCGTCGGGAGTCAGCCCGAAATGCAGCGCACCGGTCGACGTTACCTCCAGACGATCGTCGTACACCGCCAGTCCCACAGAGCCGCCCCCCAGCGCATAGTCCCGATGACACAGAGCGTTAGCCAGCGCTTCCCGGGTGGCCAAAGGCGGATACCGGGGTTCGTCGATGCGCTGGATGCGGCCCGCTTCGAACCGGCTTGCGATGGGCAGGGTGTCGCGTAGAAAGCGTTCCGCACTCGCGAGCAGCGTGAAGGCGTTACCGTTGAACTGTCGGTTGTCCAGGAATTCGCTACGGTCGAGCCCCCGGAAACGCGCCACGCGCAGCAAGCACTGCGGCATCTCGAATTCCAGACGCTCCGTGGCGCCGAACAGCACTGCCGCCGCGCGCAACAGAACGCCGTCCCGGAATAGTCCAAGCCCCCGCAGCAAGTCCTCCGGTTCCCGGCTGCCGGGCTCGTTCAACCGGCCGAAATGCACCGCCTCGGCTACCGTATTGCGGATCTCGGTCACATCCAGGTCCGCGATTGCCCACCCGGTGGCGGGCTGGTTCTCCCAGCGCTGCTCGCTGTGCATGCGCTCGAAGAGCATCCGATTGTACTCCGCCGCCGACATCGCCACGGTCGTGTTGCCAATCCGGCGATAGGCGGTACCCCGGTACCGATAGGGCCGCGCGGAGCCCTGATGCACGCGGATCGCAATCACCGCGCGGTCATTTGCGACACGGACCCGGTCGATCGCTGGAAAGGCCGGCGGATCGATCCTTCGGATCTCCGCGCTCACCTCCTCCATCGTCTGTTCGCTTACCTGTTGACCGACGACGTCCCCTTCCGGCGTAACGCCGAACAATACGTGCCCGCCCCGTTGGTTGAGCATGGCGCAGACAGTACTGGCCGCCTCGCGGCGCGTGCCTGTCGTGCGCTTGCACTCCAGCGTTTCGGACTCGCCCGTTGCCGCTAATGCTGCGATTTGGTCAAGTGTCATCGACGCAACTCCATCGCGAACTCGGGATCTTGCCACACATTGACAAAATTACTCCTATCGACCACAGTACGTCCAGCTGGCTGCATGCCTGTTCGAAACGGTCAAGTTCCTTCACTTCGGGAAGGGCTGCTACAGGTGGCAAGGTGGCAAGCCACTGGAAGCGACGGCGACACTCATGTTGCCGAGTACGCCCTGTGATCGCGGCGGTAGGACGAACCGTCGTGCCACAGCTCCAGGATCAACCGCCATTCGGGGACGACGTATCCGCGACCATCCACGACTCGTGCTCGGTAGAGGTCGAGCCGCGCCGGCGCAGCGCCTCGCACAGCAGATGTCCGAGACTCATCCTTAAGATCGTTCTCCTCGGCTTATATCACGGTCTATGGACAGACGCGGATAGCGAATTGCCGACTCCGCGAATTTCCAGTCCGCCGCGCGTTCATACCTCTTCGGGTCGGATGCTGTCCGACCCGACGGAAACGGGTGGGCTGGATGAGTGACCAGCTCGAAGGACAAAGCCGCGTCCTAGGCGGCCTCTCCGACGAACCGCGCAAGGGTCTCGGGAACGACGCGTCGCTCCTGCGCCCGGGCCCCGTTGCTCGACGAGCCTGTCGAGATTAAGCTTCGTGGCAGACAGCCCGGAAGCGCTCCTCGTCCACATCCTTTGATGGTATCGGTAGCCACGAAATTGAAGAGCAGGCAGTCGTGCTGCTGTCTGTAGTGGTGGATACGCCCCATGTACTGTTCGAGCCGGTTTGGATTTCAGGGATGTCGTAGTCGAAGAGGTGTGACAACACTGCAGATTGATGCCTTCGCCCGCCGCCTCGGTGGCTGCCGGAACCTGGATGGTGTCCTCGCGGAATTGCTGCTCAGCGTAGAGTCGCCTTCCCGGTTCATCGCGTGTGCCGGGCAGCATGCCGCCGACGAAGCAGCTCCAGCGCTTCAGCCGTTCCATGAACTCGGCGAAGGGCAGCAGGTGTTGCTGCGACCGGTCGAAGAATCCCGCGCCCTGCATGATCTCCCGAAGACGGCTAGCTGCGCCATGCTGCCCGAGCTTTCGACTACCCTGGCCTCTTCGGCCAATTCCCGTCGCTCGCAAAGCCTCCCCAGCGCAAGGGCCGGACGACCGGGTACGAAACGGTTGCGGAGATGGAGGAGGATCTGGATGTTTATCTCGAGACCTGCCGCAATTGCTACAGCCGCGCAATGGGGGACAAGACGCCCTACGTGGTCTTCAAAAACCCTCAACCCGATCAAGTAAGGTCGAAACCGCCCTGGATTTCGGCGACGTGCCGTTCCGGGAGCGGCTCCGCCGCACCGTCAGCAAGGTTCGACAGATTTGTATCTCAGCAAACGGAAAAGTCCTTTGGACGGTTTATACACCTTGTCAGGATATTTTTCGGTTAATTTCCAAACGCACCCGTTGACCGTTTTCGGGTGAAAAGCGTGATCCGACGCCTCGATCTGTTTACACAGTTCTATCCAGCGTAGGCCTCCTGGATATTGCGCGAGCAATTCCAACGCTTTGGCGTTGATACGTCCTGTGACTGTGGATCTGCCCATGTCGTACCCATGGATTTGACGTCATGCCGACTACGGCATGAAATGATCGCACATCGTTGGATTCTCTCCGTGTTCCCCGCCTTGGACAATCCGCAGCCGCCTTGATGCTTCGAGGGTGACTCGGGATGCCCTGGGGAGACGCTTAGGGGATGGCATGCCGGATTCCTCGATCCGCGGTGTATTCGATCGGACGTGCTGATTTAGTCGTCCAACGCTCGGAGACGTCGATCAACGGCGCGGCCCACCTCGTAGTCACGACCCGACTGGCGAATGCGGCGTATCCCGCTACTGCTCTGCGCCGCCAATCCGTATTGAACCTGGTCGGCAGGTACGCCATGCTCTTCTCGAAGACGGCATGGGAACAGAGGGCGTCGGTAAACTCCTTCCGGTCGAAGACATGGATCTTGGTCACGCCGACCTGCAACCGGTGTCGATGGGCAGACCTGCGGTGCCGTGCGTTTCGACGACGACGGAGCAGGACACGCCCAATGTGCTTTTGAGGTCCAGCTTGTCGACCCGTTCACGAACCTGCTCGAGCAACACCGCGACGTCCGGACGATGGAGAAGCGCCGTCTCGCTCGCGAGACGGCGCTCCGGCAACTCCATGCTTTGGATTGCACCAGGCAGAAACCGGGTCGCCCGGTGGCGAACTGGAACCTCGTGGTTCCCACAGGGGACGCGGATCCCCTCCGAGGGCGGAACGGCTCTGCCCGGTTCTGTGGCGACGGTCCGAGACCCGTTGATATCGATCCCAACTACATGGGTACCCTACGGCGGGCGGACTTCGCAGGGCGACAGACGCCTGCAGCACATACCGGCGGGAAGTGGTCGCCCCGCGATGCGAGTACTGCCGGGCACCTTGGGAGCACGCCTGCGGAATTTCCGCGTAGACCTGCAGGTTGCCGCCCCCGTCTCAGGGACTGTAAAAGTACATGTGACGCGCGCCGACACCAAGACTGCGCCCTCGGAACCACCTGCAGCAGGAGTATGCATGTACCCCGCGCGGACTTTCATGGGGCGGACGGTATCTGCGAGACGAAATTGGGGTCCAGGAAGCACAGAATGCTGTTCAGGATGCCGGTGGCCACGCGCTGCTGACCCTGCACCGTAGTCAGAATAGGCGCATCTCCGCCCAAGAATCCCATTTCCAAAATTACGGAAGGCGTATGCAGATGCACTTTCTCATGCATGTGATAGTGTGTCATGGCCGGCGTGATGGTGAAGGGATCCCATTCCATGTTGGTGCTGGCGGCATACTCGGTCTGCAGGCACTGGATCAGGATTTGTTCCCGATCGCGGGCTCCTGAATAAGCATAGTGCGCTGCTTTGAACCCTGAATTCTTCACACAGGAATCTGCGTGAATGCTGAGAGCCAAATCGGCGGTGAACTCCCGCAGGACGGGGTCCAGTTCCTGCAGCTTCCAAACCCGCGCGCCGCGTTCTTCCAGCATAGGTATCAGCAGCGCGGCTATGGCTTCATTGACTTCCAGTTCCGTCAGGACGACTTCGCCGGTCTCGCTTTCGCAGACGGCTCCCACGTCCTGTACGGCCTCCCGATACCAGTGTCCTACAATCAGACCGATGCTGCGGCCGGAGAGCGGTCCCGAGGGTTCCGGCGTGGCCGGAGTTTGCACGACGGTATTGCGTGCTACCTCCCCGACGAGCGCTGCGCGGTTTTGTATCAGCCGCCACTGTATCAAGACGACGGCAGCAACGACCACTACGATAATACCCAAGCGTAACCCGGCCATGTTCTATGTCCCGGGACCGCGCCGCCGTTCTGGGTCGGGCCGGCAAGCGGCCCTAAGCCGATCACGACCCGCCGCAAATCTGTAATGCAAGGTCACAAAGTAGGAGCGAAAGCTTTTGCTACAATGGCAAGTCCCGTACGCGCCGGTCCTGACATTGTAGCCCAGACAGAGTCGTGATCACGGAAAGCACACGGCTTGGCCCCTTGCTGCGCGCACGTCGCGAAACGCTCGGGCTGAGCCTCGAAGACGTTGAGGCCGCCATACGGATCCGCACCCAGTATTTGCTGGCGCTGGAAGCCGACGAGTGGCAACGCTTGCCCGGCGAAGTGGTCGGACGCGGCTTTCTCCAGAACTACGCGGATTTCCTCAAGCTCGATGGGCAGGCGCTGAAACGGCATCGTCAGTCCGAAACCTTGGCCCGCCTCAACGCAGACTGGTCCGGCACCAGCGCCGGCGCCCCGATGCCGCCGCGGCGGGACATGGATTATCGGCCTCTGGAAGCGCAGCAGACCGGCGCGTTTTTCTTGACCGGCCAAGGACCGGCCGGAGTCTGGCGCCGTTTCCTGTTTACGGCGTTGCTGGTGGTCGCGGTGGGCCTGGTGACCGCCGGGTTTTTCCTCAATCAGGACGCCGTATGGCAAGTAGGGCCGGTCCTGCCGGACCTGCGGAGGAACGTAACTACCTGGGTACAGAGCACGTACCGCCAACTGGCTGCCGGTCTGTCGACCACCGCGCCGGACGGGGAGATCGACCCCGACGGCGAGGTCTCTCCGGCCATACCGATCGTGGAGGTGTCCCCTCCCGCGCCGACTTTGCAGCCCCCGCCTGCCGACGCTCCGGGACCCACGCCTACGGCGACGCCGGAGGTGAACGAGCCGCCCACCCCTGTGCCCACGGCGCCGAACGAGCCGCCCACTCCCGCGCCTACTCCCGCGCCTACGCCGCTTCCAGAGGACGCAGAACGGGTACCTGTGGACTGCGCAACGGACGGCCTGCAGATTACTCGCCCTGGGGACGGTCAGATTGTCCAGGGCACCACCCTATTGACCGGTACGGCGGCAGTATCGGATCAATGGTATTACAAATTGGAATATCGCATTCAGGCCGGAGCCGGCCAGGCCCAGCGCCAAGCCTTTACCTATTTCGGGGGGCAAGTGACCTCCGTCGTAGAGGGCCCGCTGGGAGAATTGAATACGCTTTTCATGGCCAACGGCACCTATACGGTGCGCTTGACGGCCGTACAGCAAGCCGGCGCGGCCCTGAGCTGCGATCTCACGGTGACGGTGCGGAACTGACCGCCTCCCTCTGTTTACCGCGGCCCGTCGGTCCGGGCGAGGGGCGTGAGTATCGTCTCGCCTTCTGCGTCCGTTTCCACTTTGTACACTTGGGTGGCCCGCTCCAGCATCATGACGCCGTGGGTATGATCGATCTCGTGCTGAAAAACGCGGGCGAGCCAGCCGGAAGCCTTGATGCGCACTTCCTGCCCCTCGGCGTTCAGGCCCCGCACGGTGACATGCATCGCCCGTTTCACGTCCGCCAACAATCCCGGCAAACTCAGGCACCCCTCCTGATCTTCGATTTCCCCCTTCTGTTTCAGGATCTCCGGATTGAGCAACCGATACAGGATCAGAGGACTGTCTTCCGCTTGATCGTCTTCCGGATACTCGATCACAATGGCCCGCAGACTGCGACCCACCTGAGGGGCGGCCAATCCTATGCCCTTGCTCGCCCGCATGGTTTCCACCATGTCCGCCAACAGCTCCTGAATCGAATCGTCCACCCGTTTTACCTTGCGGGCTCTGCGGTGTAGTACTTCCGCTTCTGCATCCCAGTCGCGCAGAACACGTAAGATGGTCATGGTCAGATGTGCCGTGAAAGGGAACGACGAGTTCCCCAAAGGTCTGCAGACAGGGAAATTATACGCTTATCCCCAGGCGTCGGAGCCTCTGCGCAGATCGGAAATTTTTATCCGGTCTCGGGTTGCAGCGGGTACCATAGGGGGCTGAAGCAAAGGCTTGCCTTGTCTGCCGGGATCCGCAACACTACCGCCACAATGTCGTTCTGGACGCAACTCGCGCGGGCGGTGGCCACGCGCCGCTCTCTGCTCTGTGTGGGCCTGGATCCGGATCCTGCCTATTTGCCGGCGGATTTCAGGCCTCTGACCGACTCTGCCCTAGCTCCGTTGCTGGCTTGGAACAGTCATGTCGTCGCGCAAACCGCGGACTGGGCCTGCGCCTATAAACCCAATCTGGGTTTTTATCTGCGTTACGGAGCCCCGGGCCTGCAATTGCTGGCCGATACGGTCGCCGCCGTGCCGGCGGATATTCCCGTGATTTTGGATGCCAAGTTCGGAGACATCGGGTCCACCGCAGCGGGTTATGCGCACTTCGCCTTCAAGGAACTGGGCGTGGGCGCCGTCACTTTGAATCCGCTGCTGGGTCAGGACAGTCTGGCGCCTTTCTTCGCCTATCCGGACAAGGGTTTCTTGCTGTTGGTCCACACCTCGAATCCAGACGCCGGCCAGTTCCAGGATCTGGAAACCGGGGCGGGTCCCTTGCATGAACAGATTGCCGCTAGGGTGCAAACGTGGGATGCCCGCGTCGGTTTGGTAGTGGGAGCGACCTATCCGGAGCCATTGGGTCGCATTCGCGCGCTGATCCCGGACCGCTGGATTCTGGCCCCGGGTCTGGGTCGCCAAGGCGGCGCCTTGGCCGCGTCTCTGGCCGCGGGCTGGAGCCCGGTCCGGCCTCCCGGTCTGTTCTTCAATGCCAGTTCAGGGATTGTCGGCGCCCAGGATCCCGGCCAAGCGGCGCGGAAGATTGTGGAATCCATGCGCCGCACCGTAAGCCAGTGGCCGGAAGCCGCCGTATGAATGTCCCTGACCAGGAACGCCTGTTTGCTTTGCTGATGGAGGTGAAGGCTCTCCAGTTCGGAGAATTCACGCTGGCCAGCGGCAAAAAGTCGCCCTTCTATCTGGACCTGCGCCTTATCATTAGCAACCCGGAGCTGCTCCGGCTGAGCGGACAACTGCTGGCGGCGCAGATGGCGGATTTGCCGGTCCGGCGCATGGCGGCAGTGCCTTACGGGGCGTTGCCGCTCGGATCCGTGGCCGCGGTCACGGCCGGTTTGCCTTTGTTGTATACCCGCAAGAAGGTCAAGAAGCATGGCGGTCAGCGGCAGGTCGAAGGGCATCACGAGCAAGGAGAACGGGTCGTCATCGTGGAGGATTTGGTAACTACCGGCGGCAGTTTGCTGCAGGCCGCGGCCCTGTTGCGGGGGGCCGGCCTCGAGATCACGCATGCCGTGGTCATGACGGAAAGGGGGCCCCAAGGCCGGCCCAACCTACGCGCCGCGGGCATAGAGTTGCGCACGGTCTTCCAGTTGGCGGACGTCTTGACCTACGCCCGCGCCACAGGCCACATCGACGCCGCCCAGTTTGCCGCGGTCCAGCAGTTCGTGAACGAGGTACAGTAGCCGTATGGTCTCACCCGTGGGGGTCGTGGACGCGACCGAGTCCCCCAGCGTCTGGACCCATATCCTGCAGGGATACCAGCCCGCCCCGATCGCGGGCGACTTCACCGGCAAGCACATTGTGACCGTGGATCAGTTTGGACGGGAAGACCTGGATTTCCTGTTCGACAGCGCGCTACGCCTCGAACGGCGGATTCGGCAGCGCGATCGGAGCATCGGCGAAATTGCCCGCGGCAGCATCATGGCCCAGCTCTTCTTCGAAGCCAGCACCCGCACCGACCTCTCCTTTCAGGCGGCCATCAGCCGGCTGGGCGGCAAAGCCATCGGGGCCAGCAACGGCATCGAATTCTCTTCGGTGCACAAGGGGGAGGATCTGCCCGACACCGTTCGGGCCGCCGGGTGCTTTGCCGATGTAGTCACCTTGCGGCACCCGGCCCAAGGGGCGTCGGTCGTGGCCGCCCATTTTCTGGACCTGTTACGGGAACAGATCGGGCGGGAACCGGTCGTCGTCAGCGCCGGGGACGGCGTGGGGGAACATCCGACGCAAGCTCTCCTGGACACCTACACTGTTTTTCGGCAGAAAGAGGGTTTGCGGAATCTCAACATCACCATGGTAGGCGACTTGCGCTTCGGACGCACGGTGCATTCCTTGACCAAGCTGCTGGCTCTGTACGGCGCTGAAAGGATCCACGTCAATCTGGTATCCCCCTCCCGCTTGCGCATGCCGGCGGACATCGTAACCCAGGCGCGGCAGAGCGGAGTTTCCGTACAGGAAACGGATCAGCTGAGCGAGGTCCTGTACGACAGCGACGTCATCTACTGGACGCGCATCCAGGAAGAACGCTTCGACGACCCGGCGGACTACGCGGCAGTCAGGGACGAATTCGTCATGGTGCCGGAACTGCTGGTGCAGACTCCCACCAATACGGTCTTGCTGCATCCTCTGCCCCGCAAGCATGAAATGGGCTCCGCCTGGGACCGGTACAACCTGGATCTGGATCCGCGGACAGCCTACTTTCGGCAAATGGAAAACGGGATGTACATCCGCATGAGTCTGGTGGCCCTCATTCTCGGCAAGTGGGTCTAGACGGCACGGCTGGCCGCAAGCATGTCCCTCTGGCGTATCCCTGGCCCCCTCGACCCGCACGTCCATCTGCGCGGCATGCGCTGGGCCCACAAAGGCACCCTGACCAGCGAGACTCGAGCGGCCTTGGCCGGCGGGTTCACGGCCGTGTTGGACATGCCCAATGCCGAACCCACCACGACTTCGCAGGCCGGCCTGCACACCAAACAGCAGGCGCTACGGCGCGGGGCCGTGTGTGATTGGGGCATCTATTACGGGGTGCATCCCGCCGGCAATCTGGATACGTTCCCGCTGGCGACGCCCCAGGTGGTGGGCCTCAAGATCTACTGCGGGCAGACCACCGGCGATCTGTTTGTCGCCGGCCCGCGTCGGGAAGAGCACTTCGCCGCATGGCGGGATCACGGCCTGATAGCCGTACATGCCGAAGACGAAGAAGTCGACGCGGTCCTGTCCCTAGTCGATCGGTATCGCATTCACACTCACTTCTGTCATATCAGCACCCAGACCGAGCTGGATTCCCTACGAGCGGCCAAAGACCGCGGCCTCCCTGTCTCGGTAGGAGTCTGCCCGCATCATCTGTGGTTGACGGCCGAAGACGAATATCGGCTGGGACCGTTCGCGTTGATGAAGCCCCCGCTCAAAAGCCGCCGGGACGTAGACTACCTGTGGCGGGGTCTCGAGGCCGGCTGGGTGGACGTGTTGGAGTCGGATCACGCGCCCCACGCTTTGCCCGAAAAACACACCATGCCGCCGGCCTTCGGAGTCCCCGGGCTGGAAACTCTGCTGCCGCTGATGGGTACCGCGGTGGCGGAAGGCCGCCTGGCGCGGGATCGCCTAGAGGAGCTGGTGGTCACGGCTCCCCGCCGCATTTTCGGCATTCCCTGTCCCCCCGACACGTGGACGGAACTGGAGTTCGGGATATCGGAACAGCTCCGGAGAGCCGCTATGCAGACTCTCTGCGGTTGGACCCCCTTCGAAGGGCAGCCGGTGCGCTGCCGCGTGGCCGCCGTGCAACTGCGCGGGCAACTGGCCTACGATGGTCAGGCCGTACGGGTGTCGCCCGGCTTTGGCCGGCCCGTGCGACAGACTCTCCGGAATCGGCCATGACCCCGTGTACGCTGCACTCGATGCTGCGCCGCCTGCTCTTGGCCCTGTACGCGGTCAAGCATACAGTCCTGCGCTACGCCCTGTTCCGGCTGCAGGCCAACACCGGGCACGACTTGGTGCACGACTTCTTCGACCGCTGGGACGGCCACGCTTCTCTCCAGCGCTGTCTGCGCGGGATCGGGCGATTTCTACATCCCACCGCGCCGGTTCGGGTCGGCGGCGTAGAGCTGCCTCAGCCTTTCATGCTGGCCGCGGGCTGGTGCAAGGGCAGAGGATACGACAACGAGGTGCAGGCTTTGGCGACGGTAATCCGGGACGGCAATCTGCTCCCCGGCTGGCGCATCCTGCCGCATTTGGCGGGACCGGTCGAATTCGGATCCTATACGCGCTGGCCGCGGCAGGGCAACCAGGGCCGCACCCTGTGGCGGTATCCGACCGCCCAAGGTCTAGGCAACCGCGTGGGGCTGCGCAATCCCGGCATTCGCGCCGTCGCCGCGTTCCTGGCTCTGCATCGGGAATTGCTGCCTGAGACCTGGGGCCTCAATCTGGCCAGCTCCCCCGGCGTGGAAGATCCGCGGGTGCTGCGCTCCGAGCTGATCGAATCGTTGACTTATCTGGAAGACGCGCGCATTGCCCCGGATTGGCTGACCCTGAACGTAAGCTGTCCCTCCAACGACGAGAATGCCGACTTGCAGCAATCGACCGAGTTCGTGCGGAATCTGCTGGAAGGAGTCCGCGCCGCGGCGCGGACTAGTTTGCCCGTCTGGCTCAAGGTCGGCCCGGGCCTGACCGCCCGCCAGTACGACCAAATTTTGTTGCTGGCCGTCGAATACGGGGTAAAGGCCATCGTCGCCACGAATACGCGCCAGGAACAGACCGCCGCGGACGGCTTCACCTGGGGGGCCAGCGGCGGATTGTTGAAAGACGATGCCCGGCAGGCGGTGATCAAACTGGTTACGCTGCAGCGGATGCGCCGGGCTCCCGTCGACATCGTTGCCTGCGGGGGCATCGGACATGGCCGGGACCTGCGCCTTCTGCGCCGGCTGCAGGTCAAAGCCTGGCAATACCATTCCGCGTTGGTCTACCGGGGTCTGCTGGCCGCTACGCTGATTTACCGGGAAGCCCATCCCGATACCCCGTAAGGACTTTGCCGGATCCACACGATCATGCTGGGAAGCCTCTACCGCGGCACGCTGTCTCTCTACCTGGCCGCCGCTGGGATCTGGTTGGTGCTCTGGAAGACGGTAGGGGACCGCAACGGCCTGCTCTATTTGATCAACAGCCTGTCCTTCTGGATTCTGGGCGGAGCCTGGTTGGCCGGCTGGCTGCGCTTCGGCCGGACGTCGCCGTGGCGGGCCCTGCTCTGTGGGGAAGTCGTAGGGCTGATCCTGCTGCGTCACTACCACTGGATGCTGTGGCGCAAACTGTCCCGCCCGCACGAGGCTCCCCCGGAGCCTCGCCGGCCCGAAATCCGAGTGCTGACCGCGAACCTGCTGAAGAAAAACCGCAATCTGGCCAACATGCGGCGACGTCTGAGCGAGCAGGCAGTGGACGTCGCGCTGTTTCAGGAAGTGAATGCCGGCGCTTTGGCAGGTTTGTTCCATCCGTTGCAGGAGGAATACCCCTATCAGTACTGGATGGCCCATCCGGGCAGTCAGCTGGGCTTGGGGGTAATGTCCCGCCATCCCTTCGTCTTGGAGCACCGCCGCAGTCTGCGTATTGGGGGTCCCTTCTATCTGCGGATGCGGGTGCAGGTGGATTCCCGGTCCCTGCTCCTGTACAACGTACATCTGATCTCTCCGCTGTTCGGATCCCCGCCGGTGCGCTTGAATCCGGCTCTGTACATACGCAACTACCAGGTGCAATGCCTGCTGGCCGATGCCCAGGCGCAGTCCGGCCCGGTACTGCTGATGGGAGACTGGAACGCCACGGAAGGCTCCGACGTCTACAAGCAGGTCAGCGCCGTTTTTCAGGACGGCTGGGCGACTGCCGGGTTGGGTCCCGGCTGGACTTGGCCGCACAACCTGAAACCCTACTGCAATCTGCAGGCTCGCCCTGTATTGCGTCTGGACCACTCTTTCTGCTCCCACGATCTGGAAGTGCTGGCGGCCCAGGTCCTGCCGGTCAAGGGAGGCTCGGACCACTCGCCGCTGCTGCTGACCCTGCGGCTGCCGGAGGATCGCGATTGACGGGCCCGCCCCCGGGTTCGTCCTGAAGTCGGGCGCCTGAGTCCCCTGCATCCCAGGTTGGACATTCGGTCGGCAACCAGAGAGGCATGCCGTCGGCGTTCGAGGGCTCCTAGTCGGAAATCGGCTCGGGACAGTACACGTTCCGCCTAACGGGACCGGGACGGGATTTCCATTGATATCCTGACGCGGCAGGGATTGAATCCGGCAGGACTGCGCAATACTCGGCGGGACTGGCCGGATTCTCGGTCGTGCCGTAGCGGGACATGACGGCAAGCAGCAACCGTAGCCGAACGCGCCCTCTTCGGGGCTATACCCTATGCGGCCATCGGCTCTCAGTCCGCAGCCGGGGCGGACCTCGTGTTCTCTTCGACGTGTACTGCGGCGCGCCCAGACTCGCAAAAGAGCCAAGCGCGCAACGGCCCGTCGTATCGATATCCCTCCCAGCTATGGAAAAGCACGAAGAGCCCCCGGAATTAGCCTATGCCTCCGCAAGGCGTACTCGTCGCCGTCACCCACCCCTTTGAGGTACGCCTTGGGTCCAAAGAGACGGAGAAGCATCGGGACACAATCACCATTGTCGCCGCCGGCCGACTATCTCAATAGCGGTTCCCTGGAATAGGACAGGCAAGCCTGCGGAGATCGCCCCGTATTTCGCGAAGGGCATATGCCCTTCGTGGCGGAAATTGGAGCGGGCCCTGCGAGAGCGGCAGGCTCCGAGCAGAAGCGGCCGGCGGCGCCTCGAACCCCTGAATCGATGGCGTGGAAAGGACGCCAATGCGTACGCAGCACAGAGCGCTGTATCGTTGCAGGGCCAAGAAGCAGACGCACGGCGCAATGGGTGGCGGCGGACGGAGCGGTGAATTTGGGACGGCTACATACCCCACCAAGGAGACAGACCAACGACCAAGCCTCCACGCTCCCAGGCGCTGACGGGAGATCGATGCGAACCCGCCGTCTCGGCCTGTTTCCTGGCGGCTGCTACCGCGTCGACCATTCTGCATTGCCTATGTCTGTCGGGAAGCCCATGGTGTGTTCCGGCAAAATCATTGGCCTCTCCGGCTTGCTCGGACAGGAAACCCGCGGCAACCTCGATCCCAATGGACAGTTGCATTCTCGACTTCGGCCATACCGAAGAAACAGGGCGAGGGAAACATTCCGGAGCGCTTGGGCGGCGGGCAAGTCTGCAAGGCGCAGTGCAGCGCGTATCCATGAACGCCAAGCTGGGCCCGATGCTTTCCCAGACGCTTTTGCAGACAATGGCCCGAACCTATGCCGTGCTTGCGAACGTCCCGACACAGCATAGTCATTAATATCTGGCCAGTCGAGATCTCGATCAGCGTCCTTGAACGCCGAGCACGTCGAGTGTGCTCTGGTATTCAAGACTTTGAAGCGAGGAGGAGGGGACTAAGAGCCCTTCCAGTCCTTGAGAGCCGATCGTTCCAATGCGGCAAGGCATGCACGGCGCTCGATTCCACTCGAGTTTCGCTTGTGCGGCAGCCGTGTACCCAGACGCTGCAAACCCAACTCGGGGAATCCCGGGACGATACCGGCCGCTGTCCTGAACTGTCGGAGACGGCTCCCCCACTGTGAGACCGACATCCGGACTCGATGTGCGGTCTCCTCCCATCCGGTTGCGCTTGCCTTGCCTGTGCCGTCCGGAGGAGCACGGTCGGAATCCGACGGCAAGGGAACGGCTCTGGCCGTCCCCACCGGTTGTTTTACCCTCGGCAGCCTGTCGACGCGCGGATCGGATTTACGGAGTTTCCATTTTGTGATCTTCCCACAAGTCGTAGGCTATCGCCCCCTGGGATTGACGCGGAGGGGCAATTCCCAAGAGATGACAGAGCGTAGGGACGACGTCCACGGCGTGGATGTACCCCAGCCGTGTCGCATCCCTCTCATATCCCTGCTTCAGGCCCGGGCCGGAAAGCAGAAAGGCGCCAAAGCTGGACGAAAACCCGTTGTCCGTGGGCAGAAAGCCGCCATGGTGGGCCCCATACGCCAGCGGCGCACCCACGTTGCCGTCTCCTTGGATGCCCTTCCACTGCGGGTAATAGCCGCTGACGAAGCCGTGCTCGTACACGAAGACCACATCTCCGCACTGGTCGCCCCACTGTCCCAGGATATAGGCGTCCCGCTTCGGCAGCGCAATGGCCACCACGGTCTGGCCCGTCTCCGTGTCCGTCCATGTGCGCAGCGCGGTCAGCAGTTCCCTTTCTATGGCCTGAAAGCGCGCCGAGCCGGGCTCGGCATTGATGGTGATGTCGAATCCGCGTCTTCGCAGATACGCCTTGGTGCGATCCCAGTCGACTTCGTGATCGGGAATGCGATCCGGATCCTCGGCCACGGCGCGTCCCCCGTGTTTGAGCGCCAGAAACCCCTGATCGTACAGAAACTTGCGAATGTTGGCTACCCGCACGTCCGGATAGGCGCCGTGATCGGCCAAGACGCCGACGTAGACAGCGTGTTCCCGCAGTTCATTGGCGGTTTCCTGCATATGCGCCACGATCTGGTCGCCCACCTGATAGGCTCGGCGAAACATGTTCATGACGGAGGCCTGCCGACCCGCCTCGAACCCTGGACACGCCGGGTCCACATCGGCCAGGTGGATATGGTTCAGATAGTCGAAGAGATGCCAATGGCAAGTGAAGTAGCTGCTGTCCCTGTGCGTCAGCATATAGCGGCCCGCCTCGGCGAACCAGAGGCCCTGATACTCGCATTCTTCCAACGCCGTATCGAAGTCGGTCATGCCGGAGGTGTAGGGAATCATGGAGGCGTGTTCCTGATACGGCCCGAAACGCTCCCGCAGCGTCTGCTCGAGCGCGGTGTCTCCGTAACAGAATCCCCGTGTATACGTGATCTGGGAACGATACAGCTTCAGGAAATTGCCCCCTGCATCGAGCGCGAGCACCTTGAAGCGCACGGCAGCCTCCACCGGCGCCTGGGGCAGGGCAAAGTCGTCTATGAGCCACTCGGTCCACTGGCCCGGACCGGCTCCGGCCAGACGCCGACGGCCGTCCGGAGCCGGATACAGATGCACCTGATCGTAGGCTTCCCCGCTGGCCGTCACCAACACGTGATAGGTCTTGGCTATGCCCCCCTGCCGCGACACGACCGAAAGCCGGGTAGCTAGAGGCGGCTTGTGGCTGGGAGGCAGATTGACCCAATGCGCCGCCTGTTCGAGACGTTCGAGGCCTTCGACGCTGCGCGATCCGGGCACGGGACTCCCGTCGTGTCCCATCATGAAGTCGTCGCCGCTGCCCGGTCCCGTCGCATAGGCTTGGCAGGCCGCCACCTCGAAGTCGGTGTGCGCATGCGCAGGATGGCCCAGACCATCGATGATCGAACTGGTCCGGCGGCATGACGGATGTGCCCCGGGATAGTGCAACGCCGTGCCTTTCAGCCCCGCGCGCTCCAAGGCCGTCCACAGGCGCTCGGCCTGATTGCTACGTCCGTCGAAGCTGTCGACTTCACCATCGGATCCCAGCGTAGTCTCCCACGTCGACACCTGATGGGTACCGGTATGCGCCCCCGTCGACAACGTAGCCCAATTGGTCGGCGTCCATACGGGAAAGGAACAATATGTCTGATTGCAGGCGCCTGACGCAAGAAGACGTGCAAAGGCCGGTAGAGACCCTTCCTCGGCAAAATGCTTCACCATCGGCAGCATCAAACCATCCATACCAAAAGCATAAATTTTCTTGGTCATTGCATGCGCTCCTTACTAGGCTTCGACCAGGGGACTTGCCGACAACGGTCCGTGTCGTCGAAGCGGGACGTTATCCCGCGGCAAGGGCGTGTCTCCATGACCGGACGATATGCTGGCACACCCAATCTGGACCGTGCGGATCCTCAGTCTGTGTACTCCGTCGGTACTGCCGTCACCTCGAGGACCGGCCGGCGCGAACCGTCGGCATATAGAACTCGGAGTTGCACGCTGTACCACACCCTGGGGGTCAGACCTTCGAGATTGTAGCTCGCGGTATTGGACCCTGCAATGTTTTCTATCCAAGGCTGAATGTCTCTCCAAGGCCTCCAGACATCCTCGTACCAGGCCCTCAGCCGGAACTGGTAGCCGGTGATGTCGGCGTCACCTGGGAGAGAAGTGTGTATCCAAGTCAGAGTTATGCTCCCATCACCGTCCGCGACGGCACCAGACGGAGGGGATAAGAGTGGGAAAACGGGGCCGCCCATAGATAGCATCGCTCCCCCGGGAATCCACACGATTGCCGTCGCACCCAATCCGGGTCGTGCGTATCCTCGGTTTGATATTACTCCGCCGTCATCTCGCGGACCAGCTGGCTCGCACCATCGGCATATAGAGCTCGGAGTTGCACGCCGTGCCACAACCCGGGAGACAGGCCTCTAATACAGTAGACGCGTAGGCTCACGGCAGACGGTGGCACGAGCCTATAGATGTCTATGTCTTGCCAGGACTGCCAAGCATTCTCTTCTAAGCGTCTTAGCCGGAATTGGTAGCCGATGATGTCGGCGGCGTCACCTGGGGGGTCTATCCAGGTCAGGGTTATCCGTCCATCACCGCCCGGGACGGCACTAGGCAGAGCAGGTGAGACAACCGGACCGCTGCCTGGCGTCGCGATC
>DAOUKB010000114.1:0-8234 GCA_034421855.1 Anaerolineales bacterium
CGTCGGGGCAGAATCCCCGACGCGGTCCGAGCGGTCGTGGCGACGGTATGCAGCGGTCCTGCGGAGGCTCCTCCCTACATTTGTGTCCCCTCGGCTTACCCGCAAAGCCCTCGTTGGACGACACGCCCTAGAATTAAGGTGGGAAATTAGATACATGCCGTTTGTCTGAAGGATAAGGTTTGCAAAGGGTTACGAAAGTCGGCATCCAAATCTGTAATGTTTTTCCTGAAATTGCTAATCTCCTAATAAGCTACAGAGAGGGGAGGGTTAGCAGTAAATTTCATGGCGTTGGGGCCATATGCTTATAAGCAAGCAGCGAAAATTTCTCTCCAGTGCCGCGCGAGGCCCAAAATTGAAGCAAGGAGAAGGAAATTCATGTCGAAGAACATTTTTTGACTCCGTAATTTGTGGAAATAGCGTCTCAACTGATGCCCTGATGAAGAAGAGATTGAAACGATATGTGATTTTCGAGGCGGCAAGGCGGAATTGTGGCGGCGATTGGCGGCGGCTTTCGAGCCGGACTATACGCCGTGGTCCAACGAGCCTAGATATTGGAGGGTGCCAGAGTCTGTGGAGCGATGAGACGGAGAAGTAGAAATGAGTAGGTCAATACGCGTATCGACAAGGCAGTGCTGCGCGTTGGATTGCGGTCTTACGAAAATCCGATTTATCGGGACATCGGATTGCGTTATCCCGATTTGGAGTTAGATTTGATTCGTCTGTTGTGGCGCAAAGAGAATCTACATCGGAATATCGTCATGATGTGGAGACGAATATTTTATGACTGCGGAAAGAATAATTTTTGTTGTTTGGTTATTGATTCCTCTTGGAGGAGGACTGTTCTTTTCGTACAAATTTGATGAGCATAAACAAGAAGTCCAAGCTACATTGGATCGCCGAGAAACTGCACTGGATCGCCGCCAAGACGAATTGACTCGCCGCGGAGATGCATTGAATAGCCGAGAAACTGCACTGGATCGCCGCCAAGACGAATTGACTCGCCGCGGAGATGCATTGAATAGCCGAGAAACTGCATTGGAGCACCGCCAAGACGAATTGACTCGCCGCGGAGATGCATTGGAGCATAGCCGAGAAACTGCATTGGAGCGCCGCCAAGACGAATTGAATAGTCGAGAAGATGCATTGGAGCGCCGCCAAGACGAATTGACTCGCCGCGGAGATGCATTGGAGCATAGCCGAGAAACTGCATTGGAGCGCCGCCAAGACGAATTGAATAGTCGAGAAGATGCATTGGAGCGCCGTCAATCTACATTGGATAGCCGCGGAGATGCATTGGAGCATAGCCGAGAAACTGCATTGGAGCGCCGCCAAGATGAATTGAATAGTCGAGAAGATGCATTGGAGCGCCGTCAATCTACATTGGATAGCCGTCAAGATGAATTGGATCGCCGAGAAACTGCCCCCCAAGATTCGTCATTCTGGGAAAGAATAAAGTCATGGCGCAAAAGATAGAAATTACGCAGGAGCAAGGTCTCAACTGATGCCCTGACGAAGAAGGGATTGAAACTAAGGGGATGAGGCCGGCGGCAAGCCGCCGCTGGACTGGAAAACGATTATGTGCGGAGCCGCTTGACCATTTAACCATCCGCTTCCGCGCTGCTCCGCAGATACTGCGCTTGCCACGGCGTCAAATTGCGCACCACGAACACGGTCAGGCCGACCCGGTTGGTCCGCAACAACGGAAATCGCCCGCCGGGCGACATACCACAGACTGCCGGCCTTCAGTTCGACGTATACGCCTAAGCGAATGTCTTCGGGACCATACGCCTACGCTAGGGCGTGTCGTCCAACTAGGGATTTGCGGGTAAGCCGAGGGGACACAAATGTAGGAAGGGACCTCGCAAGACCGCTGCACACCGTCGCCACGACCGCTCGGACCGCGTCGGGCCACGTGAGGCACCCCCTCTGCCGGGAGGTCCGGGCCAGGTGGGTCGCCCCGCCGCGGATCACCGCCGGTTGCGGCATGCCGTGTGGGGGATGCTGCGCCCCGGCACCCCGGGGCGTCGGGGAGGGTCCCGGGGATCCTGCCCCGACGCTGTCGCAGGCCACCTCGCCCCTATGACCCGGAGCGGCATCGGGTGGAGAACGCCTTCCCGGCCTTCCAGTTCGGCCGGGGGAAGTACCTCCGCAACCGATAGATGACCAGTTGGGTTTCGTCTCGCTCCAGGATGTGGACCGGATGCATCCTGACGGCCCGTAGCAACCCCCGGGATTGGAAGTGCTCGACACGGTCTGTCCAGGAGGCAGAGCGGAGACGCCAGGCCTCCGTCCGCAGGTCGCAGTGTGAGGCCCGCCGTCCCGATTTAGTTGCTTGGAAGCAGCATCCGGGCGTGCCCCACTGTGCCGCGCCGGGATCCTCGCCAATCCCGATGGATGCCGGCTCGAGCATACCCCCTGAACCTTCCAGCCTACGCACGAAGTCTTGGGCGGGACACGATGGGAGCGACATGTTTCTCGGTGCGCAAGGGCGGAGACGACGTGGCGTGACTTATACTTGACTTTCCATGGATGTTCTTTATATTCACCCGGCCAAGCAGGAAGCGCAAGCCGAATTCGGGAAGTTCAGGGCGAGCCCTTTCTATCCCCTCATGCCCGTCGGGGTGATCGGCATGGTCAATCTCCTGCGCACCGAAGGGTGGGAGGTCCAAGGCCTCAATTTGCCCTTGGAGATCATGCTGCGGACCAGTTTCGACCTGGACGAATGGCTGGCGGCCATCGATCCTCCCAAGCTGGTCATGATCGATCTGCACTGGTACGAGCACTGCTTTGGAGCCATAGACGTAGCCCGCCATGTGCGGCGTATGCTGCCGACCGCGCAAATCGTGGTCGGGGGTCTCACCGCCACTTTTTTCGCCGCAGAAATCCTCGAGACTCATCCCGAAATCGATTATGTAATTCGGGGCGACGGCGAAGTCCCGCTTCTGCAACTGGTGGAGCACGTGTGCGGAGCCGGCACGCGGGAGCTCGAGGAAATTCCGAATCTCTCCTGGCGCGCCCACCACAAGGTGTGCAACAGTCTGGGGTTCTACACCGCGACCGCGGCCGAACTGGACAGCTTGGATTTCGTCACGACCGACTGGCTTCTGCATGCCCCCGGCTACGGGGCCCTGCAGTATACCGGCGGCGGCATCATCGATCCCGTCAAGACCGTCAACCGGGGGCATTGGCTCACTGTGGGACGGGGATGCGTTTTCAACTGCATCTACTGCGGCGGCGGCAAGAAATCACATGCCGACCTCGCCGCGCGTAACGGCTACGTCATGCGCGATCCGCGCGCGGTGGTACGCGATATGGAGCAGCTGAGCCGACAAGGCTACAAGCAGGTTTCCCTGTCTCTCGACATTGCTACCTTTCCCGCCAAATGGTGGCGTTCTTTCTTCGCGGAGATGCAGACCCGCCGGCTGTGCATCGGGATCTACAACGAGTTCTTCCAATTGCCGTCCCCGGAATTCATACGCCAGTTCGGCGAGACCGTCGATCTGGATCACACGGAGGTAGCCATTTCCCCGTTGTCGGGCAACGAAGCGGTCCGCGAACTGAACGGCAAGCATTACACCAACGCACGGTTCCTGCAGATGTTGACCCACCTGCAGGCGTATCGCGTGCCCATTTTCGTGTACTTCAGTCTCAACCTGCCCGGCGAAACCTTGCAGACGTTCCGCGAAACGCTCAAACTGGCGCAAAGCGTCGGCCAGGCTTATCCCCCGGATCTGCTGCGGATGCTCAATCCCTGCCACACCCTCGATCCCGTGTCTCCGATGAGCCGGCGCCCGGCGCCCTTTAAGATTTACGTCGAATACCATACGTTCCGCGATTATTACGACTACTGTCGAGTCACGGCCTGGGAACCCAAGTACGTGCAAAGGGGCCAGATGCGGGGCTTTACCATGGAAGGCCGACCCACGGCCACGGTCGAGCAAATGGCCAAGATTTGGGATATGTTTGCCCAGGCCCAAAAGTTTCGCTGTTTCCCTGTGGCCCGCGTCTGGTAGACCCGGCGGCATCCGGCTCCCGTACGGGAAACGTACATCCCCGCTCGCCTTGGCACGGCCCGCCGCCTCGGCGCCGAAAGCAACCTAGGACGCAGGCTTGGATATAATGGGGTCCGAAGTCCAACACAGAACAGTCCGAGCCGTCCGCCGTAGCGGAGGTTCTCGGGATATTGTCGAGTAGAGCCGTAGACGTGGCCCCGCAATCCAGTCAATCCTCCATTACCCAGATCGACGATTTCAGCCAGACGGGGTCCGGGACCAGACAGCTGCGCGACAGTCAGGGGCTAATTCTCAATGTGCCGCAGCGGGAGCGGGCCGTCGTCGTCGGGGCGGAATGGAAATCGGATCCCGGCCTCCTGCCGTTGGCGGAATCGCTGGCGGAACTGACTCTGCTGGCCGACACCGCGGGGATCGACGTACTGGACAGCCTGACACAAAGTCTGGAAACTCCCAATCCGGCTTCTTTCATCGGTTCCGGCAAGGTGCAGGAACTGGTACGGCGGGTCACGGAACTGCAGGCCCAAGTCGTCATTTTCGACATTGAACTTTCCCCGCGCCAGCAACGCGTGTTGGAACAGGAACTCGGCCAGGAAGTGAAGGTAATCGATCGGACCGCCCTGGTGTTGGACATCTTCGCCAAACACGCCCGCACCCGCGAAGGCATCGTGCAGGTGGAATTGGCCCAGTACGCATACCGCCTGCCTAGGCTGACCCGCGCTTGGACTCATCTGGCCCGCCAGGCGGGAGGAGGGGCCGGCGGCAACGGCGGCGGCGTGGGGTTGCGGGGTCCCGGGGAAACGCAGTTGGAAGTGGACCGGCGGCAGATCGCGCGGCGCATCGACAAGCTGAACGCCGAACTGCAATCCATTCGCGAGCATCGACAGCGCAACAAGGCCCGCCGCAATCAGGACATGACGCCCCGCCTCGGTCTGGTGGGCTACACCAATGCAGGCAAGAGTACGCTCCTCAACCGCTTGACGGCCGCCAACGTCTGGGCGGACGATCAGTTGTTCGCGACGCTGGATCCCATCACGCGCAGTCTGAAACTGGAGAGCGGCCTGCAGGCCTACATTACGGATACCGTGGGTTTCATTCAGAAATTGCCCACGGCCGTGGTCGCTGCATTTCGCGCCACCCTGGAGACGGTCAACGACTCCCACTTGCTGCTGCATGTCGTGGACGTTTCCCACCGGAGCTGCGAAGAACACTTGACCGCAGTCGAAGAGGTACTCGACACTTTGGGGGCCGGAGATATCCCGGCCGTGCTGGTGCTGAACAAGATCGACCGGTTGGCGCCGGGCGACGATCTGGTACACCGGATGCGGAAAGCCGGTCTGGAGCATTATGTGGCCGTCGTGCCCATCAGCGCCCAGAGCGGAGAAGGCGTGCCGGCCTTGCGCCGCGTCCTGTCCCAGGCTCTGTACGCCCGCATGGACGCCGTGTCCGTGGTGATTCCCTATGCCCGCGGCGACCTCGTGTCCAAGGTGCACCAGTACGGACAGATCGATGCAGAGACCTATCAGGAGGACGGGACGCGCATCGACGGCCGGGTACCGCATCATTTGTCCCCGCTCCTGCACGACTTCGCCGTCCATTGATTTATGACCTGGCAGTCCGCGACGCTGTATACAGGTCCTTCCTAGGAGAGAATTGGGAATACCATGCCTCAGTCTTTGACGTTTACCGACAACCGCAGCGGCAAGCAATACGAATTGCCCATCATGGACGGCGCGATTGCCGCCAAGTCGTTACAGCGGGTGAAGGTAGACCAGGTAGACCCCGGGGTGGTTTCCTACGATCCCGGCTATCAGAACACGGCCACCACGATCAGTCACATTACGTACGTGGACGGCCAACAGGGCATTCTCCGGTACCGGGGCTATCCTATCGAGGACCTGGTGGGTCGGACCAGCTATTTGGAAATCGCCTATCTGCTGATCCTGGGAGAGCTGCCCACCCCGGCGGAAAACGAAACCTGGCGCCGCCGGATCCTGGAGCAGGTGGCCGTCGCGCTCCCGATACGCAAACTGATCGCAGCGTTTCCCGTGTCGGCGCATCCCATGGGAATGTTGATCAGCGCGCTGGGAGCCCTGGGCACGTTGTATCCCGAAGCCAAGCAAGTATGGGACCCCGCGGTACGACAGGAGCAGATGTATCGGATTCTGGGCCAACTGCCCACGATCGCCGCCTACTGCTACGCGCACACCCATGGCCACGAAGTGCCGACGGCCGACACCAGCAAGGGATACATCGGCAACTTCCTGCGCATGATGCACAACTTCGGGCTGCACGAGGAAGAACCCAATCCGGTGGTGCAGGACGCCATGAACGTCCTTTTCATTCTGCATGCGGATCACGAACAAAACTGTTCGACGGCCGCCATGCGCGCCATAGGGTCTTCGCATGCCGATCCCTACAGCAGCATGGCCGGGGCCACGGCCGCTCTGTACGGACCGCTGCATGGAGGCGCCAACGAGGCGGTGCTGGCCATGCTGGCCCGCATCAAGGACCCTGCCGAAATTCCGGGCTTCCTGGACAGGGTCATCAAAAAGGAAGTGCTGCTGATGGGCTTCGGGCATCGGGTGTACCGCAACACGGACCCGCGAGCCACCCTCATCAAGGAATTGGCCTATAAAGTCTTCGAAGTCACCGGCGACAATCCCTTGATCGAGATTGCCATCGAATTGGAAAACGCGGCTCTGAACATGGATTACTTCCAGGAACGCCGGCTTTATCCCAACGTCGACTTCTACAGCGGCATTATTTACCAGGCTTTGGGTATTCCGGCCGAGTACTATACGCTGCTGTTTGCGCTGGCGCGGTCGGCCGGCTGGCTGGCGCACTGGTCGGAACAACTGGACGATCCGGCGCAGAAGATTGCGCGCCCCAAGCAGATTTACCGGGGCGCTGGCAAGAGAGACTTCGTTCCCCTGGATCAGCGGTGAGCCAGAGGGCGAAGCAATATTCAGCCTCCCAGGACACCGCAACGGATCCGACTCGAAGGAGCGTCGTCATGGCAAGTTTTTCCGTCTGCGTCACCCGTCAGATTCCCGAACCCGGCCAGCGTATGGTCGAGGAATATTGCGAGGCGGAAGTCTGGCGCGGAGAGCTGCCGCCCCCGCGGGATTGGGTGCTCCAGGCCGCGGGCAACCGCGACGGCATTCTGTCCCTCTTGACGACGCCTATCGACCAAGAGGTGATGGACCGGGCCGGCCCCGGTTTGAAGGTGATCAGCAATTACGCGGTAGGGTTCGACAACATCGACGTGGCGGAGGCCACCCGGCGCGGCATTCCGGTGGGCCATACGCCGGACGTGCTGACCGACACCACCGCGGATTTTGCTTTTGCCTTGCTCATGGCGACGGCTCGCCGCGTGGTCGAAGGCGATCGCTACGTCCGCGCCGGCCGATGGCAGACCTGGGGGCCTACTCTGCTCTTGGGTCAGGACGTGGCCGGGGCCACGCTGGGCATCCTGGGTTTTGGGCGTATCGGCCGGGGCATGGCCCGCCGCGGGTCCGGGTTCGGCATGCGCACCCTCTTCTACGACGACTACATTGCCGACGACGATCCGGCCATCGCCGAGACGGGGGTCGAAAAGGTGGGTCTGGAGCACTTGCTGCGGGAATCCGATTTCGTGTCGATTCACACGCCGCTGACCCCCGAAACGCATCACCTGCTCGATGCCGAGGCCTTCGCCAAGATGAAGCCCACGGCCATCGTGATCAATACGGCGCGCGGTCCCTTGATCGACGCGGCAGCCCTGTACACGGCTCTGTCCACAGGTCAGATCCTGTATGCCGGCCTCGACGTGACGGATCCGGAGCCCATCCCCCCCGACAGTCCGCTGCTGGAACTGGACAATCTCGTCATTGCCCCGCATATTGCCAGCGCCAGCGTCGTGACCCGCAGCAAAATGGCGGAAATGGCCTCCCAGAATCTCATAGCCGGCTTGGAAGGGCGTAGAATTCCCCACTGTGCCAACCCGGACGTGTACGACTAGGTTGCGTGCCGTGGGTATGCGCTACGGGATGTATGGCGTCCCGTACCCTCTCGTCGGCACCATGGTCCAAGGTGTCGGCGTTTGAACGTACGCAGTTCCGTCGACCTTGTATCCGGGGAGGATCGCCGTCTCCAGGGCAAAGAGAAAGTGACGATCTCGGTGGGTCGCGGCATGTCCCGTTCCGGTTACCGCGCCTTACTCACTCCGGATGCCAGTTTCGG
>DAOUKB010000115.1:0-3678 GCA_034421855.1 Anaerolineales bacterium
TCAATCCCTTCGAGGCCGCCCGCTTCCTGCGCAGCGCGCTTCATGCGGCGCCCGTCAACAAGCTGTTTGTTTTCGGGGCCGACACCTCGTGGCCGTTCGCGACGTATGCCTACGCCATGCAGACCCGCCGGTGGTTGACGCACGCCCTGCAGCTGGAGATCCAAGACGGCCATATGACCGAGACCTAGGCGATGGCCGTCGCGGAACGCGTGATGTTCCAAAATCAATACGACTGTTTCGCGCGCCTCGGCCGTCGCGCATAATCTTGCCTGGGAGGCAGGCGTGTGCCGGGGCGTGACCTGTGGCAGTCACGGCGCGGCGCATCGTATACCAAACGTGTGACGTCGTACAACCCGACGACATCAGCGCGCTGGTGCAATGCGCCGTGCGGCGTTACGGAAACGTGGATGTCACGGTCGACCATGCCGTCGTATACAACCGGGCGGCTTGCGGGAAGACGTAACGCTGCAGGATTGGGAAGAGAGTGTTTTCTACGCCAGCCAGAGGGGCTGGCGTTTTGCCAAGAGAGTACCGGCAACGATCGAGCCGCGAAGCAGCGACATTGTCAATGTCTCGTCGGACGACGCTCTGTTCGGGATTCTGCGGCCACCGCGCCCGTCGGGAACCGTCGGGGCGGGTCCCCTGAGGGCGGCTACCGGGGCCGGCCGCGATGTTCCGGAAGGCCGACTATAAGAATGAAATATAATGCAGCGGTACGCGCCTCTCCTGCCGGGAGGAGCCCGTACGCGCAGATTCCCCTCCGGGGCGTCTGTGTCGTCTCTCGATGCGGATCGGGGGCCGGCACGGCGGCTCCGATCCGCTCTGACTCTCCGAGGAAGCAATGAGCGTGATGGATGTTTTCAGGGCCCTGCGCCAAGCAGGGATGGAGGAAGAGCTGGCGAGCCTCGTGGCCCAAGCGACGGATCTGGGCCCGGTGGCCACCAAGCAAGATCTCGCGGACGTGCAGCGGCAACTGACGGATGTGCAGCGGCAACTGACGGACCTCAAAAGCGACATGGCCGTCGTGAAAAGCCGGGTCACCGGTCTGTATTGGTTGATCGGCAGCATGACCGTACTACTGGGTCTCTTGCAGGGCATGCCGCTCGTCCTGGCCCTCCTCCCGTCCTGAGTCTGCCCGCAGAGCCGGCCGGCGGCTGGCTCTGCCTCCCTGCTTTTCCGGTACAAGACAGATCACCGGCGTCTCGCCCGCCGCGCGGGCCGGCGGGAGTGCCCTGGATTTCTGCCTAATTGCCTCCACCCAGGCGGGCATGAGCGACTTTCCCGGAGATTGCCGTGACCTCTGCTCCCGTCGGGAGCAGATTGCGTACCCTCGGGACGGTACCGCGTTGCCGGCCTAGGCGGCCGCCGCCATGCTCTTTCCAGCCGAGGCCGCGACGGCTCTTACCGGGCACAATTTGGTCACCGCTCGCAGTCTTTCCGCCCTATATCCAGTGGCCGTACCGAGTCGGCTAGGAGTGGACATCCGGGCAAGGCCGGCCGTCCAGGCAGCGGCACGGCTGGAGGATGGGACTGGAGCGGTCGCCAGGGCCTCGAGGGGATCGACACCGGAGCCGACCGCCGGTGCATAGACAGACAGCGCCGGGACCGCTTGCAGAGAAGGTCTGAATTTCGGATGCACGCGCCTGGGGAGATCGGCAGCCCCTGAGCCCAAATCTCGATCACGAACCTGTCCAGGTTCTGCGTCCCGGCTATCTTTGAATCAGCGGCAACACGATATGGGACGGGTGTTCCCGTTCGTGGTACACGACCTGATCGGCCGGCTTGAACCGACGCTCAGCCCCTAGGGCGCCTCCGGTATTGGGATTCACGTCGAAGCGCGGAAAGTTGCTGCTGCTGATATCCACCCGCACTTGATGGCCGACTTTGAACAGATTGGAGGTCGGATACAGGGCGAATTCCAGGGCATATATCCGACCTTCCTGCATCAGCTCGGGCTCTGTCCAGCTGTTGCGGTAGCGAGTACGCAGAATCGAGTCCGTCAGATTGATGGCCAGCCCTTCCGGATAATCCGTACAAGGCGGAATGACCTCGAGCAGCTTGGCGGTGAAGTCGGTATCTGGGGCCGAAGAGGAAACGAACAGACGTACCGTCACCGGGCCGGTAATCTCCATATCCCGCGGCAGGGGTTCGGAGGTGAAGCTCAGGACGTCGCTGCGCGCGTTCAGGGGCAAACTGTCGTGGCATCCGAAGAAACGTGTATTGCTGCGCTGGTCGAAGGCGCCGGGTTCCATGACCGGGGCGGCGGCGGATATGCCGCCCCCGATGGTGGGTACCGGATCTCGGGGATCGAAGGTGAAACGACTGACGCCGGCAGCCGCCGAGGGGGCATGCCGTGTCAGCCGGCCGTCCGCTTGCAAGTACCAAGGCGTGAATTGGGTGTCCGGCAGCGGAAAGTCGGCCTCGGTACGCCAATGGCCGCCATGGTGCAACCGGCCGGCGTAATTCCGCGTATCGTCGCCGGAACCCATGACGAAGATGCGCACCGGTCGACTCTGCGCGAACTCGGTGTGCTTGCCCTTCAGGAAATGATCGAACCAGGCCAGGCGTACGTCGTGATAGTGAATATGGGATGCGGTGCCGAAATCCACGTCGCCGGCAAAGGTCTCCTGCCAGCCCCCATGGGTCCAGGGCCCCATCAACAACATCTGTCGGGACTGCTTCAGTCTGGACAGCGCAGCGTAATTCTCGCAAGTGGCGCGGGCGTAGGAATCGTACCAACCGCCGATGTACAGCGTCGGCACGTCGGCATGGTCGGGGTAATGGCGCACGATGTCGTAGCCCCGCTGGTGCCAGTAGCTGCCGTAGTCGCCTTGGGTCAGGATATCGATCACCCACTGTTCATAGGACGGCAGCAGCCGCAGGGCCGACACGCCCTTCCTGAAAGGCACCCGCCCGAACCATTCGTGCACGTTGGCGTAAGCGTCCAGCAACAGGGTACGCAAGCCCGGATCCGCCAGCGCTTCCCGGCTGGTCGTAGCCATGCGGAAGGCGTAGACGATAAACCGCTGCTCCAAGGCGCCGTTCTGGCGCATGGAGGCATGATAGTAACTAGCGGCTCCTACGGCCACGATCATGGTTTTCAGATGAGGTGGATCCAGCGTAGCCAGGGCCGACTGATCACTGCCGCAGTAGGATCCTCCCATCGTACCCACCTGACCGTCGCACCACGGCTGCGTAGCCAACCACTCCACGGTGTCGTAGCCGTCGGGGGCTTCCTTGGCAAACGGATACCAGTCGCCTGCGCTGGCAAAACGACCTCGTACATCCTGGATTACGCATATATAGCCGCGCCTGGCGAAATAGCGGCCCATGTCGACGTTGTCGGGTGCGGCTTTGTCGTATGGAGTGCGTTCCAACAGAACCGGAAAGGGTCCGGGGGCCATGGTCCCGTCGATGGCCGGTCGGTAAATGTCCGTTGCGAGCACGACGCCGTCTCGCATGGGCACCATGATGTTGGACATCGTCTGGACTGCCCAGCTCTGGGCAGAGCCTTCGTACGGATGGAGCATGGTTCGAGATTCTCCCTGTTGGATGCAATGGGTCTCGGCCGAACCTCGGTGCTACCTGAGGCTCGATATACACAAGACTATCCTCCCTGGACTGCCCGTCTCTGCCGGCCATGACAGGCATGCTCCGGCGCAATCCTCTGGGCGAAAC
>DAOUKB010000116.1:0-4063 GCA_034421855.1 Anaerolineales bacterium
TTGACTCTTGGTCCTGTCCCTGTATGCTCTCGACAGAGAACTCCCGGGCCGCTCGGACCATCTCTTGGAGCCGCAGCTCCACCAGGTAGTGAACCGTTCCAGCCGGGTATGTGCCGTCTTTCCGGCGCTCCCCTGCGGGAATTCCGGTCAATACTTCGATTCCCTCGTCGATGGTCGATACTCCGTAGACGTGAAAGCGGCTTGCCTCCACCGCCGCCGTCACCTCGTCGTTCAGCATCAAATGTTTCAGGTTGTCCCGCGGCACGAGCACCCCTTGGTGGTCGGTGAATCCCTTGACCTTGCAGACCTGGAAGAATCCTTCTACCTTTGGCGTCGCGCCGCCGACGGCTTGTACGTTGCCGTTCTGATCCACCGACCCGGTGACAGCGATTCCCTGGGCGACGGGAAGGCCCGAGATCGCAGACAGCAAGGCATAAAGCTCCGTGGACGAGGCGCTGTCGCCGTCGACCTCGTTGTAGCTTTGCTCGAAACCGATGCTGGCGTTCAACGACAGGGGTTTGTCGCGGCCGTATTTGCCTCGAAGGTAGCCGGTCAGCACCATGAAACCCTTGTCGTGAATCTTGCCGCTCAGCCGGGTCTCCCGCTCCACGTTGACCAGTTGCCCCCGACCCAGCGAAACCCGGGCTGTGATCCGGCTGGGTCTCCCAAACCACACTTCACCAAAGGAAAGCACAGCCAAACCGTTGACTTGGCCTACGATCTCGCCGTCTGTCGAGATGCGGATGGTGCCGTCTTCGATCAGCTCCCTGTACCGGTCCTCCGCCAAGCTCGACCTGTACGTGCGCTGCTCGACGGCCTTGTCCACATGATCGCCCATCACCAAGCCGCTCTTGGTGGCGTGTGCCCAGTAGTTGGCCTCGGTGAGGATATCGACCACATGCATGAACCGAGTGGTCAGCTTCTCCTGGTGTTCCGCCAGCGGCTAGAGTAGTCGATGATCCGGGCGACGGCGGTCTTGTGAAAGGGCATGAGGGCCTTGTCCCGGGTGCGAGCAGCGACAAAGGCGGCATACTTGGCTACGTTCTCGGGAGTCCGTTTCATCGCCGTGTCGAAATAGGCGACTATCTTGAAGTAGCGGCGGAAGTCTTCGTCCAGAGTCTGCAGCCAGCGCAGTATCTCCGGAGTGCCGACGATTACGATCTTGGTGTTTACGGGAATCGGCTTGGGACGTAGCGTGGCCGTCGGCAAGGGACTGTACTGTTCTCCCATATTCTCTATGCGTATCTCTGCAGTACGCAGTGTCCTTTTCAAGGTTTGCCACGAGAACGGGTTCGCGAGCAGCTCGTGGGCATGCAGGATCAGGAATCCACCGTTGGCTTGGTGGATGGCGCCGCCCTTGACCATGGTGTGGTCGGTGACGAGCGTTCCCATGCGCGCTCTGTAGTCGATGCGCCCAAAGAGGTTGTAATAGGTGGGGATCTGTTCCAAGACCACCGGGGCATGGTCACGGGCGGCGTTGTCGACAAGCTCGTTGACCCGATATTTGACGAACACGTCCTCTTCGAAGGGCGGCAAGCCGAGGGGAGCCGGAGCGGGGTCTCTCGGCTTGAGCATCTCGAGGTTGTCGACCATGTCGGCTTCTACCTGGTCCAGGTAGGCCACTACTTCGGGATAGTGCGAATACTTCGCCTGCAACTCGTCGATTATCGGAGTCAGCGTGAAACGGACGATTTCTCGGTCTACTTGGAGAGTCTCCTCTTGAGCCGTCTTCTCCAAGCGCCTGATGTCGGCCAGCGTACGGTTGATGGCGAGTTGCAGTTGCGCGGCTCGCTCTTTCATGGATTCCCGCTCTTCGTCGGACAGGGCAGCGTAGTCCGCTTCGGACAGGGGGCGACCGTTCTTCAGCGGGAGAGACGTAATGCCCGTCGGAACGAATCTCAGGGTGAACCCGGCCTCCATGGCTGTTTTTTCCAACTCTGCAGTCAACTCCTGGCGCCGCGTTTGCAGTCCCTGCAGCACTACTTCCACCCGTTTCGCGTAGTCCTCGCTCTCGAAGACCCTGGGAACCTCCCGGCGTACCGTATCGATCAGTCCATCCATGTCTGCCGCCAGGATCCGAACCCTTCCGGCGGGTAGGCTGATAGGCTGAGGCCGCGAGTGATCCTGAAAGTTGTAGACGTACCCCCAATCGGGCGGGATCGGTTGTCGCTTTGCCACCTGTTCTATGTGTGCCGTCAGAGCCGTGTTCCTGCCGGTTCCCGGCGATCCGGATACGAAGAGGTTGAAACCCGGTTCCGCCATGTTCAGCGCCAGTTCCAGGGCGCTGAGGGCCCGCTCCTGTCCGATCATGCCTTCGAGCGGAGCGAGCTCCTCGGTCGTTTCGAAGTCGAGACCGTCAGGATCGCATTTGACGTTCAGCTTCTCGGGTGGAACCTCAAACCCTATAGCCATAGCGACCCTCCTTGGCATGGCCGTCCACAGTTATCTGGACGTCAGGGGATTAAGACGTCCTGCTGGATTGTGGCCAGAGAACCAAAAACTACGAACCCGGAGCTTAAGCAGACCGGCTCCATCGCGCCCTTGAAATCTGCACCTCCAGCGAAAGGCAAGGCCAGCAGGATCCTGCGGCCAACGCCCGTGTCGGTCTCAACGAGGAGGGTCCTACACGATCCGTCGGTCATACCCCCTTGTGATTGATAGTACTCTGGATTCTGGAAACGGCGAGCTCCGCCTCGTACATTTTGACGGATGCGCCTGCCGAGCGATCTGCTCGACTTTGCTCTGGATGCTCCGAGGTGCTTGAGCCGCCCTCTTCAGAACGGCGATCTCCAGGACATCATCCTTGTAGGAGGCCTTGATATCGCCAGAGCCGCTCCTCCGGCCGGAAGGCTGACGGCTCTGCAAAGACCTGCCCGTGACCCTTTCAGAGCCGTAGTTAGGTATCCGCCCGCGAAGAACCCGCGGGGCGTCCGGCATCGAGACGCCGATATCCTCTCTCCGTGCTTGGCAGGTGGGCAATGCCGAGTAGCCACGCGTGAGTCGACCTCACGGAATGAACTCACGACCGGATCTGTACAGGCCATCCTCAGGAATCGCCCGTCATCCGATCCGTTCTCTCTTCGCTGCAACGGAGACTCTACCCTCGCGCTCCGAAAAGGTATCTTGGGCTTCTCCTTGTCGTTTCCCTACGCATTGCATCCTTCCGCTCTTGCAGCAATGCTCAATGTTCCGACGATAACCATCCTTGTCGACGGAGGGTAAAGGAGAGTTTCCGTACGAAGATCGCAGGCGGTTGCAGCGGTTCTACGACCTCGAATCCGCTTGGTCGGATCGGTATCGATCGGGAGGGAAAGGGCTTGCCCATACGACAGCCGACCCAGCTTCATCGTCCCCGACTGTCAGGACGGTGTCAGGTACACTTGACATCATGCGGATTCGACCTGTTGGAACGAATCCGCCAACGCTAGACCAAGCAGAGTACGATCTGGGGCTGCTCTCAGCCTACCAAGCGTATGACCGAAGCTGGAGCAGCAATGATGATGGGGTTGTAACCCGCCTGCCTTCGGGGACTACCCTTCTCCTAGCTTGTTGCGATTCGTTTCGGGTTGCCACTCGTTGATTACTTGCGTCTCCAGCGCATCGGTTTCCGCCGCACAGGCGGTGAATGCCACCGAGAACTCCACGACGTCGCGGTACATACGAAGTAGGCGGCGCAGCCCAGGGTTGGGTTCGTTCTGTAGATGTTGCAACAAACGGCGACGGATGCACGTCTCGGACTTGCCCACATAGATGCAGTCGTACGCGTCAGGCACCTTCGCCGGCAGCCACAACGCATATACGCCACAGCGATTCGATGGTAGAGGGCGCACGCCATCCCGCCGGTACGGGAAGCGTTTCCGCCGGAGGCGAAACTTCAGCCCAAAGGGCGTCGTTTGCTCATTCCTCGGCTCGACAATAGACATCACAACAGTCCGCGCTGCTCTGCGTCCTGTGCATTCAGCATTATCTGCTGCCACTGCGTAACCAGCAGATTGAAAGCGACCGCGTGGGCGGAGTCGTTCCGGCGGTCGTAATGTTCGTAGAGGACACGCCCCAGCCGCTC
>DAOUKB010000117.1:0-27121 GCA_034421855.1 Anaerolineales bacterium
ACCCATTGTATTCCCGAATCTACTCTCGACCCATTGTCGCACTGCAACCTGGAATTCCGCAACGACCGGGACACGATCCGGCACTGGCGGCAGTACGAGAGCGGTGGGACGCTACAGCCGTACACTCTCTGGAGTTCTACGTCTCATCGCGTCGGGTGCCGATCGCGCCGCATTCCCCTCTTGCGTGCTGTGACGACTTGGACTGTCCCGGAGACCTGTCGAGAGCAGCGAAGCAGCCCATCCTGGCTTCATCCCGAGGCGACCGGAATACGGAACCCGAAGCCGACCCCTTGCGCGACACCTACCTTGCCGAGCAAGCCCCCGTCGTTCCGGAATGTACGCGAGGCCGGGCTCACCGAAGCTCGATCTATGGGCAGACGACCACGGGACAAAGTGCCGAAGGCATGCCGCTCGACTGGGGCCTGTACTCGATTTTGCGTTGCCGCGGTCTTACGACGGGCAATTGCATATCTGGTACGTGGGGCATGGATTGCATGATCCCAAACGGCCGTCAGGACGGGTACGACAACCACCCATGGGTCCTGTACGGCGAACTGTTAAGGGGCAGTTGCCCGGTACGGACACGGTCGGGGCCCGGTTTCATCGAGCCCAACCCACGAATCCCAGGACTGCGACCGAATTGTACGTAATATTACCAAGGCCAGGGCGTGTATGTAGCTGGAGGCTGTTTGAACAATGAAGCAAAAACTTACCATTACCATGGACGCTGAGTTGCTCCCGATCGCCAAGCGGTATGCACGCGCCCGCGGAGTTTCGCTGTCCTCGCTCATCGAGCAGTCTCTCAGAGAAGTGGTAGGAGAGCATGCCTCGTCCTTCGCCGCGCGGTGGCGAGGCCAATTCGGGCAGCCGAGCGCAACGACCCGCGTTACGAAGCGCTGGCGCAAAAGCACCTCCGATGATACTTCTGGACACCGATGTGCTCGTCGCCCTCGCCCTCGATAGGCGTCCATACTCTCAGATCCGGCCGCGGAGCTTCTGGACAGGATAGAACACGGAGCAGAGAGCGCCTGTATCGCCTGGCACTCCGTCTCCCAACTCTATGGCTTGGTGACGCCGTCACGGGGCGGCGGGGTGCACGCCGGCGACTTCATTATCCAGCTTACCCGCTTTGGGCCGCCGCCACCGCAGCCCTCCGGTATGCCTCCGAGCTTCCGATGTCGGACTTGGAAGACACTATGCAGGTAGCGGCCGCCCGGACTTGCGGGGCTCGGCATATCGTGATGCGGAACATCAGAGACTATGCCCGGTCTCCGATCCCCGCGGTCAGCCCGGAAGAGGTGCTCAGCGAACTGTCTTGAAAGCGGGAGAGGCGTGTAAGCCGGGTGCTGGCCGATGCGGCCAAGGGGCCGCTGGACCCACAAATCTCGAACGGCAATCGGAGGCAGCCTGGTCGGCCGACCGCGTCCGGCTGCCTCTAGGTGGTGTGGGTAGCGTGGAGAACCCACACCTGCGGTGATGCAGGCAGGTCCGCCGGAGTGATCTCGACGGCGTCGTCTTGGAAGACCCGCACCGCATCGGCCGCGTACTCACACGTAAATGCCGTTACTTCCTGCATCGCCGGGAACTTGCAGTTAGGCAAGGCGTAGTGCATGGGAATGGTGATCTTGGGTTGCAGCACGTTCAAGGCTTGGTGCAGGTCCGAGAGCTCGATCGTAGGAGGACCGCCGGTGGGCACCAGCGCTACATCGGTGCCCTTCATCTTCTCCAGCTGCCAGTCTTCCAAAGGATTGCCCACGTCTCCGAAGTGGGTCACGTCCACCCCATCCAATACGAAGCGGTACAATGCATTGTCTCCCGGCTCCACCTTGTGAATCAGGCTCTCTTGGGCCGGAATGGGCGTAAAGCGCACTCCGCGCCACACCGTGCCTTCCGCGGGGGCATAGGTCATGGTCAAGACGTCCGCACCGGGAAACATAGCCGCGTTGCAGTGGGCGGAATCGTCGTCGGAACTGCGGACCACAATGTCCGCACCGTCGGTGATGGGCTGAAAACCTGCCTTGTGCGGCGTATAGGGATCGGTGACGATACCGAAGTCCTCGGAGGTAATCCGAAAACAGGCGTGAGCATACCATTGGATCTGCATGGAAGCGACTCCGTGGAAACCGGGCTGAGGGTCGCCTGCAGATCCTGTTCCGGGGCCCGGAAGCGGATGCGCAGGTCTCGGGGCATTGTATACAATGCGCAGGACCGATCCGCGACGGCATAGCCCGGGGAGGCCCTGGGCAAGACTTCCAGGCTGGACGAAATCCGGCTTTGCAAGTCGTGAGAAGGGCCGCCGCCGGCTCGCCCCATGGAAAATGCCGAGACGTACACAGGAACCCGACATGGCCGCACCTGCAGATCAGCTGACCGAAGCGTTCCCGGACTTGGAACGGATCAAGGAGTTCTTCCCGTTAGGCGAAGCGGAACCGCAGACGTTGACGCCGGCCCAAGTGCAGCACTTCAACGAGCAAGGATACATCTGTCCTTTGGACGTCTTCGACGTGGAGGAGATCGCAGTCCATCGAGCGTACTTCGACCGCATCCTGGCGGAAGCCGCGGCCAAAGGCTGGAACAGTTACTCCATCAATGGCTGGCATGCCCGCCTGCGTGCCCTCTGGGACCTCTGCTGCGAAAAGCGCATCCTGGACTATGTCCAAGACCTGCTGGGAGAAAATCTGATCTGCTGGGGCACCCATTACTTTTGCAAGCTGCCCCATGACGGCAAGACGGTAGCCTGGCATCAAGACGCGTCCTACTGGCCTCTCTCCCCCAGCAAGACCGTGACCGTATGGTTGGCGATAGACGACGCGGACAGGGAAAACGGAGCGATGCAAGTCTTGCCCGGCACCCATCTGCACGGGCAGATTGCCTTCAGCCGCAGCGAGCGCTCCGAAAACAACGTGCTCAACCAGACCGTGCGCAACGTGGAACGCTTTGGGATCGAGCCCGTATCCCTGGAAATGAAGGCGGGGCAGATTTCCCTGCATACGGACTGGGTGTTGCACGGCTCTCAACCCAATACTTCGCCGCGGAGACGCTGCGGTCTGACCATGCGTTTCGTCTCCCCGGACGTAAAGGCTTTCGCCAATTGGAACAAGCACGGCATACATTGCCGCGGCCAGGATACATACGGACATTGGCCCGCCCTGACCCGGCCGGAGTCCGATGAAATCCCCGAGCGCCGTTCCGGCTGATTCCGTTCTCCGTCTATCGCGTTTTCCCGGTTCCCTTTCCGGCCATGGCGCAGGACCACGAAGCCCTGATCGCCTTGGGCAGCAATCTGGGGGACCGCGCCGCCCATCTGCATCAGGCGGTACAGGCCCTGGGCAGCGTCGGGAAGGTAGCGGACACCTCCTTCCTCTACGAAACCGCCCCGATCCTGCTGGAGCACCAGCCCTGGTTTCTCAACGCAGCCTGTCGTCTGCTTACCCCTTTGGGTCCCCGGGAACTGTTGCGGGCCCTGCAGCAGATAGAACAAGACATGGGCCGGGTCAAGACGGTGCGGTACGGTCCGCGCATCATCGACTTGGATCTCGCCTTCTTGGGAGACTGCATCCTCGAGGAACTGCCGTTTATCCAGCTGCCGCACTATCAAGCCGCACAGCGGGATTTCGTGCTGGAACCCCTGTGCGACATGGTCCCGGATTTCGTCAATCCCCAGACCGGCCTGACGCTCCAAGCGGAACGGGACAAGCTGGGCCGGTCTCCCTTGCCGCAGATACTGCCGGTCGGAAAGCAGATCTGGCGGTTGCAAGAGAAGACTCGGGTAGTCGGAATTCTCAACGTCTCGCCCGAATCCTCACTGGTGCCGGGCCGGATCCCGGAAGATGCCGCCGCCAAGGCGACATTGGCGCGGCAGATCGCGCAGATGGAAGCCGCCGGGGCCGATCTGATAGACATCGGGGCCCAGACTTCGCGACCCCGGCATGCGCTGATTCCGGCAGCCGAGGAGGTCCGCAGATTGACGGCGGCTTTCGACGTGGCCCGGGCCGCGACGACCCTGCCGCTTTCGGTAGATACTTTTCGATCCACGGCGGCGAAGGCGGCCCTGGCATGTGGAGCGGACGTGATCAACGACGTCTGGGCCGGCAGGTTCGATCCGGCACTGTTGGACCTATCGGCCCAAGCCGGGATTCCGCATATCTTCGTGTACAACAACCAGCGCGTACGAGACCCGGCATATCCAGGGCGCTTGCGAAACCTGCGTCCTTTCGCGCCCCTCGGTGACGTCGCGGCCGCAGTCCGCCGGGAGCTGGAAGAGGCTCTCGCCGCCGCCCGCGGCAGAGGACAGTGCCGCTGGCTGCAAGTGACGGACCCGGGCCTGGGCTTCGGCAAGAACTTGGAGCAGAACGCGGCGCTGTTGGGAGACTTCGGCGCCGGGCCGGAATGGAGGTATCCCGTCATGTCCGGCTCCTCGCGCAAAGGCTTTCTCCGGCAGTTGGCGTCTTCTGGAGACGCAGGCCCTTTACAGACCGGTTCTCTCGCCGCCGCCGTCATTGCTAGTCGAACGGCACACATGGTGCGTGTGCATGATGTGGCGGATACAACCCGCGCCTTGCGCGTGGCGGATGCCGTCTGGCGCCAAACGGCCGACGACCGACATCCCGGCATGTCGTCCGAGCGGCAGGATGCCGGGACCGGCGCCTTCCAGCCGGTCGGCCGCACCCCGTACCCCGCGACTACTCGGCAGTAGGCAGGAGCAACCAGTCGGAACACTGCTCGCAGACACGTCGATAGGCCTCGTACACTGGGAGGAGAACAGGGCCGCGGCGTGTAGAATGGCGGGTAGAGGATTTGCGTCGAGAGCGAGCAGGTGGAGTCCATGCGCATTGCAGCTGCGGATGTAGACGAATACATGACGAAGGTGCCGCCTCGCCGCCGCGAAGCCATGCAGCAGCTGCGGGCGCTGGTCGAATCCACAGCCGACGATCTCGTCGTCGATATGAAATACGGCATGCCTACGTATTGGGTGGGAGAACACGCGCTCTGTGCCTACGCCTCCCAGAAGAATTACATGAGCCTCTACCTGGACATGCATCGGGTAGAGAAATACCGGACGGAATTCGGATCGCTGAATTGCGGCAAGAGCTGCATCCGCTTCACCCGGATCGAGCAGTTGCCCGTCGATACCGTAGTCGAGATTCTGAAGGAGACATACGCCGCACGGAAAGCCTCGGCCCGGCAGAGCACGGGCCCTCACCCCGGTGAGCCGCCGAGTCCCGAGTTAAACGAGGAACCACTATGATCGACCAGTCCCAAATCGATTTCTTTCAAGAGCACGGATACCTCCGCTACGGACGGGTCCTGAACGAACCCGAGGTGACGCTCTACCGCGACAAGCTGGACCAGGTCATAACAGAGGAGAATCAGGGCGGCAGAGACGACGAACCGGAGTTCAAGTACGGACATCGCCGCGCGGGCGCCACGGCAGAGTTGCAGGCACCACGGCCCATCACCCAATACATCAACATGTGGAAGCGGGACGCAGACTACCGAAATCTGCTGCACCATCCCGTCGTTACCGGTGTAGCCAAGGCCCTGTTGGGTACCGATGCCGTGCGGCTGTGGCACGACCAGATTATTTCCAAACCGCCTCGCGACAACGGCTTGTTTCATTTTCATCAAGACTTCTACCTATGGCCCCTGATGGATCCCCAGATCCTGACCTGCTGGCTGGCTCTAGACGATGTGGAACCGGCCAACGGCAGCATGCATGTGATACCGGGCAGTCACAGGGACCCGCGGTTCGGTCTGGAGGCCTACGAAGCGGAACAGGCGGCAATCCAGGCCGCCGCCGAGCAGGGGAAGGAGCCGCCCCCGGAATCTCCTCGCCAGCGGATGCGTCACGAACCCGCCGCCATAGGCAAGTCCGTGGATCTGGCCGCCGGTGAATGCATGTTCCATCACTGCCAGAATTTCCATGCCACGCCCCCCAACGTCACGGACCGGCAGCGCAGGGCACACATTATGATTTTCATGGCCGACGGGGTGCGGGTGAATCTCGACCGCGCCGAACGGCATCCGTTGATATCCGGCTTCGAAGTAGGACACGGCGCGCCGTTGGCGGGACGCGGCTTTCCGCTTTGTGCAGCCGAACATTACAAACCTCCCCTGCAATGAAAAATCCGCATCGCGGTTTATGCAATCCGCACAAAGTACTGGCGATATTTTCGTCGGGATTGCCGTTTCTTGATGTCGGCCCTGCCTCTACAATTCCGAGCATCAGGATTTGGGGGACAAATACATCATGGAATTGGTACTCGCACTCGTCGGCTTCACCACCTTGTTTGCCATGTGGGTAATACTGCCCAAGTTTCTCAAATCCAGGGCCTCCGCCGAATAGGATTAAGGACGCCCTGCCGACAGCCAAACGGAGCTGGGGACGGTCGACACCGTCCCTGGCTTTTTTGTGCTTGGCGTGGACCGGTACGAGAGCCCAAGAACGGCTGCTCGTATCCCGGCCTCTAGGTGGGAGCTTCCAGGAGAGGCGTGCGACCGGCGGATGCGGCCGAAATCACGTCATAATTGGGAGAGACGGCCCCGTCTCTGCTCCCGGCGCCCCGCAATCAGAGCTTTACGGTAAACTCGTGGCCGGCAGCGGCGTCCAGCCGTGTGCAATCGAACGTCAGCCGAAACAGCTCGGTACCCCACACCGGTCCCATGCGCGCGTCGGTAACGGGCAGACTCTCGACGCTGGGCTCGAAGCGGTCCGGATCGAAGAACAACCACCCCGCACCTGAAGTCCGACCCGTTACGAACTCCCGGGCATCCAGCCGGATCTTGCCGGTGCCCGGTTCCCAGGACACCTGGCAAGGCGTAATCACGCTCAGGGTCAGGCTCTGGGGCGCCTGGTGCAACCGGTAGACGTCGGCAATGCGCACTTCGCGGCCGCGGGTCAGGACGAGGCGGCGCTCCCACTGTTCGATACCTGCTTCCGGACCATAGGCGGCGGCCAAGTCCAACGTGGCCTCCGCGCTGGCGGCGTCGGCCTGATATTGCATGTCGGTAGCCTGGTACTGGGCGCCGGGTTGTTGTTGCGCGCCGTTTACGGTAGGCAGCAGGTTGTGGAAAGCAGACTGCATGGTCCAGATGTCGTAGCGGTCGGGTCCGAAAGTCTTGGCCGTATATTCCTCCACGCCGATGTCGATCAACAACGGCCGACCGTCGGCATAGACGACAAAAGCCCCGATGTCGTTGTGGTTGTGACTCTCTTCGTTGTGCCCCCCTTTGATCGCCACATACAACCCTTGGGCCGAACCTTCCTGGTCTCGGGCGCACATCACTTCCGTATCCGGCAACCATACGTCCCGGTGCAGCGGCGGAGTTCCCGGCGCGCCCTCCAGCTTTTGCAGAGCAAACAGGGACGCTAGGGCGCGCCCCAGACTCGAGGGCTTCTTCACGCCCGTGCCGTCCTCGAAACCCTTATGCAGGAAGTCCTGGCGGTGCAACAGCCATCGCCCGAATTCCACCATCGCCGGGTCCGCAATGCGGACTCCGTAGTTGAGCGTCAAGGCGGCCTCGGGCATCACCACGGCGGAGGCGTCGGCGAAGTTCAAGTAATAGTCTTCGCTGATGTGCGCCCGATATATGAATCTGCCGATCTCCCGCACCAGATCGTCTGCGAAGAGATCCACCTGGCCGCCGGTAGCTCCGTACAGTAGCTCCAGGTTGTCGTAGAGAGACAACCCGGCCCGGCCCCAATAGTTGGGGCCTTCGTCGCAACCCCCGTCGCGGGGATACGGATCGACGAACCGGTCCAACGTCTGCAGCAGGCAATGGAGGTCCTCGGCCCGCCGCCGCGGATCCTGCTCCACCACCAGCAGGCAAGTCAGCCAGTTGGAACAGATCCAGGGATTCCAGTTGTTGACCCTGCGACCGCCCAGATTGCCCTGCCAGGGAAAGTCGTTGCGGTATCGGTTCACGTTCAGAATGCGTTCGGCAATTTCCCGGGTCATGCGGGAGCGCACGACGGGAGACACCGAGTCCAGCGCCTCTCCCAACAGATAGCAAGTCCAGGCCAGCAGGGCTCCGGTCTCGGCCGCGAAGAGGTCGACGGTCGGCTCATATTTGTCCGGCAAGGTATTGCCGGCCCGTTGCACCCGAATATGGGCCGGGACCCCCCAATAGGTTTCCTCGCATAGGGCCCAGACGCCGTCGACGATGTCGTCCAGGAAACGGCCCGCGCCCTCCACGCACTCGGCCAGAACCAGATCCACCAAGGCGTAACGCCGGGCATAATACACGTTCTGAAACGGGGTACGGCGACCGGTCCGCCTATAGTCCAGGAACAAAGTGGCGGGCAAGGCCGGATAGGCATAGCCCAACCGGTCCCGGCCGGCCTGCAACAGAAGTTCCTGCAAGGACTGTGGGATTGCAGCCCAGCCGGCGCGATCCTGTCGCCTGGGGAAGGGGCGCCAATCCTCGGGGGGTAGCAGCAGCTGTTGCAGCTGCTGAATACCGAAACGCTCACTCAGCATAGAAAGTTCCTCCTGTTGGGGTAGGGCTGCGCGGGGACGGCTCGACTCGAGATCAGCCGCGGGCCGTCTTGAAGCGGGCCATCGCTTCGTCGTCCGGCGGGTACAGGCCCTTGATGGACTTGCCCGCTTGAATCTGGCCCACTACCCAGGCTTCCAGCTGTTCCTGTTCCCAGGCCTCCGCGATCACCGCGGCCGCCATCTGCTGCGGTACGACTACCACCCCCTCGCCGTCTCCTACCATCAGATCGCCAGGCACGACCGCCACGCCGCCACAGCCTATCGGCTGGTTGATATCCACCGGGTGATGCACCAAGTGCGAAGGCGGGGCCGCGGCGCCGCCCAGAAAGACGGGGAACCCCATTTCCGCCAGTGCAGGCGTATCCCTGAGACCGCCGTCCGTCACGATGCCGGCGGCGCCGCGCTGTTGAATGCGCGTGGCCAGAATGTCCCCCATAGTACCCGCATCCGTGATGCCGCGGGCGTCGATCACCAGTACCTGGCCTTCCCCGATACTTTCCATGGCGATGCGTTGTACGTTGGTCTCGTTGTCGTACCGGCGGTCCGTCAGATCCTGGCGGCTGGGGATGTAGCGCAGAGTGAAAGCGGTCCCGGCCAGCCGCAGGTGCGGAGCCAGCGGGAAAACATCCCGCATGAAGCTGTGTCTGATGCCCCGCTTGATCAGCACGGAAGTCAGCGTAGCCGTGGAAATCCGCGACAATTGGGTGCGTTGCGCTGCGGCAAGGTGAAAATCGGACATGAATCGTCTCTTGTACTTCAGGCAGTTCTCAGGGCCGCAGCCGCATTACGCATACCAGCAGTCAGGCAACGCGTCCCGTTCCTGCTCCAGCAACTCTTTCAGGATGGCGTCCGCGTCGGCAATGGAATTCACGATGGGATCCGTCAGCATGGCGCGGCGCAACAGGTTGTAGTCGCCTTTGACTATGGCCTCGGCGGTCAGTTCATGGGTGTCCAGGACGATCTGTTGCTGGCCCAGCAACCCGCGCGGCATATCGCCCACCGGACGCGGCGCCGGCCCGTTCATGTCGATGTCGCAGAGCAGTTCCAGAAAGGCGTCGGCGCCCAGGTTGGGTACGGCCCCGTGATTCGCCGTATTCACGTAAAAGGGCCGGTCCAGGTCGCCTACCATGTTTTCAATGATGTCGGTCGCATGATCCGGGCCGATTTCGTGGGTGTATTGCGCGATCGGCGTGGCTCCGGACAGGTAGCCGGCGATCTGGTCCCACATCTTTTCGTGTAGATCATACCGGCTTTCGGTCTCGAAGATGTCCAGGGGGGGAGTCCCGTTCCGGGTCACTCCGGTACCCTGGTAATAGGGCACGTATTCTTTGGTATGGGACACGCAGACCGGTACGTATCCGAAGATCTCGTAGAGTTCGTGGGCGATGGTGGCGTTGAGCCAGCCTTTGGAGTGTCCGGCGGCCACGCTCCGGGGATTTTCCGCGGCGGCCTGGGCCCGCAAGTACGCCGCTACCTCAGGGGTCTTGTCTACTCCGCGGTACTCCGCCTTGAGCAGCCACGTGAAGTGATTCACGCCGGCAATGCGGACGTCGAAATCCGCGTCCATCTCCGCGCTCAGAGGGGCGCGGTCCGCTACGCCCAGTCCGGCCATGTGCGCGATCCGGCCCTTGATATGGGGCATGTGCAGGCTGTCGCAGAGGGCGAAGCTCTTCACCGTAGGGGCGTAGCGCATGAGACCGATGCCATGCACCGCCGAAGGGTTGATGTAGTTGACGACCCAGGCTTCCGGGCAGAGGCGGGCTACGTCGGCCGCACATTCCAGGATGCGCGGGAACTCGCGCATGGCGCGGAAAATGCCTCCGGGCCCAATGGTGTCGCCGGAACACATGCGCACGCCGTATTTCGCGGACAGCATGCAGTCTATCCCCCGGTACCGTACCGTCTCGCGCGCGAAGCTGAGCACCACGAAATCCGCGCCCGGCAGAGATTCCCGCCAATCGGTCGCGGCTTCTATGGTCAAGTTCACGCCGCGGGCGGTTTTGACCATGTGCGCCAGCGTAACCAACTGCTCCAGCCGCTCGGCATCCGTGTCTACCAGCGCCAGAGCGCCGTTCTGCAGATGGGGGGAATGCACCATCTGCCAGATGGCTTGACGTCCAAAGAAGAGGCTGCCGGCCCCTACCACCACTACCTTGGGAAAGGGAGATGTGCCGCTGTCGATCGCCATGAGCATCCTTCGTTTGCCGTTTGCTGAACAGGCGGGTCGGCTGCCGCCTACTCCTGCGGCAAATCCGCAGGCGCATCCGCAACCAGTCCTCCGAAAATCCAAAAGCCGAGATCCAGCCGGTACCAAGTGCCCGCCGGATTGGCGCCTTCCGTCTGCGCCACCAACACGAGGGGCTGACCCGCGGCCATGGTCCCGACCAACTCCGTGGCCGCCGAAGGACCGCGCCGCAGATTGGCTGGAGTAGCCACGTAGGGGACAGTCGTGACCGGCAGCCCGTTCGGCACCTCCGCGAGCCGGGAGACGGAGACCCAATAGCGCGTAGGCAACACGACCCAGTCCCCCTGGGCGTTGGTCCCAATGGGTTCCAGCGCTGCATCCGGCGGCAACCGGCCCTTCTCCGCGTATTGAAGACCGGGTCCGGCCCGCAGCACGATTTCGGGAGCGGGTTCCGGCGGGACAGGCTCCGTCCCTGCCGGCTGTGCGTCGTCCGGCTCGAAATCCGGCATGCCTAAGGCGGCGAAGTCCATCCAGGGCAGACTGTCCGGAACGTTTTCGACGTAGCGGCTTTCCACGAACGTACCGTCCAACAGCTGCAACCAGACCTCTTCGGATTCAGGAGCCAGCGCAACTCGTTGCACCAATATGACCACAGACCCGGCTTCCAGCTCTTCGCCCACCGTAGTGGCCGCCCGATGCGGCCACTCGAACTTGCGGGCCGCATCCGTGGTGTAGGCGACATCGTCCGGAATGGGCAAGGGCGTGGGCGTGGGCGTCGGTTCCGGCGTGGACGTGGGCTCGGGCGTAGGGGTGGGGGACGGCTGCGGCATCGGCGTGAAAGTCGCCTCGGGCGGTGTAGGCTCTGCCGCGACCATCACGGCCGGCTCCTCGGCCGCGATTTCTGCGACCGGCTGATTCACGCCCACCAGCCGACTCTGCAGACTCTCGATGAAGTTGAGATCGTCGTTCCGGGTAGAGTTGCCCATCGTGAGCAGCACCAGCAAAGCCACGACCAAGACTACGGCGCCGAGTCCGGCCAGCAAGCGGCCTACACCTGAATCCTGCGGCGGCTCTGCTTCCGGTGGGCTTTCGGACAGGCCGCCGCGTATCCCGGACGATGGGGGTTCCGGCGGGGGATCCGCGCCCGGGCCGCGCGGCGCGGCGGGCGGATCGGGGTCGGGACGAGACGGGGCCTCCCGATCCGGGACTTCAATGCTCAAGACCAGATTGCGGTCGTCGTCGGTTTCCGACATGGTGGCTGCCGGCGCTTCCGCTGGGGTCTCCGTTGCGGGCGGCGAGGCCGCCGTGAGAACCGATGCGGTTCCCGCGGCCGGCATGAACGTTCCGGTCTGCGCCCGCAGATTGGGAATGCCTACGGCCACGGCCAGTTGCTGGATCCGTTGCGCATCCGCGCTCGCCGCCTGCACCGACGCCGGGACGCCGATACGGTGCAGCGTATCCATGATCCCAACCATGCGCGCGAGAATCAAACAACGTTCCAGTCGCTCCTGGCTGCCGTCTATGAGATGCGTGGCCAGAAAATCCCGATCCGCCAGCATCTGCATCTGCCCGTTCAGACTGCCGGGAATCGGGCCGAATTCAGCGCCGGCCAAGCGAATCAGACACTCCTGAAACGCGGTGGCCGCGGCCTGCAACAATTCCGGCAGCTGCGTAAACCCGCCGCTGGCCGACTGAAACAGGGTCGCTTCGGACTTGCGCGAGGCGATCTGATCGCGCAGCGTCCTGATGTCGCTGCTGGTGTCCAAGGAGCCCAGGGCCTCGGCCAAGGCCTGCATCCGCTCCAAATCGCAGATCGCCATTTCCTCGGTGACGTCGTCCTGCCCGGCCCGGTTTTGCAGCAGGTAATGTACTTGCAGACACCATTGCGCCAGTTTATAAGCGGCCGACTGCGAGCCGTAGTATTCTTCGATCTGCTGCTCGGCGGCCTGCAGCAGGGGGGCCCGATCGTGTCTGTGCTGTTCCAGCAGCCTATGCGGCAGGAAGCGGGTCCGCAACCCGGCCACCAGCACGTCCAAGCCCACGTCGGTTAGGTTCTGTAGAGGGTCTCTCCTAGCCATTACATGCTGTCGGCAGGGCTGGTATGACGGCGGCGCCAGGGAGGCGGACTTTGCGGATCCGCCTCAAATCACCGGACCATATTACCCGAAAGCCGGTTCAAGACGGACTTGGCCGGCGCCTGCGACAGGTCGGTCCGCCGCGACGCCGGAGAAATCGTCCGAAAACGGCCCAGATCCAATGCCAGTTCTTCGAACCCGGTGGGTTCGTCCTGCAAGACCTGGGCCACCAACTTCCCGGTCACCGGACCGAGAGTCATGCCGACCTTGTTGTGGCCGACAGCCAACAGCAAGTTGGCGTAGCGGGGGCTCCATTGGACGACGGGAACGCCGTCCGGCGTCATGGGCCGCCAGCCCCGCCAGATCTCTACCGCCTCAGGACTGCATTCCAGCCCCAGATACTCCTGAGTAGCGGCATTCAACAGCTGCGCCCGCGGCAAATGCAGCCGATCGTCGAACCCGGAGAATTCCAGCGTACCCGCAACGCGCACAGTCTGCGCCAGGGGATTCAAGGCGACATGCCGTTCCCCCAGATTGAGGCCCAAGTCGGGAAACCCTGCCGGGCGGGGAAACGTGTAGCTGTAGCCTTTGGCGGGTTGCACCGGTATTTGCAATCCGAGGGCGTGGCCCAACCTGCCGGACCATGCCCCGGTAGCCAGCACCGCCTGATCGCAGGCTATGGTCCCCTGGGTGGTGCAAGCTCCCGTAATGCGGTCTCCCGCGGTCTCGAAGCCCAGGACCTCTGTATGCAGACGGAACTCCGCCCCGCGGTCGGCTACCGACTGCGCCAAGCTTTTCACAAAGTCTCCGGGAGACACCTGACCGTCTTCAGGATACAGCACCCCTCCCGCTACCCTGGAGGTGACCTGCGGCACCAGCCGCCGCACCGCTTTCGGGTCCAGCACGGCCGCGGCTCCGCCGCGCGCACGATGTTCCAAGGCTCGTTCTGCGCCTCGGCGCAGGGCTGCCGGCGACAGAAACAAGCTGAGGGAGCCCTGCGCCCGGAACTGACAGTCCAAGTTCAATTCGGCGTCGAGTTGTCGATACAGGTCCACGCTGGTACCCACCAACCGATACAGTACCTGCACGGCCCGTTCGTAGCGGGTGGGATCTGCCGCCTCCAGAAAAGAACGCCACCAAGAGCGATGTTGCAGCATGGCCCCCAACGGAGCGTAGATCGCGCCGCGGGATTGCATGATCCACCGCGGCAAAGAATCCACCGTGTCCGGGCGGACTATAGGCTCCCAGGAACTGGGCACGATCAACCCGGCATTGGCGTAGGAGGCCCCGGCGGCGACGTCTCCCTTGTCCACGATCAACGGCCGATAGCCGGCGGCCAACAGGTAGTGGGCAGTGCAGATGCCGATCACGCCGGCTCCGATGACCAGAACGTCGCCGCGGGCCGGTTGCGGGTGGGGGGCGGAGGCAGACATACAACCTACAGGATCGTCTTCCGGACTTGGAGTCCAGGCTCAAAGTCGCTGCTGTCCAGGAAGATTTCCGACGTAAGCCGACGGCCCTGAGCCGGGGACGGTTCTCCGGTTCTATCATAACGATCCCGGCGCATCGTGCAAGATCGACGGCACAGTATCCTACGATCTCGCCCGCCGTTCTCGCGGTCCCGGCCCCTGGTACCGGGATCCGCGACGACGCCTCCCGCCCCAGAACGCGCAGCTTCGGCGCGCCGTCCGGGACAGGACCGCGATGGCGAGTTGCGGTGCGGATGACCCGGTGTCACACGGTATGCATACCGGCGCTCGGGTCTCTCTACGGTCGCCCGGCGGCCTCGCTGCCGGGCGGAAGTTTCCGGAGACGATCCCATACGGTCCATCCGGAGGTACACGCCGAGGGGCCCTGCAAGTCGTGGGCGGCGCACAGAACGGCGAGTCGCAACTTATGCGCGTACAATACTGGCAGGTCCGGCATAGCCGGGATCGCCTTGGCCACGGGATTGAATGAACTCACGCACTCGAAACACCCTCCTGGTATATTGCGGATGGACCGCGTTCTTGGTCTTGAGCCTTTGGCTGGTCTTCCTGCTGCAGCATAATCTGATCCACGACATCTTCTTTATGCGGGTCAATCCTTGGCGGCTGCGCTTCGTACGTCAGTGGTCCATCTTCGTCTTCGGAGCCGTCTGGATCGTGTGCGCTTTTCTCTGTGAAGGCTATCTGCGCAACGGCATCGAGAAAGGGGGATTGGGCCGCCGCTTTCTCACGGTGGGAACTCCGTTGCTGCTGTTGATTGCGCTATCATGGGGGGTGCGCTTGCTCGCGGGATGACGGCCGAGCGGCTCTCATCCACATTCTGGAGACTGGGTATTGAACGAGAACGGTGCAGCGGCGGCTGATGTCGCTCCGCTGCTGGAAGTAGTAGATCTCAAAAAGCACTTTCCCATCAAAAAGGGGCTCTTCTCCAAGACCGTGGGATACGTGCGGGCCGTGGACGGAGTCAGTTTCTACATCAACCCTGGGGAAACCTTGGGTTTGGTGGGAGAAAGCGGCTGCGGCAAAACCACTACCGGCCGCGTCGTCATGCGCGCCTACGACACCACGGCGGGCAAAATCTGGTTCCGTACCGCCGGCAACGAGCGCACGGACGTGGCCGCTCTGTCCACCTCCGAAGTCAAAAACCTGCGCCGCCACATGCAGATGGTGTTTCAGGACCCCTATTCCTCTTTGAACCCGCGCATGAATCTCCTGCAGAACGTGGGCGAACCGCTGCTGGTCAACAACGTAGCCCAAGGCCAGGAACTGGAAGACCGGGTCTCGGAACTGCTGGCCGTGGTGGGCTTGCGGCCTGAATATCTGAATCGGTATCCTCATGCCTTCAGCGGCGGCCAACGGCAGCGCATCGGCATCGCGCGGGCCTTGGCGCTGAATCCGCAACTGATGGTGCTGGACGAACCGGTCTCGGCCTTGGACGTATCCGTGCAGGCCCAGATCTTGAATCTGCTGCAGGATCTCCAGGAAGAATTTGGTCTGACCTATCTCTTCGTAGCCCATGACCTGAGCGTGGTAGAGCACATCAGCGACCGCGTGGCCGTCATGTACGTGGGCATGCTGGTGGAACACGCGGATACCGCGGAACTCTTTACGCACCCCAAACACCCGTACACCGAGGCGTTGCTGGGGGCCGTACCCAAGCCGGATCCGCGGCATCGGACCGAACCGGTCGTATTGGAAGGCGACGTGGCAGACCCGGCCAATCCTCCGTCCGGATGCTATTTCCATCCCCGCTGTGTCTACAGCGACGGCGATCGCTGCGAGAAAGAGACCCCGACGCTGGAACAGGTGTCTCCGGGCCATTTCGCTCGCTGCCATTACGCGACGGAATTGACCCTGCGCGGAGTGGAGGACTGAGGTCTTGCCGTGAGCATACAGCGACCTCGCATCGCCCTCGGGCTGGAACTGCGGAACTCCAGCCCTTCGCCCTTGCCTGTAGTGTCGCGGTTGGCTCGCCCGCCGCGGGTCTGTCTGTTGTTTCCTCCCAACTGGACCCCCACCATGCCCCATCTGGCCTTGCCGTCCCTGACCGCGTTTCTGCGGCAGGAAGGCGTGCAGGTCATGCAACGGGACCTCAACATCGAAGTCTTCGACGAGATCTTGACCGAAGAACATCTCACGCACTGTATCGAACTGGTCCGGCGCCGGTTCGGGACGCGCACAGTCGCGCACGCCCGAGGGCCTGTGCCCCCTCCGCAGACGGTAGCCTGGGCCCTGAACGACGGGCCGCAGTTGGCCCGTCGGGTGGAGCAGGCCAAAAGCGTCATCCGCAGTCACGCCTTCTACGACGGACCGATCGGCTTTGCCGGTTTTCAAACCATGACCCAATGCCTGGATCTGGCCTCGCTGCCTTTCTACCCGGCGGCCCTGCATCTGCAGGGCTACGAGGCCGCCGGTCCCGTAGACAGCAGCGCGTTTCTGCTGCGGGGCGTAGGGGATCCGCGCCACAACATGTTCCTGGACGTCTATCGCAAGATCCTGCTGCCGGACGTCGTGGATTTCGCGCCGGACGTAATCGGCATTTCCATCCCTACCATGGCCCAGGTGCTGCCCGGTCTGACTTTGGCCCATCTGGTGCGCCGCGAGACGGATCTGGACTGTCACGTCACCGTGGGCGGGCCGCACATCAGCATGCTCCACGACGTGCTGCCGCAGGTGCGCCCGCTCTTCGATCTGATAGACAGCGCCATCCTGTACGACGGCGAAGGACCGCTGCTGCAACTGGCGTGTGCCCAGGTCTCGGGCGCCGATCTGGAGACCGTGCCCAATCTAGTGTATCGTGCCGGCGCGGAAATTCGGGTCACGCCGCGCCAGGAGCCGGCCAAGATCCAGAATCTGCCGCTGCCGGACTTCGACGGCTTCCCCCTAGACCGGTATCTGGCCCCGGAACTGGCCCTGCCGTTGATGACGGCCCGGGGCTGCTACTTCGGACAATGCGCCTTCTGCAACGTAGGGTACGGCGAGGCGGAAACCTTCAGCCAGCTCCGGGCCCGCGTGCTGGCGGACCAGATGTTGGAAATCAAGCGTCGTTACGGGGCTCGTCGCATCTTCTTTGCCGACGAGGCCATTACGCCCCGTAATCTGCGCGGCCTCTCCGCGATTCTGGCCGCGGAGGATCCGGACCTGCATTGGGGCGGGTGCGTACGGTTTGAAAAAGTCATCGATCGCCCTTTGCTGGAAGCCATGCAGGCCGGGGGATGTCGCATGGTGATGTTCGGCTTGGAAAGCGCGTCGCAGGCCATCATCGATCACATGATCAAGGGCACGCAACTGGAACACATGAGCCGCATTCTCAAGGAAAGCGCACAGGCCGGCATTTGGAACCATACCTTCTTCTTCTTCGGCTTCCCCGGCGAGACCTTGGCGGACGCTCAGGAGACGGTCGATTTCCTCTACGGCCACCAACAGTACATCCATTCTGCGGCCATGGGCACCTTCCTGATGGAGCGCCTGTCCCCGGCGTACCGGTATCCGCAGTCGTTCGGCGTGTCCCGGATTGTGATGCAGCCGGAGCGGGACCTGGCCATTTATTTCCCCTATGAAGTCGAGACCGGACTGAGCGAAGCGGAAGCGGAGCTCATCCATGACCGCTTCCTGGAATCGCTGCCCGACAAGCCGTATCCTCATTACTACGTCAGCGACGTCTATCGCTTCCTCTACGCCTGCCGCCTGAGCGAAGAACAGCAGACGATGCCGCCATGGCTGATACCGGCTTCGGCGGCACCGGCCTGATCCCGATCGCGTGCGGCCGGGACCTGCGGCGCCACCGCCGCCGGAGACGCCCGTAGACTAATCGTCCGACCCGTTCGAGTCCCCTTTTTCAGTGGCCGCGGAGATTCCATGATAGACCCTGGTCCTGCCCGCGCGACGGCTACCCAAAAATACCGGCCTGCCCAAGTGCGCATTCTGTTCTTGGCCGAGTCTCCGCCGGCAGCCCCAGACCGCCACTTCTACTTTGAAGACGTCACCCGGGCCGACACGCTGTGGGTGCAGCTGATGCGGGCGCTCTATCCGCAGGAGTTCGGCGAGACCGCCCAGGAACGCAAACGCAAAGCGGTCTGGCTGCGCCGCTTCCAGCGGGAAGGCTACTGGCTGCTGGACGCCGTGCCGTATCCCATCGCCAAGCAAAAGAAGGAGATCCAGATCCGGGACAATACGGAGCGCGTGCGGGCCGTAATCCAGGCCGCCGCGCCCGAGCATGTAGTGTTGATCGCCGCGCCTGTCTACAAGGTGCTCCGGCAGCCGCTCGCAGCCGCGGGCATTAGTCTGCCGCAGCCGCAGGCCGTGCCTTTTCCGGGCCGCGGGCAACAGGGCAGATTTCAAATCGCCATGCAAGCCACGCTGGCAGCCATCGACGAGAGCAGCCGCGTCCGTCCCCAACGCTAACAAGGGACAAATACTCCGCAAACGAATATCTTGCAACGCCGGCCTACACTTCGAGCATGAATGTATTCGAGTTCATACCGAAGGCAGCAACCACTATGTTTAGTCCATTTGCCCTTTATCCCTACCGCCGCATCGCCAGCCCCGTTGTCGGATCCACGCAAGTTGCTTCCATGCCCGTGGATGTGACCGAGGAAGGGGATCGCTACGTAGTCAAGGCTTCGATCCCGGGCATTCCCGCCGACGACATCGACGTCACCGTGCATGACGGCGTGCTCACCATCAAAGCCGAGACCCAGAGCGAGGCGGCACAGCAGGAAGCCAACTATCGGCTGCGCGAGCGCCATGTGGGTTCCGTGCAACGCCGCTTCACCTTGCCTTCCACGGTGGACGAGGATCACGTCGTCGCCCAATACGACCACGGCGTGTTGACCCTCAGTCTGCCGAAGGCCGGCAAAGCGCAGCCCAAGCGGGTCGCCATCGGCAGCGGCCAAGCGTAGCCGCTCCGCCACGACGGCCACTCCAAGCCAGCAGAGCCGGGCAATGCCCGGCTCTATTGATTCGAGATTTCCAGGTCGAGGCCGTGGCGGCAGCCTCTACCCCCAAAGCGCCACGGCTCGTCGGCCCCCGCGCCCTCGAGCCCAGGCTCTTTTACGGACGTCGCCTATCCATCAGAACATGCCGCGATCGGCCACCGCGGAGCAGAATAGGGCACGGCGCCGCGCTCCGCCTTGGAGCGCAGGCAGATCCTGCAGCAGGGGGCAAAAGAGAATGTTCTCGACATCGTGCGACACCCTTACTGGCAGGCTTCGCAGGTTTCGTCGTCCAGATTGCAGAACATCCCGGGATCCACGGCCGTCTCGATGTTGAGGAGCGACTGCGGTCCTGGGGCGACCGGCACGGCGTTCAGGTGCCCGTCCGTGGTGGCCAATGTGCTTTTCTCCACCTGCGTGGCGCTCTGTGTCCGCAGGTAATAGGTGGTTTTGAGTCCCCGCCGCCAAGCCAGCCGATACAGGTCGTCCAAGACCTGCCCGCTGGTGCCGGTGACATACAGATTCAGGGACTGGGATTGGTCCAGCCACTTCTGGCGCCGCGCGCCCGCTTCAATCAGCCAGGTGGGTTCCATTTCGAAGGCCGTGGCGTACAACTGCTTCAAGGCTACCGGCACCCGGCGGATGGGACCCACGCTCCCGTCATGAATTTTCAAATCGCTGATCATGACGGAATCCCACAGATTGCGGGCCTTGAGGTCCCGTACCAGGTGTTCGTTGATCACCGTGAAGTCGCCCGACATGTTGGATTTCACATACAGGTTGCGAAAGGTCGGTTCGATGGAGGGACTGACTCCGCAAATGTTGGCGATGGTGGCCGTGGGCGCAATCGCCATCACGTTGGAATTCCGCATGCCGTCGCGCTGGACCTGCCGCCGCAGCGTGGCCCAGTCCATAGTGAAATTGCGATCTACTTCCAATTGGCGGTTGCGCGCCTGGTCCAGCAAGTCCAGGGAGTCGATGGGCAGGATGCCCTGCGCCCATAGCGAACCCGCGAAAGTGGCGTAGGGAGCCCGTTCCCGCGCCAGTTCGGAAGAAGCCTGAATGGCGTAATAGGAGACGGCTTCCATGCTCTGGTCCGCGAATTCCACGGCTTGGCTGGAGGCGTAAGGGATCTTCATCGCGTACAACGCATCCTGAAATCCCATCAGGCCGAGCCCGATGGGACGATGGCGCAAGTTGCTGCGTCGAGTCTCCGGAATCGTATAAAAATTAATGTCTATGACGTTGTCCAGCATGCGGATGGCCGTGCGCACCGTCCGTTGCAGTTTCTCTGTATCCAAGACCGCCGTGCCCGCGCCCGGGCGGACGTGCTGGGCCAGATTCACCGATCCCAGGTTGCAGACCGCTACTTCCTCCGGGTTGGAATTCAGCGTAATCTCCGTGCAGAGGTTGGAGGAATGCACCACGCCGGCGTGGTGCTGCGGAGAACGTACGTTGCATGCATCTTTGAAGGTAATCCAGGGATGGCCGGTTTCGAAGAGCATGGTCAACATGCGCCGCCACAAGTCCTGTGCCTTTATGGATTTGTACAACTTGATGCGCCCCGCGGCGGCTTCGGCTTCGTAATGGAGATAGCGCTCCCGGAATTTCAGACCGCACAGTTCATGCAGATCCGGGACCTCGTCGGGCGAGAACAAGGTCCATACGTCGTCGGTCTCGACCCGTTCCATAAACAGATCTGGGATCCAGCAGGCCGTATGCATGTCGTGGGTACGCCGCCGGTCGTCCCCGGTGTTTTTGCGCAAGTCCAGGAACTCGTTGATGTCCACATGCCAGGTTTCCAGGTAGGCACAGACGGCGCCCTTCCGCTTGCCGCCGTTGTGCGCCAAGGCGCTGGTGGTCATGTAGGACTGGTCGCCTTCTACCTTCAGATCCAGCACGGACGGGGTGGGCGGTAGGGGAGCGACGGTCTGCACGCGGCTGAAAACCCAGTTTCCCGCCACCAGCCAGTCGGGCTCGGTCGCAGGACGGCATTGCAGGCGCTCTGCCAGTTCCGGCACGGCGGCAGGGATGCGAATGGCGTACGCCGCGACGGCGTCGTGGCACGGCGCCTGAGAGCCGTTGGCGTACGTTCCGGCGTGACGCGGCGCGTGTTCCCGGTACTGTCCCGCCGTGGGCACGCCCAGGCGCAGCATTTGATAACGAACCCCTTCGGCCAATTCCGCCGACGTGCTGGTGAAGCAAATTTCCTGGTCCCGGCAGATCTCGCCCGCGGTTTCCAGCAAGCCCTGAAGCAAAGACAGCGTCTGGGTGCGCGGCAGGTGGCGGAAGCGCGGGGCTATCCGCTTTAGGCCTCGGCCATCGTACAGATCTTCCGGCGTCAAATCGAGCCCGCCGCGGCCGGTACTGCGCAACTGTCTGGAGGACCAACGGATTTGCGGATGCGGTTCCTGGTTGGGGTCGATCCGATAGCGAATGCCGCGTGCCGTCAGGTAAGCGGTCACGAAATCCCAATGCCCGTCTCGCTGCGGATTGCCCGCGACGCTCCATTCTGCTCCGTTCCGGGAGCAGTGTCCGTTTCCCAACAGAATGCCGTACATGCGCGCGTCGTCGTCGCTCAGGCCGGCTACGGGGATCACCTCTTGCGGGATTGCCTGGGCGACGTAATCCCCGCTTTGCAAGTCGCCGGCATCCACCCAGACCGGCTGCGCCTCCGACGTCCATTCTCCGGTACGGTCTGCCGACTGCGTCGCGGGCACGCCTTGGATAGCCCACAGAGGATGTCCGGCCGTGACCCGCAGGGGATGTACGGAGTGTGTGATATCGACTTCCACCATGGGCTCGGTCTGGCTGTACTGCATGGTGTCCAACACCTGACGGTACGCGCCGCGTTGGCCCAGAACCAGGTCGTCCGTGGTGATGTCCTGGATGGCCTTGATACCGGTATCCGTGTGGACTTGGGTGTCCGGAGCAAAGCATTGATTGACGGCCACAGCAGTGTCGTTGGCTACCTTGAGGAAGGGGATTACGCCTTGGGATTCCCCGTTGGTGCCCTTGATGTGGGCCCCCAAGCCCCGTACCGGAGTCCAGTCGTTGCCCAACCCGCCCGAGAACTTGGAAAGCAGCGCATTGTCCTTGATGGACTTGAAGATGCCGTCGAGATCGTCGGGGACCGTGGAAAGGAAGCAGGAAGAGAGCTGGGGCGTAGGCGTACCCGCGTTGAAGAGCGTGGGCGTGGAGCACATGAAGTCGAAGGAGGACAACAGGTGATAGAACTCGATCGCCCTGGCGTCGGGATCTTTCTCCATTTGCGCCAAGCCCATGGCCACTCGCATGAAGAAGGCCTGCGGCAACTCGATCCGGTTGCCTCCGCTGTGCAGAAAGTACCGGTCGTACAGGGTTTGCAGACCCAAGAAATGGAAGTTGGAGTCGCGATCCGGTACGAGAGCCGCCGCCAAGCGCGGCAGATCGAAATCGGCCAAGGCGGGCTGGAGCAATTCCAGCTCTATGCCCTTCTGCACGTACAACGGGAAATAGGTCCGATACAGGGGGAGAGAAGTGGCCGCGGCCGTCTCTTGGCTCAGGGGATGATCCGGTCCGCAGACGAAAGGCAATACTTCCGCCTTCAGTTGGCGCAACACCAACCGGGCGGTGACGTAGGAATAGTCCGGCTCGACTTCCACCAGAGAGCGCGCCGCCATGACCTGGGCTGTGCGCAAGTCGTCTACGGGAATGCCGTCGTACACGTCCTTGCGCAGGATCTCCAGGATAGGCTTGGGATCCACCTGCGCCAGACCCGCGCAGGCCGCTTCCAAGGCGGCGTGCAGCAAGTCCCAGTCCAGATCCTCGAACGAGCCGTCTCGCCGTTGTACCTGCAGACGTTGCATCGGGTCGGGAGACGGGTTTTGCGGGACCCGTCGGCGGGCGTGTTCTTCGCGATAGAGAATGTAGCTGCGGGCTACTTCGTAATACCCCGCCTTCATCAGGGCGATTTCGACCTGATCCTGAATTTCCTCGATGTTGAGGTTGCGGCCTACCCGCTTGAGCAGCTGTTTCTCTACTTGGTGGGCCAACTCGCCGGCGGTCCGATTCAGATCCGTGATTTCACCTGCAGTGGCCTGAAAAGCCTTCGAAATGGCCACCCGAATCCGATCGCAGTCGAACGGCACCAGAGAACCGTCGCGCTTGACTACGACACATTCTCGGGCTAAAGGGCTGCCTGGTGTTTCCGGAAGAGATCCGCCGGTCATCGACGGCATGGCGGCGGCGACGCGGGGAGGCTCGAGGGTAGACGACTTGTTTCTGTTAATCACTGGGTTCCTTATAGTGGATAAATCGAGATTGCTGTCGGTAAAATCGAAAATTAGACATAATTATCGGGATGAAATCGAAATCCCCGACTGTGCACTGTTGCTGTGTAGCCGATCCCCAAACGGCAGACAGACTCGTACTGCGAGTCAGTCTCTGCGCGGGGCGGGGCGAGGGTAGATAGCTTCCTTTCTTTTCATCATAGCGCTTTGTATTCGACACCGAATCGCCTCTCCGCAGTCAGGAATCGAACTTCGGCAAGCGGTGCACGAAGCGTTACGGCCCGAAACGCTTCCGTATGAGAAACGGCTATTCTATCCCATGCGCTACGGCGCGCCGTCGTAAGGGAAATATGATTCGGAACCTGATCGTCTCGTCGGCTTGGATTTTGCAGCAGCCGGAACAAATACAATATAGTACAAAATAGTTAAATCAAAAATTATAGTCCATTTGTTGGTGCAACGGTGTATGCAGGGGACGGGAAGGGTTCCCGAAATCCGCGGGAGGCGGAAAAAAAGGGCCGGTTTCAACCGACCCCGTCGTGTCGAGAACGCCTGCTCGCGTGCACCGGTATTCTATCGCAACCCCTATCTGCCACCAACCCGCTCCGATCGAAATAGATTGAGGACAAGACGCTTCTGCAGGCTGCTCGGTCGGCTTTGTGCCTGCGAGCGAGCGGGCTTCCTGCGTAGGCAACTCCAGCTTTCGCATGCGGTAACATTACCATGCCGACAATTGTCACTAATCCGCATTGGGACGGGGCCGTTGTTCGGAACGGGGATGCGTGTCCCCCCTGGCTGGAACTATGCGGATGCTGTGTGCTTTGGCAAGCAATTACCACAAAGTGAGGCTTTCATGAATCGTAGGGAGCGACGCCATCAACGACGCATGCAGCGCCGACAGCACAAACATAATCTGCGTTTGCTTAAAAAGGGAGCCGAAGGCCAAGTCGTCAGTGTCAGCGAACAATCCCACGCCAGCAGCAATGAACACCATACCAGCCGGCGCCCCCGCCGCTTTGGTTGCTGCTTGCTGATCCTGGTTCTAGTCTTCACCCTCAGCGCGAGCTTGCCCTTCTGGATTTTCCTTTGAACGATTGGTTTGAGTAAGGAGCCCCGATGGTTTTGGAATGGAACGAAGAGGTTGCTCGCTCCGTAGCGAAGCCCCATCAGGAGGCTCGCCACGGCGGCATTTCGACCCCGCGCGCTACGGCGGCGGACGGCACGGGGCTGGGCGAAATCGAACGCCATGCCCGCCGAGTGCAGGTGGACGACAAGTCCATGATCAATGCGCGGGCGGACGTCAACCAACTGTTGCCGCTCAAATACCACTGGGCCTGGGAAAAGTACCTGGCGGGCTGCAACAACCACTGGATGCCCACTGAAGTTGCCATGCAGGCGGACATTGCCCTGTGGAAGAGTCCCACGGGCCTCACGCCCGCGGAGCGGCAGATGATCAGCCGCAACCTCGGATTTTTCGCGACCTCCGAATCCCTGGTGGCCAACAACATCGTGCTGGCCATTTATCGCCACCTGACCAATCCGGAGTGCCGCCAATATCTACTGCGGCAGGCCTTTGAAGAAGCCATCCACACCCACAGCTTCCAATACATCTGCGAAAGCCTGGGGCTGGACGAGGGCGAGCTGTTCAACATGTACCGCGAAGTGCCTTCCATTACCGACAAGGCGGCCTGGGCCCTCAAGTACACGCAGAGTTTCTCCGATCCCAATTTCCGCACCGGCACTCCCACCCACGACCGCGCCTTTCTCCGGGATCTGATCGCGTTTTACGTGGTCTTCGAGGGGATGTGGTTCTACACCGGCTTCGCGCAGATTCTGGCGCTGGGCCGCCGCAACAAGATGGTGGGCATCGCCGAAATGTATCAGTACATCCTACGGGACGAATCCGTACATCTGAATTTCGGCATCGACGTCATCAATCAGATCAAAATCGAGAATCCCGACCTGTGGACCCCAGCCTTCCAGGCCGAAGTCCGCAGCATGCTGTTGGAGGCCTGCGAACTGGAGGTGGCGTACGGTCGGGACACCATGCCGCGCGGTTTTCTGGGGCTCAACGCGCAACAGTGCGAAACCTACATGCACTTTATCGTCAACCGACGGTGCGAGCAACTGGGCTTGCCCGCCGTCTTCGCCCATCCGGTCAACCCTTTTCCCTGGATGTCGGAGCTGATCGATCTCCGCAAGGAAAAAAACTTCTTCGAGACGCGGGTGACCGACTACCAAACCGGAGGTTCCCTGACTTGGTAACCTCGTGGAAGGGCGCCTCCACGAATGCAGGCCCGAAGCGCTTTGCCCTGGGCCTCGGGCTACAGTCCGAGCCGCCGATCAGGGAATTCCGATGTGAAACGTTCATGCGGCGGCGCCGCCGCCTTGGCGTGCGTAGAGAACCGCCAATGCGGTCCGTTGCCCAATGAAAATCCCTTCTCGATCGTATACTGTCGTCGGACCCTTGTTGTGTATACTGTCATCGGACCCTTGGGCCCAAATTTTTGCCGATTTGGACCAAACCGGCATTTGTCCTTACTTTTTCACGAATAAACTTGGAGTGCTTCCATGACCAGGAAACCGACTCGTTCGCATGCCTTTTCGCGACGCGAATTCATCCGGCTCAGCGCCGTAGCTTCCGCGGGCGCGGTGGCCGTAGCCTGCGGTGCAGGAGGTGAGCCCGAAGAGGAAATGGAAGAGGCCATGCCGGCTGATTCCGCCGCGGCGGAAGCGCCCGCCGAAGAAAGCATGGCCATGAGCCAGTACCAGGAAGCTCCCATGCTGGCGGATATGGTCAGCTCCGGAGCCCTGCCGTCCGTAGACGAACGCTTGCCCGCCAACCCCGGCGTATTGCCCAATGCCGAAGGCGCTGCCGGCAACTACGGCGGCATCGTCCGCCGGGGCTTCAAAGGCGTCTCGGATCGCTGGGGTCCTACCAAGATGCAGGATCGAGGATTGGGCTGGTACGACCAAGACCTGAACGTACAACCGCGCTTGGCCGAGTCCTGGTCCATCAACGAAGACGCTTCGGAATGGACGTTCAATTTGCGTGAAGGCGCCAAATGGTCCGACGGCACGCCCTTCGATGCGTCCCACTTCTCGTATTGGTACGAGAACGATCTCAACAACACGGAAATCACACCCGGCATCCATCCGCGCTGGATGTCCGGCGGCGAAGTGATGGGCATGGAAAGCGTGGACGACCATACCGTCAAGTACACCTTCAAGGAACCCAAGCCGCTCTTCATCTACGAGACCTTGCGCACGACCAATCGGATTTATCTGCCGGGTCACTATCTGAGCCAGTTCCATTGGGATTTGACCGACGACCAGGAAAAATTGCAGGCGGACACCGAGGCGGCCGGCTTCAATGCCTGGAGCGAATACTATGCGGACCGCAAGTGGTGGTATCTCAACCCGGACTTGCCTTCCATGGGACCTTGGCATGCCGACAATGAACTGTCCAACGAACTTTTCGTCATGAAGCGCAATCCGTACTTCGCGTTCGTGGACCAAGACGGCCAGCAGCTGCCCTATGTGGACCATGTGAATCACCGCTTGTTCGAGAACAACGAAGTCTTCGACTTGCGTATCATCGCCGGCGAGATCGACTTCCAAGGCCGGCATGTGCAGTTGGACAGTTTCACGCTCTACAAAGAGAACGAGGA
>DAOUKB010000118.1:0-44340 GCA_034421855.1 Anaerolineales bacterium
CCCCTGTGTGCCCAGGCGGCGGCCCCGACCGTAGCGCTGTCATCGCCCCGGTCCGCCCCGCGAACCTCCGCCTCCCGGCTGGCCATCCGGCCCACGGCCGGTGCGCGTCCGCGCCCCGAGGCCACTGGGCATGCTGCCCCCTTAGGTGCGTGCCTGCGGCAGGGGGAGGGACCCGGATAGGGCGGCCCCCACTCCCCGAGCGCGCCCACGGCGGACGCGGCGATGGGGATGCTGCCCGGCACCGGATTCGGGGGGCTGGTCACGCCCCGGCGCCCCGGGGCGCCGAATCCCCAACCCGGCATTCCGACACCGCCAGTGGTCCGCGGCGGGGCGACCCCCTGGTCCGGACCTCCCGGCCGAGGGGGTGCCACACGTGGCCCGACGCGGTCCGAGAGGGCGGGGCGACGGGGTGCGGCGGTCCTGCGAGACTCCTCCCTCTGTGTGTGCCCCTCGGCTTACCCGAACAAGCGAGCCTACTGCTTGGCATTGTGGGTCCAGGGAGGCCCGCGGCATGCGCGCGTCTTCGGTGTGCAGCACCCGCGCCCTGGGGTGCTGCCTCGGTGGCGCTGGGCTGTGTCCCGCCCCGTGTCCCGACCGCTGTGAGCCACCCCCTGCAGCTGCCCAGTCCCCGGCGCGTGCCCCGCCTCGACCGGGGGGGAGAAGGCCCACCGGATCCCCTGCCCCTCCGCGGCCCTATCCGAGTTGCGCTCCCGCCGCGGGTGATCCAGAGGCTAGGCGGGAGGACCCTCTCCCGACCCTCCGGCACAAAGGCCCGGTCGGCGCGTGCGCTCGGGCCGGGCCTCGGAGACAGGATCGCGGCGGCGCAGGCCGGCCTCGAGGCCGTGCCTCTGCGGTCAGCGGCCCACTATACAGTTGGGCAGACAGGGGGCCAAGAGACGACCCCGGCGTACCCGACACCGCATGTGATAACGATAACCCGCCGTTCCCAGCCGGCGCTGGGTCCGCGGCGGGTCCCAAGCTGCCAGGCAGCGGGGTCGAGGCATCTCCCATGCCGAGGAACCCAGGGACCGTCACCGGCTACGACCGGCAGACCTCTTCCCCCGGGGGAAGGCGCAAGCCTGTTGCGCCGTCACGCCTGGGCAAGAGCCGCCGCCTGCCTGTAGCCCCATGCCCTGTGCCCACAATGGGCTGCCCCCACAATGGGCTAGGGGGCGGTCTGGCGGGCACGCGGTCCACCACACCCGACAGTGTGCATCCGCGGCGGCATACAGGATCCCCGCTACCCCGAATACGGCCATGCCGATGTAGTTCCATTGGCGTTTTGTGTTCTTGTCCAGGTGCATCCACGTCACTACCGTATCAGTCAAGGCCATGCCGCAAATCCATACAAAACAGCCCCTGATGGTCGGCACAGCATAAACAGGCCGAACAAATATTAGCCACCACACCACTGCGACGCCGACATTGGCCGCAGCGCGTATGATGCGTCGTCTGAGCGACATGGGTGGGACTGCACAGGACATGCTATCGGATAGGGCCTACGCTGCAATCCGGTCGAGGACCGGCGTTGTGCCACCATCGTGTGTAGTCGCCTACCCGGAACCGTATGTCGTACGGGGCATCCAGATCCAGATATTGGTACCCATAATACGACCAGGGATCTGCCGAAACCCAGTCCTCGTATCCTGTTTCTCGAAGGGAAATCTTGTGGAACGTGCCTTTGTGGGCGCGTTTCATGGTCGCCCACAGGCTCTCAATGCCATTGGTGTGCACGTCGCCGCGGACATACTCGGCAAGCGGGTGCTTGATGGTTTCATGGTCAAACGGCAGACTCTCATACGCGCTGGCATCGTCGCTGTAGACGGCAGCGCCACCGGCGGTATGGTAAATCACGAAGCCCTGGTCGGACTGCGGTCGGACCCGGCCAAGATTCGGACGTGGTCCCGTTTGTATTTGGACAGGCATGACCCATCACGTGTAATCTGCCGTTTCATCCTTTACTTGACAGAGGGAACATGACCGGCGATGCAATTCCGAAGATCGCCCCGGGCATGCGCATCGAATTGCGCAGCGTCGAGTGGCTGGTCAAACGTACCCGGACGACAGGCATGAAGCTGCATCTGGTCGAAGCCGTCGGCATTTCCGACATTGTGCGGGACAAGGAGATGTCCTTCATTCTGGAATATGAAAATCCAGGCACCTTCGACATCATGGATCCCGCCGCCGTAACGCTGGTGCCCGATCCCTCGCCACGCTATATTCAGACCCTGCTCTACATCGAAAGTCTGTTGCGGACGGCGGCCCCGAGTGGCACGGACGTGTCGATTGGCCGGCGCGCCGCGGTCGATCTCTTGACCTATCAATTGGAGCCGGCCCGCATGGCCTTGCGCGCCGCGCGGCCCCGCATCCTGATTGCGGACGACGTGGGGCTGGGCAAGACCATCGAAGCGGGCATCCTGGTGAGCGAACTGATTGCCCGCGGCCAAGGCAAGCGGATTCTGGTGATCACGACCAAATCCATGCTCACGCAATTTCAAAAGGAGTTCTGGGTGCGCTTTTCCATTGCGCTCACGCGTCTGGACAGCCTTGTCCTCCAGCGCATCAAAGAGCGGATACCGGAGCGCCACAATCCCTTCCACTATTTCGATCGGGCCATCGTGTCCATCGACACCCTCAAGAACAACCAGCGCTTCGGCACGGCGATCGAAAACGCCCATTGGGACATCATCGTCATCGACGAAGCCCAGAACGTGGCCGAGAGACGCCGCGGGACCAGCATCAGCCAGCGGGCGCGCCTGGCACAGACATTGTCAAGCCGCTCCAATGCTTTGCTGCTCCTGTCCGCCACCCCGCACGACGGCAGTCGCCGGAGTTTCGCCAGTCTGATGCGTATGCTGTCGCCGCTGGCCATCACGGACGAGGAGGAGTATGGCCCGGAGGACATCAAGGGCCTGTTCGTACGCCGCTTTCGGCACCATTCCGCAGTGCAACGGGATCTGCAGGACCGCATTCCCGAACGTCAGACCCGGCGATTGAGCCTCCAGGCTTCCGACCCGGAGGAAGCGGCTTTCCGGCTTCTGGCCGATTTGCGGCTGAAGTCCGACGAGAAGGTACGGAAATCCCTGCGTCTGTTTCGGGTCGTGCTGGAGAAAGCGCTCTTCTCCAGTCCGGCGGCGTGTCTGGAGACCTTGGCAGGCCGCATCCGGCGCACCCGGGCCCAGTTGGAAGACGCGGCAAACCGCGGTGTGGCCGCGCATGATCTCGCAATGCTGGAGACGCTGTACGAGACCGTGGCGGCCATCGACAAGCAGACCTTTACGCGCTACCAGCTGCTTCTGCAACACTTGACAGAGCAAGGCTGGGACGGACACGACCGCGGGGACCGCCTGGTGGTGTTCACGGAGCGGATCGCCACCCTGGCCTGGCTGCAGGAGCATATGACGGTTGACTTGAACCTATCGGCGGAGCAGGTCGTCACCATGTCGGGCGACATGAGCGATATCGAACTCAACGACGTCAGAGAGCGTTTCGGGCAGGGCCGATCGAAGGTGCGCCTGCTCATCGCCAGCGACATCGCGGCGGAAGGCCTCAATCTGCATTTCCAGTGCCATCGGCTCGTGCACTTCGATTTGCCTTGGTCCTTGACGACTTTTCAGCAACGCAACGGCCGTATCGACCGGTACGGTCAGACCCGGCAGCCGTTGGTGGTCTATCTCTATACCGTGTGCCGCGAATCCCGCATTCACAACGACTGGCGCATCGTGCAGCTGTTGAGCGAAAAGGAAGAGCGGGTGCAGCGCAACATCGGAGACACGGGCATCCTGCTGGGTACGAACAACCGTGAAGAGCAGGAAGAAATCGTGGCGGACACAATTCAGCAGACCGTCGCCAGCACCGTGTGGGCACAGGAGCTGGACGCGAAAAGCAGCCGGTCGGCGGCCGAAGAGGGGTATGACGCCTTGGACTATATTTTGCGTGCCGGCGCCTCCTCGGAGAGCCGCCCAGAGGACGCGGATGCCGAGGCCGTCACGGAGGACGAGCAGGCTCGTACCATCTTCGACTCTTATTTCGACTACGCCGCCGCGGCTCTGCGGCAGATCGATGCGCGGCAAGACATGCGCCTGCACGTGTACGCCGCGGACCGCATCATCGAGATGGCGGCTCCGACGGCCTTGAAAGATCCGGTGTCGGACGAACCGCGCTGGATGCCGCGTGAAGCCATGCAGGAAGGGCTGATCAAGCTGACGGATCGGCAGGAACTCGTCAAGTCCGCGATGGCACGGGCCGCGGCGGCCGACGACCACTGGCCCGACACCCAGTTTCTGTGGGAGATACATCCTTTCGCCGAATGGCTGGGCGAGCAGATGAATCGGCTGTTCCATCGCCGAGAAGTACCCGTGGCCCATCTGCAGGAAACGCTGGGGGCCGACGAAGTCGTCTTTCTGTTCTTCGGCCGCATCCCTAACCAGGAGGGCTCCACGTTGCTGGACTCGTGGATCGGCGTGCATTTTCAGCACCATGAATTCGCGGGATATATGAGCATCGCCGATGTCTTGCGCGTTGCCGAGCTCCGGCCGGATCGCCATGTCAATGTGGGCGAGGGACAGGTCGCAGATTTGCAACAGTTGGTGCAGGAGGCGGTGGACAGAGCGCAAACGCGGTTTCACGCACAGGTAACAGCACTGACGGCGAAGATCGACGATCAGGCGCTCGAGGAGAGCGAAAAACTGGACCGCTTGTGTGCACGGCATCATACGCGGATCGAGCGACGGTATGCCCAGCGGCGCGGCATTGAGCGAGTGCTCGCGGCGGAACGCCAAAAAGAGGAAGCCACCGTGGAACGCTGGCGCACCGAGTTCTGGGACTGGTACGAACGCATGCGCAAGACCGACGAAAAACTGCATCCGTACTGCCGTCTGATTGCGGTATTGGCCGGTTAGCGAGCCGCAGCGGGGAACAAGTTATGGCCTTGGCGCTGCCTGGCATCTCGAACGAAAACAGCTTCTTCTCGGAGCACTACCTAACTGCTTTGTTCGAGAAACACCGGCAGGAATGGGAGTGCCGGGTGGACCTGGATGCAGGCACAGTGCCCCAACTGCGTCAATTGCAGCGGTTGTTTCACCGGAGTCGGTATGCGCATACGCGCGTGCAACAAGCAAGCACCCTGCCCATGGCGGCAGGCGAGTTTCAGCATGCCCTGCTGACGACGCTGGGTTACGACCGCCACCGCACAACCCAAGTGGTGACGTTGCAGGGTCAGGCGGTGGCCGTTCCCGTTTTGGCTCGCATAGGGCGTTCGGAGGCCGAAGACGCCTTGTGGATTCTGGAGGCCCGGGAAGCAGGAGGCGAGAACGCCTGGGGCCAGGATCCCCTGGCCCTGTCGTACGACCCGGTACTGTATCCTGCCACGGACCTGCCGCTGCCCAGCGGAACTCTGCGTGAGGTAATTGAGACCGGCATTTATGGCCAGAGACGTCCCCCGCGCTGGGTACTGGTCATGTCGCTGGCAGAGGTGGTCCTGCTGGATCGCTACAAGTGGGCGGAAGACCGCCTGCTGCGCTTCGATCTGGAGACGGTACTGGCCTCCCCGGCCTCCTCGTGGCATGCCCTACGCGCTTTGCTGCATCGGAAGTCGCTGGTCCCCGAGGGCGAAACCCGGGGCATGGAATGGTTCGACGAGGAGTCGCGCCGGCATGCCCAAGGCGTATCCGGCGATCTGAAGCATGCGATGCGCGAAGGCGTAGAACTGCTGGGCAACGAAGCCGCGGCCCAGTGGGGCACCGCCGACTTGAATGCGGAGCAGTTGACGCGGGAGTGCCTGCGTTACCTGTACCGCCTGCTGTTTCTCTTCTATGCCGAGTCCCATCCGGAACAGGTACAGCACGAAGCGATGCGTTCGCCCGAGTATCAGGCGGGTTACAGTCTGGAGACGCTGCGGGACGTCGAAATGATGCAGTTGTGGGGCGAAGAAGACACTTGGTTCCTGCACGAGTCCCTACAGACGCTGTTCCGGTTTCTGCGCGACGGCACGCCGTATCAGCGGAACAAGCACAGCATTCTGCATCGAGACATTACCCACCATGATTTCGTACTGGAACCCGTGGGAGCCGATCTGTTTGCTCCGGATAGTCTGACTCTGCTGGAAGAAATTCGCATACCCGACCGGGTATTGCGGCGGATCATTGAATTGCTTTCCCTGTCCCAGGCCGGAAAGAGAGGCCGCGGGCGTATCTCCTATGCTCAGCTGGGAGTGAACCAGTTGGGATCCGTGTACGAGACGCTGCTCTCCTATACCGGTTTCTTTGCGCGGGAAGATCTGGTCGAGGTCAAGCGGGCCCAGGACGATGTCCCGGATGTGCTGGACCGGACTTGGTTCGTGCCCCGATCCCAGAGCGAAGCGTATGCCCAGGAAGAAATCGTGTACGACGGGGCCGAGCCGCGCGTCGTTGCCAAAGGACACTTCGTCTACCGCTGGACCGGATACGAGAGGGAAGCGACGGCTTCCCTCTACACCCCTGAATCCCTGACCCGCAGCACGGTCAAGTACGCCCTGCGGGAATTGCTGCAGGATTGTCCGGCCGATCGGATTCTGCAGTTGCGCATCTGTGAACCGGCCATGGGTTCGGCCGCCTTTCTGATCGAGGCCGTGAACCAGTTGGCCGATGCCTATCTCAAGCGCAAGCAACAAGAGTTGGGCGGGCACATCGACCTGCATGCAGTGCCACTGGAACGTCAGCGGGTACGCGCATACATCACGGCACGCAACGCCTTCGGTGTGGACATCAATCCGGTGGCGCAGGAGTTGGGAGAGATTTCCTTGTGGCTGAACTGCATGGAGCCGGGAGGGTTTCGGCCGGATTTCAGCCATACACTCTATTTGGGCAACTCCTTGGTCGGCGCCCGCCGGGAGGTGGTGACTTTCAAGAAGGAGAAAAAGGGATATCAAGTACAGGCAGGGAACCTCAGACGGTTGGGTTTCGACGAGCAACGACAAGCCCATGAGATCTTTCATTTTCTCGTGCCCGTCAGGGAGATGGCGGAACTCAAGGTCAAGGAGATCAAGACCTTGGTACCCGCTGCACCGGCATCAGTCCAGGCCTGGAGGCAAGATGTCCGTCGACCCTACAAAGAGTGGGAATTTCAGGCCTTGCAATACATGTCCGAGGCCATTGACTACCTCTGGCAAGAAGCAGCAAAAGAGCGTACCAGTCGACGAAAGGAGAATGAGCAGACATTCCCAGCCATCTATGGTCAACGGCAACCCAACGCTGCAAGAGATAAAGATTCGTATGTCGTAGGAGATTCCGAAGCCTACGACCGATTGCAAAGGGCCATGGACTACTGGTGCAGTCTGTGGTTCTGGCCGCTGGAGGGACTGGCCGCGTTGCCGACGCGGGCGCAATTCCTGGCCGAGATGAGTCTCATTCTGACTGGACACGGAGCCGCTCTCACCGGTACGCCAGACTGGGTGCAGCAAGCCCAGCTGGAGGATGTCGCGAGCGAGGCCATTCGTACGCTGTTGGAGCGTCCGGGAGAGTTCATCCGGGTGGCCGAACTGGATCAAGTGATGCCGGAGCGGCACCCGATTATCGAACAATTGGCGACGCGTGAACGCTTCTTTCATTGGGAGTTGGCATTTGCAGACATCTTCACTGCAAGCGGGGGCTTCGACCTAATTGTCGGCAATCCGCCCTGGATCAAGCTAGACTGGAGCGAGAAATACGCCTTGGCCCAGTACGACCCCCAGATTGTCGTGCGCAAACTGAGTGCGGATCAGATTGCACGGCGCAAACCGCGTATCTTGGATACGGCAGCGAAGCAAGCGGAGTTCTTGGAAGGATATCGGCATGCTACGGGATATGCCGCCTATGCCGGCCACAGGTGGAACTATCCCCTGCTCGGCAGGATTCAACCCAATACGTACAAGATGTTTTTGGTGCGGACATTTCAGTGGGTAGGAAATTCAGGTTCCATTGGTCTCGTGCATCCCGTAGACCATCTGAAAGATCCCAAGGGTCAGGCCTTCCGCGGAGCCTGCTACCCAAGGCTGAGGTGGCTGTTTCAGTTCGCCAACGAACGTGCACGCCACATGTTCGGGGATGTTCACAGCCGTATCACTTACGCCATCGGCATCTATACGGGTAGAAAAGAAGAGATTCGGTTTGGTCTGATCGCCAACCTGTATGCCCCTGACACGATTGAGGAGTGCTTCCATCACGACGGGGCCGGCCCCATACCAGGTATCAAGGACGATGCAGGGCACTGGCAGCTGCGCGGGCATCGCGGCCGGATCATCGAAGTCGACGAGGCTACCTTGGGGCGATTGGGCAGGATCTAATATCCTGCCCAATCGCCCCACGAAGCGCGTCTGCCTCTGCTGCATGCTCAGGTGCTGGCGGATGCGCTGGTCAAATTGATGCAGGTACCCCGGCGTCTGGGCGATCTCCAAGGAGCGTACCTGCAGGACCGTATGTGGCATGAGACCGGCGACCGAAAACCTCCGCGTCCGGTCTTCAAGCGGGCGACGGATTTCTACGACACGCCGGAAGAGATGATCCTGTCGGGCCCCATCTTCAGTCTGGGCAATCCGCTGGCCAAGTGTCCACGGCCCCAATGCAAACACAACATGGACTATGACGTGATTGACCTGACCGTAATTCCCGACGACTACCTGCCCCGGGTCAACTACATCCCGGCCATACCCAAGGACGAATATCGCAGCCAAGTACGGTCCGTACCCTGGGACAAGAATGTCAAGCATCTGGACTGTGAACGTATTTTGATACGCGGATATGTGAATGCCTCGAACGAACGGACCTTGCAGGGCGCGATTTTCGGACAGGGATTCGCTAGTGTTCACACTAGCGAATCCCTGTCCTTCCAGGACCGCCAGACCCTGGTGCACGTCTGTGCGCTCTGGCATTCGCTGCCCTTCGACTTCATCGCCAAGTCGTTTCAGGTAGTACATATCTTTGCTTCCTTCACCTCCCGATTGCCTCTACTCGATTTGCCAAGTACCGCCCTGCACCGCACCCTCCAGTTGAACTGTCTCACCACCTATCACGGGCCGCTGTGGGAGGCCTTGGCGCACCAATACGCGCCCCTGGGTTGGGCTGGTTCTCATTCCAGCCTGGATTTGGAGGGAGCAGAGCAAGCTACCCACCACTGGACGCGGCACTGTGCACTGCGATCCGATTACGCCCGCCGCCAAGCTCTGCTCGAAATCGACGTCATGGTGGCTTTAGCTCTCGACCTTTCCCTGGACGAATTGCTTCAGATCTATCGGCTGGTCTTTCCCGTCATGCGCAGCTACGAAAACAATACCTGGTACGACCAGCAGGGACGCATCGTTTGGTCTCCTCGTACCGGCAAGGGCCTGCAGATGAACCGCAAGGAATGGGAAGCTCGGCGGGGCATGCCCAAAGGGACGCTGGTCGAAGAGATAGAAGACAATACCCTGCCGGGAGGTCCGCAGACGCGTACCCTCGAATACGTGGCCCCTTTCACCCAGCCCGATTTGGAGAAAGACTATCGGCAGGCCTGGCGGTACTTTGAGAAGCATCTCTGAGCCCTACGTGCCGGCCGCCCCAGTGTCAGAGCAACCGTCTACTTCCGCTGCGTCCCCTGCTTACACAGGCATCTTGCCTTTGGCCTTGGCGCGGGAAATCCAGGACGGCGTCCAGGAATTCCTCCGTACCTCGTTCAGACCCTCCACGCCGGGCTTCGAGACCCTGATCACCGACTTCACCGCGGACCCCGACAATCTGTTCCGGGGGCCATACTTGGGACTGGATCTGCCGTTCAACAAGGTGGACACGGACGCCGAGTTCTTTCCGGCCGTACCCTTGGGCCGCAGGGCCTTTATGCATCAGCGACAGGCGTTCGAGCGTCTGCGCGGCGATGTCCGTCAGTCCACCATCGTGGCCACGGGCACCGGCTCCGGCAAGACCGAATGTTTTCTCCTGCCGATCCTCGACTGGTGTCGGCGCCATGCGGGAGAACCCGGCATCAAGGCTATCGTCGTCTATCCCATGAACGCCTTGGCCGAAGATCAGGCCAAGCGCCTGGCGGCTCTGATCTGGCACAACCCGCTTCTCAAGGGTCAGGTACGGGCGGGCATGTATGCAGATCGGGAACCCAAATCTCCGGCGGCAGTCATGCGAGAGGACGACGTCGTCCGCGCGCGCAAGGTCATGCACCGACAGCCGCCGGACATCCTGTTGACCAACTACAAGATGCTGGACAATCTGTTGATCCGTCCAGACCGGCAGCCGCTGTGGGCCCAGAACGCGCCGGACACCTTGCGCTATCTGGTGGTGGACGAACTGCACACCTTCGACGGGGCCCAAGGCACGGACCTGGCCTGCCTGATCCGGCGCCTGAAAGCCCGTCTGCAGATGCCGCCGCGGTCTCTGTGCTGCATCGGCACGTCCGCCACGCTGGGAAAGCAAGGCGATGCCCAGTCCATCGTCGCCTATGCACGTGCATTGTTCGACGAGGAATTCGCACCCGATGCGGTGGTGACGGAAAACCGGCAGGATCTGGGGCAATTCCTGGATGAGGTGCAGGACGAGGTCGTTGAGGATCGAATTCCATCCCCGGACACCGCGCGCCGCTTGGCGGACAGGGGCCATGCACAGGCCCCCTATGCCAGGGTACGGGAACTGTACGCAGCCTGGTTCGACGAGACCGTATCGGCGGATGTCGGTACGGACGTATGGCGTACCCGATTGGGAGATCGCCTCAGCAGCCACGCGTTTCTGGTGCACCTGTTGACGGCCCTCGACGGCCGTATGCAGTCCCTGCACGAGTTGGCGGTACGCATCCAGAGCACGGTTCTGCCTGCCTGGACTCTGCCCGACATTTTGGATCTGGTGGAGGGATTCGTCACGCTCGTCGCGTTTGCCCGACGCTATGAAAACAAAGACGATGTTCAGCCTTTTTTGACTGTGCGCATCCATTTCTGGATCCGGGAACTGACGCGCATGGTGGTGTCGATACCGGCTGCCGACGCCACAGCGGAGAGGGATGCGGAGGAAGCAACCCCGAGCGCACCCGCTCGGCTGCTGCATGCCCGGGATCTGTCCCTGGATCACCCCGAAACCGTATTGCCGGTAGTGCATTGTCGGGAATGCGGCGGCATGGCCTGGATTGCCCTGGAAACGCTCGAGGGTAGTGGATTCGACTGGGATCTCGACCCAATCTACAGCGCCTATTTCGCCCGGCAACCCGCGGCGCGTCTGACCTACTTGCTGCCGCAACAACCCGCGGCCGGCGTATTGGGCGGTGTCCGGCCGGTACCGGGACATGTGTGTCGGCGATGCCTGCGCTGGCAACTGGAGCCGTCGGGGCAGTGCCAGGCATGCGGCAACCCGGAATGGTGCCGAGTGTGGCGTGCTCGACCCAAATGGATAATGGACAGAACGGACCCCCAACGGCAAAAGAGTGCATGTTGCGCGTACTGCGGGTCCGGCACGGGCACGGGTATCTTCGGAGTATCCGCTACATCCATCGCCAGCTCCTTGGTCAGCCTGCTCTTCGCGTCGAAGGCCAACGGGGACCCGAAGCTGCTGGCCTTCGGGGACTCGGTGCAGGATGTGGCGCACAAAGCCGGCTTCGTCGAAGCGCGCAGTTTCCGTACCCTGCTGCGCCAAGCCGTTGCCCGCTGGCTGGGCGACCAGGCAGGTCACGTGTCCTACGCACGCCTGCATGCACAATTGGCTGTGGACACGGCACAGACCTGCCCGAATCCTGCCGAGTATGTCGGCGCCATGGCGCATGTGGACTTGCTGTGGCTGGAAAGCATCGCGGCGTTGTTTGAATCCGACAGCACCGTTCCGCGCTCGGCGGCATCCGACGCACCTGCTCCGGTCCCCGCCATTCGACCGTCGGATCTGAAAGCATTGAACCGCCGGCTAGTGTGGGAAACCTTCAGCGAGTTGACGTTTCGGTCCCAATTTGGTCGCACGCTGGAGAACACGGGATGCGTGACTCTTTCGCTGGATGCGGATGCACTCGGACAAGTGGCCCGGAAGATGAAAGCGGAGGTGGGCGAGCGGCTGGGCACTCTGTTCGAAGAGACGGACGAGCGCCAATGCTTCCATTTCCTGTTGGGCGTCCTACATCGGATGTTGCACGACGGCGCCGTGCGCATCGACCGGCAAGACCTCGATCCTATCGGTGCCCTGGCTCAACTCAAAGGCAGCTGGACTGCGGTGCTGAAATCACGCGGGATCTCGCACGTGTATCCTCATTACGGCTACCATGCGCGCAAGCCGCTGTTGCCCAGCCTGCAGGGCAAGGACCATTTTGCCGCCCTGACCGATGCCGGCTCCTCCGCTCGCTGGTACCCCGTCTGGGCCCGCAAATGTCTTGCGGGCGGCGAAGTCCTACGCACGGATCGCCTCGCCGACTTCTATGCCTTGATCTTCAGCCTGTTGACTCGGTACGGCTTGACCGAGAGAGTGGATGCGGCCACCCAGTCTCCCGTCTGGGCGATTCCGGCCGATCGGGTTGTCGTAAGTCTCGAATCGGCGTGTCTGGAGTGTAACCGTTGCCGCCGGCGTACCCATGTTCGTCCCGCCCAGGCAATGCTCTGGACCGGCATGCAGTGTCTTAATCCCAGCTGTCACACCGGGATTTTGCTGGCGGGTACGGATACGGCAGCCGCTCCCGTCCTCAAGCATCAGCTGTTGCACGGCCCGTTGCGCCGAGTCAATGCGCGGGATCACACGAGCCTGCTGGAAGCGGAGCGCCGCCGCCGCATCGAGCGCCAATTCATCGCGGGGCAGCACGCTTGGCATCCGAATTTACTGTCCACTACCCCCACGCTGGAACTGGGGGTGGATATCGGGGACCTGTCCTCGGTCATGCTGTACGCCGTTCCGCCTTCCCAGGCCAATTACGTACAGCGTCTGGGCCGGGCCGGCCGCCGCGGCGGCAATGCCCTGGGCTTGACGGTCGTCAACGCCCGGCCCCACGATCTCTTTTTCTGGGCGGACCCGCCCGAAATGATCCAGGGCGCCGTAGCGCCCCCCGGTCTCTACTTGGAAGCCTATGCCATTCTGCGTCGGCAATTCTGTGCGTTTGCCTTGGAGCGCCTGATCACGGACACGGGCCAGACGCGGCGCTTCGACGCGGTGTCGGCTGTCTTGACGGCGGTAGCCCGGCACGACGCAGAGGCCTTTCCGCTCAACTGGATTGGATTTGTGGAACGGCACGGAGAGGCATTGCTGGCAGATTTCCAGGAGATGTTCGATCTGTCCCGGCAGCCGGGTTTGTTCATCCGGCTGGCAGCGCACATCCGGGGGGAAAAGGGCGAAACGACGTTTCGGTCTCGGGTTCTGGATTGTCTGGCGCAAGTGCAGACTGAATTCGCACAGTGGGAGGAACGCATCAAGCACTTGGATCGCGCCGTCAAGACGCTTAGGGACACCCGACCGCCGCCCAAGGATCAGGATACGCAAATCAGAGCCCTGGAGCATGATCGCCGGGCCTATCGCGCCATCCGGCGGCAGACGCGGCGCCAGGATGTGCTGGAGCGGCTGACGAATTTCGGCATTCTGCCCAACTACGCCTTTCCCGAAGAGGGCATCAAATTGCGTTCGGTCGTTTCCTCCCAGGGTGTACAGGGGCAATGGTCCTCCACACCCTATGAGTATGTGCGGGCCGCCTCCTCCGGGCTGACGGAACTCGCCCCGGGAGCCCGGTTCTATGCCGAGGGGCATCGCGTGGCCGTCAACGAAGTCGACCTCAAGATATCGGAACCGGAGGCCTGGCGCTTCTGTCCGGAGTGTCCCTATATGGAACGGTCGTCCGAGACCACGGCTCGAGCCTGCCCCCAATGCGGATCGTTCCAGTGGCGGGACGTGGGTCAGGTGCACAAGATGGTGCGTCTGGTGCAGGTGCATGCTGCTGCTACGGCCCAGCAAGCCCGCATCGGAGACGAGCAGGAAGAACGCACCATCCTCCGGTATGCCCGCGCGCTGTATCCGGCCTTTGATCCGCGAGAGGCGCAGACGGCGTACTTGCTGCCCACGCTCCCTCAGCCCTTCGGCTTCGAATTCCTGCCGCACGTCGCATTCCGGGACGTGAATTTCGGACGCCGGGCCGAAGACGGCCTGTTGGCCGTGGCGGGGGACGACGTGACGGCCGAAGGATTTCTGCTCTGCGATCGATGTGGACGTGCCCTGTCGCCCCGTCCAAGGTCGGACCCGCCGGCGCCGTATGTCATGGGCCCCGAGACAACGCCGAACTGGAAAGAGGAGCACGCCCCTCATTGTCCCGTGCGGCGGCAGGACGACGACAGCTCGCATCGCATTCGGACTTTTCTGTACAACACCTTCCGGTCGGAAGCGGTGCGCGTGCGTCTGCCCATACGGAGCGCGGACGACACACAGATCGAGTCGTTCACCGCAGCCCTGCATTTGGGCATGCGCCTGGTCTTCCGCGGGCGGGTGGATCATCTGCGCTCGTTCACCATGTCCCTGGGCGAGGGCAGCAGCATCGCACACTGGCTGTTCCTGTACGATGCCGTACCCGGCGGCACGGGCTATTTGGACCAGCTGACCAAGCCGGAAGTGTTTCGGCAGATCCTGCAGCTTGCTCTGGAGACCATGCGGGAGTGTGCCTGCAACCAGGATCAGGAACAGGACGCGGAGCAACGCCGGGACGGATGTTATCGGTGTCTGTACCACTACCGGGCGCGCATGGAGAAGCTCTCACGCGATACGGCCATCCGCATGATCCGGGACATCCTGGCGCATTGGCCGGAACTACAGGCAGTGGACAGCATCCAGACGGTGGACACCGATCGGGTAGAGGAAAGCGAACTCGAACTGCGTTTCCTGTCGTGGCTGGAACACAAGGTGCGTCAGGCAGGCGGGCAGTTCCAGGCCGCGCCGGTCGGTCCGGGCAAAAACGGCTATCTGTTCCAGTGCGGAGACCAGGGAGACACGACCTGGGAAATGGAGCCGCAGGTGGATTTGGACTCCGGCTACAGTGTGGCGGAACCCGTGCGCGCCGATTTCCTGTTGCGGCCCAGGCGAGGACCGCAGGCGCTGTCCCGGCCCATCGCGGTATTCCTGGACGGCTGGAGGTATCATCGGGACAGGATCGCTTTGGATATCCGGCAGCGGCTGACCATACGGGATTCCGGCAAGCTGCTCGTCTGGTCCCTCACGTGGGATGATGTGGTGGGGGAGGACTTGTCCCGGGCCGTACAAGCCGGGTGGAATCCGTTCAAGGTTCTGGACATCTCCCGGTTGCCTGTCCCGAACGCGGTCGTCAGAGGTTTGCTCCATGCCGCCAAGGACGGCTCGTCCGCGGATCTCCTGTTTCGGTATCTGCAGCAGCCTGTCTGCACAGTATGGACCGCCACGGCTGGCCAATTGGCGCTGTCCGTATTGGCCCAGCGCATACAGAGCGAAAAGGCGCTGCAGAAAATCGACGATACCCATCCCATAACCAGTGCCTACAGCGACGGCATGCCGGTACGCTCGTTCTTCGGCATAACGGAGCATGAAGGTTCGTTCTTGATCGTGGGGGCAAGCGCCAAAGACCTGAGCCCTATGGTCGAAGCGGAATTGCGTCCGTTTCTGTACCTGCATCTGACCGCGGACGACGAGATTCGAAACCGATTTCACTGGGCTGGCGCGCTGCGTCTGTTCAATCTCCTGCAATTTCTGCCCAGGACCTACTGGCTCTGTTCCACCGCCACCGATCCCGTACCTTTGCCCCAGGTTCGGCCTACCGTACCGCTACGGGCAGACGGGTGGGACGAACCCGTGCTCTATATGGCCGAAGCGGCCCGCCCCCTGGCCGCGCGGCTGCGGGATGCGGGGGTGCCGGCTCCCGAAGTGGGCTGGGAGGTCATGCAGGCGGAAATGGTCGCCGCGCAGCTGGAACTGGCATGGCCGGAACCGCGGGTCGGCATCCTGATGGACCCATTGCCCGCTGGGCTCCACCGGCGGCTCCAAGCGGATGGATGGACCCTGTTCACGTTGGCGGAAGCGGAAACTCAGGGCACGCATCTGTTGTCCGCCCTATTTGGGGATAAGAGCATATGACCCAACGGAAACCGCAAGTGGCCTTGGCCGATACGCTGTTCGACAGTCTTTGGAACCTCCCGCGCCACATCCAGCCCAAGGTGCAGGCATTCATCACCAAGTACCGCCGGAATCCGGATGGAAAGGGGTTGAATCGGGAAAAGGTGCAAGGGGCGCGGAATCTGTACTCGGTGCGTATAGATCGCCAGTACCGGGGCATCCTGGCGGCGGCGACCGATGCCGGCGTAGTGGTGTTGCTGCATATCGACAATCATGACGAGGCCTACGATTGGGCGCGGCGTCACCGGTTTGAAATCAGTTCGGGTTCGGGTACGTTGCAGGTATACGAGGCCCAAGCGAGCGCCGAGCTGCCGCTGTTGCCCCACCGCACGGAGCCGGCCGGGTTTCTGGCGCATCTGCGGGATCGCCAACTGCGGCGGTTGGGCATTCCCGAGAACCGGATTGCGCTGGCGCGGGCCATAACCACCGAGGCGGAATACGAAGAGGTCAAGGCGCAGTTCCCTCCCGAAGGCCAGGAAACCCTGTACATGCTGCTGGCTGGTTACACCTTCACCGAGGTGCTGGACGAGCTGGCGCTGCAGCCGGAAGCGGGAGCCGTCGATACGACGGATATCGCCGCGGCCTTGGACCGTCCTGGTACGCAGGCCCGCTTCTGGGTGGCAGAGGACGAGGAAGAGTTGAAGCGCATGCTGCACTCGCCACAGGAAAAGTGGCGCGTTTTTCTGCACCCGTCCCAGCGGCGGCTGGTAGACCGCCCGTGGCAGGGGCCGGTGCGCGTGTTGGGGGGCGCGGGCACCGGCAAGACCGTGGTGGCCATGCACCGGGCCCGCTGGTTGCTGGCCCATCACGCGCGGCGAGCGACAGACCGAGTCCTGTTCCTGACCTTTACCGCCAATCTGGCCGCCAACCTCGAGAGCAACCTGCGGGCGCTGATCGTGTCCGACGACGACTTCCGCCGTCTGGAAGTGGTGCATCTGGATCGCTGGGTGTACCGGTTCCTGCGCCAGCACGACTTTCCGCAAACCATTGTGTACAGTGCGGAAGACGAGCGGTTGCAGGAGCCCTGGACCAAGGCATTGCAAAGCCAGGCGCCGGAACTTGCGTTGTCCCCGCGCTTTTATCGGGACGAATGGCATAAAGTAGTATTGGCGCAGGGCGTGTCCACGCGGGAGGAGTACCTGCAGGTCCGGCGCACGGGCCGAGGCACGCCGCTCACTCGACCGCAGAGGGCGCGGATCTGGCAGGTATTCGAGGCCTACCGCGCCCAGCTCCGGCTGGCCGGGCTGATCGAAAAAGACGAGGCCTACCGCGCGGTACGCCACATCATCGAGGCCCAGACCACGCCGTTGCCCTACGTGTCGGTGGTGGTGGACGAAGCCCAGGATTTCGGACACGAAGCGCTTTGCCTGATCCGCACCTTAGCCCACGCCGGGGACTCGGTACCCGATGCCGCCGCCAACCGTCTTTTCCTGGTGGGCGATGCCCACCAGCGCATCTATGATCGGCACGTTGTGCTGAGCCGCTGCGGCATCCAGATCCGGGGGCGTAGTTTCCGCCTGCGGATCAACTATCGGACCTCGGAACCCATCCTCAAGTCGGCGGTTTCCGTGCTGGAAGGCGTTGCGGTGGACGATCTGGACGGCGGCTCCGACACGTTCCAGGGTTATCGCAGCCTGTTCGGCGGCCCCGAGCCGGAATTGCGGCGTTTCGCCTCATGGGAACAGGCCCTCCAGGAAGTGACCGCATGGGTCGAGACGCTGAAGACGGCATTGGATTGCCGGTTCGACGATTTCTGTCTGGTGGCGCGTACCCACAGCGTGCGCAATCGATGGGCCGAGGCATTGCATCGTCAGGGGATAGCGGTCCATTGTCTCGAGGGCAAGGCGGCAGATAATCGTCATCAAGGCGCCGTCCGGCTGGCCACGGCGCACCGGGTGAAGGGCCTGGAGTTTTCCGGTGTGGTGATTCTGGACGCCGATCCGGAGCGTTACCCTCTGCGCCAGGCTCTGGCCCATGCAGTCGACAAAACGGATCGGGACCTCCGCCTGCGTCAGGAGCGTTCACTGCTGCATGTGGCCATGTCCCGTGCCCGGCGGCACCTTATGCTATGCACGCACGGCGACTTTTCGCCTTTTCTCGCCCCGCTCCAGAGGGACTTGCAGCATACGGGCGAGTAACTGTGCCGTTGCCTGGGCCCAGCCAAAGAAATGATGCCTTGCCATCGTGCAGGCACAGGCCCATATCAACGATATGGAGTGCTTGGGGCTTTACTCCAACTCGGGGTATATCGAGGGCTACCCCCAACGTCAGTCCCAAGCGTGCTTGGGACCGCGGTGGCGAGTGCCGTGGGGCAACGAGCGCCCCAAGGACACTGCCTGCAGATGGTTGCCATCGTGCTCGGCATGGAAGCAGGCACTTGTCGTATGAAACCTTGAGGCATGATATAGCCGCGTACAAAGAGAGCTGCACTGTCGTAGCATATAACAGGAGCACAAGGATGGGCGCGCCCGTCCCTGTCCCTCGCACAGGAAGTAAAATGGACGGCTTGCCTGTCAGGCATTCCGAATCCGACTCGTCCATGGATCGCAAAGAGTGGCTTAGTCGAAAGCGCGCGGGATGCGACCCCAGAGCCGTCCGCGTGGCGCGCGGACTCCAGTCCTGCATCCCGCGCGGTACGGTCATCTTGTTCGGATCGCGCGCGGCGGGACTGGAATGAGCGTTCTGACATTGATCTGCTGTTAATCAGCCCTGAAAAGCCAGCGGATTTGGCTCCATACCGAGCGCAGGCACAGGCGCTCGCAGGGGAGAGTATGCCGCAGGGTCTCCCGCTGCAGACTTGCAATGCTTGGCCGAGCGTGACTTTCATGAACAAGTCCGTTACAGTCGCAACCGCATCGGAGCCATCGCCCACCGCGAAGGCATTGCCATGTATGCCGTGAATCCACCAACGGATGCACCAATGTCGGACCCGAATCCTGAAAACAAAGAACGCGCGGAAATGGACGCGCATATGCACTACGGAGATATGCATTGGTTGTAGAACGACGTACGGATGCACAAAAATTGCGTGTACGCAGCGCACCAGGCTCTGAAGCATGGTCTGAAAGCCCTGACCTTGGCCCAAGGGCGGGACTATCCTTGGGTGCATGACTTGGCGGGGTTGGCCCAGGCGTGTGGAGTTGCGCTTGGTAGCGACTTGCAATTGCTGGATGAATACGCAGGCGGCCCCGTTACAGTGCCCCTCCATTTCCATCTATTGATTTCACGCAAATGGCGAACGACGTTACGGATGATTTGAACCTGATCTTTGCGCGGCTCGAGGAGGTCACAGGCGTGAATCCGTGGGCCATGGAAAATGCAGCCTCGCCGCGCTTCCGCCCTGCACCGCCAAATGCGGATATCCCACCCGCGTAACGGGGTGGGTGGAAGTTCATTCAGGAACACATCACAAACGGTATGATGCCCCGCCTTGGCGGGACTTTGTTGTTTGCCTATGCAATTGCTTGAAGAGGCAGGGGATTCGGAAACGATAGGGACTTAAAGGCCCTAACAAAAGATAGGCAGACGGTGGGCGGCAAGTCCTCCTGGAGGTGGTGTCGGAAAACACCCACGAGGCGGATGCCGATATCCAACATGAGATCTATCGGCTGAAGGAGTTTGGACTGGGCCGGGGCGTCGATGGTGCCTTTGCCGAGTACTGTCGCGTGCCCGCCGAAATTCTGGCGCTGGGCGGGGTAGTGGACATTGGGGCCATGCCTTTCGCAACGGCCGTGCTGACCGAGCCGCTTTCCTGCGTGATTGCCGCGGGGCGGCAATGTCGCACGCAACCTGGCGATACGGTGGTGGTGGGTTGCGGCCCCCATGGGGCAGCGCAACGTATATGCCGGCAAAAGAGCCGGGGCCCGCGTGATTGCCGTGGACTTCAAGAGAGACCGGCTGGCCGGCGCGGCCGGCATGGGAGCGGACCTTTGTCTCAGTCCCGATGACAGCGATGTGCGGGAGACCATTCTGGCCCATACGGGGCAGAGAGGCGCGGACATCGTCATCGTGGCTGTGGGCCTGGTCCCGGCCGTGGCGGACGCGCTGCCGTACGTGCGGAAAGGCGGCGTGCTCAATATCTTTGGCGGCACCCCCAGGGGAACATGCTGGAAATCGACCCGCGCTGGCTGCATTATGGCGAGATCTGGTTGACCGGCACCTTCAGGTCCGCCGTACAGGACTTCCAGACGGCCTGCCGCTGGCTGCAGGAAGACGCCGATACCGTCGGCCGCATTCTGTCTCACACATGCCGGCAGCCGGGCATTGTGGAGGCGGTGGCCCGCGTGCAAGAAGGCACCGGGACCAAGACTGTGGTTATGATGTAATCGGGCTTGTTCGGCCCCGGCCCGTGGTTTCTATCTCGGTACTGCCATGAATTCAGGAATTCGTCCATCTGCACACGCACTCCGAATGCTCCCTGTTGGACGGGTTGAGCCGCATTGCAGGCCTAGTCCAACGCGCCGCGGAACTGGGGCAGCCGGCCTTGGCCTTGACGGACCATGGCGTGATGCACGGCACCATCGAGTTCTGTCGCACCGGCAAGAGCCATGACATCAAGCCCATCGTGGGGGTGGAAGCCTACCAAACAGTTTTCGGGCGTCCCATGCAGGGCGTCAATGCCAACTTGGACCGCCCCACCATCTGCTGCTGCCGGCCCAAAACGACATCGGCTACCGCAATCTGCTGAAGCCGACGTCCGACAGTCACCTGGAGGGCTTCTACTATCGTCCCCGCGTGGATCATGACTATCTGGCGGCCCATGCCGCAGGCGTGATCTGCACTTCGGGCTGTTTGAGTGCCGAGGTGCCTTCTCTGCTCTTGCAAGGCAGAGAGGAGCTGGCCGAGGAACGACTGCAGCGGTACCTGGATGTCTTTACGCGCGAACGCTTCTTTATCGAGCTGCAGCAGCATGCCATCCCGGCTCTCGCCAATGTAAACCGTGCCCTGCTGCGGCTGGCCCGGCAACATGCGGTGCAACTGGTCGCGACCAACGATGTCCACTATGTCCGTCAGGAGGACAGCCGCTATCAGGATGTGCTGCTGTGTGTCTAGACCGGCAGCAAGTTCCAGGACACCAAGCGCATGAAAATGGACGGCGACAGCTTTTTTCTGCGCAGTCGCCGGCAGATGGAGGACGCCTTCCGGGCCTACGCCGACCTGCCCCCCGCGGCTTTCACCCACTCTCTGCGGATTGCCGAGATGTGCCATGTCGATCCGGAGGACGACGAATTTCACCTGCCGCCGTTTGCCCTGCCGGCCGGGGTCACAGACTATGACTCCCGCCTGCGGGCAGAAACGGAGAGAGGGTTGCGCCGGGTCTACGGCGACCGGGCCGAGACGGCGACGGTCCAGAAGCGCAAGGAACAAGAGCTGCAGATCATCAGCGAGATGGGTTTTTCCTCCTATTTCCTGATCGTGGCCGACTTGTGTCGCTATTCCCGGCAGGCCGGTATCTGGTGGAATGTGCGGGGTTCGGGCAACGGCTCCATCGTGGCCTATGCCTTGGGCATCACGATCATGGATCCCCTGGCCCACGGCCTGATTTTTGAGCGGTTCCTCAATCCGGGCCGGATTTCCATGCCGGATTTCGACATTGACTTCCCGGATGATCAGCGGGAAGCGCTGATTCGCTATACCCAGGAAAAGTACGGCGAAGACCAAGTGGCCCAGATCGTGACGTTCGGCCGGATGATGTCGCGGGCGGCCGTAAGAGACGTGGGGCGGGTGCTGGATGTGCCGTTGGCGGACGTGGACCGGGTGGCCAAAGCCATTCCGTCAGGGCCCGGAGCCCCGGATCTCAAACAAATGACCGACCAAACAGGAAGTGATCTCCGTGTCCAAGAGCCTGGAAGAGGTGGCGCGTAACGCCAGCATTCACCCTGCCGCCGTGATCGTGGCGGACAAGCCGTTGTGGCGCTACACCCCCTTGAGCCGCGGGACCAAGACCATCACCAAGTCGGTCACCCAATACGAGTATCCCGTGCTGGAATCGCTGGGCCTGCTCAAGATTGACTTGCTGGGCCTGCGCACCTTGACCATTTTGCGGGAGGCCTGTCGCTTCATCCGGGCACGCCAGTAGGTCGAGATTGCCGTCGAGGACATCCCCATGGAGGGGCCGGAAGCCGCCAAGTCCTTCGAACTGATTTGCAGCGGGGACACGATCGGTCTGTTCCAGACTGAATCCGCCGGCTTCACGGAAACCTTGAGTTCCATGCAGCCTACTGCCTTTTCCCATATGGTGGCCGCGCTGAGCCTGTATCGACCCGGCCCGATGGATTACATCGATCTGTACGTGCGCTGCGTGCACGGGGAAGAAGAGGTTGTGTACAAACACGCCCTGTTGGAACCCATCTTGGCCGAAACCTACGGCCTCATCGTGTACCAGGAGCAGATCATCGAGATCCTGCACAGTCTGGCGGGCTATACCACCGCCGCCGCGGACTTGGTACGGGCCGCCATCAGCAAGAAAAACCGGAAGAAGATCGCGGAATCCCACGAGGCGTTCATGGCGGGCAGCCGCGCCCAGGGCATCTCCCGGACCGTGGCCGAAGACATCTGGAACGACATCGAGCTTTTTGTCGGGTACGGCTTCAACAAATGCCTGCCGGGAGACACGCTGATTCCGGATCCCGTCACGGGCCGGCGCGTGCGCATGGAGGATGCCTACCGCGATCCTGCCTGCCTGCGGTATTGGCCTACGATCCGGAGGCGCAGGCCTGGAGCTGCCAGCAGCCCACCGCGGTGATGTGGAACGGCGTCAAGCCCGTGTTTCGCCTGACCACAACTTCGGGACGGGTGTTGCGCGCCACAGGCAATCACCCGGTGCTGACGCCCCACGGCTGGTGCCCTGTCGAGGAGCTGCAGGAGCAGGACGACCTGATCCTGCCCATCGCCGCCACGCGGCTCTGGACCGCGCGCCAATTGGAAGAGACGGCCCACGCCGTGATCCGGCACGAACGGGCCGCCACCCAGACCGTGCGCGCGGGCCCCGATGTTTCCCTGCCTCCGCCGTTGCACGACGGGCCTTGCCGCCGGAAGTCTGGGAACTCGCCCATGGTTGTCTGGCATATCTGCTGGCGGTGCTCCATCGGGAGCTGGGTCTGGACGCGACCGCTGGCGTTGGCTGGCAGGTCCGTACCGAAACGCTGGCGTTGGAGATTCAACATGCCGGTCTCAGGCTGGCACTGGCGACCGCCATCACACCGCAAGGCACGGGGGCAGCTGGCGGATTGTGCTGACGGATGCCGCGAGCGCGGCACGATTCTGCGCCTGGTCCCGCATGGATTGGGATCCGCTGCAGCAGGACATGGACACTGCGGTACTGGATGCTCCGCTGCGGGTGCCGGTTTCCGCAGTGCAAGGCGCTGCCGCCGTCGCCGAAGGGCATAGGCAACGAGCGCCTGAGCCTCTGTTCGGCCTTGCGGCGCAGGACAGCAGCCATTCTCGCCCACCATGTTGGACCAGGTCGCGCGGATCGAGCATGTCGGAGAAGAACCCACCTACGACCTGGAAGCGCCGGAGTTGCACAACTTTGTGGCCGACGACTTTATCGTGCACAACAGTCATGCCACCCACTACGCCATGACCACGCTGCAGACCGCCTACCTGAAGGCCCGGTATCCGTTGGAGTACATGATGGCCATGCTGGTGGTGGAACGGGATCGGGCCGACCGAGTCAGCCAGCTCGTCGCGGAAAGCCGGCGCATGGGCATCCAGGTCTTGCCGCCCAACGTGAATGCCAGCCGGGTCGATTTCGACATTCAGATCGGGACCGGTGCAGCGGCTGTCAGTCCCACCTGCAACTTCGACTTTCCCATAGAGCCCGGCAGCGCCATCCGGTTTGGCTTGGCGGCGATCAAAAACGTTTCGACCCGCGCGGTCCAGGAACAGATTGTCGACAAGCGGCCTCCGGCCGGATTTGCCTTACTGGAGACCTTCTGCGACGAGTGCGCGCTGCAGGAGGTAGGCCGCAAGACGCTTGAAGCCCTCATCTACAGCGGAGCCCTGGATGACTGGGGCAACCGTCTGCAACTGTTGGATGTGCTGGGGACCATGTTGATCCGGTCCAAGTCATCCAATGGCGGCGCGCGCGAGTTTCAGGACAGTCTGTTTGGGGACGAAGAGATCTCGGTGCCCATCAAACTGCCGCAGCGCACAGTGTCGCGCGAGGACGCGCTGCGTCTGGCCGAACAGGAACGGGAGCTGTTGGGCCATGTCGTGGGCGAGCTGGTCAAAGTGCTGCGCAAGGATCTGGACAGTCCGGAGCGTTCCCTCTGGATTCGCGGCAAGCGGGGCGTGGAGCGCAAAGTTTTCTTCAGCTCGGAAGCCTGGGAGGTCACCCGGCAGTATCTCGCATTGCGGGAACCCCTGGATCTCGCCCGCACCCGATCGGTGAGCAATCTGCATCTCTATTGTCGCCATGATACGGGCGCGGGAACACGTATGCAGGGCCTGACGCCGCAAACCGTACAGGGCGTGATTCGCAAACTGGCCCACGCGGCGCGTCTGGAAGACAGAGGCATTACTCCCCATGCGCTGCGGCATTACTTCGGAACGCGTATCTATCAAGTGACTGGAGATCTGGCCGTCACGCAGACCGCCATGGGGCATACCAGCCCGGTGACTACCCGCATCTACGCCAAATTGAACGACAGCGCGGTCAAGGACGCTCACGAAAAGGCTTTCCCGGCCGGGAAGTGAGACGGCAATTCCCACAGCAACGCCGCCACCAACTGGGCGGTCTTCACGAGCCGGTCCAGCTCGACGTGTTCATGCTCGGCGTGCGCGCCGCCCCCGGGCACGCCGAGGCCGTCCAACGTGGTCACGTCCATGGCGCCTGTGAGGTTGCCATCGCTGCCGCCTCCGGTCCGATCCCCGAGCAGATCCAGATTCAGGCTGCGGGCAATGGAGCGGGCTGCGGCAAAGATGGCGCCGGTGACCTTGGGTTCCAAAGGAGGGCGGCCGCAGGCCGCGTCCACATGGACGCCGGCCCCGGCCAGACGCGGCCGCAGGTGGCAGATGGTCTGTAGGGCCGTATCCAAGCTTGCCTGGTCCCAGGCGCGCAGGTCCACCTCGAATTCGGCCGAGTCGGCCACCACGTTGGATCGGGTGCCGCCCTTCACGACTCCTAACACTGGCCGTGATGCCGGTGTCCCGATTCGTGAGTCCCTGTACGGTCAGGATGTGGTGCGCCGCTTCTTCGAGGGCACTGACCCCCTTTTCGATTTCAATGCCGGAGTGGGCGGCGATCCCCGAGGTGGTGACCTTGATGGCCCGGCTGCCTTTGCGGGCCGTCTTCAGGACACCGCCGAGCAGGGGCGGCTCCAGTACCAGGACGAAGGCCGCCTGGGCCGCGGCGGCTTCGATCAGGGCTTTGGATGTGGTGCTGCCCACTTCTTCATCCGCCATTGCCAGCAACGTGATCGGACGGGGCGGACGCGCCGCTATCTGCTACAGGGCCCGAAAGATATATTCCATGACCACGATGCTGGTCTTCATGTCGAAGATACCGGGGCCAAAGGCTTTGCCTGCTTCCCTGCGAAACGGATGAGAGGCGATGCGGCCCACTGGCCAGACCGTATCGAAATGGGTCAACACCAGGGCCGGGGCCAGAGACGGATCTTGCCCGGGCAGGGTAGCCTGCAGGTGATTGCCGGCACCTGCAACTTCCACAATCTCGCAATCGGCCCCCGCCCGGGAGAATTTCTGCTGCAGGTATGCTGCACAGGCATCCAGCCGGTCGTGCTCCGTGCTGGGGTTTCGAATTCCACCAGCTCCTGAATGGAGACCAGCATGGGATCGTACCAGTCCTGCAGGCGAGATTGGACGGCGGTCAGTGCGGACATGGGTTCTCCTGTGGGAATGGGGACCAGGCGGGGATGGGTCGAAACAGACGCGGGACTACTTGCAGTCCGCGATCGCTTTGCGGGAACTCAAGACATACTGCATTCCTGATCATATTCCCCTGCAATATACCTTCAGGAGACTGCAATGCAATTTGGTGCCAGTGTCTGGACCTTTTCCTGGATGCCTCCCTACGACAATGCCTTGGTGCGAATCGCCCAACTGGGATACAAAGCGGCCGAGCTCATAGCCTGGAACCGGGAGACCCTCAAGGAGTATTACACGCCCGCCACGATTCGCGCCCTGAAACAACTGCTGACAGATCAGGGTCTGGAACTCTCGGAGTTTGTCTCTACCCCGCGCGGCCTGGCCAGTGCCGCGGTGTCGGAACGGGATGCCGCCGTAGACCACTTCCAAGAGATGGTGGAGGTTGCCCTGGCATTGGGCACCCACATGGTCAATTCCGTTGCGCCCAATGCCTTCAATCTCGCCATGCCCCGCATTCTGGACAAGCCTGCGGCCCAGGAATGGGGCGCGGATCTGCCCAAAGGCCTGAACTGGGAAGAGAACTGGAAGGTCTATGCCGAAACTACCGCCCGTTGTTGTGAAATCTGCGAAGCCAATGGGGTGCGTTGGGCTCTGGAACCCCATCCCTACCGATGGATTCGCAATGCGGCCTCCATGATGCGCCTGATTGACCATGTACAGTCCCCTGCTCTGGGCATGAATTTCGATCCCCGCCATCTTTTCCCGTCGGGCGAGATTTCCGAGCAAGTGGTGTACGAGCAAGTGGTGTACGAGCTGGGGGGCCGGGTGTTCCACGCGCATTTCTCGGGCAATGACGGGCAGACCAATGCCCATTGGCGGCCCGGCAAGGGCAAGATCGATTGGACCGCCGTCATGGCGGCCTTGCAGGACACTGATTTCACGGGCACGATTTCCGTGGAGCTCGAAGATGTGCCGGGCACCGCAAACGCCAACGGCGGCACCGCGACCGAGGCGTTTGATCGGGAAATGGATTTGTCTCTGCAATACTTGGTGGGCATCTGCAGCGCGTTGGGAATTCCGGTGCGCTAGGCCTTGTGCCCCAAGCATGGGGGCGCAGCACAGCAAGGGCTGCCTGGAGAATTGGCGCTTTTGGACAGGGGCATCAAACGGTACCCTTGTGCCTTGCAGTGCAAGACAGACGCCACGTCTGCAGTCCTGCCTGTAGTGCGGAGGATCATACACTGGCGGGTTCTGCCGACCGAGCGTTTTGGTTCCAGAACCAGTGTTTTCACAGGTCCAAGTCCAAGGCTTTGCACCAGAGCCGACAAAGACCTGCACGAGGGACAGCCACTATCCAGAGCCAGAATCAAGAGCCTTGCCCCCACCCTGTTACGGGATGCCGCCGGGCTGCTTCTGCCCCTACCCCGAGGCAGGCAGAGATATACTCTACCATCTGCATCTGGCCGATGTGGGGGATATGGGCGCAGTTCGGCATAGGGTTCATGGCCTTCAAGCCAAGGGTCATGGGTAGGTGGGGGATTTGTCAGCCCCTGTGTATACGGCAGGCTTGAACAAGTGCGACGCTCACCGGTCCAAAGCTGCTCGGATACGGATCACAGTGGCCTGAAGGGCATCCGCCCACATGGGTATGGCGACTTCCTGCCCCCGCCGCCGATCCGTATGTGTCAATCTGCCTGCCCGGGCCGAGTGGGGCATGAACTGCCGGTTACCAGAGCCTGTGTCCTGGGCTCAGCAGGTCCCTGGACTGGGTCCGTGCAAGGTGCCGGTCAACAGGGTTTCCAAGGTCTGTGGTACGTCGGGCCCGCCCAGTGCCTGCACCACCACATTGACCGATGGCAAATCCTCCCCCGCGCGGCGGGAAAGCGCGGCGGCACAGCGATCCAGGGCCGCGGCGGACAGATAGGGTGCAGCCATCTCCAGCAAGTCCTGCCGCCGGGCCTCGGCGTAGCCCTCGGCGTGACCCTCGGCGTGACCCTCGGCGTGACCCTCGGCTTTGATTTGATCCCAGGCCTTATTGAGTTCGGCCGTTAATGTTTGTGCATCCATGACCAGGTCCTCCAAAGAACGGGCGGACCGCAACCGCGGCGCGAAATGCCCGGTATCGGCCACGGACGCCACAATGCTGTGTGTGATCCACCGCGTGACCGTGTCATCCAGGCCGTGGTTTCTCCAGCCCCGCGTGACAGACAGATTGTACAGCTGTTGAAACAGTCGCTGCATGCGGCTGACATAGGCAGGGATGTGTTCCTGCCCCCTCTTCACGAGTTGGCTCACGTCGCGGTGCAGCAAGGTCAGGCAGATGAAAGCCTGGGTTTCAGTGGTGGCAGACAGTCTCGACCACTCGGCATCCCTGTACGCGCCGATGTCCAGCATGGGCATGTATCGACTGTCGTTCCACAGACCCATGGTGTGGGGTACCATGGGTCTGTGCCGGGTCCAGGCACCCCTTCCGGTATGCACCAACAGTTGTTGCATGGGGATGGGAAAGCCGTTGTCCTGCCATACCTGGGCTTTCAGCAGGTGTTCCAGCAGGCGGGCGGCATAGGTCAGGCAGCGAGCCGGCATGGAAGACTGTATCCGGTCCTGGACCTCCACATGGACCACCCCCACGGTCTGCCCGCTGTCGGGGTTCTGGATCCAGAACACCAAATCCACCCGGCGGGTGTCGGAGCTCCCGAAACTCTGCAACTCCTGCCCCAATACAGGCTTCACATGGATGGGCAGGTACCTACTCCCCAGACCCAACAGGGCAGCCGATCCGGGCATCAGAGTGTCGAGGAGGTCCGCGGCGGCCTGAGGGTGAGCAAAGAAATCCTTGCCTATATGATCCTGCGTGCGGGGGACGTCGGTACGCATTGGTGCCATGGCAAGAGCTCCGTGGTTCGGCATTCAGTCCAGACGCGCGGGGATGAGCGTGTCCGCTTGGCGTACGACAGACTCGCCGCTCTGCAAGGCTGTCCCGGGACAGAGACTGATCATAGGGTGGAGGCGCGGCGTGAATATATCCGAGGATGCTCTCGCAGGCAAGGAGATCCGGCAGGCCCCGGGCTTGGGAGAGAGCGTGGGAGGCCGATCCTGTGCAGAGGCCCACGCTCAAGATCAGCGGGACCATAGTCTCCTGGAAGCCGACATCACGATCCGTTCCAGAACCATCGCCGCCATCTCCCTTCCCGGAACAACAGTCCAGATTTCATCATGACAAGCTTCCCCTGAAGCGGTGTCACGACGGTGTCTCCAAGCCCCTGCCATAGTATAAGCCCGGAACTTGCGCCGGACCCTCTGGGCAGTCAGCCAGTATCGTGGATCAGCCTCAAGGCCATCGCAAAGTCCGGAGCCACCCCCGTACAGTGTACATTTTTTCTGCATTGCATCCGGATTTTGGCCTGATTCACCGCCCTTCCCCACTCCTCCAGAGGTATCATCTCTCCAAATGCACAGATGCAGGGGAGATATGTCCTGTGGGGACTCAGGGCTGAAGCCGGATGATGCGTGCACCCAAACTTGGGTGCACGCATGCAGAGAGATGCGCCCTTCCCGCATGTCCCCTGTCTCCAGACCGCTTCGCAGACAACTTTGCCCATGGACGACATGGGCGGGTTGGAACTGGTGCATGCCCGTTTTGAGCGGAGCGAGCCTTTTTCCTGGGAGATGTTCGCTGGATACGATTCCTTGCGGGTCGTGACCTATTCCGTGAGCAATCCCCGCCATTGTGCGCCTGCTGAGTGAGTTCGCTTTTACCCGGTTGGATTGCGTCTTTGGGAGCGAGCGGCTGCTGGGCTCTCTGAAAATGGTCATCGCATTTCAGAAGCTGGTTACTGAACAGACCTGGGCAGCCATCCGCGGTCTGGAAGATGAACGCAAGGCGCAAATGTTGGCAGAGAGGCAGACTGGGCAATTACAACTCCGCGTAGCTCAGCAGGAGATCGTTCACGCCAAGATTTATCTTCTGGAGGCATCTGACCGGCATCGTGTGGTCGTGGGCTCGGCCAACCTGTCCGAAACAGCATTGGGGGGGCAAGCAGCCCGAGACCCTGATTGCCATGGACGATGACGAGGCATGGGGTTTCTACAATCGCAAATTTGATCGCATCTGGCATCAGGCTGCCGCGGATATCAAGGTACCGCGACACCGCTTTGAAACCGCGCCGGTGGAACTGGCCGATGTGCCGATTCTGGAGGAACAGAAGAAGGAGACCGTGTTCATTGTGCCAGACCCGTCTATAAGGGCATCTTTCCCCGCGGTGCAGGCAGATCGCATTCTCAGAATTGAACGGGTCCAAGAACCGAGATTGTCATCCCGGCTGCCTGCTGCCCGTAATGGCAAGCAACTTCTGTCTCCCCGCAAGCGGACTGCCATCCGCCGGTTGCAGTTTGTCTCTTCGGCCGTCGAGGCCAACAATCCCTGGTTCAGTCTTAACCGTGTCGCTGGAACCGCACATCTCACGGGGCGACCATTGCGGTTGGATGTGCCGGATGATCAGGTGCGACGGGATATAGCCTTGCTGACCCAATTCTTTGCCAATTACGAGTTGGCTTTTGAAGGAGATATAGCCCGCTTGCAGGATGACTACTTCATTCTGCTGGCTTGGTTGTACTTCTCGCCCTTCATGTGCGACCTGCGGGCTCAGGCCGACGGGCTGGATGAAGATGTGGTGCGGTATCCCTCGTTCGCCATAGTGCATGGCAAATCCAATTGCGGCAAGACCAGCCTGATTGACACCCTGATGGTCTCCATGTTCGGCAACGCCTTCAGCATGGACAAGAACGAGTTCACAAAGGCCCGGCTGCGCGCCCTGCAGGCCCGTTTCAAGCGCTTCCCCGTGGTCTTTGACGATGTGGGACGCAAACCCTTCAATGCCCATGGCAAGGACATGATCAAGGATGAAACCGTGCCCCTAGAGGCGGAGACCCCGGGCTTTGTGCTGTCCATGAACATGGAGCACACTGCATTTCCGGACGAGATCATGAAACGGGCGCTCATGATCTACACGACCACGGCCCTGCCACCGCACGACGAGGTGCGGCGCATGGCCCTGCAGGGTAAAATCCGTCAGATCCGCAATCGCCTGACCACGGCTCTGTACCGTCGGTATCTGTCTGTGATGCACGCCAAACTGGTGGGACAGGACTTGCCCTCGGACTGGCTGATTTTGTCTTCGCAGGTACTCTGTGACCTGTTTGCAGTGTCGGGACAGGAGCGACCCAGATGGTGCAGACCGGTGTACTGGGACGGATTATGCCGACCGCCGCTATGACCAGGTCCGCGCCCGCTTGCAGAACGTACTGCGACCGGCGGCCTATGCGCGGCGCGAGGGCAGCCGTGAGAGTGGCTGGACCCTGGAGCAGGACCGAGTCATGGTATGGGAACCGCTCGTTTTTGGTCGCACTGCGTTCAACTGGGACGATGTGCCTTCCACGCTGATTCACACGGATGCATCCGGTGGGGGGCGCACCGTGTTGGTGCGCAGCCGCCTGGAAGAGTTCCTTGACACACGACTGCGCCCTCCCTCCCGGTGGCCTTGGTCTCGGTAGACAACAGGACTGCGCGGGGTACGGAAGGCATCACACGATTGGACCAGTCAGGGAATGTCAGGTCTGCCAGAACAGAAATTTTCAGAGTGGGGCAGGCAACACTTTACGGACGGACGCAGGCCAAGCACTGCAACGGCCATGCTTGCGGGATGGGGCTGCATGTATGAATTGTGCAACGGCAGCCTAACATACGAAAAAAAGTCCGGATGGATATTGCCACAAGTCTTGGGCAAACTGCAGCCTACATTGCAAGCGATGATGTGGCATCCGGAAGCCACAGGTTATTCATTGGCTATGTCGAATTCAGTCTTGACTTTTCAGTATCCGCATTACTCGGCGGAAGCTGGGAAGGTGCTCTTGCAATACATCCGAATCGAGTTTTCCCAATACTTCGCATGATTTCGGCCCCTTCTTGTAGGGGCCACAGTTGCGGGTAGCGTGCTCCAGGGCCTTCAGGATTTCCCTGCGATCCCTGCGCTCCAGATCCAGGCCCGAAAGCAGAGCAGACTGCTGAAGATCCTGTCCGAAATGCTTCTCCAAAGTCTGGGGGTCTGCCATAATCCACGTTTCCATGCAAGTGGTCATGAATAACACTTGGCTGTTCTTGGCCTTCGGGGGCTTTTTCCAGCCGTCTCGTTGGCTTGCATGTTGCCAGGTTTCTGCAATGTCAGAGACAGGTTCTTCACTGTCTCACTGTCTATTAGCAACGCGACGAAATCGCTCTTGGATGCGCCTGCATGGTCACTCTTGAATTGTTCGAAGGCCGATTTCCTGCCTCTGCAGGCTATCAAGCGGGGCATTCTTTGGGCGAACCCGGCCCTTTCCAATAGTTTTCGGAATCCTTCACGGCATCGAATGGCGCCGTCTTTAGAGCCTCTCCCCTCTATGTAGATTCTCTTTGTCACCACCGGACTCCGCCCAGATGCCCCGGGGTCCAAAGTTGTCCCAACCGATACTCTTGCAGCCAGCGTTCCAGATCGGCTCTGTCCAGTCGTTGCATGGAAGTCCGACCTTCGTGTTTTTCGCAGACCACGACCGTTTCGGGACGTTCGGACAAGGCATCTACCAGCAGGTCGGCCAGTTTCGGTATGAGATCCGGATGCATGCCGATCTCCGGTTCCTCTATGCCCACCAATCGGGGAGGATCAGGATCCAGCAGGATAGCCAGCAAACAAAGGTAGCGCAGGCTCCCGTCGGAAAGACGGATGGCCGGAATGGTCAGTTCGCCCTCCGTAAAGAACACCTGGACCGTCCCCCTTCAAAGTTGAGTTCAAAATCGGTGACGCCTTCGTAGATGTCCTCGAGTTTTTCAAAGCGAGTTGCCTTGGTTTTAGGATATTGTCTGATGCGACTGAGCAACATGCCCAGATTTGAAAAATCTTCCTGCAGAGGAGCAGGCCGGACATCGGTCCTTTGCGATTGACGAATGAAGGCGTTCCGGCCCAATGCCCATTCGCGGTACAGATTTATGCCTGCACAGAAGCGACTCAGTGCAGTCAATTCCGGAAACTGGTCCGGGTCTTTGCGTTGCGACAGTATGGATTCGTCAGGGGCAACGGCTTCCAGGACCCATTCTTCTCTTTCGCCGTATTGCAGCGATCTGCTGACGACGGGCCCTCCCAGCCCATAATATTGATAGAAAAGATGTGCTTCTGCCAGGTTTTGATCGGATCTAATGGTCTCGTCCACCAGCGTGAACCTTCGATCTGATGCGGCGAACTCGATCCTGTGCCTGAGTGCTGGTCCGTCAAGAGGTATTTTGACTACCGCCTCCACACTGGCAGGCGCATGAGGACGTCCTTTCCAGATCCAGTTGCGCACACCACCGCCACTTCTGACGGGCGTGGGCCAACTGTATGGGCGCGGCCTGCAAAAGGCCTATGACTTCCAGCAAGTTGGATTTGCCGGATCCGTTGGGTCCGATCAGAACGGTCCACGCGGGCAGATCCAAGTTCATGCCTGCCGGCCCGAAGGACAGGAGATTGGTGGCGCTGATACTGTGTAGCATGGGATCCGGGATGGTACGGGGCTCGGTCCATTTCCGAGCGATCACTCTACGTTCAATTCTAATGGAATCGGACGCAGAGCCGGGCCCTGAGCACGCCGCGGGAGTTATCCCGCGGCGTGCGCTTGGACGCGGACCCGTACCCCTCAGACTAGCAGGACGCGGGCCAGGCCGGCAGCGCCGGAGTACCCGTCGCGGTCCAGAAACCATGCCCCGCGACGGCCTCCGGAGGGTGCCGTGGCGTCGCCGGGCCAGGCCGCGGGAAACGAGCTGGAGGCTCCTGACGTCGCCCCGGCGGCGGCACGCTGGTACCACCCCACGGCGGCCTCTCCGCCGTGACCATAGTCGCCGGTGGCCACCGTCGATCCGTTGCGGCGCAGAAAGGAGGCCGTCCCGTTGCGGCCATCGTCCGGATCGTCTTCATCCGTGGTGCCCCCGGCCCCGCCGCGGCCGATGGCGAGCGTCCAGGTGTCTCCGGGCACGAGGGAGAAGGAGGCGAAGGTGCATCCCCCGTGGCCCCCGAATTCGCCGGAATACTGGTCATCCACGTGGGCGCCCCCGCCGCCGCCGGCCCCCCCGCAGAGTTGGATATGCAGCGTCTGGTAGCCGGCGGGAATGTCGAGCGTGTGGTTGCCCTGACCATAATTGTGCACCAGGGGCGTCACGGCCGCGGGGGTGACGCGTACGACGGCGGTGCGGGGTCCCGCTCCGGCCGCAGCGAGCGCCTGCACCTGGTACTGGTAGGTGGTGCCGGCCGTGACGTCCGTATCGGTATGGGTAAGGGTGGCGGCAGCCAGGTCAGACCCCAGGACAGCGAAAGCTTCGGCCCCGGTCTGGCGCCAGAGGCGGTAACCGGTGACCGTACCCCCGGTGGTGGGAGCACTCCAGGTCAGGATCACACTGTCCTGGGTGGCCGTGGCCGCCAAGGCCGTGGGCAGACCCGGGGCTTCCGGCACGTTGGCAGTGGCCCCCGTGACCGTCACGAATGCTGCGGAGACCCAGTAGGGTCCGCTGGCACTCGCGCCGAAGCGCAGCACGCGCCACCAGCCGTCGGTACCGCTCACCCGGCCCACTACATCCAGCTTTACGGTGGCATCGTGGGCGGCCCAGGTGTGGGTGATGGATGCCTCCGTGGCCGGCCGGGCGTGTGCCTGCACCGGATAGGTGGCGGTGGCTTTCAGGACCATTTGCGACCGGGTTCGGCCCTCGGCTACGGCCGAGGAGGCCCCTTCCCCGGCGGCACTGACCGCCCGCACCCGGTAGTGGTAGAGCGTATCGGCGGCCAAGTCGCTGTCGCTCCAGGCCAGGTCGGTGTTCCCGGTGTTGGCTTCGGCGTCCGCCCACACCAGCATGGTGGCATCCACGGCCCGTTCGATGCGGTAGCCGGAGATGGCATGGGTGCCGGTCTCCATGGGCATCGTCCAGGTCAGGACCATCTGGCTGTCGGCGCCCGGGACCGCCGCCAGGGCCGTGGGCGCGTCCGGGACCTGGACAGCATCCGTGGTGGCACTGACTGCCGCGGTGCGTGTACCGGCACCCGCCGCCGACAGGGCCTGCAGCCGGTACTGGTAGGTGGTTTCGGCCGTCAGGAAGGAGTCCGTGTAGGACACTGCGGTGGCCAACAGGCCCTCAAAGAGCACGGTCCAGGTCTCCGTGCCGGTCTGGTGCCAGAGCCGGTAGCCGGTGACCGTTCCGCCCGTGGTGGGCGCACTCCAAGTCAGAGTCACACTGTCATGGGTGGCCGTGGCCGTCAGGGCCGTGGGCAGACCCGGGGCTTCCGGCACGTGCGTGGTGGCGCCCGTGACCGTCACGGCGGCCGCGGAGACCCAGTAGGGGCCGCTGGCACTCGCGCCGAAGCGCAGCACGCGCCACCAGCCGCTGGTGCCTGCCACCTGACCCGCCACGTCCAGTTGCACGGTGGCATCATGCCGGTCCCAGGTATGGGTCACGGGGGCCTCTGTGGCCGGCCAGGCGTGTGCCTGCACCGGATAGGTGGCGGTGGTCTTCAGGGTCGCTTGCGGCCGGGTCTGCGTTTCCACAACGGCCGAGACAGTGCCCAGACCTACGGCACTACGCGCCGTGACCCGGTAATGGTAGACGGTGGCCGCCGTCAGATCGCTGTCGTTCCAGGTCACGTCGGTGTCTCCGGTGTTGGCCTCGACGTCCGTCCAGACAAGGGGATCCGTATCCGCGGCTCGTTCAATTCGGTAGCCGGTGACTGGACTGCCTGTGGTGGGTGCTGTCCAGGTCAGCGTCATCTGACTGTCTGTGGCAGGCGTGGCCACCAGGGCCGTGGGAGCATTGGGTTCCGCCGTGGAGATGGCATTCGTCCAGGGCCCGGGGCTCACGGCGGAGAGCGCCTGCACCCGGTATTCGTAGTCTGTCCCCGCCACTGCCGTGGAGTCGGCGTGGGTCAGCACAGTGGCGTCCAGATCCGACCCCAAGGTCGCAAAGGCAGCCGTGCCGGTGCGGCGCCAGAGGCGATAGCCGGTCACCGTACCCCCCGTGACGGGAGCACTCCAGGTCAGGTCCACGGCGCCGCTGCCGGGCACGGCTGTCAGGTTTTGGGGCCCGCCGGGCACCTGGGGCAACGCCGCGGTGTCGCCCACGGGACTGCCGGCCACGGCCGGCAGCCAGAAGGGGCCTTGGGTGCTTGGCCCGAAGAGCAGCACCTGCCACCAGCCGTCGGTGCCCGGCACCTGCGCTACCAGGTCGTAGGAGCGACCCGGCAGATAGGCCGCGAAGGTGGCTGTCACCGAGGCGTCTGTCCGCGGCTCGGCGTGCGCTGTCAGGGGATAGGCGGCATCGGCGGCGAGAGGCAATTGAGGCCGCGATTGGCCTTGGGCCTCGGCCGAGGGCATGCCCACGCCGGCACTGTTCCGGGCGCTCACCCGGTAGTGGACCACGGTGTCCGGGGCCACATCGTCATCCCCCCAAGTCAGGGTGGCGCTGCCGGTATCGGCCACGATGGTGGCCCACACACGGGGCGTCGCGTCCGGCGACCGTTCCACCTGGTAGCCGGTCACACCGCCCCCGGTGTCGGTGGGCGCCGTCCAGCTCAGCTGCAGGCGGCGGTCCGTGCCCGGGGCTACGCTCAGGCCCGTGGGCGGCCCCGGAATGGTGGGGGCCGCCGCCGTGGTCACGTTGTACGTATCGGACCAGTTGCCGGTCACGCCATGGTTGTGCGCCGCCACCCGGTAGTGATAGCTCGTGGCCGCCGCTACCGTGCGGTCCTCCCAGGCTCGGGTCGTCTCCCCCGTGTCGGTGACCAGCGGGCGCCACGAGCCGTTCCCGACCTTCCGCTCCAGGGTATGGCCGGTCACCGTTCCCGTGGCCGATCCCCAGGTCAGGGTCACCGTATCGTGCGTGGCGGCGGCGGTCAGGGAGGCGGGTGCGCCCGGGGCCGCCCGCGGCGTGGTCACCGTAAGGGCCGGACCGAAGTCCCCCCAGCCCGCGCTGTTGCGCGCCGCCACCCGGAAGGTATAGGTGGTGTAGGGATCCAGATCCTCCACGTCGTAGGCGGTGTCGTCCTCCTCCGTGTCCGCCTCCTCGTTGTCCCACTCCGCGTCGTCTGCGTCCCAGACCTGGATGCGGTAGCCTTCGATGTCGGCCCCGCCGTCTGCCGCCGGACTGCGCCAGTCCAGTGCCAGGGCCGTGGCCTCCACGTCGTCCGTCTCCAGGTCCTGCGGTGCCGTGGGCACCAGGGGTGCTGCCGTCCATGACACGTCCACCGTGTAGCGCAGGTAGCCCACCCCCAGCGTCTGCAGATTGGCATCCGCGTCATACCACATCTCGCCGTTGGGCCGCACCGCCAGCCAGAAGTCCACCCGCCGCGTGTCCGTGCTGTCCGAGCCGTCCGTGTTGACGCGGATGGCCCCCGTCACCTGGAAGCGCGTGTTGGCCGTCGGCCGGTACTCTGTCGGCAGTCGCAGTTGGGCGGCTCGGCTGGCCCCGTTGGCGTAGTAGTCCACCGGCGAGCGCGTGCTGCCGAAACTGCCCGTCACCCGCGTCCCGCTGCGGCTGCGGGACAGCGTCCAGCTGCTGCCCCAGTTCACCTGCTGGTTGAGATAGGTGCCGTTGGCCGACAGCGTCCCGGTCGCTGGGGATGTCACCAAGGCCTCGGCCGTCTCCCACTGCAGGTGCGTCACGCTGTAACTCACGTAGCCCAGATGATCCACCTTGGCGTTGTTGACATAGCGCATCTCGCCGTCCGTCCCGATCGTCAGATCAAAGGGAGCCGGCTGTGCGTTCACTACTGGGGTCCGATCCTCGTTGACCCGTGTGCCCGTCACTGTATGGGTCACTTGACTCGTGGGCCGGAAGCCCACCGGCAACCCGAACTGCGGCTGCGGATTCTGTCGCGCGTAGTACTGCACCGGCGAGCGCGGGGAGGAGAAGTTGGCGGTCACGGTCGTGCCGCTCTTCCACACGGCCCAGCGCCCGTCCGGATTGGTCACCAGGTTGCGGAAGTCGCCCGAGGCCGACCCCGAGGTGCTGCCTGTCCCCGTGGCCGCCTCCCCCGCAGGGCCTGCCTCCTCCGGCAGGGCCGGTGTCACGTCCGGCACGGCCGCCGCCGCCACCGACAAGGTCACGTAGGCGCTATGCACCCAGCCCCGGAAGGTGGTACTGTACTGAATCTGGTACCACACGGGCGTGGTCTCGGTCTGTCCCACCACCTCATACCACACATCCGTATCCGTCAGCAAGCGGTAGGCGGCAAAGGCCGTCGATGGCCCCGTGCGCAGATACAGTCCCGTCATCCCGGACGCCACCCGCAGGTATTGCGGACTGGCCAAGGCCTCCAGTTGCCGGCTGGCATCTGCACCGCGCAGTTCCATCGCACTGCGCGGCACCCAGCCCCGGGTCGTCCCGAGGGATAGCAACAGATGCTGGATACTCACTCCCACGCTGGGCAGCTGCGTCTTGAGCGTGGCCTGCACTGGATACAGTACCCCCATAGACACGGCCACCCCTGTCTCTGAAGTCCCAGGATTGTCTTGGAGCGACACACTGACGCCTGGCCGCGCCACGGTGTACAGCTCTGTGCCCCCGGTTAGCGTCCCCACCCCCGTGACGATATTTGCGGGCTCGCTGTGAGGGCCCTCGACCTGGCTCCGCAGTGTTGATACTGCATAGTAGTACAGTGTACCCAGCGGCCCTGGCGTCGGATCCTGCAAGGACAGCATCGCCGATCCCACCCGGTACACCCGGACCAGCCTTTGCGGACTCGTCCCCCGCCAGATTCGGTACCCTGTGAGGCCCGGCATCGTCCGGGCCACCCCGCTCGCCTCCGGCACGGTGGGCGCCGTCCAGCGCAGGATTACGCTCGATCCTGAAACGGCCGCCTCCAGACCGGTGGGAGCACCCGGCCACACCCGGACATAGGCATTGCCGGAATGCCTCGGTTCATGGCCCGCTACCCAGCCCTCAGTGGTGTCATTGAAGCGGATCTGCCACCACTGGTCGGTGCCGACCTGCGCCTGGGCCAGAATGGCATAGTATTCATTGACCGGCAAACTGGCAACCAGAATAGTGTCATCGGTGGAAGGCCCTGTACGCAGGCGCAAGTTCTCTACCCTGATTTGCAGATAGGGGGCGGGGGGACGCGTGACAGACGTGCCGGGGGAATCAACCTCCCGAACCTGGCTCAGATCTCCGCAGGTCCGGACGCTGCTGGCCTGCACCCAACCCGTGGTGACGCCGGTTACACCCTGATTGGGGCGCCAGCCGGGTTTCAGATGGATCTGCCGCCAGTCGGTCTGCTCACCCACCATGCGATAGCGTGTCTTCTGGAACAAGGTACCCAGCTGTTGGTTCTCAACCTCGCTGGGTATGCTGTAAATACTGGGTGCTGTGCTGCCCGTCAGGATCGAGCCTGCCGGGGACAGGGCCGGCAACGTCTCCAGACTGTAGTCCTCGACATGCACCCAGACCACGTCACGGATCCTGTTCACCTGGCCCCGCTCCGGCACCCAGCGAGTGCCGGGATCGGTGACTGTAGCGGTCTCGTATTGGATGCGGTACCAGTTGTTCCCTTGCCCATCCTGGTACGTGTCGAGGACGGCATAGCAGGCCACATATTTGCCGTCAATCTTTTTCGTACCATCGACAGCCGTCCCCGGGCGGAACTGACCGTTCTCGGGCGGGCCTTCGCGATACACGGGAATCCGGGCATAGGCGTCCCGCGGACTCAACAGCTGGCCCGTCCCTGTTGTCAGGATCTCCGCTGTTATGGACGCCGGAACATGCGTATGGCCGCTTACCGCCTTCTGCGTGTCAAACGGCAGGAAGCAGGCGTAGTTCATGCAACCCTGGATGCGGTGGGCCACCACAGTTTCCTTCGTGGAATCCGGATAACCAACAGCATGGCAACCGGCCGGATTGTCGTCGGAGGTAACTCTTGGAGGAGTGCTGTTGTCATAGGGCTTCAGGTGTACATGGAGGTGAGGATCCTCGGTACCGGTCGCACCGCTAAGGCCAATCTGCTGTCCCTGGCAAATTCGATCCCCTATACGGATCTCCTTAAACGTGTCTGAGCGGAGTGTACACGTGTCAGGATTCCAGTCCGCTTTCTTGAGGGCTTGGTCATGATGCGATTGTTCAAAACCCTCCTTAAAATTGCCGTCCCTGGCGTCTGCATCGGGATTCTTCAAGAAATCCTTGGAATGGGCCAGATGGGCATAGCGGTGTCGAAACCCCTTGCCGTTGCCCAGATCGGACTCGATTTCCACCCAGAGGCCATAGTAGGTTTCCGGATAATCTCCCTGCGGACGATAGGTCTCGTGGAAGTTGAGGCCAACCACTTCGCCGTCGTACATGGCTCTCACCGGAGTGCCTGTCGGACAGGCGAAATCGATCCCCTCATGCCCCGCCGAGTGAATGTAGTCAGCCCCGGATGTGGCATCGTTGAAGCAGTTGCTGATGCCCCACTCTGTAGGCACGGGCCGCTGCAGCCGCTGGTTGGAGTGGGCCGCGGTGAGCACGCTGAGACCGTGGCGGGTACTCTGGGAAATCATGATGCAAATTCTCCTTTTTGGACCCGTCGTGGGTCTGCTGGGCGTAGGCGCTCCCGGTGAGCGGGAGTTGCTTTCGAATCTAGTCGGACCGGAGCACCCTGACCATACCCGCCGCGTACCCTGGGCGTATCCTTGACGTGACCGGACTGACAGCCTAGAATGGTGTCCTTGCGTATCGTTGGCGATAGGCAAGGACCTCCCGGTATGTCCATGATCCTGTCCTCTGTCCTAGTGATGCCGCCATGGCTCCGTATCGTCAGTCGGCTGGGACTGGTCGGGGGACTCTTGCTGTTGCTGGGCGTTCCGGGCCACGCCGCCCCGCTGGACGACTCGCATGTATGCTGTTACCACACCGGGATGCCGCACGGTACGCTGCACTATCGACTCCAGCGCACGGGAGATTTGGTGGACGCCGTATTTACGGCCCGCCATTTGCCGGTGGCCGACGGGGCGCCGTACTTGTCGGCCAATGGGGCGCCGTACTTGTCGCGCGTGCTGTTCACGATACCCCCGGAATTTCGTCCGCCTAACACCGTTGTCCGGGTGGCCGAAGGCCAACTGGTGACCCCCGAGGGCCAACCTGTTTCCGATCCGCCCCTGCGCCGCCGCTTCCGCCTGCGGGTGGCCTCCGATGGAGTCGTGTCTCACATGCTGGAGGACTCCGTGGAAGACAGGGGATTCCTGGCCTATACCCTGCACACCGTGTGGGGCACCACACGGGCGGCGAGCGATCGCGCCGTCCTGGAACTTCTGGATGCAGCCTGGTTTGGGGATCCGGACCTCACCGCCTTGAGCCCAGCTCTGGCCAGCGGTGTGCGGTTCAGGCCGGACGGCAGGGTGACATCCTTGAATATGAACGGCAAACATTTCTCGGGAGCCGGCACGATTCCCCCTGAGATCGGGCAACTGGAGGTTCTGACCTCCCTGGAAATGGCTTGGGAGTCCAGTGCATCGGGTCCAATTCCGCCGGAACTGGGCCACCTACGCTACCTGCGCTTCTTGGACCTGAGTCGCAGTCGGTTGGCGGGCGACATTCCCGCGGAACTGGGCCACCTGCGCCGACTGGCCTATCTGGACCTGAGTCGTAGTGGGCTGACGGGCGAAATCCCGGCGGAACTAAGCCGTCTGCCGAATCTGAGGATTCTGCGTCTTCACGGCAACATACTGTCCGGCGGTATTCCGGCCACACTAGGGCAACTTCCACATTTGACCACGCTGGATTTGTCATCTAACCGGCTGACAGGGCCTATCCCACCAGCCTTGGGGCAACTGGATACGCTGGAGCACCTGGATTTGTCTGACAACGAGTTGACGGGCAGGATCCCCCCGGCCTTGGGTCAACTGGCCGCCTTGGAGTACCTGAACCTGTCTGCCAACAAGTTGAGAAGCAGGATCCCGCCGGCCCTGGGCCAGCTCGCCCAACTGCAGTACCTGTACTTAAGTGGAAATCTAAAGCGCCGCCACGAGTTTTACCAGTTCACGGGGATAATTCCTCCGGCCCTGGGTCAGCTTGTGCGGCTACGGGAACTGGACCTGTCTACGAACTCGCTGAGGGGTCCCATCCCGCCCGAGTTGGGTCAGTTGCGCCAACTGAGAAGGCTTCTCCTGCAGGACAACCGTTTGTCGGCGGTACCACGGGAGCTGGGTCAACTGACCAACCTCTCGATATTGGATCTGAGAGCCAATAGTTTGACAGGCTGTCTGCCTCTGCCAGCAGCTTGGCAAGCGACAGCTTGGCAAAAGGGGCCTACCGTTCTCTCCAGCGACAATCCGGGCACTATCACTGATGAGGTCTATGTTCGTTCTATACCTATACCTTCTCCTCCTCTCTCCTTCTGTCCCGACTGAGCCATTGCATGGGCCTGTTGTGTCAGGGGGACAGGACAATCCACTGCCATGATGTCTTGCCCTTTCCGGCGAAAGTCCGCGTGACCGCCTGTTTCTCAGGCTTCTTCGGTAATCCCTCGTGTCATACTTCGTTGGCCGGGAAGCCAAAATTTCAGCGGATCATGGACAACTGTCGCCGTGGCATCTTCATGTCGGGAAGGGAGCTGAGCCGAGAAACCTTAAAATCCGTCCGGTAGGGTTATGGGGAATGCCGCAGTCCCGGCTCGGACCGTGCCCTTCGCAGAAAGGGTCCGGATGGTCCAGAGCCCGGTGTGGTCTGGACATCAACGCCGTGTCACGGGAGATACGGCGGGTTGCGGTATCCGAGGTACGGTGGGTCGCAGGTATCCAGGAAATGGCGGAACAGGTCCGCTCCCACCCGGTTATGGCGCTTCTCCGAACTCTCGCAGAGCACAAAATGATGAGGAACATGCCGATATTCAATCTGTTGCAGCGCGGGAAAGCGGCCCGGAAAGTCGGCGGGCAGTGTCGGCAGCCCCGGGTGGTGCCAGATCAGGGTTCTCAGCTGGGGGGCATGGGTCAGAAAGCCGGCGGGCAGTGTCGGCAACTCCGGGTGGTGCCAGATCAGGGTTCTCAGCTGGGGGGCGTGGGTCAGAAAGCCGGAGGGCAATGCCTCCAGACCCGTGGCATACAATTGCAGTTCCTGCAGCCGGGGGACATGGGTCAGGAAATCCGCCGGCAGTGCCGCCAAGTCCGGGACACTCCTGAACTGTAGAAACTGCAGCCGAGGGGCATAGGCCAGGAAGTCCGCTGGCAGCGCCTTCAGTTTCGGGGCATACCCAAACGATAAATTCTGCAGCTGGGGAGCGTGGGCCAGGAAGTCCGCTGGCAGCGCCTCCAGTTTCGGGGCATACCCAAACGATAGATTCTGCAGCTGGGGAGCGTGGGCCAGGAAGTCCGCTGGCAGTGCCTCCAGACCCGTGGTAGGCAATCGCAGTTCCTGCAGCCGGGGGGCATAGGCCAAGAAATCCGCCGGCAGCGCCTTCAGTTTCGGGGCATACCCAAACGATAGATTCTGCAGCTGGGGAGCGTGGGCCAGGAAGTCCGCTGGCAGTGCCTCCAGACCCGTATCCTTCAACCGCAGTTCCTGCAGCCGGGGGGCATAGGCCAAGAAATCCGCCGGCAGCGCGGGGACCTGCGACAACTCTAGATGCTGCAGCCGGGGGGCATAGGCCAGCAGGTCTGTTGGCAACTCTTCCCAAGAGGATACCTGCACCTCCTGCAGCCTCGGCGTGTACACCAACAGCCCGGGGGCCAATGGGTAGTGCTTGTCAAGCGAGTCAATGTTCAGCCGCAGCCGCAGCAAGTGCGTGAGGCCTGCCAGATCATGGGGCAGCAACGGACGCTCATCCGTGTCCTCCCGGGGAACTGGCACCTGGTGGTGTATCATCAATCGACGCGTCCGCACGCCCTCCCGGGACAGCGCCGGCAGGACCAGGGTCTGCAAGGACGCCAGATCTGCCCACGTCACGGCCGCACAGGAGGCCCGGGGTCGGCCCGCGGCGCGCAACGCAGTCAGCAGCGCGCGCTGCACGGCGGCCAGTCGACGGCAGATTCCCCCCTCCGGGGCCAGGGTCGGATGTAGTAGGTGTAGGGGCGGGTCCCCCGTCGGCCACTGCAGGCGGTGGACGACCGGAGTTGGTGAGACACCCCCCTTCTCTGCCTCCGTCGGGGGACTTATATACTGCATCGAGCCGTTCTGGAGCACGTACAGCGTCCCGCCCGGCGGAAAGGCCGGCCCCCTCACAGACCGTGAGGGACGGAAACCCGCCGGTACCTTGAACAGCACCGCGGGTCCCGCCGCCACGGGGGCCACCGTGGGGATCAGGGTGGCGGTCACCACGTGGCCCAACCGCTCCAGCCGGTACTGTCCCGCCCAGTGCGCCGCCGTAAACTCGCCCTCCCGCAACCCCGCGCTCTCTGCCGTTTCCCAGATCACGGTGGTGGTATACGCCACATG
>DAOUKB010000119.1:0-8476 GCA_034421855.1 Anaerolineales bacterium
ACTTTACGCTGTGACCTCCACGGTCCGGCTGTCCCGCCGCCTGTGCCCTGGTGTGGACCTCCTTGCTTGCACGACCCGCAGCCGGACCGGACAGTCGAGCCGACAGAGTCCGGTGCAGGAGACCATGGCGGAGACATCGGCCGCGCCTGGACGCCTTGGTCCGCGGCAGTCGTTGGAGGAGCGCCGACGTCAGTCCGGTGCGACCGTTTTCGCTTCCAAAAAGAGCAGTACTTGCTTCAGGAAGTGCGCCCGAGAGGTGTGATCCTCGGTCTCCCTGATCCGTTCCAGACCGAACGTGGTGAAGACGGTGCGTCCATGACTCGGCGTATAGGCCGGGTCTTGGCTCAAGTCGCTGGCGATGCCGAGTACGGACGGTCCAACATATCCGTCTGCCGGCAGGATAAGAAACGGCACCTGCCCCTCGGGTCCCGGCACCGTCGTCAAGCTGTAAAAGGGTCCGTCCGGCACACTGCCCGCCGTCGAGAGCGGTTGGGCAACGACCTGTCCGGACAAAGTGACCGTCGTGGCGCCTTGCAACTGCAGGGCTATGTGTAATTGTCCCTGAGAGCGTGCCGCTTCCAGGGGCCGGGACAATTCCAGTTGGCCATGCCAGTCCCAGGTGCCGAACACCGGCAGGCGATGAGCCCGCGGCAGGAGGTCTTTCACTCGAGTCCGAGCCTCGTCCTGCACGATGTAGAACCAGGCATCCGAGACGACCGTGCCGGCTGGAGCCTCCAGGGCGAGATCGTATGCCAAGAATCCGGCACGCGTGGAGCGACTGAATGTGGCGCGGGCCCGCAGATCGTGGGCCGTGATTTCCGCAGGCGACCCGTCGGCGGCAGGCTGCAACTCTACCTCTCCCAGAATTTGAGAGGCGGTTCTCAGATCCAACTGCAGCCCTTGCAACCGCGCGGGAGCTTCAGGACTTGACCGGGCCATCAGCGTCGAGGGGGCGGCTGTCGATGCAGAAGACAGGCGAGCCTCGGATGTGCTCATCAAATAGGCCTGTAACGGAGCCGAAGCGACAAAGTCGGCGGCGTTCCGGCCCATGACCAGCAGTGAACCTCCGCGGGCGACGTAGTTCGCCAGCCGTTGCAGGTCGTGCGGGGCGAAAGGCAAGGGGACTGTGGTGGCGCTCGTGCGGGCTCTATGGCCGTCTCCGGTAAACAGCAGGATGGTTTTCGGAGCCGCACGACTTTCCACATACGCAGGAAGCTTGCGCTCTTGCCGCGCCGCGTCCCAATATCCGTAGGCAATTCCCAGTTCATCCAGCACCGCGGCGTACTGGCGCCCGTAGTCTGGATAGGCGGGACTCAAGTCCGCGTCCAGCAGCAGCAGCTCGGGCGCCGCGGTAGGCAAGTCCAACCAGGCGAAAAGGGGAGCATGCAGTTCTTGGGTTTCGCCGCGCAGCACCAGATATCCTTGCACATATCCGGTCGGGGCCTCGGCCAGTTCCGGCTGCAACCTGACCGTGACCGTAGCCTTGGCCCGCGGCTCCAGAGAGAGCAGCGGAGGCTCTACGTGGAAGGCGTCCAAGGGTGTTTTGCCCGAGTTCCCCAGCTTTTCGACGGAGAGGTGCAAAACCAGAGGTGCGTCGCCTGCATTGATCACCTCCAAACCCCGCGGGGGAATGTCCTGCAGGCTACGCACCCGGCCGAAGGATATTTTGGCAGGTACCAGAAAAGCCGCAGGATCGAGCGCGCGCTCGACGTCGACCAACCCCGCCCCCATGTCGGTAGGCTGCGCGACCGAGCCGTCGCTGTTGTGGATGCCTTCGTACTGGGCCGTGGACATCAGCGCGGAGGTAATCATGTCGGCGGTCCAGTGAGGATGTTGCTCCTTGATCAAGGCCACGGCCCCAGCCACGAAGGGCGCCGCCATGGAGGTACCGGTTTCCTGGCCGTATCCCGTATGCCGCTTGCTGTCCAGGGCGCCGGCTCCATATCCTTGCGACAAGATGTGCACGCCTGGCGCCACTACGTCCGGCTTCAGTCCGCCGTAGACCGTAGGCCCCCGCCCGCTGAAGTCGGGCACCTGGAATGGTTGATTGCCCACCTGTTCCGGTACGGTGGATACGTGCACCAGCAAGTGGCGCTGTGCACGCGCCGACAGCATTTCCAGCAACAGTCCGGAACTGTGACTCACGAACAGAGAAGGTAGGGGAGTTTCGAACTCGGCGGGCCCCTTGACCATTTCCAGGAGCTGATCGCCGCCGGCGGCATGATTGGATACTATGACGGCGGCGGCTCCGGCCTGACTGGCATGGGCCACTTTCTCGGCAAAGGTGCAAAGACCCCGCGACACCAGCAACATACTTTCATCCAGCGATCCGGGTGCCCAGCTCCGGCAGCCTTGCGCATTGGCGGCATTCAGCGCATAACCGGAAACCAAGGGATACGCAGTGCGGGCTCCTTGGGGAAAGTCGGGTCCGAAGCGAGCAGGCACGAAGCGCAAACGCGACAGCGCCTCGTCGGGCGCGGCCGCATCTGCGACGTCCAGATACCCGTCCAACAAAAAGCCGGTCGTGGTCACTGCGCCCACCGACAGGTATGCGTCCGAAGGATTGGCTACCGAGAAGGGCAGAGGGCCGTAGTTGCCGGCCGCCATGACCACATAGACGCCGGCCCGGGCGACGTTGACCAGTGCGGAATCCAGAAAGTCGTTCGGGGCGCTGACGGTGCTGGGCCCAATCCCCCATGCCCCTACCGCTATGTCTGCGCCGTCCACGACCACATCTTCCAAGGCCTGCACCCCTTCGGCCGTAAAGAAGGTTTGACTGCCCTGTCGGCTACGGTACAGGACGCGGTAGCTGCCCAGCCAGGCACCAGGCGCAATACCGCTCAAGGGATCCAGAGCCAGCCCGTCCCACACCGCCCCGTCTACGATGTTGCCGCCGGCGATGGCGCCCGTATGCACGCCATGCGACGTGCCGCTGCCCGGCCAAGGCAGATGATCGCTGGCCACGGGCGGATCCCACTCGCGGAAATACGTGCGGGACACGACGATCTTGCCGTTGTTGGCTTGGGTGATCCCGAGACCGTCGCGCGGCATCCACGCCGGATACTCGAAGCCCGTCCCGGCAAACATGGGAGCGTCCTTATGCAAGCCGCCGTCGATGGAAGCAATCAAGACCCCTTGCCCCGCCCGTACTCTGCCGCCGGGGGAGCGTTGCCAGGGAGCGTCGACCCGGATCAGGGAGGAGCCCGCATACAGTTGCGGATATACCGGCAGATCCGGGTGTACGTATTTGACTTGAGGCAGCGACTCCAGCGTCTGCAGTTGTACCGGGGTCAGTTCTTCCGTAGATTCCAGGATGACGGCGTTCTTGACGAGATCGAAAGCCAATTCGTCCGTAGCCTCCCCGCCCCCGGCCATATAGCGGGAAATCTGGACCGGCAAGTCCGCTGGCACGTTCAGGCCGAAGGCGGTACGTTCCTCGCGCAGAAACACAGCGTAGGACTGCAGGTCGGGCGGTACGGCGCCGAAATACCCGATGTCGGCATCGAAGCCGGAGCGCAGAGAATAGATTTCGGCGAGCGACGGCGAGCTCAGTTCCACGATGAGACGGGTCTTGGCCTGATCCTGCCAGAATCGTTCCGGCGCGGCCGTAGTGGGTTCCGGCGGCCGCGCGGCCGCGGCAGACTGCGCCTGCAGCTGGAAGACGACGGTTTCCGCGCTCCACAACAGCCCGATTGCCGTGACGAGGCACAGCAGCGCGCCGAGCAGATGCCGGAACCGGGGTCCCGGCCGGAACCCCGTAGTTGTTCGTTTGGTCATGACGAGAATGGCCTATGGGAATCGGTGACGGCAGAGAGAGTGCGACGCGTGGCAGATTGCCGGCCTGGCTTCATTATGCCAAGACGCTCCCGGAAACTGAGACTGGTCGCCGTCTCCGCTCGGTGTTGTGGGATCCCCGGCAGACGCAGCGGCTACCGAAATTCGGCAAGGCGATTCATTTGAGTTAATCCAGATTAACTTATGATATAGTGATATACAAGTAATGACTTTTGAGATGTTGACTTTATGCGTAAACCGAAAGCTTCGCGGGTACAGGAGGATTTCCTGAAAGTGGCGTATCTGCTGGCGAGCGAAGGCAAAGCGGCGACGAATTCGGAAATCGCCGGCGCCATGGAAATCTCGCCGGCCGCGGCCTCGGCCATGGCCAAACGCCTGGGTGAGCAAGGTCTACTCGTCTACCACCGGTATCAGGAAATCGCCCTGACGGAGCAGGGACGCATGATTGCCTTGGAGATGCTGCGGCATCATCGTCTGCTGGAACTGTTTCTGACGGAAACGCTGAACATACCGTGGGAGTTGGTGCATCAGATCGCCGACAAATTCGAGCACGACTTGGATGAAGTGCTCGAGGACGCCATCGATTCTTTCTTGCAAGGTCCCAGTACGGATCCGCATGGGGATCCCATTCCCTCCAAGGACGGAATCGTACCTGCGGCTTCCACGCAACTGCTGGTGGAACTGCCCGAGCAGACGACGCGGAGCGTTACGCGGGTGCTGACGCAGGACAGGGAGATGCTGGCATATCTGGGCAGTATCGACCTGCGGCCTCACACCCGGGTGACCATCCTGGAACGCAAGCCCCTGAACGGCCCGATGCGGCTGCGCCTCAACGACAAAGAAGATCTCATTAGCTACGAGGTGGCCTGTCTCATCGTGGTTTCGGAAGAAGAAGAAGAGGAAGAAGATGGTGCCTAACCCGCTGCAGCAATCCCTGCGCGTGGCCGTGCTGTGGGGCCTGATCCTGTGGGTATCCGGATGTGGAGCTCCGCCGGCGGCTTCGGAAGACGACCTGGGCCAGGACCCCTGCCACGACCGGTTTGCCCCGGGAGAGACGGTGCACGTGGTCGCCACGACCGGCCAGATCGGAGATGTGGTGTCCATGCTCGCGGGCTTGAAACCTCTGGATCCGACCCTCTGGACCGTGGCTGAACTGACCCGCCGCTCCTCTTGGAATCCCGACGGCTTCGAGCCCGATGCCGCCGAGGCTACGGCGCATCTGCAGATCGTGCCCACCGGCGTGTCGATCACGGTAAGCACCGTGCTGGGACCGGGCACGGACCCCCATCTGTTCAATCCGTCCCTGCGAGATGCCGAAACCTTGAACAATGCGGACGTCATTTTCTACAACGGCCTGCACCTGGAGGCTCAGATGCTGAAGGCCATGGCGGAACTGGCGCAGTCCCACTGCGTAGTCCCGGTGGGCGACGTACTCATGGCCCGGCCCGAATTGCAGGCGCTGTTCATTCACAGCAGCGAAGGGGTAGTCGATCCGCACATTTGGAACAGTCCCACGCTGTGGACGGCCGCCACCCGGCTCATGGCCGAGACGTTGGACCGGGCCATACAAGGCGAACAGCCGGCCTTGCATCGCAACGCGGAGGCCATCACGGCACGCATCAAGCAGGCGGAGAGCCTGATCCGCCAAATGTTCAGCTCCGAGAATCTGCCGGTGAAGTATCTGGTCACCGCACACGACGCCTTCGGCTATTACGCTCAACTCGCGGAGCTGGAGAACATCGGTCTGCAGGGCCTCAGTACGGAAACCGAAGTCAGCGCTTTCGACGTGCAGTCCATCGCCGCCTTGATCGTGGAAAAGCAGATTCCGGCCATGTTCGTCGAGTCTTCGGTGTCGGAAGAGGCCATTCGGGCCGTACAGGCCGCGGCCGCGGCGCAAGCCTGGGACGTGCAATTGGGCGGGGAGCTGTACAGCGACGCCCTGGGTCCGCCGGGCACCGCAGGAGACACGTACTTGGGCATGCTCCAGCACAACACGCTCACGATCTTCAACGCCTTGGCACGGACGTCGGCACAATGAACGCACAGGCAATCTCGCCGGCAGCCTTGGAAGTCGACGATCTGACGGTCGCATACGACGACAAGCCGGTCCTCTGGGACATCGACTTGCGGGTGCCGGCCGGTGTGCTCATGGCCATCGTGGGTCCCAACGGGGCCGGCAAGTCCACCTTGATCAAGGCGGTGTTGGGACTGAAGAAGCCTGTAGCCGGCCGAGTCCGCATCTTTGGGCGTGGCGTGCAGACGCAACGCAAGCTGATCGGCTATGTGCCCCAGCGCAGTTCCGTCGACTGGGATTTTCCAGCCAGCGTCGGCGACGCGGTCCTCATGGGCGCTTACGGACAAATGGGCTGGGTACGCCGGCCCCGCAAGCAGCATCGCCAGATGACGTTGGCGTCCTTGGCCAAAGTGGGCATGGCCGACTTGGCAGACCGTCAGATCAGCGAACTCTCCGGCGGGCAACAACAGCGGGTCTTCCTGGCGCGCGCCCTGATTCAAAATGCCGACATTTACTTCATGGACGAGCCGTTCCAGGGCGTGGACGCCACTACGGAGAAGGCGATTGTAGAGGTCTTGCGAGATCTGCAGACCGAGGGCAAGACCGTCGTGGTCGTGCATCATGATCTGCAGACGGTGCGCGAGTACTTTGATTGGCTCACGTTGTTGAACCTGCGCAAGATCGCCAGTGGTCCCATGGACCTGACCCTGACTGCAGCCAATCTCAACCAGGCCTACGGCATTCCGGTCACCGGCGACGGGGTACGGTAGGCGCGAGCGGATTCCGAGGTCGGACAACCCCTGCGCACGCGTTTTCATGGATTGGCTGCTACCCGCCTGGAACGACTACACCATCCGCAACGTGGTGCTGGGCACGGCTTGGATTGGAGTCGTCAGCGGCAGCCTGGGGTGTCTGGCCTTGCTGCGCCGCCAGAGCTTGCTGGGAGACGTAGTCAGCCATGCCACGCTGCCGGGCGTGGTGTTGGCCTTCGTGCTGTGGCAGAGCCGGGAAATGGGCGTCCTGATGCTGGGGGCGGCCTTCGCCGGCCTCGCGGCCATGCTGTGCATTTTCCTGATCGACGGCTATACCCGAATTCGGCGGGACGGCGCCATGGGGACCGTCTTGGCCCTGTTTTTCGGCGTAGGCGTTTTTCTGTTGTCCGTCGTCCAAAACATGCCTACGACCCAGAAGGCGGGATTGTCGAGATTCATATTTGGTCAGGCTGCCGCCTTGGTGGCCTCCGACGTGCTCGTGCTGGTAGGGATCGGTTTGCCCATGCTGCTGCTCTTGGGCGTGCTGTGGAAGGAGTGCAAGTTGGTGGCCTTCGATCCCGATTTCGCGTTCAATGCCGGGCTTCCCGTACGGAGATTGGAATTGCTCGTCACCGGTCTGACGGTAATCACCATCGTCATGGGCTTACAGGCGGTCGGCGTAATCCTGATGAGCGCCTTGCTGATTGCCCCGGCCGCCGCCGCTCGGCAATGGACCAATCGGATGGGACATATGGTCCTGATCGCGGCCTGTCTCGGCGCGCTCAGCAGCGCCGTCGGGGCGATGGTGTCGACCTTGGGCCCGCATATTCCGACCGGTCCCGTCATTGTGCTCTGCCTGTCGGGAGCCACCGTGTTTTCGCTGCTGTTCGGACGCGCCCGAGGGTTGTGCTGGCGCTGGTACAAGACCCGCCGCAGCCGGTCGTTGGTGCGGGAAGAAGGGGTGCTGGCCACTTTGCAAAATCTGTGGATACAACATGGGCGAACAAGGCACGGCCACAGTCTGGAGGTCATTCAGTTGGCGCGGCCCGGGCAGGGCAACGTACGCCCCGCGCTGGAGCGATTGCGATCCGCCGGTTTGGTGCGTACCGAAGAGGACGGTACCTGGTCGCTGACCGAGCAGGGCGCCATGACCGCGCCGGAAGCCCCGCGCTCGAAGCCGCCATAGCATGTCCGCCCTGGAATTCGAGATTCTGCTGATAGCCGTAGTGGTCGGGGCGGCGTGCGCCTTGCCGGGCTGTTTCCTGGTGCTCCGCCGCATGTCCATGCTGACCGATGCGATCAGCCACACCGTCCTGTTGGGTATCGTGACGGCGTTCCTGGTCGTCTCGCAGTACGACCATCCGTTGTTGGTGCTGGGAGCTGCCGGAGTCGGGATGTTGACCGTGGTACTGATTGAACTGCTCAGCCGCACCCGCCTGGTCAAGGAAGACACCGCCATCGGCATAACCTTCCCGGCCCTTTTCAGCTTGGGCGTCCTGCTGATTTCCCTGTGGGCCCGGGATGCTCATCTGGATGAGCACACGGTCTTTCAGGGCGATTTGGTCTATGCCGTCTTCGAACGTTTCCGGATCGGCGATCGGGTGTTGGGGCCCTTGGCCCTCTGGAAGCTGGCAGGCATTCTGGTCCTCAACGCCGCGCTCATCGTGGTTTTCTTCAAAGAGCTCCAGATCTCCACGTTCGATCCGGCCTTGGCCTTGGCCCTGGGATTTGCGCCCGCGGCGCTGCATTACGGCCTAGTGGCCATGACGGCCGTGACGGCGGTAGGCGCGTTCGGTGCGGTGGGTTCCATCTTGGTTATCGGCTTTATGATAGTGCCCCCGGTGACGGCCTCCTTGCTCACGGATTCACTGGCGCGGATGCTCGGGCTGGCTCTGGGCATCAGCCTCCTCAGCGC
>DAOUKB010000120.1:0-1579 GCA_034421855.1 Anaerolineales bacterium
TTCCAGTACAGATCGAAGGGATCGGCTCTACCTCCCCAGGACAGAAAGAGCTGCTGGAACGGCGCCGCCTGCTCGGCGCGCGGCGCTGAGACGAGGTCGGGATGTGCCAGGTACATCCCGCCCGCTTCCGGACACGACGGCGCCTTCTGCGTCTGAAGGTCTTTACGCATCCGGATGTAGATGCCACGGCGGCAATCCTCGGCCGCCTCGGCAATCTGAAGCTCCGGATTCGACCAGAGGCTGGCAAGAGTCTGGAGAGTCTCCTGGGAAACCCGATGGCACCGGTCAGCCGCCGAGCCCGCGCTTCGGGTGTAGCTGCCGCCGCCGCCACGGTCGATGACGAGGTCGCCCGAGCTTGTCCGAGCAAAGATGAGACCCAGGCCCCAGGTCCCGGGGACCGGATCGCCATCGACTCGCAACCAGAGTAGCTCCCCGCTTCGGTGGGTGTCGGCGCCGTACCCCGGCCTGTAGCACCGAGGATCAACCGGCAGCAAGCAGCCTGTCAGCACGGTCACCGCAGTCAGCAAGCCGACTGTCCGCGGCTGGCGCCTTCGATGAGGTGGCACTCGGCGGCCCGCGATACTCCGCCGGCTGACAAGCGAGGCGGCCTTGCAAAACGCCAGCTGGCCGACTCGTTGCCGGCCGTATTCACTGGCGTTCACTGGACGCCAACGGTTGGAGTGGCAGGAACCGGCGGCGGCGCTGGTCTGGGGAGAGACGACCAGCGCGTCACGGAATGTGGAGATCTGGACAGTTTCGCGCGCGAGGGCAGCAGGCCCGCGCCCGACTCAGATCAGCTGGTGTCCCCAGGAACCTGCACATGGGTGGACTGCAGGACGGCGAGTACGACAAATGCCACAAACCTGGCGGAGGGGAAGGAGTAAGCCGACACTGCCTTACCAGCCCGTAATAAAAGTCGCGCTGCATTCGAGCGGCCATGCATCCCGTCCAGCATCGTTGCTCCTCGGTCACATATGGCCCGATATGCTCCCTCGTCGCGCCTTGCCGGACGGGCGCCTGACCACTCTCGGTGCGACACGGACTTTCACCACGGGCTGTTACGGCGTACTGCCTGAAATTGAGAGATACGCCGAGGTAGGCCGCAAACGTGATCCCATAGCACTTCTCCTTGAAGTCATTGATTTCATTCTGGCTGGTTCCTGTGGCGCGCATTGCTCCTGCGGTAAGCGTGCATACAGTATTGAGCTCAAGCCAGAATTGCGCGTCACAGCTAGCCTTGTCCAGGAATGTAGTCGGCGCTTCGCAGGTTCCCGGTGTCCGCCAGCAGAGATCATGCCGTGTACAGGCGCGGAGAAGGAGTCTGTCAAGTCCGAATCACACCACGTCGGGTAGCCACTTCCCGAGACTGCAGCCATCCAGAGGGTCAGAATCATCCTGCGCAGCGGACTCAGCCGACCATGTCAGCCCCGCGAGAACAAGTAGGACGACAACTGGAAGTTTCATGACGGAAGTCCTTTCTGTGAAGAACGCCTGGAACAGCCCGTCCAGCAACGTGAATGCGGTAAAGTCTATACTATGGTTCACTACGGTTGAAGTCCATGCGCGCCTATCCCATAAG
>DAOUKB010000121.1:0-8366 GCA_034421855.1 Anaerolineales bacterium
GTTATGGATATGCCAATCGTGGTCGGTATGGTCCCGGCGGTCGCGTTTCCTGCAGGGCTCCCCGTATAATTCGATCTCACTGGACAGAGACCCGAAACTACCGTTCCCAGCCCGTACATGCAGAATCTGATAAACCAGATCCAGACCCTGAGATTCGAAGCCCCGTTGCCGGAGACCCTGGTTTCCGGTTTTCAGGAAGTGTCCGGGACTGCCCTGTCGGACATCAGCGGCCAAGTTCTACGGACCCTGGCGGAAACCGGCCTGCTGCAGCCCATACGGCCCGGCCAGTCTGTAGCCATAGGCTGTGGCAGCCGCGGGGTGTCCAATATCGCGACGACCGTCGGTACGCTGGCGGCGGCGGTGCGTGCCCAGGGAGGCGTCCCCTACGTTGTCCCGGCCATGGGCAGTCACGGGGGCAGCACTCCCGCCGGCCAGATAGAGACGCTGGCGCACCTGGGCATTACCTCGGAGACGGTGGGGACTCCGATACGGGGCACCATGGAAGTCCGCGCGACTGTACGAGTGCCGGACGGCCCGCAGCTGTATCAAGGCTTGGATTCGGCCGCCGCCGACCATGTGCTGCTGGTCAACCGCATAAAGCCGCACACCAGCTTCGCGGGTTGGGTGGAGAGCGGCCTGGCCAAGATGAGCGTCATCGGGTTAGGCAAATTGACCGGAGCCCACGCCTATCACGCGGGCGGCATGGAGGCCTTCGTGCACGGCTTGGCGGCGGCGGCGCAGCTGCAGGTGCAGCACACGAATCTGCTGGGCGGCCTGGCCTTGGTGGAAAACGCCCGCGAGGACACCATCGCCCTGCAAGCCCTCACGGCCGCGGAATTCGGAAGCGTCCAGGAGCACGAATTGTTGCAGATGGCCCGTGCCCATATGCCCAGCATCCCGGTTTCGCCCGTGGACGTACTGGTAGTGCGACGGATGGGCAAGGACATTTCGGGCACAGGCATGGATACCAACGTGATCGGCCGCTATGCCGTTCCCGATATGGCGGACGCCCCGCACCCACATATTACGACGATCGCCGCCCTGTCCTTGACCGAAGGCACGCAGGGCAACGCCAACGGCTTGGGTCTGGCCAACGTCGTTTCGGCGCGCCTGCTGCAGGCCGTCGACTGGCACCGCACCTACACCAACGCGTTGGCCGCCGGCGTCATGGGGCTGCGTAAAGCGGCCCTGCCCGTGGTGCTGCCGCATGATCGGGCCGCGGTGGCGGTGGCTCTGCGCTGCAATCAACGTCCTCCGGCCCAAGCCCGCATGCTGTTCATCGAAGACACGCTCTCGCTGGACCATGTTTGGCTAAGCCCCAATCTGGCGGCCGACTGGGCCGCCCAGCCGGGTTGTCGGCTGGGGCCGCCCGTGTCCCTGACTTTTGCAGACTGCGGAGCCATGGTCCAACCTTGGGATCTGACTTGAGACCGCGCCGCCGCAAGCGCATGGCAGGGCCGTGCCCCGCCGACCGCCTATGGCTCCGCCGGGCGTCCGGACAAGCGCGTTCGGATCCCGCGGCGTCTGCCGCCCGGCTCGCCGCGTCCAGCGGCCCGCCGCTCGCCCGGGCGGCAGACGCCGCTCTGTCCGTGGGAGGAGGAAATTGCACTCCTTGCATCGACAACTGACCCAATTGGCCCAGGAACGCATCCTGGTGCTGGACGGGGCCATGGGCACCATGCTGCAGAACGCGGGCCTGTCGGAAGCGGATTACGTCGGCGACCGGTTCCGGCGCCACGACCGAGAACTCAAGGGCTGCCATGACGTGTTGTGCTTGACGCGGCCTGTCCTCATTCAGGCGGTCCATGCCCAATACCTGCAGGCCGGCGCAGATTTCGTTTCCACCAACACCTTTACGGCCACCCGCATCGCGCTGACGGATTTCGGCCTGCAGGATTTGGCCTACGAGATCAATGCGACTGCCGCCCAGGTGGCACGGCGGGCCGTCGCGGACATGGAGGCCCGGACCCCGGGGCGGCCGCGCTTCGTCGTGGGCTGCATGGGTCCCACCAACGTCACGGCCTCCATCTCGCCGGACGTCGACAATCCCGGCTCCCGCAACACGTCGTTTGCCGCCCTGGAAACCGCGTATCACGAGCAGGCCCGGGGCCTGCTGGACGGCGGCGCGGACGTGCTGTTGGTCGAGACCGTATTCGACACCCTCAACGCCAAGGCGGCCCTCTTTGCCGTGCAGCGCCTGTTTCAGGAACGGGGACGGCGCTGGCCGGTGATGGTTTCCATCAGCGTGGTGGATGCCAGCGGCCGCAATCTCTCGGGGCAAACCCCCGAGGCTTTCTGGTATTCCGTCCGCCACGTACGGCCTTTTTCGGTGGGGGTGAACTGCTCCTTGGGTACCCGGGACATGCTGCCCTATGCCGCGGCGCTGGCGCGCGTGGTCGACACTCACGTGCACATCTATCCCAATGCCGGTCTGCCCAACGCCTTCGGCGCCTACGACGAGACGCCGACGGAAATGGCCGCGGGCCTGCGCGCGGCGGCGCAGCGCGGGCATCTGAACATCGTCGGTTCCTGCTGCGGTTCTACCCCGGATTTCACCGCGGCGATTACCGCCGCGGTCGCGGACGTGTCGCCGCGGACAATGCCGGCCGCAACTTCCTCCCCCACGGTGCTGGTGGGCTTGGAGCCCTGTTTCATCACTCCCGCGTCCAACTTCGTGAACATCGGCGAACGGACCAACGTCACCGGCTCGACCCGCTTTCGCAAACTGGTCCTCGCCGAAAATCACGAGAAGGCCGTCACCGTGGCCGCTCAGCAGGTGGCCAACGGGGCCCAGATGATAGACGTCAATTTCGACGACGGCATGTTGGACGGTGTGGAGTGCATGACGCGCTTCCTGCGCTTGATTGCCGGAGAACCGGACATCGCCCGCGTGCCCGTAGTCCTGGACTCCTCCCGCTGGGAAATCCTGGAGGCCGGCCTGCAGCACGTACAAGGCAAGGCCTTGGTCAATTCCATCAGCCTCAAGACGGGAGAGGCGGAATTCCTGCGGCAGGCCCGCCTCTGCATGCAATACGGGGCCGCCGTGGTGGTCATGGCCTTCGACGAGGAAGGACAGGCGGCCTCGCGGCAGCGCAAAGTGGAAATCTGTACCCGCGCCTACCGGCTTCTGGTAGGCATCGGCATGGATCCGACCGACATCGTCTTCGATCCCAACATCTTGACCGTCGCGACGGGAATACCGGAACACGACGACTACGCGGTGGCGTTTTTGGAAGCCACCCAGGAGATCAAGGCGACGTTGCCCGGCTGCAAAGTCAGCGGCGGCGTCAGCAACGTCTCGTTCGCGTTTCGGGGCAACAACGTAGTGCGGGAAGCCATGCACTCCGCCTTCCTGTATCACGGCAGGCAGGCCGGGATGGACATGGGCATCGTGAATGCCGGCCAGCTCCCGATCTACTCCCAGCTCCCGGCGGAACTGTTGAGCCATGTGGAAGACGTGCTGCTCAACCGCCGCCCCGACGCCACCGAGCGGTTGGTGGCGTTGGCCGAGAGCTTCCGGGGGACCAAGACGGGCGGCAAGGCCCGCCCCGACCTGGCTTGGCGCGAGGCGGCGGTTACGGAACGCATTGCCCATGCCCTGGTCCAGGGCATAGACGCCTACATCGAGCAAGACGCCGCGGAGGCGCTGGCGCAGTTGGGCAAACCGTTGCTGGTCATCGAAGGCCCTCTCATGGAGGGCATGAACCAAGTCGGCGATCTCTTCGGTGCGGGGCAGATGTTTCTGCCCCAAGTGGTCAAGAGCGCCCGCGTCATGAAGAAAGCCGTGGCGTGGCTGACGCCGTACATCGAAGCAGACAAGCAGGCCGCCGGGAGCGTACAGGCCGCGCCCCGGATCGTGATGGCCACCGTCAAGGGCGACGTCCACGACATCGGCAAGAACATCGTGGGGGTGGTGCTGGGCTGCAACGGCTACGACGTCAAGGACCTGGGAGTGATGGTACCCAGCCACGAGATCCTGGAGACGGCGCGCACTCTGAACGCCGACATCGTGGGTCTGAGCGGCTTGATCACGCCCTCCCTGGACGAAATGGTGCATGTCGCCGGCGAACTGCAGCGCGCCGCATTCGACCTGCCGCTCCTGATCGGCGGGGCCACCACCTCGCGGATGCATACGGCGCTGAAGATCGATCCCGCGTATCAGGGGGCCGTAGTGCATGTCGTCGACGCTTCCCGCAGCGTGGGCGTGGTGGAGCGGCTGCTGAATCCGCGCACCCGGGATCAATTCGCACAAGCGCAGAAAACCGAATACGAAAACCTGCGTACTCACTACTGGAACCGGAAAAGGGCTCCGCGCCTGTTGTCCCTGGACGACGCGCGGGCGCGGCGGTTCAATTTCGAGCTCCGGACCGCGGATATCCGGAAGCCGGCCGAATTGGGCGTGGTGCGCTGCGTGAACGTGTCTTTGCAGACGCTGGAACCGTACATCGACTGGTCTCCGTTCTTTCACGCCTGGGAAATGAAGGGCGTTTATCCCGACATTCTGCATCACCCGCACAAAGGTGCGGAAGCCCGCCGCCTGTTTCAGGACGGCCAGGCGATGCGGGACCGCATCCTGCGAGAGCAACGCATATGCGCGAAAGCCGTCTGGGGGATCTATCGAGCGCAGAGCGCAGACGAAGACATCCATATTTTCGAAAACGGCGACGGGGACGTGCCGGCGGCTACCTTTCATATGCTGCGGCAACAGGAAGACAAAGGGGCCAGCCGTCCGCAGCTGTGCCTCGCCGACTTCGTCGCGCCCCGCGGCCCCGGCACCCCGGACTACATGGGCTGCTTTGTGGTGACGGCGGGCCTGGGAGTGCAGGAATTCGCGGACGAACTGGCGGCCCAACTCGACGACTACGGCTCCATTATGGTCAAGGCGTTGGCGGATCGCTGGGCGGAAGCCTGCGCGGAATGGCTGCACGAGCAGGTCCGCAAGGAAAGTTGGGGCTACGCGCCCCAGGAACGGCTGGACAGGACGGGTCTCATCCGGGAGGCCTATCGCGGCATTCGGCCCGCGCCGGGCTATCCGGCCTGTCCGGAACACAGCGAGAAACGTCTGCTCTTCGATCTGCTGCAGGCCGAGAAACACATCGGCGTGTCCCTGACCGAATCCTTCGCCATGTGGCCCGCGGCGTCGGTCAGCGGTTTCTTTTTGGCCCATCCCGAGGCTCGGTACTTCACGGTGGGCCGGCTGGGCCGGGACCAAGTACGCCGCTATGCCGCCGCCAAGGGCGTATCCGTGGCCCAGGCCGAACGGTGGCTCCGGCCCCAGTTGGGCTACTTGTCCTGACGCCAAAGCGGATCCGCTCCGGCCAAAGCCGGTGCATCCGTTATAATTCATGGCGCAAACACGCGGGAGACAGGGATGCGGCGGCGCACATCGCCAGACGAGCAACAGAGCGATCTCTGGGATAAGGAGAGAAATCTGCTGGGGCAGGCAGGGGACGACGGCGGGCGGTCTCCGCCCCCGGCCTCAGGGAACGCCCGCGGAGTCCAGAGACGCCGGTGGCGCTGCGCAGACTTTTTCTGTGGCATCGGAGGGTTTCACTTGGCGGCCGCGCATCTGGGTCTGCAGGTAGTCGCTGCTTGCGACATCGACGCGGAAGCCCGGCGGGCCTATGCCGCCAATTACGGGTTGCAGCCCCTGGGAGACATCACGGAGATCGAGACCGCGGAGGTCCCCGACTTCGACCTCCTTTGCGCTGGTTTTCCCTGCCAGCCCTTTTCCATCATAGGCAATCAGAAAGGCTTTGCCGATCCCCGCGGCACTCTATTTTTCCAGATGCTGCGCTTCCTGGCGGCCAAGCGGCCGGCAGGCTTGGTTCTGGAAAACGTCAAGCAACTGTCCACCTTGCAGCAGGGCAGAGTCTTGGCGCGGATCTTGCATACCCTGACCGATGCAGGATACGACGTGCAATACAAAGTATTGAATGCGCTCGATTTTGGACTGCCCCAGAAGCGTGAGCGGACGATCATCGTGGGTGCAATCGGATCTTTGGGAGCGTTCGCGTGGCCGGACAAAATCGGACCTATGCGCCCTTTGTCCGAAATTCTGGATCCGAATCCGGATCCCAAACACTTCGTGTCGGATTTCATAAGGCACAAACGCCGACGCGCACACACGGCAGAGGTGTCGCCGGCCATCTGGCACGAAAACAAAGCCGGCAACATTTCCAGTCATGCTTGGTCCTGCGCCCTGCGGGCCGGAGCCTCCCACAACTACCTGCTGGTAGACGGAGAACGCCGGCTGACTCCGCGCGAGCAATTGCGGCTGCAGGGCTTCCCGGCCGATTGGCGCATCGTCTGCTCCGATGCGCAGACCCGCAAACAAGCCGGCAACGCGGTACCCGTGCCTATGGTGCAAGCGGTAATGGAAAGGCTCCTGGATGTCATATCGGAATCCCCGTCTGCGAGGCAGCGGTCGCCGCAGTAGGGGACCCCATCCGCTCGGCGAGATTCCAGACTCTGTCCTGGAATCTCTAGGCCAGCAGCTGATTTACCGGCTGGCGATGGGTCAGAAAGACGTTTCCGGCGACAATTGGGGTTCGATGTTTGCCGAGGCGGTGGAGGGGCGGATGCTTTCCGGTTCCATAGGCATTGCCGACGTTGCCGAGGGCCGGTGTGCCTGGTCCGTAAAGACGGTCAAGCACAGCCACCCTTTTACGACCCGGAAAATCAGGATCATATCCGGTCGAAATTCTCCCCGATACTCCTTCGACCTGGAAAAGCCCTATGCAGATCCGGCAGTAACTGGACAGGCAGTACTGGCGATCTGGAATGCTAGAGTCGCCGAAGCAAGGGCCCTGTATCAGGATCTACGGAGTGTCGTAATTGATTCGGAACATGGAGCACAGAGAGTTTTTGCTGTTCGAACGAGAGATCCACTTGTATACTCCCCAGAATTTCGAGTGGACTCTCAACCGGAATCGCAACTTCGTCGGAGTTGAAAAAGCTAGGGGAAGCCAGAAATTCACATGGCAAAGCCACGGCAGTCAATTCACCATCCACTGGGATGTCCCTGTTGCCGCCCGCCGGCTGACCATTGTGCCGGAGATAACCCAGATCAAGCCGCAAACTGTTTTAGAACAGATAGGTTTTACGAAGGATTGGCTGAAAATTGCATGAACAGCGCAACACCGGTATTGGGGATCGCAGATGAGTCGTAGAGTATTGGTCACCGGCCCGGCCGGTCGCATTGGAGTGTCCTTCACCGAGTACGCCCGCGGGCGCTACCGATTGCGGTTGGGCATTCGGTCTACCCCGATGCCGGATCACCTGTCGGATTTGGAGACCGTCGGTCTGGACATCTCCGAACTGGAATCTTGTCGCGCCGCTTGTCGCGGCATGGATACCGTCGTGCATCTGGCCGCAGACGCCAACGCCGGCGCGGACTTTTACGCCACGCTGCTGGAACGCAACGTCAAAGGCGTATACAACATCCTGCAGGCGGCGGTGGACGAAGGATGCCGGCGCGTGGTGCTGTCCTCCAGCATTCAGGCCGTCTCCGGTTATCCGCTGGAACATCAGGTGCAGGAAGACTCGCCGCCCCGGCCCCTCAATATGTACGGAGCCACCAAAGCCTTTGCCGAAGCCGTGGGGCATGTCTATGCCCATACGCACGGTCTTTCCACCCTGGTGGTCCGCATCGGCACGTTCGAACACAATCGACCCCGGTTCGACGTCGACGGCCGCAACCTCAGCACTTTCGTCAGCGCCCGCGACATGTCCGCGCTGCTGGCCTGCTGCGTGGACGCAGATCCGCACCTCAAATACGGCATCGTGCACGGGGTCTCCAACAACCGCTACAAGCGCCTGGGTCTGACCCAGACCCGGGCCCTGGTGGGATACGCTCCCCAGGACGACGCCTTCGTGCGCTTCGCCGTCAATATCCCGTATCGGGACCGGTGGTACGAGGAGACCCAGACTTCCCCAGCGCCTTCGGAAGCGTAACGGCTCTCGGATCTCGTCTTTGCATCAGCAGGAGAAACCCTCATGTCGACTCCCATTCGTCTATCCGTGATCGGCGCGGGCAGCGCCACCTTTTCCCTGGGTCTAGTGAAGGACATCTGTCTCACGGCCAGTCTGGCGGGCAGCGAGATCAGCTTCATGGACATCGATACCGAAAGACTGGCAATGATCCACAAGCTCGGCGCCCGCTACGCCGACGAACTGGGGCAGAGCCTCAGCTTCGAATTGACGGACAGCCTGGAAGACACGTTGCAAGACGCGGACTTCGTCATCAACACCGCCTCGGCGCATTCCCACTACAAGCAGCGGGACATTCGGGAACTGGTGGAGAAATACGGCTATTACTACGGCGGCGGCGTAGGCGGCAGCAACTACTACAACCTGAATCTGAT
>DAOUKB010000122.1:0-11237 GCA_034421855.1 Anaerolineales bacterium
GATCAAACCCATGGACTATCGCGTACAGACGGCAGATGTGCTGGCCCAGATGAGTCCGTTGCAACAGTTCCTGTGTGGGGAACCGTTCGTGAAGCGGGACACTTTCGATTTCCGGGGCGGAGACAATCCGATCGACGACTGGTGTAAGCAGCACGATCTGCCCACCGTCAGACATTGAACGCGCAAAAGACGCAGGCAGTACTGTGCCTGACTGTACCACTGCCAAGCCCAGGTTCATGGTGTAGGATGTGTCGTCAAGGGCTAAAATGCCATCGGATTTATTGCTGCTTATTCTTACTTCATACCATAGGAGAGCAATCATGCGGAAAGGAATTACGCTTATTATATCAAGTTTGATAGTAGTAGTATTGTTGATGACGTTTTTTACAGCGACACTATGGGCAGAGGATGATGTCAATGCACGGCTGTCCGATCTGGTGCGCCGTGTAACTTCACTGGAAGACAAAGTGGCTTCAGCCCAAATCCCAGCTGTTACTTTGGCAGCTGGTCCCGACGGATACTATCGTGAAGGTACGGGCAATTGGGTAGGCAAAATCGATATAGATACGAATGGCGTGCGTATATTTCAGGTTGCTTTCTTGGATTCTGGTGAATGTGGATCAGTAAGTCTTCTTAGAGAAGGAGGTACAGCCGACGCACATACTGTATTTTATTCATGTTTTGCAGGTATTTATCCTTCCATTGGTGGCAAGGTGATGAATTTTCAAGCAGGCGGAAATGCTGATGAAGCATTCCCTCTAGGAGAGTATTCATTGATTATCGAAGCCGAGGGGCGATGGGAGATTTTGGTTCCTGCGACATAGTACATGCATGCTCATACCAAAGTAATAGATATATCTATCATCCTTAAGTCTTGGCTATAGTTCATTTGACTGTATGACATGTCCAAAGTCGAAAGCACGAGGATAGTCAAGAATATTTTCCAGCAAGGAGAGGAAAGCCAGATCCTCAGGCGAGGACCGCTGGTGTCTGTGAATTTCAAAAAGTGCGATGATGGCTCGTAATCCTCAGGTGACGCCCGAAGTCAGCGTAACTCTAGACTCGCCCCGTCGTGCTCGCTGGGCTGGGGCCGGTATGTTGATAGCCATCATTTTGGCGTCTGTATCAGGCATACTTTTCTCGTCGGAGCAATTTGGCCCCTTCATGCTGGGTATGGTAGGGACGCTGACCTTGGCTGTCTACGGCCTAATACGCATGCAGAATAAAGTCTGGGCTGTGTTGGGCATCTTAGTCGCAATTGGTGGTTTCTTCTTCTGGACGACAATAGGTTTTGTATTGTTCGGTTCAACCTCAAGTGGAGCCTCGGACACGCCTACTCCCGATATGCTGCTGCAGGAGGTTGGACCGGACGACCGAATCCGATTTGGTGAGGGTACCTACCGCGTAGGGACTGAAATCCGTCCTGGCCTCTATCGAAACATGGCCCCAGAAACCGGGTTTTTCGATGGACTGTTGGGATGCAATTGGGAACGCCTCTCGGGATTTTCGGGTACAGAGCAGGAGGTTATTGCCTCAAATCGAGTGTTCTTGACCCCGCCGCCACCCTTCGACATGGTACGTATCTTACCTACGGATAAAGGCTTCAAATCAGAAGATTGCGGTCAGTGGGTGGAAGTGTGGGATAGCGATCAGTTGGCCCCTTCGCGTACGACCTTCGTAGATGGTGTCTTTCGCATTACGATTGATATTGAGCCGGGTACTTATGCAGCAGACAATCCCGAGGATAGATGTAAATACGGTTTTATTCATTCCTTCGACTCAGGAGGACTGCGAACTTATGAGGCCGGTATAGAAGGTCGTATATTGCTGGATATCCCGGCAGACATTGCAGCTATAGCCGTTCAGGATTGCGGTACCTGGACCCTTGTGGAATGAACTCCATTGAGCAGAAACCTCCTCACGCTAGCTGAATCCCTTCGTCCCGTGCATCTGTCAATGCAACTTGGCACCCAACGACAAATTACTGTATGTGTGTAATTTGCTTGCGTCCTCCATTTGCCTCCTTGGCCCTTGCTGTTGGTTTCCAAGCGAGTATGAGACTGAGGTCAGGCTACGCTTTACCCGGCTGCTGTTCCTACGGTCGTTAGTTTTACTCATTGCTGCCGGACGACGTTCGCCTCGACCGCCTCGATTCGCTGCTTTCCTGACCACTTAACTAATGAAGTATGACGGGGTAGCGTGTTATTCACGGTACCAGTCATTTCATTCCAGCATCATGGTTGGCAGTGTAACCAGTGCCGTCATGCACCGTTCCCGCCGGTGCATCGGCAAAACGGGTGCCGCGGGCCGCGGGCGGACATTGTCCGGCCATGGCGGAAGCTCGGAGAGCACCCTCCGAGGCCCAGATGCTCGGCCGTGCTTGAGGAGAAGCCGAGACACAAGCAGCCGATGCAGTAAAATTCGATATCGCTCTCGGCTCGGGAGCACAGATCGAAACATCTTAGGCATACGTCTTGGGAGCATGTGCCGCCCAGGGCAAGCGGTTCGCATCGACTCGGGTCTTTGCCCGTAGATGTTCTTTAGTCTGATCCAATTTCGGAGCAATTGCATATGTGGTGGCAACGTTTTACCTTCCTAGCCCCGACCTTGCTGGTCTTGGCCGCCTTTCTGCTGGCCGCATGCGGCGGCGCCACGCCTGCCGCCGAAGCCCCGGCCGCCCCGGAGCCTGCTGCGGAGGCATCCGAAGCCGTGGTAGAAATCGAAGCCGTGGAGGAAGTCGAGGCCGAGTTGTCCGGCGAAATCGTCGTCAGCATCGCCTCCAACGACGTGCAGACGTATCAGGCGTTGGCCGACGCCTATATGGCTCTCAATCCCGGCGTGACCGTGCTGGTGGAACTCAAGGCGCCGGGCGTCGATGCCTACTTGCAGTGGATTCGTACTCAGTTCACCTCCGCCGAGCCGCGGGTCTCGCTCGTAGAATCCCCGCATCTGCGCGAATTTGCCCAGGAAGGGCGCCTCGTGAATTGGGCTCCCTTCCTCAACCAGATCAACCCGTACACGGGCAACGCCTGGGAAGACAGCTTCGAGGAATGGGGCCTGAACCTGGTGCGAGATCCCAGTACCGGCGAGATGTACATGTTGCCCTACATGTCCGTACAGACGTTCTGGGTCTACAACAAGGACATCTTCGCGGAAGCCGGCATCACCGACGTGCCGGCCCAGCCCACCTGGGATCAGCTGGTGGAATACAGCGAGAAAGTCAAGGCCGCCGGCTATATTCCCATCGCCATGGAAGGCACCACGGAGCAGATCTGGGGCGGCGGGCGCATGCCGTGGCTGATGCGTTCGGCCATGGATCAGTACCATCGGGACGAATTGCAGATCATCCGCTGTCAGGAAGGGGATTGGTGCTTCCGGGAAGGCATCGACGACACCTGGAGCTACGACCCCACGGATGTGCGCAACGACGATCCCGACCGGATTTCCGTCAACATCGTGCGCCACCTGCAGGCTCTGCAGAACGGAGATATCACCTTCGACAACGCCTGCACCGTGGAAATGATGGCGGAAATCGGACGGGTCTTCAAGACCGAGCACGGCTTCGTGCCGGAAGGCTGGGCCGGCATGACCGATGCCTATCCGCTTTTCCTGACGCAGCAGGCGGCCATGCGCATGGTGCACGGCGGGTTCTACACCAGTTTCCCCAAAGACATCCGCTCCTTGGCCCAAGGGGAATACGCGGGTACCGGCGAAGTGGATACCGACTCCGCGGCCGCCGCCGTGGAATTCGACTATGGTCGCTTCGCCTTCCCCTCGATAGAGGGCTCGTGTGTCCAAGGCACGGCCAGGGCCAACGAGCTGACCCAAGGCTACCTGGCGCTGCCCAAGAAGAATCGCACGCAAAACGATCTGGAAGTGGATTTCGTCATGTTCTGGACTAGTCCCGAGGGCATGCGGATCTTCCTGGAGAACAAACTGGATCCCGAAAATCTGAGAGGCGGCATCGCCGGCCCGCCCCTGATCAAGGGAGTTTCCTTGCCCGCGCCGTGGCAGGACATCTTCGCCAGCAGCGTCTTCATCGGAAACTACGAGAAACCCGGCGCGCCCGGAGACGCCGTGGCCCGCGGCTTCTTCAAACATGAAGAATCCAAACGGATCTGGTCCATCATGGTGCAGGAATTCTTCGCGGGCGAAAGAACCGCCGAGGAATTCGCCGCGGATTACCAGCAACTGCTCTTCGACACCTTCGACAGCCTGCTCGAATACTTGAATCTGACCACAACGGATCTGGAAGCTCCCGAAAAGCGGCCTCCCGGCTACGTGGCGGCAGGTCCCTACTAAGCGCTGTCCCGGCGCGGACGCCGATTGCGTCCGCGCCGCCTGTCGGATGGGGGGCCGAGCCCACGGAGAGCGGCGGCCCCTTTTTCGCTCCGATTTACCGTTGCACCCTGCCGTTGCCCTGTGACTCCGTGGCTCCCCCGGTGGTCGACACCATGCTGGCTTTGTCTGGGCCTATGGCTGTGCTGGGTGCAGCCTGTCCAAGCCCAATCCGGCACCTTGTGGACCCAGCAGCTGGACAGTCAGGTCACGGTAACGGCCGTCTCTCCCGACGGACAGCGCGTAGCGCTGGGCACCCGGGACAACCAGGTACGGGTCTATGATGCCGCCGGCACCGCAATCTGGACTTTCGACGCCGCGAACAGCATCACCGGCCTGGCTTGGAGCGCGGACGGCACGCTGCTGGCCATAGCTTCGGAAGATCGACGCGTCTACGTGCGCGCCGGCGCAACCGGAGAGGCCCACTGGGACTTCAAGACCTCCCGCACGGTCAACGACGTGGCCTTGGCCCGGGACGGTTCGCTGGTGGCCTTGACCACCGACGATCAGAACATTTTCGTCCTGGACGCCGCCGGACGGTTGCTTTGGAACGTAGACAGAGGACTCGGCGTGGAAGCCGTAGACATTTACGGCACCGGAGACGATGCCCGCGTGGTGGTCGGGTCCGACGACGGCCGCATCTCCATTTTCGCGCGCGCCGGCCAGGAGCTGCTCTCCATCCGTCTGGATTTCGACGTCAAAGCCGTGGCCGTCGCCCGCTCCGGCGGACGTATTCTGGCCGGCACCAGCGACGGCTCCCTGTCCCTGCTCAACGGCGCCAACGGCGCCGTGATCTGGACGGCCGCCGGGGACAGCGAGATCGTGGATGTCGCCATGGCCGCGGATGCCTCCTTCATGTTGGCGGCCTCGGACCGAGGCACTATCTACTTCCTGGACGGCGCGGGCAACATCACGCAAAAACTGCAGCGGGAATCCCCGGCCCAAAGCGTGTCGGTAGCCGCCGACGGGTCCGTCCTGGTCTGGGGCGACGCCGCGGGCCAAGGGGAATTCGTGGACCGCACCCGGCAGGCCCAGAGCGTGGCCCGGCAGAGCCGTCAAAGGGGCATGGTGATTACCAGTTCCGTCGGCCTGCTGGTGTTGCTCTTGACGGGCGCGGCTCTGCTCATCCTGTTTACGGATCGGGGCAAGCACGTATGGCGACAGCAGTCCGCCACGCCGCGGCGCAACTTGGTTTCCGTGTGGAAGGCCCGCTACTCCTACATTCTGATATTGCCCACCCTCGGCTTTCTGCTGACTTTCAACTACTACCCGGCTTTCTCCGGCCTCTATCACGCCTTCACGGACTGGAATCCGGCCGGCCACTCGCCTTGGGTGGGGTTGAAGAACTTCGAGTTTCTGTTGCAGGACCGCTTTTTCCTGGCCAGTTTTCGCAACGCGTTGATCCTGGTGGTGGTCTCCATCGTCAAGACCATGACCATGCCGCTGCTGGTGGCCGAACTCATCTTCAACCTGCGCAACCGCTACGCCCAGTATTGGACCCGCACCCTCTTCGTGGTCCCGATCGTCTTGCCGGCCGTAGTGGAAATTCTGGTCTGGAACAACATTTACGATCCTGCCATCGGCCTGCTGAACGAAGCTCTCAAGCTCGCCGGCCTGGAAGAATGGACCCGGGTTTGGTACGGGGATCCGAACGTGGCCCTCGGTTCCATCATCTTCATCGGCGTGCCGTGGGTGAACGCCTTCGCCTTGCTCATCTTCTACGGCGGCCTGATTTCCATCTCCGACGAAATCCTGGACGCCTCGCGGGTGGACGGAGCCAACACCTTCCGTAGATTCTGGAGCGTCGACCTGCCGCTGGTGATGGGGCAAGTGAAGTTGTTGCTGATTCTCAACTTCATCAACGCGGTGCAGACCTTCGAACTGGTGTTTCTGACCACGGCGGGCGGCCCGGGCGATGCCACCTATGTGCCGGCGTTGGAGCTGTACTACATGGCCATGCGCATGGACCGCATGGGGGTGGCCTCCGCCATCGGCATGATTCTGTTCGTCATCATCTTGGGGGGCACGATCCTCAACATGCGTTTCGTGCGCTCCGCCACGGAATTCGAGGCCTGACCGTGACGGCCGATTCCCTGTCTCCCGTCCGAGCCCGGCGGCCCCGGTTCTCCTGGGTCCAGTTGGCGATGCTGCTCGTGCTGGGGGGGTTGCTGTTCCTGACCTTCGTGCCCATCCTCTACCTGGTAGTGCTGGCCTTGAAGGACAACGGACAGATCTACGGGCGTTTCTGGTCCCTGCCCAACCCGTACCGTTTCGAGAACTTCGCGCTGGGCTGGCAGGTCATCGGCCGGCCGATCCTGAACTCCATCGTCACCTCGGGTTCCGCCTGTGGCGTCACGATCGTGCTGTCCAGTCTCTCCGGCTACGTCTTCGCGCGGCATCGGTTTCCGGGCAAGGAGGTCATCTACACCGGCATCCTGGCCCTGTTGATGATCCCGCCCATTTTGACTCTGATTCCGGCGTACGTGCTGATCCTCAACATGGGACTGGAAAACACCTACTGGGCCTTGATCCTGCCCTGGACCTCGGGCGGTCAGGTCTTCGCCCTGTTGCTCTGTCGCAGCTTTTTCGCCACGTTGCCCGAGGAGTTCTTCGACGCCGCCCGCATCGACGGAGCCACCGAGCTGCAGTCCTTCTGGCGCATCGCCGTGCCGCTCTCCATGCCCATTCTGATTACCGTGGCGGTGGTGCGGCTGGTGACCACGTACAATCAGTTCATGTGGCCGCTGGTGGCCATTTCCTCGCCCCGGCGCCAGGTCGTGGCCGTGGCCCTGACCCAGTTCACTTCGGAGATCGGCGTCACCGACATCGGCCCCCGCATGGCCGCGTACATCACGGCCGCCGTGCCCTTGATCCTGCTCTTCTCCGTGGGCATGCGTCACTACGTACGGGGCCTCACCGCCGGCGGCCTGAAGGCCTGATCGGCCTACGTCGTGCTCGCGCCGCGTCGGATTCACAACCGTCACCAGGAAATACGCCATGTCCGCCTACCGGATTACCCAGCAAGACATCGAAACGGCCCGCGACGTCCGGGAACACTTGCTGCGGGATCCGCATCGGCCCGGGTATCACTTCGTGGTGCCGGAAGGGCTGGCGCATCCGGCAGACCCCAACGGGGCCATTTTCTGGCAAGGCAACGTACATCTGGGGTACATCTACCAGCGGCACGGCCGGCATTGCTGGGGCCATGTGTCTTCGCACGATTGGCTCCACTGGAAACATCACCGTCCCTGGCTCACGCCGACCGCGGACAGTCCGGAGGAGGGCATTTTCAGCGGCAATTGCTTTCACGGCCAGGACGAAGCCGTCTTTCTGTATCACGGCGTGCGTCAGGGCAACAGCATCGCCACCGCCCGCGACTACTGGTTGGAGAACGTACGCAAGTCGCCGGCCAATCCCATCGTGCCGATCCAGGACGAACAGGGACGCCGCCCGGGGTCCCAAGGCTGGGCCTCCTGGGATCCCCACGGTTTCATGACGGCAGACGGCACCTATTACGGAATTTTCGGTGGCCACACGCCGGCGGTGTTCAAGACCCGGGACCTGCATGCCCCTTGGGACTATGTGGGCGACTTTCTGGCCCATCCCCTGGAGGGCGTGGATCTGCACGAAGACATTTCCTGTCCCGACTTTTTTCCTCTGGGAGACAAGTGGGTGATGCTCTGCATCAGTCACGAACTGGGATGCCGCTATTACATCGGAGACTGGCGCAACGAGCAATTCCATCCGGAATACCACGAGCAGATGAGCTGGGTGGACAACGGCTTCTTCGCCCCGGAGAGCCTATTGGACGACCGGGGTCGCCGCATCATGTGGGCCTGGGCCCGGGACGAACGGGACCGCGACACGGTGCAGGCCGCCAGCGGCTGGTCCGGCACGTTCTCTTTTCCGTGCGAAATGATCCTGGAGAGGGGCCGCATCGAACTCCGGCCCATCGAGGAACTGCAGTCCATTACCTACGGGGGAGACAACCGCAAAACCCTTCTGCAGGACGGCGACGATCTGGTGGTACCGGAACTGGCCAGCCGATCTCTCGATGTCTGCGCCTGGTTCATGCCCAAGGGCGCGCGCCGATATGGAGTCAAGGTCTGTCGTTCTCCGCAAGGGGAAGAGGAAACCGTGATTGGCATAGACGTGCAGGAACGGGTTCTGTTCGTGGACACGACCCAGTCCAGCCTGACCATGGGCAAGAAGTTGGTGGAAAAAGCTCCCATTCCCGAAGGCGTGAACCTGGAGAATCTGGATGGTTTCCTGTTGCGGGTGCTCGTGGACAACTCCATCGTGGAGACGTTTGCCCTCGGCACCCAGGCTGTACGCCGCATTTACCCCTCACGGGCAGACAGCAGCCTGGTCAGCTACTGGGCTGAAGGCGGAGACTGCGAACTGGACGTAGCCACAACCCATGTGAAGCGGACCAATGCTTATTGAAGAGGAAAGATAGGGATACACCCGGAAAGCGCGTGAGCAGCAGCGGCTATCGATGCGGAGCGGATCCTGCAGTCCCTTAATGCAGAACACTGAATTGGTACCGATGACGCGCGGCGGGATATCTTGAGCCGTACCCCGAAGGTACATCGGGGGCGACGATTGCCTCCGATTACTTCAGCGCTCTCCACCGAATTTCTTGGATTGTGCCGCAGTTTACAGGCAAAACCGTCGGCAGAAAGACAAAACCAACGCGCCGGTGAGGTTGCATCCTCGGCCGACTTGACCGAGTTACTTGTGCAATCCACCCGAAGAGACGAATTCTGATGGATGTCTTTGCTTTCCGTGACAAACTCATTGCGGAGTACGAACGCTTCTCACGGAGTTTCACCAGAATCCGCGCCGCCGACATTCTCAAGGCAGTGAATGAAGGGTATGCAGGCGGCCGTTTCTGGCCCGCACCCATTATCCTATTGAATCCCAACTTCGTAACAGGCAAGTCCATTGACGATCTGGTAGCAGAAGGGGGCTCTCGAAGATGAATGCAAGGAGATTTTCCGCCTCCCGAAAAGTGCGGAAAGCCGGGGCACTTTCTTGGTGTTGCACAAACACCAAACCGACGCTCTCGAGATCGCCCGCCGCAACGAAAGCTATGTGCTGACGACGGGAACGGGGTCCGGCAAGTCTCTCGGCTACTTCATTCCCATTGTGGACGATGTGTTGCAACGCAAGAAAGCCGACCCCCAAAAGCAAAGGCATTGCAGCCATTGTCGTCTATCCCATGAACGCACTGTGCAATAGCCAGCTTGAGGAATTGGAAAAGTACCTGCATCGGGGCTATGGCCCTGACCAGACGCCAGTTACATTCGCACGCTACACCGGCCAGGAGTCGAATGAGGAACGGGAACAAATTGCCCAGAGCCCTCCCGATATCCTGCTGACGAATTACGTCATGCTTGAACTCATCATGACGAGGTTCCAGGAAACCGATGTAGCAGTCCGCAAACACGCAGACGGGTTCCGCTTCCTGGTACTGGACGAACTGCACACCTATCGGGGCAGACAGGGGGCCGACATAGCCTTGCTGGTACGACGGGTGCGCGAAAGATGCAACGAGAATCTTCTCTGCATCGGCACGTCCGCCACCATGGCCTCAGAGGGCACGACCCAGAATCGGAACCAGACCGTGGCGCATTTCGCCAGCAGGCTGTTTGGAAGGCATGTAAAGCCTGACAATATCATCACCGAGACGCTTGCGCCCGTTACCCACAACGACACTTCCATCAAGGGACCCGATTTGAGGGACGCCATCCAGAAAGGTGTCCCGACAACCCCTACACACGCCGATCTTTCCGGACATCCTGTGGCCGCCTGGATTGAACAGAAATTGGGACTTGAAGAATATGAGGGAAAGTTGGTCCGCATTTCACGCCCGCGGACAGTGCGAGAGGCATCCGATTGGCTCGCTTTTGACAGCAACCTTGACGCTACGGAATGCCATGCATACCTTTCGGCCTTCTTGCTTGCGGCTTTTCAGAGCCAAGATGAAAGCGGACGCAGTTTTTTGCCTTTCGGCTCCATCAGTTCATCAGCGGTGCCTGGAATGCGTATGCCACTCTAGAAGAGCCGGGTGACCGCTTCATTACACTTGAAGGGCAGACATTCAAAGAGGCGTGCCGGGCGTATTCTGGCCATGCTCAAGCAAGATCTCACCGAGCAGAATGCCCCTTGGTTCACGCATATGTGGATCGACAGCGCGATGGATTCGGCGCACCTGCGTTTTGACAGCGCTTTTTACCGGCGGCGTTCCCTCTTTCGCGCCACCGCAAGCCCAATGAAATCCGCCAACGCAGTTCTTCACAATGCCGCGGCGTCAGAATCGGAACGCCGCGAGGCCAAGGCCCGACACGATGAAGCCTACATGCAGCAAGACCTGCTGCTCATAAGCAGGCCCACGATGAATTCGGATTTCTATACATACCGCTATTTGGCAGTGGAAGGATTCCTGCCGGGCTACAACTTCCCGCGTTTGCCCTTGATGGCATACGTGCCCGGACGCCGTGAGAGGGTGGTCCGCGATTCGTTCCTAATACTACAGTTGTAAGCCGGTGTAGTATCGAGGTCTGTCTGGATCCGCCTATCTGCCGGGAGTCGTCAAGTGGTCCGCTCGCCCCCGCGCCCGTAACGGGAGGGTCCACCCACCTGGCTGAGCGGGCCCGGCGTTACGCGCGCGTGGTGCTCCATCCCAACACGTGCCGCCGGGCTCGGGCCTCTGGGGCAGGCCTCCTCAATCCGGCCGCCCGCAAGAACAGCTGGCCACGGGCCGAAATCCATGGCGAGGCCAATCCCTCCGGTTTCCCGCATTTGCTGGGCCGTGCCCACGGGTCGGCGGACGCGCTGCGGGACGCTCGGTATGCCTCCGTCACCGACCCTCTGGGGGATTCCCAGGGGGCGGG
>DAOUKB010000123.1:0-68918 GCA_034421855.1 Anaerolineales bacterium
CCGACCGCCATGATGCCCGTGTACCAAAGGTCGGCAGCCGGAAGATGCAGCGACTTCTTGCGTTGCAACGTGAAGACCGCCGCCACGTTTTGCACGATCACGCCGATGCGGTTGGTGGCGTTGGCCTCGTGGGCCGGAATGCCCAAGTAGACCAAGAGGGGCAACGTGATGGCGGAGCCGGATCCCGCCAAGGTGTTGAGGATACCGGCCAAGACGCCGGCCGCGACCGCCAGACCGATGGTGAGGATATTCAGATCGGCCATACTGGGCCGGGCCTTGTGGGCCGGCTGCCGGAAGCCGTCAAAAGACGGGAGCCAGTTTCGCCAGCCGTTCCACGAATTTCTCCAGCTCGGCGTCGCGGGCTGCGAAACTGATGCGCAAATGTCCTTCCCCGGCCGCGCCGAAGGCGACACCCGGGGTTGTGGCTACGTGCGCCTCGTCCAGGAAATAAGAGGCCAGCTCGACACTGTGGCGCCGGGTGCGGGGGAAACGCAGAAAAAGGTAAAAGGCTCCTTCGGGCGGGAAGTACTCGACGCCTTCGATTTCGTCGAGGGCATCCAGCAGGAAGCGGCGGCGGCGCGTATACGCTTCCAGCATGTCCGCCACGCATTGCTGCGGCCCGTCCAGGGCGGCCACCCCGGCGGCCATCGTGAAACTGGCCGCCGAGGTGACTGAATTGGTCATGTAGCTGCGTCCCAAGCGGATGGCGTCGGAGGGTCCCATGACCCAGGCCAGGCGCCAGCCCGTCATGGCATACGCCTTGCTGAACCCATTGACGACAAAGGTCCGCTCCGCCATCTCCGGGTACGAAGCCGGGGAGATGTGTTCATGGCCCGGATAGATGATGTGTTCGTAAATTTCGTCGCTCAGCAGATAGATGTCGTGTTCGATCACGGCGTCGACCAGCATCCGCATGCTGGCCGGGGTCATGACGTAGCCTGTGGGGTTGTTGGGGGAATTGACCATGATCATGCGCGTGCGGGGCGTGATGTGGGCCTCCAACAGCTCTCGAGATAGGGCAAACCCCCTTTCCGCCGGCAACGAGAGGTGCACCGGCGTACCGCCGACGATCTGCACCATGGGCTTGTAGCTGACCCAGGCCGGATCCAGGATCAAGATTTCGTCTCCCGGATTGACGACGGTCATCAGAGCCACATACAGGGCCCACTTGCCGCCCGGCGTGACGATGAGGTGGTCCGGCGCGGTGTAGACGCCGTTTTCGCGCTCGAGTTTGGCCGCAATGGCTGCCAGCAGCTCGGGCGTACCGTGCGAAGGGGGGTAATGGGTATCCCCTGCGCGGATGGCCTTGTATGCCGTTTCCTGGATATGCAGCGGGGTATCGAAATCCGGCTCGCCGCCGGCCAGATTCACCACATCGACGCCGGACCGTGCCATCTCGCGGCCCTTCTGCATCATGGTGGTCGTAGGGGAAGGCGGAATGTCTGCGAGCAGACGGCTTAGAGAACGCATTGCAGCACCATATTAGGTCGAGGCGGTCAGATAAGAGCGGCAGAAATACGCAATGGCCTCCGGCGTCAAACCCGCCACGTTGATCCGGCCTGTGGACATGAAATAGATGCCGTCCCGCTGCCGCATGACCGCGTTGACTTCCGGGGCGATACCGGTGAGGGAGAACAGACCGTACTGGCGGGACAGGAACGAAAAATCGGCCTCCGCGCCCGCCTGCTGCAGGGATTCGGCCAGCAGATGCCGCATCTCGGCGATGCGTTCCCGCATGGTCTGGAGCTCTGCCTCCCACAGCGTTCTGAGTTCCGACCGACTCAGTATGCGTTCCACGATTTGGGCCCCGTGACCCGGCGGCGAGGACCAAAGAGTACGGGCCATGACTTTCAACTGGCTCAGCAGGCGGCGGGTCTCTTCCGCCGCGAAGCCCAAGACCGACAGAGCTCCCACCCGTTCCTTGTACAAACCGAAGTTCTTCGAAAAGGAATTGCAGACCAGCAGCGGCAGACCGGATTCCGCGAGCCCGCGCAGGCCTTCGGCGTCACGCTCCAATCCCTGGGCAAAGCCTTGGTAGGCCAGGTCGATCAGGGGCAGGAAACCTCTTTCCCCGGCGATGGCGGCAATCTCGTACCAAGCGTCCGGGTCGGGATCGGCACCGGTGGGATTGTGGCAGCAGCCGTGCAGCACCACCACATCCCCGGCCGGAATCCGCCGCAAGGCGTCCAGAAAAGCCGCGGTGTTCAGACTTTTCGTCTGGGGATCGTAATAGGGATAAGTCCGGGAGGCAATGCCGGCCTGTGTGCTCAGCTGACCGTGGTTGGCCCAAGTAGGGTCGCTGAGCCATAGGGTGGCGGCGGGCAGCTGCTGGGCAATCAGTTCCAAAGCCAAGCGCAGGGCGCCGGTACCTCCCGGAGTCTGCAGCGTCACGCTGGCCGGGGCATCCACCAGGCGGCTGTTACGCCCCAACAGCAGGCCCCGGGTCAGCGTACCGAACTCCGCCGAACCCGCGATGGGCAGGTAGTTCTTGGTTTGCTCTTCTGCCAGGAGCTGCCGTTCCGCTGTTTTGACCGCTTGCAGGACGGGAACATTCCCGGACATGTCCTTGTATACGCCTACCCCCAGATTCAGTTTCCGGGGATTGGGATCCGCGTTGCAAGCCGTGGTCAGGTGATAAATGGCGTCCGGCGGCGCGGCGGGCACATGGGCGAAAAGAGACATCGGCTTGACGGGTCCTCTCAAACTACCGCGGAAACAAAGTCGAAGACGTCCACGTCCACCAGGCCTTGGTCCGTAATCTTGAGGGCAGGCACGACTTCCAGGCCCATGAAACTCAAAGCCATCAAAGGATCGTGCATTTGCCCGCCCAGATCCGCGGACGCCCGTTGCAATTTGCGGTATTGCACATCGACTTCGGGCAAGGGAGCCTCGGACATGAGACCCGCCACCGGCAACGGCATTTGGGCCAGCACCTCGTCTCCGTGGCATACGGCGATGCCGCCCCCCATGTCCGCCACCGCCCGCACCGCTCTGTGCATGGAAGGATCGTCGGCCCCCACGACGATCAGATTGTGGTGATCATGGGCAATCGAGCCCGCCAAGGCGCCACGTTGCAACCCGAAGCCGGAGACGAAGGCGGTGGCCATGGCCCCGTTGCGGCCATGGCGTTCGATTACGGAAATCTTCAGTACGTCCGCGGTCGGATCCGCCTGCACCTCGCCGTTCACGACCGGCAGGCGCTGTTGGCGATGCTCCGTCACGATTTGGTTCTCGCGGGAGCCGATCACGCGCACGGTGGCCTGCGACCCCGAAGCGGCTACGGCGAAGTTCACGGCGTTCCACTGACCGTGCAACGACTGCGCCACCGCGTCCGGCATGGCGACGGCGGGAAGCGCCGCCTGTGCATAGTATACGCCGTCCTGCAGGACCGGTCGCCCCGCAGACAGTACCCAGACGGGAGCCAGGGCATGGGTTTCGTCCCAAGCCACCAGATCCGCTCTGCGGCCTGGAGCCAGGGCGCCGCGGTCCGACAACCCGAACCACTCCGCGGCGTTCAGCGTGGCCATGCAAAACGCGTTTTCCAGAGGCAGGCCGTGGGCCTGCGCACGGCGGATCAGATAGTCCACGCTGCCTTCGGTCAGCAGATCCGCCGGAATGCGGTCGTCGGTACAGAAGCAGAAGCGCCGCATGTTGCGCTCGGTGACCAGCGGCAGCAGGGCGTCCAGATCGCGGGTAATAGTGCCTTCCCGGATCAAGATGTACATTCCCTTGGCCAGTTTTTCGGCCGCTTCGGCCGGATGGGTGCATTCATGGTCGCTGCCGATGCCGGTAGTCAGATAGGCATTGAGATCCAACCCCGTCAGCTGCGGGGCATGACCATCGATTCTGGCGTTGCCGAAGGCCTGCAAAATGGAAAGACATTTGGGATCTTCGGAGATCACCCCGGGGTAGTTCATCATTTCGGCCAGACCCCAGACCAGTCCTTCGGCGTGCAGGTCCTGCAAATCCTCGGCATCCAGGTCCGCGCCGCTGGTCTCCAGGTGGGAAGCCGGTACACAGGAAGGGGCCATGATCTTGACGTCCACATCCAGGCCGCGGCTGCAGGCGTGCATGTAGCGAATACCGTCGAGGCCCGACACGTTGGCTATCTCATGGGGGTCCGCCATGATGGTGGTGACGCCCCGGGCAGCCACGGTCCGGCTGAAATGCAGCGGCGTACACAGACTGCTTTCGATATGGACATGGGCGTCGATCAGGCCGGGGGTGACCAGCAGCCCCTGGCAGTCGATGGTGTCCGGTCCGACGTAGTCGGGCGAGATACCGGCAATACGCCCGTCGGCAATAGCCAGATTACCGCCTTCGATTTTCCCCGTAAAGACGTTCAGGAAACGGCCGTTGCACAAGACCAAGTCTGGGGGCTCGGTACCGCGGGCTACGCGGACGAGGCGGCTCATGCTGTGCGGTGAGTTGCTTTCCGACATGTCCGAGCGCGGGATAGCGGATCGAGCGGCAGCCGACGCCGGCACCTTCCAAACTGCCGGGCGAAGGCTCTACATTCTATCGCGGAAAGGGGGCGAATCCCTACAATCTGCCGGTCCGGAGTCGGGGGATCCGGCGGCGCTCCCGCTCTATCGGCGAATTTGTCGGCTGAACCGCTCCGTACGGAGCTGCCTTTCCAGGATGGCGGAAACAAAGCGGTGCAGAAGGCTCTCGCATTCCGCGAGCAGCGCGTCCGCGCACGCGAAGCGCTTGACCGAGGCCCAGGCGTTGCGCTGCAAAAAGCGCAAGATCCGGAACTTGTCCCAGGTCAGGCGTTCTGCGCTCTCCACGGTCGGACCGCAACGCGCGCACAGGATGCCTCCGTGCTGCAGGTCGAAATAGCAGGCCTCGGGCGGCGCCTCCCGTCGGCATGCCGTGCAATGCTGCAGCTCGACCTGGAAGCCGGTCAGGGTCAGTACCTGCAGCGCATACCAGCACAAGAGCCGAGTCGGGGGCGTTTCTAGGCCGTTCATGGTTTGCAACGTAAAATGCAGCAAGTCGAAGAGATTGCGACTCTGTGCCCCCGGGTCTTGGGGAGGGGTCAAGGCGTCGAGCAGTTCGCAGGCGTAACTGGCCTGCATGACGCTTTCGAGGGAGTTGCGGCACTGGGGAAACGCGTCTCTGATCTGAGCTTCCGTCACTTCGGGGAGCCATTTGGTGCGCCGGAGCGACATGCCGGCCAGCATGAAGGGTTCTACATGTCCCGCCTTGCGGCTCTTCGCCTTCCTGGCTCCGCGGGCCAATGCATCCAATTTGCCCAAGTCTGCCGTAAACAAGGTCAGGATCAGATCCGCCTCCCCATGTTTCCGACTCTTGAGGATCAGGGCTTCGTCGTTGTACTGATAGTGGGGCAGCGTCATGGTCCGAAATCAGGAAAAAGCGGGAAGCCCAGTATATCCCCGGAACTTGGTTGCCTGTCCAGCGCCCGGCTTGGAGGCGGCCGCAACCTGCCTGTCTCCTTGAACCGTTGCGACCCTGTCGGCTGCTGTCTCCGACAGGGTCGCCAACTTTCTCGCGGTACGATCTGCGGGCCGGCGCGGACGTGGACCCTACGGCCTTGGCCAGAGGCCGGCGGAGATGCCCGCACCGGCAGACTTGTGCCCGGTGCGGAGGTCGTGTTGCGGACCGTCTCGACGGACATCGTCCGTATCAGCACGCCGCCGGCCTTGCCCGAGATTGGGGTGAACCATGGCTCCGGAGCTGCCTCTGGCGGGCATCTTGGTCGAGAAACCGCGGGGTCATCGCCATGCCGGAGACTGCCGTCCGCGACCGCATCGGAGACCGGAATTGGCCCGTCGCCGTCGCCCACGGCCTGTTGGTGCAGCCTACGGCACCGCAGGTGATGCGCCACATCCACGATGGAGTCAGGGGAGAATGGTCGCCGCTCGAAATCCAATGTAAGGGGCGGGACATCGTCGCCGCGGGCATCCATGGGCGGGATTGCTGTCCGCATGCCGCCCGGAAGCCGGATCCGGAACACGGGATGGCCGTCTGCGATCCCCACGCGCGGACCTTGGGAAAATCCGGCAGCTCAGATCCGGTCCGCCGGACCGGATTACAGGATTGCCGAGACTTCGCCACCGGCGCTGCAAGGCGCCTCTGCCGCCGGCCTCTGTGAACTGGAATCCGGGCAACCCGGATTCCTCTACCCCGGCGGCGGCCGTGACGGACGTCGTCTGCCCTAAAATGCAGGAACAACGAACGAGGAGCAGCCATGAGAGATCGCATACGCTTTGGCATTGTGGGCGCCGGCTGGCGTACGGAATTTTTTCTGCGGATTGCGCAGCTTGTACCCGACCGGTTCGAGGTAGGGGCGGTCATGGCCCGGCGTCCCGCCAGGGCGGAGGAATTACGACAGGTCTGGGGCGTACCGGCCGTCGCTTCCCTGTCAGACCTGCTGGCAACCCCGGATTTGCAATTTGTGGTCGTCTGCGTATCACAGCCTGCAGCCCCTGCGCTCATTGCGCAAGTGGCCGCGGCCGGGTTTCCGGTCCTGTCCGAGACTCCTCCCGCCCCGACCCTGGACGGCCTGCTGCAACTGCAGAAGCTGGTGGAACAAGGAGCCCGCATTCAGGTCGCCGAGCAGTATCACCTGCAGCCTATGCATGCTGCTCGCATCGCCTTGGCCCGTAGCGGCAAGTTGGGAACCCTGCAACATGCCAATCTGTCCGTAGCCCACGGCTACCACGGTACCAGTCTGCTGCGCCTGCTGCTGGGCGTCGGCTACGAAAATGCAACTGTGCAGGCTAGTTTGCTGGAAGGCGAAATCGTGGCCGGCATGCACCGGCACGAGCCACCCCCTCCGGAAAGACTGGACAAATCGCGGCAGGTGGTAGCTGTTTTCAAGTTCGAAAACGGATGCACCGGCCTCTACGATTTCGCCGGCGAGCAGTATTTCTCCTGGATTCGCGAGGCGCGGGTGGTCGTAAGGGGCACGCACGGCGAAATCGTACAGGAAACTCTCAGTTATCTGCAGGATCCGCTGACTCCTATCCATCTTCCCCTGCGGCGTGCAGATACCGGCCATGACATGAACCTGGAAGGGTTCCACCACAAGGGCATTCAAGTCGGCGACGAATGGATCTACGTCAATCCCGTGGCGCCAGGGCGTTTGGCCGACGACGAAATTGCCATGGCGGCCTGCCTGTTGGGCATGGACAGGTATGTAGACACGGGCGAGGATTTTTACAGCTTCGCCGCGGCCGCCCAAGACCAGTATCTGAGTCTGCTCATAGAGCAGTCTCTCGCGGAAGGCAAGGCCGTGACTTCGGTCACTCAGCCCTGGGCGCACTGAGCTCTCACCCACGTCGAAGCGTGCACGTAGAGCGAGCCGTCGCACTGCTCCGTCGGTATGACGCGGCCCCACTCCACCGGCGTCGATACGATACGGCAACGGTATCCCAGCGACCCGACGGCTGCCCAGTCGGGTCTGCCGATCCCGCTGCGGTCTCCGGCGAATTTCGCCGGTACCGGGCCCTAGACGGCTTCCGGCGCGGTGGTCCGGTACCGCCCGGCTCGACAATACGGGCCACTCGGGCCCGGTGCGGCCCGTCTTCCAAGAACCACGCGTCCACTTGGATCCCGAACTCCAGCGTCGCCGGTCTGCCCCTATGCTCACAGGTCCCGGACTTGCGTCGTCGCAGCAAGCCGCGTTCGGGAAGCTGTCCTCAAGCCAGGTTCCCTATGCCGAAGCGCATCCTGTAGCGGGAAGAGCCGCATTTCCGGTCGCCGACAGGGCAGGAAGACGGAGCCTCAGAGCAAGGACGTCGCAAAATCCGCCCCGGAGAGGTGACGCAGCGGGGCGCCGGGCACTGTTTCGAGATCTGCCTACCCTATGGATTTTCTGGCTCCGACAGAAGTCGACCTTATATAATTTCGGGTCGACATGGAACGCAATCGGTGGTCCAGTCCATGGCGGTATGCCTCCCGCAGGCGCCTTGGGATCGGGGATCGACAGTCATGTCATGGCCGGAGGCACAGGGGCGCGTTCCCCCGAAACCCAACGACAGGAAAAGGAACTGAATTGCATGTCCGACCAGAATCCAAGCGAGTACACCCATCCGGAAACCGTGGTCCTGCACTCGGGATACCGCTCCGATCCTACGACCGGCGCCGTCGCGGTCCCGATCTACCAGACGACTTCGTATCAGTTTGAAAATACCCAGCACGCCGAAAATCTCTTCGCCTTGCAGGAGCTCGGGAACATCTATACGCGCATCATGAATCCCACTTGCGATGTGCTGGAGAAGCGGATCGCGGCTCTGGACGGAGGAGTGGGAGCTGTGGCGCTCTCTTCGGGCCAGGCGGCCTCCGCGTTCGCCATCCAGAACATTGCCCGCTCCGGGGACAATGTCGTGAGTTCCACCGATCTCTACGGCGGCACCTGGAATCTCTTTGCCAACACCTTGGAGACATGCGGCATCGAGATACGCTTTGTGGATCCGGCGGATCCGGAGAGTTTCCGGCGCGCCAGCGACGCCAAGACCAGAGCCTATTATGCGGAGTCGCTGCCCAATCCCAAGCTGCAGACGTTTCCCATTGCGGAAGTGGCAGCCATCGGCACGGAGTTGGGGATTCCGCTGATCGTGGACAATACGGCTTCGCCCATCATCTGCAAACCCTTCGCCCACGGTGCGCACATCATCGTGTATTCCAGCACCAAATACATAGGCGGACATGGCAATTCCATTGGCGGCCTGCTGGTCGACAGCGGCACGTTCGACTGGGAAAAACATGCATCCCGTTTCCCCATGCTGACCGAACCCGATCCCAGTTACCACGGCGCGGTCTGGACCGAGGCAGTCAAACCGCTGGGTCCCATTGCCTATATCCTCAAGGCCCGGGTCACGTTGCTGCGGGATTTGGGCTCCTGCATGAGCCCCTTCAATGCATTTCTCTTTCTGCAAGGTCTAGAGAGCTTGCCGTTGCGCATGGAACGGCATTGCGAAAATGCGCAGGCCGTAGCGCATTTCCTGAGCCGCCGCGCAGGAATCACCAAGGTGCATTATCCGTCCTTCTTCGAAGGCGAGGCGCGGCGGCGCGCCGACACCTACCTGGGCGGAAAGTACTACGGCGCCCTGGTCGGTTTTGAATTGACCGGCGGCCGGGAAGCCGGCCGAAAGTTTATCGATGCGCTGCAGATGCTGTATCACGTAGCCAACATCGGGGACTCCCGGACCCTGGCCATTCATCCCGCTACCACGACGCATAGTCAGTTGTCGGCCGCGGAACAGGAAGCCACCGGCATCAACGAGAACTACGTGCGGCTGTCCGTCGGCCTCGAGCATATCGACGATATCGTTGCCGACATCGATCAGGCGTTGACCGCGGCCCTGTAGACGTCGGCCGGCGCCCGGCCGCGGGTCTGGTCTTCCCTGACCCTTTCCCAGAGGTCCGGTCCGTCGCGACCGGACCTCGCTGCGGGGCGCCGCGGCCAGGGGCGCAATCCAGACGCCCTACACCACCTTGTCTACGATGCGGCCGGTGTCTTTCTCCATCAGAATCAGTTTCACCCGACCGTCCGGCATGGTTTCCTGTTTGACGATGTTCATGCCTTCGTGTTCCTCTATGCGCGGCGCGATGGCTTGCGCCGTGCCGCCCCGCCAGTCCAGCTCCACGGGCGTCCAGGCGCCCGTGGCCGCGGACTTGTAGCAGGCGTCCATGACGCAATTGACGACGTAGCCGTCGTAGAAGGTTTCGGTGGGCGGCTTGCCGGCTTCCAAGCTGTCGAACATGTCCGTGAACATGTCGGTGTAGCCCAGTTCCACCACTTCGTCGCCGACGGGGAAAAGCCAGCCGCGTTCCACTTCGGATTTCTCGGCGACATAGCCTTTGCCCTCGCCGGACGTGAACATCTCGAATCCGGTGCGCAGGAAGTGATTGAGCCAGATGGTGCCTTCGGTGCCGGAGATTTCGTCGCGCAGGTCCATGCCGCCGCGGAAGGTCCAGCTCACCTCGAATTGGCCCATGGCCCCGCTCGCGAAACGGATCCAAACCAAGGCCGTGTCCTCGGCCTGGATCGGATGCACCATGGTGTCGTGCCAACACATCACTTCCAGCGGGCGATTGTCCTTGCCCATGTAGCTGCGGATAATCTCGATGCAATGACATCCCAGATCGATGATGGCTCCGCCGCCGGCCTTCTCTGCATCGAAGAACCACGCGCTGTGGGGCCCGGGATGCGTTTCGCGGGAGCGGGCGACCAGCACGTCTCCGATGGCTCCGTCCCGTACCGCCTGAATGGCTTTGAGAGCCTTGGGGGCATAGACCAGATCTTCCAAGTAGCCCGCGAAGACGCCGGCTTCCTCCACGACGTCCAGGATTGCTTTGGCTTCGGCGCCGTTGCGGGCCAACGGCTTCGTGCACAGCACTGCTTTGCCGGCTTCCGCCGTTTTCTTGACGGCTTCCCAATGCAGAAAATTGGGCAGTCCGATTACTACGGCGGTCACGTCCGGGTGGTTGATGGCGGCATCCATGTCCGTCGTGCAATGGGGTACGCCCCAGTCCTGGGCGGCTTGCCGGGCCCTTTCCGCGGACCGGGAATACACCGTCACTACCTGGTCGCGGTTGCGTTGGCCGTTCAACGCCGCGGTATAGAACATGCCGATCAAACCAGTTCCCAATACGGCTATTTTCTGCATCGTGAAGCCCTCTGCACAGTGCTGTTTCCGAGAAAGGGGGCCCGCCGCCGGCAACGGCGTAGGGCAGCTCATTGTAGCCCAGCTGCCGCGCGAGAGGCGCGTACGCGGTCAATTGCCGCCGGCGGCTTGCGGGGTGGGCACGGCGAATTCCGTCACCCGCGGCATCGCCCGCAACAGGAACAGGCAGAGAGCATACAGCGTGGCGCCGGCCAGCGTGTAATACCAGACCACCTGGGGTCCTACGGCGGCGGTTTCAAAGAAATAGCCGATCACCAAGGGCATGGTCAGGGCGCCGACGGACGCGCCGACGAACATGAGGGAAGTAGCGCGGCCCGCGGCGGGCAAGTATTGCGGCGCGAGCGCCAAGGCAAGGGGAAACAGGGCAGCCTCGCCAATCCCGCACACGAGGACGGCGACCCAGACGACAGGCAGCGAAGGCGGCAACAGCAATACGGCGACCGCGGCGCCGACGACCAGTCCGAGCGTCACCTGCAGCACGGTCTGGCCGGAGAACCGCAGCAGCAGAAAGGCCGTCGCCAGGCGGGTGCAGGTGATCGCCGTATAGAAGGTAGACGTCACCCCGCCGGCCACCTGCGCCGTACTCAGATCCAGGCGCAGCAGATACGAGAAGACGAAGCCGCCGATCGCCATTTCCATAGTGCCGGCCAGGAAGAGCATGACCATGAAGATGATCAAAGGAGACAGCGGCAACGGCGCGGCCTGTATCTGTGCGGTCTGTCTGGGAGACGGGCTCGGCAGCCGTACGTAAAGCAACGCGTGGGCGGCCACGAACACGGCGATCACGGCGAAAGGGGCCAGCAGGGCGCCGGTACGCGCCTGCAGCTGCACGATGACCAGCGGCGTGATCAGGGCTCCGACCCCCCAGATGAAGTGCAGTCCCGTGAGAAAGGGCGCGACTTTCTCTTTCAACTGCCACCCGATCAAAATGTTGCTGCCTACGTCCAACCAGGCCGTAGCGAAGCCGGCCACGAACAGCACGATCAACAGGAAGCCGAATATCGGCGTCAGAGACAGGGTCAACATGGCAAGGGCCGTGACCAGCAGGGCGGCCTGAATCACGCCATGGGCCGGCAGCCGTTCCAGGACCCGGCCCGTGAAGAAAGAACCCACCATGAACCCCAGGGCCTTGGCCGAAAACAGGCCGCTGGCGACGTCGAGGGATATGCCGGCACGCTCGGCCAGGAAAGGCAGCGCGGGCCCCAAGACCGGGGACACCGTGCCCAGGGCGACGTAGGAGAGGTAATAGGCGGAGACTACGCGGAAGGAGCGCGGGGAAAGGCCCAGCCGCGCAGGCAGCGAAGTCAACATGACGCCGGGAGGGCGGGCATGCTTCGCCATAGGGGCGAAGCTCCGTCGGACCGGCCCGCGCCGGCCGATGGGATCATGGAAACGCCCTTTCCGGATCCGGGTCGTTGGCGGAGGGGTCTCCCCATCGCTTCCGGCGGATGTCCCGATTTCGGCCTGCCTCAAGGCTCCCGCAGGCACAATGCCCGACCCTGGATGCTCCCGGCCGGCGCCGGCGGGCGGCGCCATGGCCCGAGAACCCGCCAGGGCACAACCGCCGGGAAGGTTGCGGAGCCGCAGTCGCCGGGGACGTATCGGCCCAGGAGGCGTGCATCCCGAAGCACGCCTCCTCCCCGTAGGACCGGCAGGTCAATGGCCGGCAGCCGGCTGCGGCGCGGGCACGGCGTACCGGCCGTATTGAGGCGTGAAAATCAACACGAGCAGCAACATCGCATACAAGAGCGCGGCGCCGCCCGTGCCGTACCAGACTACTTCCGGCCCGAGGAAACTGGATTCGAAGAGCCGTCCGATGACCCAAGGCATGGATACGAACCCAATGGAGGCGCCCAAGAACATGAAAGCGGTGACCCGCCCTTGGGCCGGCAGATATTGCGGCGCGATGGAGAGCGTGAGCGGGAACATGGCGGCTTGGCCGACGCCGCACACGGCGACGCCGATCCAGACTACGCTCAATACTTTGGGCAGCAGCGCTACCCCGACACACGAGCCGATCACCAAAGCCAAGGCCCAACCCAACAGAGCCCGGTTGGAAAACTTGAGCAGCAGAAAGGCCAGAATCAGGCGGGTGCCCGTCAGGGCTGCATAGAAGCTGGAGTTCACCCACCCGGCCTGCTGTTCGTTGCCCAATCCGCCTTCGTATACGTAGGTGAAGATGAAGCCGGCCAAAGACAATTCCATGACCCCCGCCAAAAACAACATGGCCATCAAAGTGACCAGCGGCCGCGCCGCCAAGGGGGCGGTGACGGCGTGCCGGGCATGCAGGGGCGGCGGCGTAGGCAAGCGCAGGTACCACGCGATACAGAGTGCCGTCATGGCCGCGATGACCGCGAACGGCGCCCACAGGGATCCCGTGCGGTGATTCAGTTGCACGACGATGATGGGGGCGAGCAGGGCGCCTAACCCCCATACGAAATGCAGTCCCGTCAGGAACGGCGCTACCCGGTCCTTCATTTGCCACACGATCAGAATGTTGGCGCCGACGTCGACTGTCCCCACGAAGAGCCCGGCGACAAAGAGAAACGCCAGCACCACGCCGAAGTCCGGCGAGAGCGGTACCGCCAGCATAGCCAGCGCGGCGGCCGCGAGCGAGATCTGCAACAGACCGTGGGCCCGCACGCGTTCCAGGAAACGGCCTGCCACGAAGGAGCCGATCAAGAACCCGAAGGCCTTGGCCGAAAACAGGCCGCTGGCCACCTCGATGCCGACGCCCGTCCGATCCGCCAGGAAAGGCAAGGCGGGTCCCAGGGCCGCCGTGACGGTACCCAGCGCCATGAAGGTGAAAAAGTAGGCGACGACCCCGCGGCAGGCTTGCGGGGTCAAGTTCGCCCGGACGAGAAGCGAGTTGAACAGTGCGGTCAGTCCTTGTCGGTCGTAGCGCCCGGCGCTCCTGGGAGCGACATCAGAAGACGGACGTTACTTCCTGGGCCCTGCCGGTCTCTGCCGACTGATACGCCTTGTCGAAGACCTCGATTACATGCCGGGCATGTTCCGCCGTGGAAGTGGTCGGCTTGTCGAACAGCAGCAGATCCACCAGTTGCATGATGTCCTCGAACACATGGGCTTCCTCCATGCTGCGGTGCGCCCCGACCACATGGGGCAGGGATCCGTTCAGACCCCATTGCCGATCCAGTTCCGCCCCCGGATAGTCTATGGGCGCGCCGTTGAAGGTAGGACCCAGCACGGTCCCTTGCGTACCGAAGATGGAGATGCGGCCGAACATCTGTACGGACCCCGCGGCCGTGCCGTAGATCAAGCCCAGCAGGTTCTCGCCGAAGTCGGCCACGATCAACGTATTGTCGTCCATGTCGGTGGGCAGCTTCTGACCCCGGAATTCCCGCTCCTTGATACGGACCCCCGAGAAGGCCGTGACTCTTTTGACCGGTCCGAGAATGCCGGTCGTGGCGTGCAGCCCGTACACGGTCATGTCGTACAGCGGCCCGCCGCCGGGCTTGCGATAGTACCAGGCCGGGTTGATGTTGGACAGCGGATCGTCTCCCTGACGTACCTTTTCGTCCTCGTGATAGGTGCTGAAAGCCGCGCCCGTGACGGTCCAGGTCAGCGTGCCCAGGTCGCCTCGGGCAATCATCTCCCGCACTTCCTGATGGACCGGCCGCAGCATCTCCCCCGGACAGGCCACGATGCGGACGCCCTTGGCCGCGGCCGCCGCGATCAGGGTGTCGGCTTCGGCTTTGGTGGTGGTCATGGTCTTGTTGAAGTGCAGATGCACGCCTTTCTCGACGGCCTGCATGCCCTGTCGAAAATGCAGTCCGATCGGAGACGCGATGGTCACCGCGTCCACGGTGCCCGAATCCAGCAGCTCCTCGTAGGTCGTGAAGTGGTGAGGGATATCGAACTGCTCCGCCGCCGCCTGGGCCCGGCCCGGTTCCGGATCGCAGACCGCATGCATGCGGACCCGGTCCTGTACGTCTTCCATGGCCAAGTGCGGCATGATGCCTCTGATCGCGATGCTGCCGGCCCCTACGATGCCGATTCTGACCTGTTCCGCCACAATGTGATTCCTCCTGAGTGCCGAATGTACACCGCTTGCCCGGGAACGCCGCGTCCCGGCCTGCAGGGTCCGTCTTTGCCTTCGCCTCGCATCCGCCGTGACCCGAGGCGGCACCGGCCGCGTCGGGTCGCCGACGGCAAATCATCGATTCGAAGTCTCCTAGGGTAACATTACGTGCTGTCTGGGCAGTGTTTTCGGCGATGTCCCAGGCGGAGAAATCGCGGCTGCGCCTCGCGTGCGACATGAGCCGTTCCGGAGCCGAGGCAAGGCGGGCCGGCGACATCCCCGCCCCATACGGAGGGAGACACATGAAGCTAGAACATTCTGCGGTCAACGTGAAAGACGCCCAGGCAGTGGCGCACTGGTGGAGCACGCACTTGGGTCTCCGGATTGTAGCCGCAAACGACACCCCGCCCTATATCCACTTTTTGGCGGATGAAGACGGGGCCATGATGGAAATCTACTCGATGCCGGAGGCGGGCGTGCCGGACTGGGAAGCGACGGATCCCCGCAACATCCATTTCGCGTTCAGCACGCAGGACGCGGCGGCGGACCGGGATCGGCTGGTGGCGGCCGGCGCCTCCGTGGTGTCGGAGTCCGTGACCCCGGCGGGAGATACCCTGGTGTTCCTGAAGGATCCCTACAGCACTCCCTTCCAACTGGTCAAGCGCAAAAAGCCGCTTCTGTAAGACGGCGCCCCGCAGGACCGGACGAACCCCAGACCCCGAGAACGCCATGCGTGTCGTAGTGACCGGCGCCGCCGGCAAGATCGCCGGACAGGTGCTGCCGGCTTTGCAGGACCGGTACGAACTCGTGTTGTTGGACGTGAGACGTACCAATCGCGCCGGCCGGACCGTGCCCGGCATCGTCACGGCGGACCTGACCCAAACCGACCGGGATTTGTATCGACGGTATTTTGCGGGTGCGGATCGGGTCGTGCACTTTGGTTTCGTGCGCCCGGCCGACGAAACGCCGGATGCCCGCTTCACCGCGGAACTGGCCAACGTACAGATGGCCTACAACGTCTTGCAGGTAGCTTGGGAGGAAGGCGTGGGCCGCGTCGTGATGGCCAGTTCCAATCATGCCGCGGATTACTACGAACCGCTGATCTTGGACGGCAAGTGGGACTACGTAAATCCCGCGGATCGGGCCGTTTCGGACAACTACTACGGCTGGGCCAAGGCGAGCTACGAGCATTTGGGTCTGGTTTTCGCCTGCGGTACCATGAACGGGACGCAGCTGGAGAATATCCAGATTCGCATTGGCGGACCGCGGGAAGACGATGTGGAAAGACTGGAGCCGGGAGATCTCCGGAGCCTGCGGCGCGCGTTGGCGGTGTATATCAGCGAGCGCGATTTGCAGCAGTTGTTCGTCAAAAGTCTGGAGTCCCCGTACATCCGGGATGCGCATGGTGTACCCTTTCAGATCTTCTATGGCATCAGCGCGAACTCCCACGCCTTCTGGAGTCTGACCAATGCACGCCGCGTGATCGGCTACGCGCCGCAGGACAACAGCGAACTCAAATTCGCGGACCGGATAGCCGCACATATCCGCGCCGCACGCACGACCGTTACATCCGACTGATACTATTATGACGACAAGGGCAGCACTGCATGTTTTTTGAACTGCGCACATATCGTACGAAGCCGGGCAAGTTGGACCAATGGGCCAAGGTCATGGACGAGCGGATCATCCCTTTCCAGATCTCTCGGGGCATGGTGGTGGTCGGCAGCTTTATCGGAGAAGAAGAGGACAACCTGTACGTATGGATCCGCCGCTTCGAGAGCGAAGAGGAACGGACCCAGCTGTACAAGGCCGTCTACGAAGATCGCATCTGGCTGACCGAACTCAAGCCGTTGGCCGATCAGCTGCTCGACCGCAAATTGGGTATCGACGTCAAGCGCATCGTGTCTTCCCCCAAATCGGTGATTCAGTAGGGCATTCAGCATGGCTCAATACGGACGGCGCGACACGGGTCGCCGCATTGCCGGTACGGGGATCATCCTCGCGTTGCTGTGGTTGCTAGGGGGATGTTCCTTCTCCCTGCTGCCGCAGGGCCGTTCCAGCCAAGTCGCCGCCAACGAACCGACGCCGACGCCGATTCCTACGCGCATCGTACCCCTCAAACCCACCTACACGGTGATGGAAGGGGAGATCGTGAAGGATCTGGTCTTCAACGGCCGTGTGGCCCCCGTCAGGGAAGAAGGTCTCTTCTTCCGTACCAGCGGACGCCTGTTGGCGGTCTACTTCGACCGCAACGATCTGGTCCGGCAAGGCGATCTGATCGCCGAACTCGAGGTGGAAGGGCTGGAGCAGGCCCGCCAGGGAGCCCGCTTGGATTTGCAGCGCGCCCAGGCCGAATTGGATCAGGCGCAGCAGGAGATCGAATTCCAGATCGACATGGCCCAGATCGATCTGGACATCGCGGAACTGATCCTGATCGAAACCATCAGGAACGAACCCGCCGATTCGGTAGCCATCGCCGTGCAGCGCAAGAACGTGGAACGGGCGCAGTTGCGCTTGGCGGACATTAGTCGGGATATCGACCCCATTCTGGTCAACAACGTGGAGCAGGCCCGGTTGCACCTGGAACGCATCAACGATCGGGTGGCCAACTCCCAGATCGTGGCTCCCTTCGACGGCATGATCCTGTCCTTGTCCCTGTCCGTCGGACGCAACGTGGAAGAATTCCGGCCGGTAGTGGTGCTGGCGGATCCGGACAATCTGGAAATTTCGGCCGATCTCATCAGCAATCAGCTGCAGGATCTGGAAGAGAACATGAACGTGAACGTGTTGCTGATGGGCCGCCCCGGGGATCCCATCATGGGCAGCATTCGCCGCTTGCCCTATCCGTACGGCAGCGGCGGCGGCGGCACTACGGTGGACGAGTTGGACAAATCCACCCGGATCCGCCTGGCCGTGCCGGCGGCCGATGCCGGCCTGCGTCTGGGCGATTTGGTGCGCGTTTCGGCGGAACTGGAACGCAAGGAACAGGTGCTGTGGCTGCCGCCGCAGGCCATCCGCGTTTTCGACGGCCGGCGGTTCGTGGTACAGGTACGCGACGACGTGGAACAGCGGGTCGACGTGAAAATCGGTATCGAAACCATCGAACGGGTGGAAATCATGGAAGGACTGGTCTCCGGCGACGTGGTGATTGGCCCCTGAGGATCGCCGGGTTTTTTCCTCCGTAACCCCCTGCCTTTGCTGTGGGCCTGCTCAACCGATATACCGCCATCGTGACCGTGGCGCTCAAGCGTCTGTTCGCCCAACGCGGACTGGCCTTGGCGATCATGATCGGGCTGGTGGTTTCGATTTCCTTGATCATGAGCATTCCGCTCTATGCCGACGCGGTCTACTACCGCATCCTGCAGAACGAGCTGCAGGCCCCGCAGACCACCGGGGGCATCCAGCGCCCGCCCTTCGCCTACATGTTCCGCTACGTAGGGTCGACCTACGGCGCCAAGGAATGGGAAGAGCTGCAACCCGTGGACACCTATCTGACCGGGCCGGCGGCGGCCAATCTGGGATTGCCCCACGTACGCACCATACGCCATTTCAAGACCGACAATGTACGGCTGTTTCCCGCCGACGACGTGGTCTACTCCGATATCACGGATCCGTTGGAATGGGTCAGTTTCGGCTTCGTGACCGACATCGCCTACGAGATCGACATCGTCGAGGGGCGTTTTCCGGAGCCGACGGTATCCGGCAACGTCGATACGCCGGTGGAAGTGTTGATTTCCGCGGAGATGGCCAATGAAATAGGCATCCGGAGCGGCGAGCATTTCATGACGTTCCGGCGCGCCCGTACGGACGAAGGCGTGCGGACCATTCAGGTGCCCATCGTCGTGACGGGCATTTGGGAACCCACGGACATCTCCGCGCCGTTCTGGTTCTACAACCCCAATACGTTCGAAACGGTCATGCTCGTGCCGGAGCAGACCTACGTCAGCCGCATCGCGCCCTCCTATACGCAAGACGTCTATCTCGGGCTCTGGTACCTGATCATGGACGGCAGCGACATTACCACCGAGGCGGTCGGGCCGCTGGTGGCCAACACCGTGGAAGTGGAACAGACCATAGCGGGTCTGCTGGCCAACACTCGGCTGGGCGTTTCGCCGACCGACGCGCTGCGCCGCTATCAGCAGGCCTCGGGTCTGCTGACCGTACTGCTGTATGCCTTCAGCGTGCCTATCATGGGTCTGTTGCTGGCCTTCATCGGGCTGGTGGTGGGGCTGTCCGTGGCCCGCCAGCGCAACGAAGTAGCGGTGCTGCGCAGCCGGGGAGCCACTTCGCTGCAGGTAGTCGGCATTTCCTTTCTGGAAGCCTTGGCGCTGGCCGGGATTGCTTTGGCCCTGGCCTACTACGGCAGCCAATTCGTGGCGGAGGCCATCGGTTCCACGCAGACTTTCCTGAACTTCACGCAGATCTCCGACCTGCGCCTGGTCTTCAACGCCAATACCTGGCGCATGGGCGCGATCGCGGTGGGCGTGACGGTGCTGGCCCAGTTGCTGCCTACCATCGGAGCCTCCCGGCATACGATCGTGACGTACAAGCGAGAACAGGCCCGGACCCTGCAGGCGCCCTGGTGGCAGCGGTCCTTCCTCGACTTCCTGCTCCTGGTGCCCGCCGCCTACGGCATTTACCTGCTGCGCCAACAAGGCAGCATCACGACTCCCGGCCCTCTGACCGGAGCCACGCTGTTCGACAATCCCCTGCTCTTTCTGGTGCCGGCGCTGGGTCTTTTCGCCTTGACGTTGGTGTCGCTGCGTTTTCTGCCGTACTTCATGGAAGCCTTGTCCTGGCTGATTTCCCGCATGGGCGGGATCGGCATGCTGTTGGCCATGCGGCACTTGGCCCGCAATCGGAGCGTCTATACCGCGCCCATGGTGTTGCTGGTGCTGACCCTGAGCCTCTCGGCTTTCACGACCACGCTGGCGCAAACCTTGGACAATCATCTCTACGACCAGATTTACTACGACGTGGGGGCGGATGCCCGCTTGATCGAATTGGGCTATTTGCCGGAGACCGGCGGGCCGGGAGGCTTCGGCGGCGGAGCCGCGGAGAGTTCGGCGGATCAGCCCGCCTCGTGGACTTTCGTGCCGGTCTCCGAGCATCTGCGGGCCGCGGAGATCCAAGGGGCGACCCGGGTGGCCGACTTCGAGGCGCAGGTGCAGTTGCAAGGCGACTGGCGGACCGTGCAGTATCGGGGCGTAGATCGGCTGGACTTTCCCCGCGTGGCCTTCTGGCGCCGGAATTTCGCCCCGGCCCCGCTGGGTTCGCTGATGAATTCGCTGGCGCTGGAAAGCAACGGGGTCTTGATGAACCGGGATTTCATGCGGCGCAACACCATCGCGGTCGGCGATACGGTCCGCATGCGGTTCGTGCGCTATGGTCTACGGGGCGAAGCGGACATGACGGTACTGGGGGAAGTGTTCTACTTTCCCGGCTGGTATCCCGACGACGGGCCCATCGTGATCGGCAATCTGGATTACCTGTTCGAACTCATGGGCGGCCAATTTCCCTACGACGTCCTGGTGCGCACGGTGCCGGGGACCGACTTCGAGAAGGTGCAACGCGAACTGTATACCTACGACATCAACGTCATGAACGTGCACTCGGCCCGGCAAGGCATTGCCGAAGAGCAAGCCTTGCCGCAACGGCAAGGCCTCTTCGGCGTACTGTCCGTCGGTTTCATCGCCTCGGGCATCCTGACCATCCTGGGCTTCCTGCTGTACACTCTGTTTTCTTTCCGCCGGCGGTTCATTGAACTGGGCACCCTGCGGGCCATCGGGCTTTCGAGACGGCAGATGACCGTGTTCCTGGCCTGGGAACTGGCCTTCCTGATCGGGGTCGGCATCGGCATCGGCACCGTGCTGGGCACGTTCATGAGCAACGCCTTCATTCCCTATCTGCAAGTGGGCCCGAAAATTCCCCCGTTCGACGTGGACATCGCCTGGCAAGCGATTTCGCGGGTCTATACCCTCTTCGGACTGTTGTTCGTCGCTGCCCTGGCGGCTCTGGTCGTTTCGCTGCTGCGCATGCGGATCTTCCAGGCCATCAAATTGGGCGAGACCGTCTAGCGCGGAGCATCCTCATGGCCGAAATCGAAGGACCGTATATCAACTGCGACGGCCTCGTCAAAATCTATCAGATGGCGGGTCTGGAAATCGTCGCTCTGCAAGGCCTGAATCTCACGGTGGAGGAAGGGGAGCTGATGGGCATCGTCGGGGTGTCCGGCAGCGGCAAATCCACCCTGATGAGCATCCTGGGCGGCCTGGACCGCCCCACGGCGGGCAAGGTCAGCGTGGGCCGCTTCGATCTGCTCAAAATGACGGATCGCCACCTCAACCGGTACCGCCGGGAACAGGTGGGTTTCGTCTGGCAGCAAAGCGCCCGCAACCTGGTTTCCTATCTGAGCGCTCAGGCCAACGTGATCCTGCCCATGACGCTGGCCGGCGCCTCCGGCCGCGTCAAACGCGAGCGGGCCCGCTTCCTGTTGGACAAGGTGGGACTCGGGGATCGCATGAAGCATCATTTGCGGGAACTGTCCGGCGGCGAGCAGCAGCGCGTGGCCATCGCCGTGGCGCTGGCCAACAATCCGCTGCTGCTGTTGGCGGACGAGCCGACCGGTGAAGTGGACACGGTGACTGCGGGCCTGATCTACGACACGATTGCCCAGTTGAATCAGGAATTCAATCTCACGACCCTGATCGTGAGCCATGACCCGGGCATTGCGCATCATGTGACGCGGGTGGTCTCGATCCGGGACGGCATGCTGGCCAGCGAAACGCGCCGCCGGGCCGGCGGCCCCCTCTCCGGCGAATCCGCCGCGACCGAAGTCGCGGCCGAGGCCACGTTCGACGAACTGGTGATTCTGGACACCGCGGGCCGGCTGCAGCTGCCCAAAGAGTTGCTGGATCGGTTCGACATCAAGGGTCGGGCCACCCTCGACTTCACCGAAGACGGTATTATCATCAAGCCCGTCGACCGGGACCGCATCGATGCCCCGGAACTGGAAGCCCACGAACAGGAGGAAGCCCGGTTCCTGGAGAGAGCGCTGCAGGGAGACCGGCGCCGCTTCGGTCTGTTTCGCCGCCGCCGGCAGCGGCGGGCAGCGGAACGACAGGCGGCCGAACAGGCCGGGGATTGACCACGCGGCGGACAGAGCCGTACAGGAGGAGGCAGAGCTCACATGGCCGACAACCCGTATGCCATCGTGACGAAAGAGTTGACGCGTGTCTACCAAATGGGCGGCGAGGACATTCCGGCCTTGCGCGGGGTGAACATGTCCGTGCCGGCGGGCGCTTTCATGGCGTTGAAAGGCCGGTCCGGCAGCGGCAAGACCACGCTCCTCAATTGCGTGGGCGGTCTGGATCGGCCTTCCTCGGGGACGGTCAGTATCCTCGGCGAAGAACTGGGCGACTGGAGCGAACGCAAACTGACGCGCTGGCGGCGGCACAACGTGGGCTTCGTCTTCCAGTCTTTTGGGCTCATGCCGTCGCTGTCCGCCTACGAGAACGTAGAACTGATGCTGCGCATGTCCGGGGCGAGAGGACGCGAGCGCCGTGAACACACAGTGCGCTGTTTGGAGCATGTAGGGCTGACCAAATGGATGCACCATCGACCTTTTGAAATGTCGGGGGGACAGCAGCAGCGGGTGGCCATCGCCCGCTCGCTCGCCAATTCGCCCAGTCTGATCCTGGCCGACGAACCCACCGGCGAACTGGACTCGCAGACGGCCCACGAAATTCTGGGCCTCTTCCGGAGCATTGTGCAAGAACAGGAGGTGACCGTGCTGATGGTCACCCACGACGTCATTTCGGACGAGTACGTGGACGACTACCTGTATCTGCGGGACGGCACCATAGTCTCGTCGGCCGAAATGGAGGCCGAGGGCGCCTTGGCGGCCGCAGCGGCATCCTCCCCCGCAGCGCCGGAACCCGAGCGGGACGCCGCAGCGGCCCAAGTGCAGACCGAGACGGACGAGGCCCGGTCCGCCCGCTAAGCCTAAGCTTGGCGCGCGGTGCTCGGCCCTGACCCGCGCCCTGTCCTGGCGACGATCCCCTCCCATGTTGGCTCTCTTTGATGCCCGGCGGGCAACCTGGTTGCCGACCCGCCTGCAGGAAGGCACGCATCTCCATTCGGCGTTTGGGCTGATTTTCAGCACCCCCTTTCCGTGCCCCGAGCTGTTTCCGGAGGGGGCAGGGACCCCGGACGTGCAAGTCAGCTATAGACCGGTGGCCCCGGTTACCCGACCCAGTTTCAACGGCGCCTACAATCAGATCCAGTTCGGGGACGGCATTTTCCTGCACAACAAGACCGGGGTGGTGCGCACCTTGTCCATAGAAGGTACGGAGATTCACATGCAGCGCACCCCCTTCGTGGCCGACGACGAGGTGCGGTACGTCTTTCTGACGATCGTGATGACGGCCCTCTTGCTGCAGCGCGGCATTCTGCCTATGCACGCCAGCGCCGTCGCGACGCCCCGAGGGGCCTTTCTCTTCGTGGGCCGATCCGGGGCCGGCAAGTCCACGCTGGCGGCGGAACTGGTGCGCCGCAACTACCTGCTGCAGGGCGACGACATCACGCCTATCGACCTGCCGGCCGGAGCGCCTCCCCAGGTGGTCGCGGGCTTTCCCCAATTGAAACTGTGTCTGGACGCGGCCGTCCACTTGGAGCAGTCTACGCAGGACGTCGCGCGCGTACGGCCCAAGGAAGACAAACTGAGCGTACTCGAGCACAGCCGGTTTCGGCGCGCCCCTTCGGACTTGCGGGGCATTGTGCTGCTCGAACCGGACGACGTGGACGAAGTCCAAATCCGGACGCTGAAGAGCCAGGAAAAGTTGAATACACTGATAGAATACACTTTCAACCAGTCTTTCCTGGACGGGCTGAACCGCCGGGCCGAACATTTCCGGCAGGTGGCGGCGGTGGGCAATGCCGTGGACGTGTTTGCGGTGCGCAGACCCCAAGTCGGCTTCCGGCTCCAAGAACTGGCCGATTGCATTGAAGCGGAGCTTTTCGCGTGACGCCACGCCCTACCCGAACCCAGCCGAAAATCACCCTGGACACGCGCGTTACCCAGGCCCGCGGCCCGATCGTGACCCCGATGGACGACAGCGTGGCCATGTTCTCGCAGGAGTCGCAGGCCTACTTTACGTTGGAAGACGTCGCCAAGGACATCTGGAATCGTATCGAAAAACCCGTTCTGGTAGGCGAACTGTGCCAGGATCTGCTCAAAATGTACGAAGACGTGGAGGAACCGGAATGCCAAGAGCAGGTCATCGAGTTCCTGACCGAACTGCAGACCAATGGCCTCGTTCAAGTCGTTTCGTAGTTCCCTGTGGGGCAGCCGCTGGCGTACCTATCGCAGCTGGTCCAAGAGCCGGCGCGGTCTGGTGCTGGAAGCATTTTGCATGTTGGGTCTGTGTCGCTTTGGGATCCGGTACGTCCCCTTCCCCCTGACGGCTTCGCGGATGTTGGGCTGGTTCATGGCGGAGACCGTCAGGACGGTGCCGCCGGCCGACGCGGCCGTGGCGGCGGATGTGGGCTGGGTCGTGGAACGCCTGGCCGACCATACCCCTTGGGAAAGCGCCTGCCTGCCGCAGGCCATGGCCGCGCAGAACATGTTGAAGCGCCGCGGCATCGGCAGCACCCTGTATCTGGGCCTCAACAAGCCGGGCCGCCACCCGGCAGGACACGAAGCCCATGCCTGGCTGCGCTGCGGCGCCGCCGTCCTGACCGGCGCCAGCGAGATGGGAGACTTCCAGTCCGTGGCCTGCTATGCCCAAGACGCCTTCGGCGTGTACCGGGAGCCGCACTGGCCCGCCTGGTTTGCCCGGATCTGGGAGGATCCCCGTACCCGTAGAGGGCCGCGGCCCTACCTGACGCCGGAATAGGGTACCCGCTGATGCAGGCACTGGTCGAGAGGATACGCTTGCAGGGGGTGGATCTGGGCCGCAACATCCTGAAAGTGGACGGGTTCATCAATCATCAGTTGGATCCGCGGCTGACAGTCCAAATCGGCACGCATCTGGCCCGCGGTCTGCTGGAAGCCGGGGTGCGCGGCGTGACCAAAGTGGTTACGGCCGAGGTCAGCGGCATCGCTTTCGCCGTACAGACCGGGATCGCCTTGGATGTGCCCGCCATCTTTGCCCGCAAGATCCGGCCCGTCACCATGCCGGAGAACGCATACCGCCGAGTAGTCGTCAGTCCCACCAAGGGCTCGGCAGTGGAGTTGGTATTGAACCCGGAGCATATTCGGGCTGCAGACCGGGTGGTGCTGGTGGACGACTTCTTGGCGTCGGGCGAGACGTTGGTGGCTCTGCACGAGTTGGTGAGTCAGTCCGGGGCCGAGATTGTCGGTATCGGCTGCGTGATCGAAAAAACCTACCAACAGGGCCGCGCTCTGTTGCAGCCCTACAAGGTGCCCGTAGTGACGCTGGCCCATGTGCACGCCATGGAAGGCGGCCGGATCCTGGTCGAAAGCGGACTGAACGGACAGGATTGACGCCGCGCGCGGCGGGTTCCGACCGGATCGGCTCCAGTTCCATGTTGTACCAGGCTTATGCGTCTCCGACCTCGATGACAGAGGCTCTGGAACTGAAATCCGCGCTAGGGTCTCAGGCCCGCCCCTGCGCCGGCGGTACCGATCTGCTGTTGGAGCTGGAGCGCGATCCCCAAAGCAACGTGACGTTGCTGGATCTGACCCGCATCCCCGGCCAGGCCGAAATAACGGCGCACGCGGACGGGACTTTTAGGTTGGGTCCGTTAGTTACGCACAACCAATGCGTGGCCCATGCCGGACTGCGGGAAAGGGCTTGGCCGCTGGTGCGCGCTTGCTGGGAAGTGGGATCGCCGCCCCTTCGGAATCGGGCCACGGTGGTCGGCAATCTGGTCTCCGCCAGTCCCGCCAACGATACGATCGTGCCTCTGTCCGTGCTGAATGCGGAGGTGACGGTAGCCAGCCGGCGCCGGGGCGAACGCGTGCTGCCGCTGCAGGAGTTCATTGTCGGCTACAGGGCTACGGCGCTGCAGCCCGACGAACTGGTGACGGGCATCACGGTGCAGGGCTTGCCGGAAACCGAACGCGGCACCTTCATCAAACTGGGCTTGCGCCATGCGCAGGCGATTTCCGTCGTCAGCGTGGCGGTAGTGATCGCGACGGAGGACGGCGGCGCCGACTCGCCCTTGACGGAATTGCGGATTGGGATGGGAGCCGTAGACGCTACCGTTGTCCGGGCCCAGGCCGCGGAGACCTTCGGCCGACACCGCCGGTTGGACGCAGCCGCCATCGCCCACATCGGGGCCTTGGCGGCCGCAGAGGCGTCGCCCCGCGACGACGTGCGCGGCCATGCAGACTACCGGTCCGCCATGGTCTCCACCCTGATTCAGAGAGCCTTGCACTCCTTGGCGACAGGGCAGGAAAGCGCCGGCTGGTCCGACCGGCAGGTGATGTTGTGGGGCCCCCACGGCGGCATCTATCCCTCCGCCGGTACGGCCTTGGCGCAGCCGCTGGAAGCCACGGTCAACGGCGCGCGGGTGCCCTTGGCTCCCGGTCGGATTCTGCTCCACAGCCTGCGCGAGGCGGGCTGTCACGAGATCAAGGAAGGGTGCACGGAAGGCGAATGCGGTTCTTGTACCGTGTTTCTGGACGAGAAGGCGGTCTTGGCCTGCATGATTCCGGCCGAGAGAGCCGCCGGCTGCGCGGTGACGACGGCGGCGGGTCTGGCGGCCGGCACGCAACTCAGCCGCTTGCAGCAGGCCTTTGTGGATTGCGGGAGCGTGCAGTGCGGCTATTGCATACCCGGCTTCGTCATGAGCGGCACCCAACTCCTGCAGGAGATTCCGCATCCTACCTTGGCCCAGGTGCAGGAAGCCTATATGGGCAATCTGTGCCGGTGCACGGGGTACGCCAAGATTCTGGACGCGACGCTGGCCGCGGCGGGCGGCCCCTGCAAGTAGGCGGAGATCGGTCATGCGCGCCATGGGCAGCAGCGTGCCGCGGGTCGACGCTCCCCCCAAGACCACCGGCGAGGCCCGTTACAGCGCAGACATTTCCCCGGCGGAATACAAATGGGCGCAGGTGGTGTTCGCCGACGTGCCCCATGCCCGCATTCTGCATTTGGACGTGTCGGCGGCGGCGGCCGTACCGGGCGTCGTGGCCGTCCTGACGGATGCGGACGTGCCCCGCAATTGCTACGGGATCATGGTTCCCGATCAACCTGTTTTCTGCGGTCTCCATTCCACGGAAGCAGCCCGCACCGTACGCTGGGTGGGCGACAAACTGTGCCTCATCGTGGCGGACACGCAGGCAAGCGCCGCGGCCGCCGCCGCGAAGGTGGAGGTCGTCTACGAACATTTGCCGGTCGTTGCGGATCCGCAGGCGAGTCTGCGCCCCGAGGCGCCCCGCATCCACGATTATCCTGACTATCCCGCCGACTTCGGGGCGTGGGACAAGAACGTCCTGCAGCAGATCCGTATTTGCCGGGGCGACGTCGCGGCAGGGCTGGAGCAGGCCGCCGTAGTGGTGGCGGACGTCTTCACCACCCAGGCGCAGGAACATGCCTACATGGAACCGGAAGCCGGTTCCGCGTGGATGGAACCGGATGGACGGGTCGCGGTGCATACCGGCGGCCAATGGATGCACGACGACCGGAAGCAGATTGCCGGCGTGTTGGGCCTGGCAGAGGAAAAAGTCAGAGTTTCGTATGCCGCCATAGGCGGGGCTTTCGGCGGCAAGGAGGATATACATCTGCAGGTGCTCTTGGCCTTGGCCGCTTTCCGCACGGGATGCCCGGTATGGGGGGCCTGGACACGGCCGGAAAGCATCAAGTACAGCCACAAGCGGCATCCCTTCCGGCTGGACTGCCGGTTGGGAGCGAAGCGGGACGGCCGTCTCACGGCGCTGCAGGCCACGCTGTACAGCGACGTCGGCCCTTACGCCAGCACATCCAACAAGGTGCTGGGCAATGCCGTCGTGTCGCTGGGCGGTTGCTACCACATTCCCCATGTCCACGTAGAAGGCACGGCAGTTTTCACCAACAACGTGATGGCCGGCGCCTTTCGCGGGTTCGGCAGCCCGCAAGCGGCTCTGGCCATCGAGACCCTGATGAACCGCCTGGCCGTCGCACTCGCCATAGATCCGCTGGAGCTGCGCCGCCGCAACGCTTGGCAGGAAGGGGCGTCGACCATCACGCAGCAGCCCGTGCCCCCGGGCTGCATGGCCCGGGAGGTGCTGGAGGCGGCAGCGCGGAAATGCGCGGAGCTGGAGGCGCGGCCTGTCGTCTCCGCTTGCGCCCCCGCCAATCGAGGCTCCTTGCCCAGTTCCGCTCGACGGATCGCCCAGGGGCGCGGGGTCGCCATGGCCAGCAAAAACATTGGGATCGGCCAAGGCCAGGTCGATCGATGCCATGCCTGGCTGGAACTGCACGGCGGCGGGGATATAGAGGAAGTGTGGCTGGGCACCGCCGGAGCCGATTGCGGGCAGGGCGCGCATACGGCCTTTCGGCAGATGGCCGCGGATCAGCTGGGAGTGAATTTGGAGCAAGTGCGGCTGAAGCTGCGCTCCACCGACGACGCGGAGTCCAGCGGCAGCACGTCCGCATCCCGCCTGACGGCCTTCACCGGGGCCGCGATCGCCGGGGCCGCTCGGCAGGCCTTGCAGGCCTGGGCGGAAGAAGAACGTCCGGCCCGCGGGGAATATACCTTCGCCACGCGCTTCACCACGTCCTTCGATCGGGAGACGGGGGCGGGCGCCCCGGTGGTGGACTTGGGCTACTGTGCCCAGATCGCGGATATCTCCGTGGATCTGGACACGGGACACATTACCGTACATCGTCTGATCAGCGCCAACGACGTGGGCCGGGCCGTGAACCCGCAGCAGATCGAAGGCCAAGTGGAAGGGGCCGTGGCGCAAGGCATCGGATGGACTTTGTACGAAGAGATTCAGCAAGCGAAGGGCCAGATCCTCAATCCCACTTTCAGCACCTATCTCATCCCGGGCGTCAAGGACGTGCCGGAACAGGTGGTGCCGGTGATCGTGGAAGGCGGCGTGTCCAACAATCCCTTGCACGTCAAAGGCATGGCCGAAATGGCTCTGGTACCCGTCGCGCCGGCTATAGTGGCTGCGTTGCACGATGCGACCGGAGTCTGGTTGACCGATCTGCCGCTGACCCCCGAAAACGTGTGGCGGGCTCTACAGGCTTCAGCCTGAGGCCGGCCGGGCGGCAATGCAGAGGGTGGCCGTGCAGGTCGGGCGGCAGAGGCATAGAATGGGCGAACCTGGGCGTTTGCGCACAGCGCGCCTGGGCGTGGGTCGCTGCCGAGGTTGTGGATGCGTCGTTGTCTGCCACGCACTGGGTTGTCTACGCGACGTGCTCCAATTTGTCGTACGGCATGATGCTCCCAGCACCCTCGACAGTCTGCAATCCTGCCCGCGGATCTTTACATTGCCTTCGCCTCCTGCCTTTGTGAGCCCCGGGCGCGGCGCGTCGGCGTCTGCCCGATGTGGTGTGTAGGAGAACCGGGGATGACTCTCGAGACTTTTGCCGACCTCATTCCCCAATCTCTACTTGGCGAGTCGGGATCGGTGTTTTACTCAGGCCGCAGGGCGTACAGTCGGCAGTCCGACCTGTACGTGCTGGGCTTGAATCCGGGAGGGAACCCGGAAACGCAAGCCGATGAGACGATATCGTGGCACACAGGCGAGGTGCTGCGGAGCAAGCCGTACCAGTGGTCTGCCTATCGAGACGAGGCGTGGCGTGGGCAGCAACCGGGCGAGATGCCCTTCCAAAGGCGCGTGTTGCATATGTTTCGGCAGCTGAACCTCGATCCAGGCGAAGTCCCCTCCAGCAACGTCGTCTTTCAACGTTCCCGCGACGAATACGCCCTGAAGGACGACTTCGCGAGACTCGCCCTGCTTTGCTGGCCGTTTCACCAAGCGGTAATCGAGACCCTCGAGGTTCGAGTCGTGGTTTGCTTTGGGTACCGCGGGGGTAGTTGGGTCAGTGAGCGGCTGGGAGCACGCGTCGAGGTGGCCTGTTTCACCGAGAGGCACAAGAAGCGTCCCGTTACGAGTCGAGTATACGAGAGCCGACAGGGACGCTGCGTCGTGGTCCTGTCCCATCCCAGCCGATTCAACTGGTGTGCTCGAAATTACGATCCGACTCGCTTGGTCGGTTGGGCGCTCTCCAGTTGAGGTCTGCCTTAGGCGTCTAACGCCTGTAGCAAATCCGGAATATCACGACGCAGCGTGTATTTTTCTGTATTGACCCCAGATTTCGGCGCTCCCACCTGAATTTGCGCTTGGACAAATACCCTCGTCCACCGCGAAAAGGGACGACAGTACAATAGGAAGTCCGTGTCGGTGTGCATTCCGGGGGTGCGCCTCTGTGCCTTGCCGTCCCGGATATAGGCAGTTGCCTCGCCGGAGGTCGCAACGGCGGACGGCGATGGTTTGTCGAGCGTTTCGCGTGACAGCAGTCGAGCCCAGCCACGATCGGCTGAAATACAGCACGATGGGTGTGCCCTTTCCCGGTACCGAAATGCGCGGCGTCGTTCTTGAAGGCGCGAAGAACGGCCGTCTATCCATGCAGCTCCAGGGGAGGAAGGAGAATTTTGTGTCCGCGGCCCCTCGTCCTGTGCTCGAACACAGAAACAAGGCGCCGAGTCCTGAGCACCCTACAAGGTACCGCAGACGTGCGCGTGTCAGGCGGCATGGCCCGAGACGGGGGTGGACAAGACGATTGTGCCCTGTCCTGATGGAACAAGCAGACATGAAGAACCCGCGTAGCGTTCATCCGCCGATGCAACCGGTGACAAGGACTTGCGCCTGGAATGTACGCGCATCATGATTCCCATTCTGGTGCGCCGCGTCCTGATCCTGATTCCGATGCTCTTGGTGCTGTCGCTCATCGTGTTCGTCGTGATCGAGTTGCCGCCCGGCGATTACCTGACCACCTATATCGCGGCTCTGGAGAGTCAGGGTCTGCAGGCCGACGAAACGGAGATCTTGCGGATTCGGAGACTATACGCCTTGGACAAACCGTTCTATGTCCGCTATGCACGCTGGATGGGCGGCTTTCTACGCGGCGATTTGGGACGCGCCATGGCCAGCCAATATGCAGGCAAGCCGGTAGTGGACATCCTGGCGGAACGGATTCCGCTCTCCATGAGCATCGCGCTGGCCAGTACCCTCCTGGTATGGGCCATTGCGTTGCCTATCGGAATCTATTCCGCCACCCATCAGTATTCGATCGCGGACTATTGCTTTACCTTCGTGGGCTTCCTGGGTCTGGCGGTCCCCAATTTCCTGTTTGCCATCATCTTGATGTGGGTCGTCTATGCCACGACCGGCTTCGGTATTACCGGCCTCTTTTCCCTCAAGTTCCAGGATGCTCCCTGGAGCGTCGCCAAATTCGTCGACATGCTCAAGAACGTCTGGGTGCCGCTCCTGGTACTGGCCACGGCGGGCACGGCAGGCTTGATTCGGGTCATGCGCGCGAACCTGCTGGATGAATTGCATCAACCTTATGTCGAAACCGCGCGGGCCAAGGGTCTCTCGGAACGCCGCCTGCTTTGGAAATATCCGATCCGAATTGCATTCAACCCCATAGTGAGCACCATCGGCTGGTTGTTGCCTGCCATGGTGGGCGGCGAAGTGTTGGTGGCCATCGTCCTCAATCTGGAAACCGTGGGCCCCGTGTTGCTGGATGCCGTCTTGGCACAGGACATGCAGCTGGCAGGCAGCATTCTGATGATTCTGAGCGTACTCACGGTCATCGGTACGCTGATTTCCGATATTGGACTGGTATGGCTGGATCCGCGCATTCGATACGACGAGTAACCCGCGCCGACCAGACCTACAGAACGTAGCACAGCAATATGCGCGGACGGCATCGGTCTGCGGCTTCCAATCAGTTTGCGTCCCGTCGGCGCATATCCGTACTTGTCCGTCCCGGGGGAAACCCATGAACCAGTCCGCTGCCGACTACGAATACACTTCGGTCACCCAATTGATGTGGCGCCGGTTTCGCAAGCATCGGCTGGCGCGGTTGGGCGGCATTACGCTGATCGCCCTCTATACCATTGCCGTCCTCGCGGATTATCTGGCGCCCTACGACGCCAATACCCGTCTCAAGGGTTTTAAGGATGTGCCCCCTTCGCGGATTCGCATCCGGGACGAGCATGGAGCCTGGCGTCGTCCTTTCATCTACGGCATCGAACGGAGCCGCGATCCCACGACGTTTCGCGCCATCTACACGGAGGTGACGACCGATATCGTACCGATTCGGTTCTTCGTGCGGGGCGATCCCTACAAGTTCCTGGGCCTGCTCGACGGGGACCGTCATCTGTTCGGCGTGGCGGGGGAAAACCGTCACATTTTCCTGTTCGGGACGGACAGCATCAGTCGCGATCTGTTCTCGCGCACTTTGAAAGGAGCCCGAATTTCGCTGTTCATCGGTTTCGCCGGGGTGTTTCTGTCCTTTTTCCTGGGCTGTCTGATCGGCGGCATTTCCGGCTACTTCGGCGGTGTGGTGGATGAAGTCGTCCAGCGCTTCATCGACCTGATGATCAGCATTCCGACCTTGCCGCTGTGGATCACCCTGTCGGCCGCCATCCCTACCGATTGGAGCGTAGAAGCCACCTTTTTGGCGATCACCTTCGTGCTCTCGCTCTTCGGCTGGGCCGGATTGGCCCGGGTAGTGCGAGGCAAACTGCTGTCGCTCCGCGACTTGGATTTCGTGACGGCCGCCAAAATCGCCGGCAGCTCCGACTTGAACACGATTTTGACCCATCTGCTGCCCAATTTCGCCAGTTACCTCATCGTCACGATCACGTTGTCCATTCCCGGCATGATCCTAGGCGAAACCGCTTTGAGCTTCATCGGCATCGGCATGCAGGATCCCGGAGTGAGCTGGGGCGTCTTGCTGCAGGAAACGCGCAATTTCGCTGCTCTGGCGCATCACACCTGGAAACTGATTCCGCTCTTCTTCATCATTCTGACCGTGCTGATGTTCAATTTCGTGGGCGATGGTCTCCGCGACGCCGCGGATCCCTATTCCCTGTAAAGAGAACGGGGAAGCCGGCCCCTACGGCGGCGGGTTTGGGCCTCGAGTCTTCCGTGTCCAGGCATCGGAGACGAAATGCCTCCGGCGTGCGTGTTCCGAAGCATCACGGCATGCCACAAGCGACCCCAGAGCCTCCACGGCATAGACAGAGCAGGGACAGGCAGGGCCGGCCGCCGGGTCCTATGCGCGGCGACCCAAGCCACATGCTCCAATCGCTAATCGACCGTATCTTTGCCTCTACGACGTCACCAAGCCACCGGTCTCCTGCTGGCTTCGACAGGGAAACCGGTGGCTGGGTCCGAGCAGGCGTTGCCGCCCCGCACAGGCAAGGCTGGATTTAGGGGCCTGCGCCGCAAGACGCATCCTCCAGCGCAGGCGGCATCGGGCCACTGCCTAATTCATTTCGCAATCGCTCTTGATGTAGAGCAGCTTGTGACTGGTCCAGGAACCATGATGGAACACGGGACCCGTCACTACATTGCCCAGGCAGTTGGAAAACAGGTGGTAAATGCCCGGTTGCTCCACGAAAGTATGGAAAGGATTGTTCTCGTAGATCCAGTCGTTGCGCTGCTGTTCCCACTCCCGGAATTCGGGAGTGCCGAATGCATACTGGGCGAGATTCTCCTGGATCGTAAAAAGTTCCGCCAACCAAGTCGGGGGTTCTTCCCCCCTTTCGCCGTCGGATTGGTACCAAGCCTGGAACAAGGGTCCCGTGTTGGTGTTCGGCAGGTATTCCGGATAGGACGCGTTGTGGGAATGCCACAGCGGAGCCGTGTTCCACGTAATGCCCGCCTTGTGTTCGTTGGCGTTCCGCATCTGGCTCGTAATGCTGGTTTCGAACTGCTGGTAATCCGTACGCAGGCCCACGGCTTCAAAGTAATCTTTCAGGAAGGGCGCCTGTTCGAAGTAGCCGCCCCAGGGGTCCAGCGTGATGAAGATCTCGAACTTTTCGCCGTCCAGCCCGAGCCGGAAACCGTCGGCATCCCGCTCGGTCATGCCCATTTCATCCAACAGGGCGCCGGCCCGATCCGGATCGTAGGCGGCGGTCTGGGTCGTCGGCAGCGAACCTTGTCCAAAATACAGTTCGTCCAGCAGTTCCTGGCTGTCGATGGCCAATTGCAGGGCCTCGCGGAACCGGCTGTCCTCCACGGCGGCGCGCCAACCCGGATCGTCGTGACTCAGGTTGAGGTAGAACATCCGCGAGTCTTTGTTGGGGTAGATCAGGGTCGTGTAGTTGCCTTCCTCCTGGCGTTCGATCAGCAAGGGCAGGACGGTCAGATCGGTCTGCCAGTGGTAGTGGGCTTGTCGGGAGAACATGAGGAGTTCCGCCTGTTCCTTGGCCGAGAAGCCGATGTTGACGTACTTGCGCTCGTCCGGGTACGGCAACTGATTGCCGGCCGTATCCACGCCGTGATAATACGGATTGCGCACCATGGTGTACCGATCGCCTTCGTGCTCCGTCAGCAGAAACGTATTCAGCTGCGGGAAACCGATCGCATGATCTTGGGGCGATTGCCACATGCGCATGTCGGTTTGGCTGAAGAGATCGACCCAGGTCTCCAATCCTTCTGCCGCCACCATGGTCTGGATGGTCTCTGCGTCGCCGTACTCGATATGGTATTCGGACATGTGATGCTTCGGCTTGAGCAGATCGTAGTACCCGGTGCCCAGGCTGGTGAGGTTGTATTCGAATGCATTGTACGGCCTGGGATACACCAACTTGAACGTAAAGTCGTCCACTACTTCCAACACAGGTTCCTCGCCGCCCCCGATACCGCCCGTCAGCAGATAGTTGGGCATGGCCGGGTAGAGGTCGTCGTTCTGCAACACGCCTTCCACGGCGAAGGCTACATCCTCCGTGGTCAACGGCGCTCCATCCGACCATTTGTGTCCTGCCCGCAGCGTGAAAGTCATTTCCGTGTAGTCGTCGCTGATGTCCAGATCCTTGAAGACGCCCCCGGCCTGGATTTGCGGATCGCGATTGTCGGTGATGAAGATCGGTTCCTTGATTTCGACGTGGATGAAGGTGTAGATGATCGAACCGCCATAGTCGCCGATTTGCACGTCTACCCAATCCGGATCGACGGCGAGACCTTCGCCGAGGACCAGCGGTTCGATCGGCAACCGGTCACAGACGCTGGGCAACGTGCCGGCCGCAACCTGCGCCGCCAGCATGGGAGCCTCGTTGTAGGCACAGCCGTCGTCCGCCATGGCCGTGTCCATGTCCTCCGGTGTCTCGGCGGCTGGAACTTCAGCCTCCATGGGCACCTCTGCCGGGCCACAGGCGGCCACGAGCCAGACCATACTCAATGCCAGTACCAACATCAATCTAACGTCGACGGATTTCCGTACCATGTCTCTCCTCCTGGACAGGCTGGAAAAAAGTCCGCTCCGATGCCTCCGGGCCCTTATATTTCCGAGCCGAGAAAACGACCGCCCAAATCGCCTCATAGCGGTCGCCCTGTGCAAGGCTCTCCCGGAGCGAGAGCCTTGGGATATTAGGTTCTAGCATCACAGTGGTGTTGTTTATTATATGGAAGGTCCATATCGAGTCAATCACGCGCAAAGCGGCCTTCCGGCCTGGCGGGAGCTTGTCTCCATGGGCTAGCGTCCAACTTGCCGAGACGGTCGTTTCCCGGTTGCAGCCGGGCCGGGACGCCGTTGCCGTCGAGACGATTCCGGCTTGGGAATTGATCCCGCCGTTCGAGAATCTGAGTTTGCGGCCCTATGCACATCGATCGCTCCCAGTCCGATGCTTTGTTGACCGTACAGGGACTCAGAACCTGGTTTTATACGGACGACGGCATCCTCAAGGCGGTCGACGGTGTGGATTTCACTGTGCCCGAGTGCTCGACGCTGGGTCTCATCGGCGAAAGCGGATGCGGCAAAAGCGTAACGGCCCGTTCCATATTGCGCATCGTGCCGCGCCCCGGGCAAATCGTGGACGGCGCCATCCACTTTCGTACGCGCCGGCAGGGGCTTCTGGATCTGGCCGGTCTGGATGCTTCGGGGCCGGATATGCGTGCGATCCGGGGCAGCGAAATCACCATGATTTTTCAGGAGCCCATGACCTCCTTGAGTCCGGTACATTCCATCGGCAACCAGATCGGGGAAGCCATCTGCTTGCATCAGGACGCCACCCGCAAGGAGGCCCGGAGGCAAGCTCTCGGACTGCTGGAACGGGTGGGCATACCGGATCCGACGCAGCGCCTCGACGAATATCCGCACCAGTTGTCCGGCGGCATGCGGCAACGGGTCATGATTGCCATGGCTTTGTCGTGCCAACCCTCGCTGTTGATTGCCGACGAGCCTACCACCGCCTTGGACGTCACCGTGCAGGCCCAGATTCTCGAATTGATTCGGGAATTGCAGGCCGAACACCAGATGTCCGTGCTGTTCATCACACACGATCTGGGCGTGATTGCAGAGACCTGCGATCATGTGGCCGTCATGTACCTGGGGCGTATCGTGGAAGCCGGTCCGGTCCGGGAGATATTTCACGATCCGCAACATCCCTACACGATTCGCTTGATGCAAGCCATTCCCCGCCTGGGGGAGGAAACGACCCGTCTCAGCACGATTGCCGGCACGGTACCCATTCCGCTGGATCCTCCGCCCGTCTGCGGCTTCCTGGAAAGGTGTCCGGAGCGGATGCCGGGACTTTGCGACCAAGCCATGCCTGCTCTAGTAGATCTCCAGCCGCATCACTCCGTGCGCTGTTTTCTGCATAGCCGGCAGACCGAGACGTCGGCATGAACGAACCGGTCCAAGGCACGCGCCCGCTGTTGCAGATCGAAGCGTTGCGCAAATACTTCCCTGTACAAAAAGGCCTCTTGCGCCGCGTGGTGGGGCATGTACGCGCCGTCGACGGGGTGGATCTGGCGCTGGCCTACGGCGAAACCCTGGGCCTGGTCGGCGAATCGGGTTCGGGCAAGACTACGTTGGGTCATTGCGTGGTGCGGGCGCAGAAACCCACCAGCGGCGCTTTGCGCTTCCATGTCGGCGAGGACGACATCGTCGATCTGGCGACTGCCCAGCGCAGGACGCTGCGTACCTATCGCCGTCACATGTCCATGATTTTTCAGGATCCTTTCATGTCTCTGGATCCGCGCTGGACCGTGCTGGACATCGTCGGCGAACCGCTGCGCAAACTGGAGCGGCTGCGGGCCGGCGAGGCGGAAGATCGAGTCCGGGCCCTGATCGAAGTGGTGGGCCTGGAAGCCCAGCATCTACACCGCTACCCGCATGCCTTCAGCGGCGGACAACGGCAACGCATCGGGATTGCCCGGGCTTTGGCCACCAATCCCAAGCTGATTGTCGCCGACGAACCGGTCTCCGCCTTGGACGTGTCGATTCAGGCCCAAATCCTGAACATACTCAAGGATCTGCAACAGGAATTCCATTTGACCTTTCTGTTCATTACCCATGATCTGAGCGTCGTGGAACACATCTCGGATCGCGTGGCCGTCATGTACTGTGGCCGTGTGGTGGAAAACGGCCCTACCCGTCGCCTGTTCCGTCACCCCCTGCATCCGTATACGGAGGCGCTGCTGTCGGCCGTACCCAAGCCGGATCCGGACCGGCAGGTCAAACGCATCATTCTGCCCGGGGACGTAGCCAATCCCGCGCATCCTCCCGGCGGATGCCACTTCCATCCTCGCTGTGCTTATGCGCAGGACGTCTGCCGCACCGACGAACCCCCTTGGCGACAGGGGGGACACAATCACGGCGCAACCTGTCATTTCGTCTCCGAACTGGAGCTGCAGGGCGTATAGGGTACTTGCCGGAGCCGGAATCGCCATGAAGCCGCATGTCGTCCCCGATCCTGCGCGACAGGAGCAGGATCGCGCCTCGCAAGCGATCTACACCCGCCGCACCAACCAGCCGACACGCCTGGACTGGTATCGGGATCTGGCCTTGGGCATGTATCTTTACTGGACAGTCGATGCCCAGTTCGGCATGGTCAACGCCCATTCGACCATAGGGGCGTCGCCGGATTATCTGGAGCGGTACTTCCGGCAGCTGCCCCGCTGGTTCCACCCCCGGCACTTCGATGCGTCCTGGTATGCGCGGCTGGCGGCATCGTGCGGATTTGCGTACGTCACCGTCACCGCCAAGAATCACAACGGATTTTGCATGTGGGATACGGCCACCACGGACTTCAAGGTCACCAACACGCCCTGGGGCTTGGATGTCCTGCGGGCGTACACGGATGCCTTGCGGGCCCAGGGATTGCCCGTCGGCTTTTATTTTTCGCCCGACGACGCCTGGTTTCAGTGGCGCCGCGGACGCGAAGTGACCCGGGCCCGGGACTACTGCAATCCCGAGACCAATCCCGATCTGCTGGCCTACGATCAGCGCCAGCTGCGTGAATTGATCGAACTCTACGACCCGGACATCCTGTGTGTGGACGGGTACCGGAATGCTACCGCCTCGCTGGTCGAGTTCGCCTGGGACCTGAAACCGGATCTGATGGTGACCCGGGGCGGCATCGTCACGCCGGAACAAGAGGCGCGCCGGGACGTACAGGGTCCCTTCGAGGCACACTACACCATCGGCCGCCAGTGGCAGTACCGGGCCGGCAACGATGCCAACAAGAGCGGCCGAGAACTCATTGCCCTGCTGGTGGATATCCGGTCACGCGGCGGCACACTCTTGCTGGCCGTCGGCGGGCCGGACGCGGACGGCCGCCTGCCCCGGGACAAGGACGATCGGGTGCGCGAACTGGGTCTGTGGATGTTCATAAACGGGGAAGCGATGCATGCCACCCGTCCTTGGCGACAGCCGCGGCAAGAGGATCTCGTGTTTACGCAGAGCGCCGACGGCACCGTCGTCTACGCCGTCGACTTGGGGCCGCCGTTGCCGTTCGGGGCATGGCGGACCGTGTCTATAGAAGGCATCCGTCTCCAGTCCGACGCCCGGGTTTCGGTGCTGGGCGCTTCCGGCCTGACTCTCGAGTATCGACCCGACGTGGATCCCCGCCCCCGGTGGCAGTCTACGGCTACGGGGATCGAAGTGACTTACTGCCGCACCCAACGTCTTTACAACGACCTGCAGTGGCCGAATCCCCTCACTCTCAAAATCGAGGGGATACGGACATCGTGACTGCAGCCGACCTGCATCCTCGGTCCCTTAGTCCATTGCAGGGCGGCAGGGGAGACCTGCAGGGCAAGCCGTAGGGATCAAATCGACCCGGCAGAATGCATACTTGGCGGATCGTCTCCGGTGGGATTGAGCCGCTGGCGCGGGAGCCGGCTGCAGGGGCACATATGCACGCGAGAGAAGTCGTTGCCCTGGACGCGATGGTCAAAGCAGCCTACAGGGACATGAGGATCCCAGAGAGGTCGGCACGAGGCACAGGCTTTCAGTTGACATCCCATTCTTTCTGTCCAGGAGTCGGTGGACGGTTTAGTCTTAGTCACCAACCCGACTTACTACAATTCTGCTGCGCAATGACTCTCTCCAGCGCGTAACCAGGCCATGGAGACTTAGACCCAGACACGCAGTACCGGCAAGTGGATTCGATGCCCATGGCTCAGGCATGTGGACGGGAATCCTTTCACGTGGGGGGCGCGTTCCATGCTCGTACTTGCACACGGTCGTCCACGTGCGAAGCCGTCAGAGTTCGTCGTTCCTGGGGATCCAACCAGAAATAGGCATCCGCACACGCAAAGCGGTCAGAGATTTCAGGAGCATGAAAGTGGACTCCCACTGCCGGAACGGAACCCGCGTTCGTGATGGTGACAGCATCCTCATGGCGTACCGTACGTAGGCACGTACGGGGCAAATTGAAAAGACAGCCCTGGATCTGCGGGTAGTTGAGCCAATACGTAGTGCGGTCCGCCACTTGGTTCCAAACCAACACTTCGGTCACTACCAGCAGCGGAATATTGAATGTTTGATCGGCCGTCAAAGACAGAGTTCCCAGCTTCCGTACTCTCTCCCAAGCCTCGGCCACGCCTCTGTGTTCGAAGAGTGCAATTGGGGCCAAGTTCTGGTCGTATACGCGGGCTCGCACCTTCCAATCCCGTTGGTGGAGACCGTTGGCGTCGTCCAATAGATAAATCGGAAGATCTACGGGTTCGCCGGCGAACGACATCCGCGGAAACAGAATGCAGGCGTGCAACGGCGCAAAGGCTTGCCGCAGAATGTGATAGGCGATCTTGGGCGTGCCGTACCAGTCGATCGTAGACCAGGCGGCGGCCGGATTGTTGTCGTTCAGCTTGTAATAGCAGATGCCGGTGGAATGGGGCCATCGGGTCCGATTCAACTCCACGACATGGCGCATGCCGGTGGCCTGGGTCATCTGAATGCCCAAAATGTAATTTTCCAGGCAATCGTTGGCAATCCAATCTCCCACATACTGAGAGAAAATAGCCAGGCCGCCTTTCTTGTTGAACACGGGCATATGGTGCGCAATAGTCCCGTCTGCTCGCGGAGGCCAGACGTCGTGTTCTTCCGCGGGCACGAAACGCAGCGTGGACTCCAGCGAAGGCAACGAGGCAACCCCGAATTCGCCGATGAAGGGGGCTGCCATGGAAAGCCATGTGTCCAGCGGCTGTCGACCCCAATAGACGTCGTAATTGTGAATGCTGCCTCCCCAGGGCTCCGCGCGGTGGTAGGGTCTGGTGCCGTCCAGCTCTACGCTGTAGCGCCCCATCATGTCGATGGCTTCCCCGACCGGATTGTTCGATTCGTTGCCGGCCCCGTACATGACCAACGAGGGGTGGTTGCGGATGCGCAAGGTGGTGTGGCGGACGGTTTCCTCCAGGATTGCCAAGGGCTGCACGGCGTGGGAGTTCCAGGCCGTCGGCCACTCCTGCAAAATCATGATCCCGTAGCGGTCCGCGAGATCGAAAAAGTCGTCCGTCTCCGGCATGCCGGAGCCCCAGGCTCTGAGCATCTGAATATGGGAATCTCGGGCCAGCGCGAAAAACCGTTCGTACGTTTCGCGTTCAAAACGCATGAGGGCGTCCATCGTGCACCAGTTGGCGCCTTTGACGAACATTTCCCGGCCGTTGATCACGAAGGTCCAGTTGTATCGGTCGGGACTGGGCCCCTCGGGAAGTGGACGCATTTCAATGGTGCGCAGGCCGAAGGTGGTTTCGACCTTGTCCACGCTGGCGCATTCTGTGTTCTCGATGCCCAAAGCGAGCCGGTAAAAATCCGGCTCGCCGTGATCCACGGGCCACCAGAGACGCGGATTGGGGATCTCGAATTCCAAGCGCACTTCGTGCGTGCCTCCCGCACATTGGATTTCGTGCTCGAAATGATGCGCTTGACCTCGGAAATTGGCCGGGGCGATTTGTCCTCTCAATATGCCCGTCCAGGCTTCCCGGGGACCATCTAGACCGACGCTCAAGTGAACTCGGCCCGTATCGAGATTCAGGGGGGCCACGAAGGGATCATGCAAGCGAATGCGCGCCCTGGGCTCGAGAACGGCGGGTCGCCAGATGCCGACCGTCGGCAAGTTGATGTAATGCCATCCGTACGAATTGTTGAAAGTGGCCGTATCCAGCCAGCCTATGTTCATGCCTTCGAAAAAGGGCGTCGGTTCGGCATCGCTGAGCCGAAAGGGAGCCGGCTGCAGTCTGACTACCAATTCGTTCTGTTCCGTCAAGAGTTCGGCCACGGCAAACTCGAACTCGCCGAACATTCCCCGATGCGAACCCAGATATGCGCCGTTGAGCCACACGTCGCAGCCGTCGAATACGCCGTAGAACTTCAGATGCCCCGCGTCGCCCGGATGGGGGAACGTCTTGCGCAACCACCAAATACGAAATCCTTCTGGATAGGCCGTCTCGTCGTTCAAGCCCACGTAGGGATCGGGAATACGGCCCGCTTCCATCAAAGCCGTGTGGACGCTGCAGGGGACTTGGGCCTCGACGGCATCGGGCCACTTCTGTCCCAAGCGATCGTCCCGGGACATGTCGGCAGCCATCTCCCAAGGACCGCTCAGATCGATGCAGGGCGGGCCGTCGGGAATTTGGATGCGGCCGGGCCGCAGGACAATGGACGTACGGGGTCCGTCGAGCGGAGAACTTCGGGGATTGAATGCCTCCCGATCGACTTGATCCATGCTCTTGGCAATAGCGGACATAATCAGAGCTCCTTGGGATCTCCAGCGATACAAGGGGATCCTTGCTGTACGGATTACGGCAATCCTTCGGCGTTCATTCCTTGCCAATCCAGAACGGCCGACGTGGACCGGCTCCCGTTGTGGCACACGCGGCACTTATGGCGATGCGCCACTTCAACCCCAATGTAGGGCGGAGTCCAACAGGGTCGAGAAACGCGCGCACGAGACGAGACCCGATCTGTGCTCCTCATGCGCAGCCCTTTACTACCATTGTCGGCCCATGGCGTCAACGAGCTGCAAAGGAAGCCCTTGCATCCTTAATCTCTGCTTTCGTTCCGGGGTTGGCGAAGCCGTGCGGTCATCATATCAGGCTTCAAGCTGCCGGCATATTCGACCGGCGAGACTGGAGCTGCACGCTATTCATCCCTTTACAACGTGCCCGCAATGCAGTCTCCGCGGAGTTCTTGCCCTGGGTGGGGGTATGGGATTCCGGATTTCTGCCGGTCTGCACGCGCGTGACCTCTGCTCCTCTGCTCTGCCGAGGATGCATTGGATGAGGAGTAGGGTGCGCGGTGCAGGTGCGCACGGTGCAGCCTCGTTCGAGGACGCGCGTCTATGCCCACGTTGCGCGGACGGCCAAGGGCCGTACAATGAGAAAGCTAGGCGAATCTTGACCCCTAGTCCCATGTTCTACCTTATTGCAGACGCAGGCAGACACGCGCAAGGCCTTGCGCCAGGGAGGGGGCATACCGAAATACCGGCTGCTGGTCCCGGCAGGTCATAGAGAAACGGGAAGCGTTACGACAGGAGTTATGGAGCATGAGCATGCAACGTAGCCCACAGCCCGGGAGAACGGCCCCTAGGCTTGCAGGAAAGAAGAGCGTGACCCAGCTGCCGCCGTTGCCCATCACCGACGGCGAATTCCGAGCCCTGCGTCAGGATGGATTGCTCTACGTGGACAAGACTCGGCAAATCGTCTCGCTGCTGACTCCGCAGAATCGGTACGTCTTTCTGGCGCGGCCGCGCCGGTTCGGCAAAACTCTCTTGGTCTCTACCTTAGAAGCCCTCTTCGAAGGAGCCCAGGAGCTCTTTGCCGGTACTTGGCTGGAGAGTCGGGAGTGGGACTGGACACCCCGTCCGGTGGTGCGTCTGGACATGGCGGCCTGGCATACGGGCAGTCTGGCCGAACTGCAGCAGCGTCTGTCCAATCGCCTGCAGGAACTCTGCGCGGAGAAAGGCGTAACGGTACCCGACCGGCCCTATGGAGCGGACGAGCTCTTTCGTTATTTGCTCACGCAGCTATCGGCGTCCCGGCGCGTGGCGGTGCTCATCGACGAATACGACGCGCCGCTCGTGCAGAATTTGGACCATGCCCAGCTGGTCGCCATTCAGGACTTTCTACGTAGCTTCTACGGCATTCTGAAAATGGTAAATGTCCATCTGCGCTTCGTACTGGTGACCGGCGTTACGCGTTTCGCCCGTACCAGCGTTTTTGCCGGTCTCGACAATCTGCATGACGTCTCGGCTCTGGACGGTCACAGCGACTTGGTGGGCTTCACGGAATCGGAATTACAGACCGTGCTCCATCCCTACCGCCAGAAGCTGGCCTTCGCCTGGGGCTGCTCGACGGCCGAAGTAGGGCGTCGTATGGCAGCTCGGTACGACGGATACCTCTTTAGTTCCGGCGGCCAGCGTCTGTACAATCCCTATTCTGCTCTCAAGTGTCTGCAAGAGGGTGTCGTCGAGAACTACTGGGCGCATTCGGGCACCCCCGCCTTTCTAACCCGTCTGTTGGCCCGGCGGCAGGTGGATCCAAGGGAGTTCTTGGGACGGGCGGGCGATCAGGTGGCCACGGCCGTTTATGATCTGGAACAGTCCGACCTGGCAGCCGTCATGTATCAGACCGGTTATCTGAGCTTGCGCCGCGATCCGGCCTCGGGAAATCTGATTACGGACTTTCCCAATCGGGAAGTGGAGCAATCCTTCAACGAGTCTCTGTTGGGGGTCTACGCGGGTTCGCCTATTGCAGTACAGAGCGCGATCAAAGAATTGGCCGCTGCCTTAGGCGCAGCCGACTGGGAGACTTTTTGGCCGCGCTTCAATGTACTGTTACGTCAAATCCCCTATCAGATCCAGGGCGCACGACACCAGTACTTTCCATTGATCCTGCACTTGGTCTGCCTGCTGATAGGCCATGAATTCCGGACAAATTCCGAGCGGAGTACGCAGCGGGGACGTATGGATATGGTCGTGGAAATGCCGGACCCAGTCTTTATTTTTGCATGCAAGGTGGACGAGGCGGCATCGGTCGCCCTCGCCCAGATCGAAGACAGAGGCTATGCCCAGAGCTTTCTGGACCGGGGTCTGACGGTAATAGGGGTAGGCGTCAATTTCGACAGCCGAACGCGCCAGGCAGAAAGCTGGGAGGTGCGGCGCTGGAGTCGGCCGTTGCCCTAGCGGTAGCCCCCTTTTTTGCTTTCGTGCCTTGTGCCGGATTGTGTGTGGGAGACGTCTGCAGGGCGACTGCACGCGGCGGGTATGCATGCAAGTCGGTCAGAGTCGGCCGAGCGCTGTCGGCAAGCCGATGCCGGAGGTCGGGCGCCACGGAAATTAGTTGCTCCGGACGGACGAAAAAGGTGTAGAATAATTAGATCGATAATATTTCGCGGTCCGGCCGGGCCTCTTGTTTGCGCGACTGTTTTCAGCCATATCCACACAGGCGATATTTGCAAGCCATGGAACACCCGTCCTTTCAAGACATTCCGCGTAGAGTGGTCGTCACCGGCATGGGGGCATTGACTCCTCTGGGGCTGTCGGTCAAAGAAACTTGGCGCAACCTGCTGGCCGGCAAGTCCGGCATTACCCAGCTGACCCGCTTTGATCCGCAGCACATAAAGTCCCGGATTGCGGGCGAACTGAAAGGCTTCGATCCCATGCACTTCATGTCGCGCAAGGAAGCGCGCAGCATGGATACGTACTCCAAGTACGGCGTGGCCGCCGCGCAGGAAGCCTTGGAGGATTCGCGCTTGATCATCGACCAGGAAGACGCCACCCGCGTGGGCGTGATCGTCTCCAGCTGCGTCGGGGGGATCGAGGACTATACCCACACGGTGGTGAATCTGGTCAAGAAAGGCCTGAACCGGGTCTCGCCCTTCATGATTCCCAAGATGCTGGTGGACAGCCTGGCCTCCCGGATCGCCGTTCGGTACGGTATTCAAGGTCCTACCATGGGCGTCACCACGGCCTGCTCCACCGGACTTTCAGCCATCTGTCAGGCCTACGAGATGATCAAGTTCGGCTCTGCGGACGTCGCCATTTGCGGCAGCTCCGAAGCGGCCATCGTGTCTCCGATGGTGGCGGGTTTCGACGCCATGGGCGTGCTCAGCAAACACAACGACACGCCCGAAGAAGCGGCCAAGCCTTTCGACAAGGAGCGGGACGGCTTCGTCATCGGCGAAGGCTGCGGCATCATGGTCATGGAGACCCTGCAGCACGCCTTGGCCCGAGGAGCTCGCATCTACGCGGAAATAGCCGGGTCCGGCATGGGCAACGACGGCGGCGACATGGTATCCATGCCGGACGACGGGATCGGTATTCAGAACGCCATGCGCATGGCCCTGATGCGGGCCAGAGATATGTTGGGCATCGAATCGAACGACGTCGTATACGTCAACCCGCATGGGTCCGGTACGCCCATGAACGACAAGGTGGAGACCCACGCGCTCAAGTCCATCTTCGGCGAGCATGCCTACGACATCGCCATCAGCAGCAGCAAGAGCATGATGGGCCACCTGATGGGGGCGGCCGGCGCCGTGGAATCGATCGTGGCGGTCAAAACCGTGGAGGAAGATCGGATTCCGCCTACGCGTAATCTGAATCACCCCGACGAAATCTGCGACTTGGACTATACGCCCCACACGGCCGTGTCGCGCACCGTGGACGTGGCCATGAACAACAGCATTGGGCTCGGGGGCAACAACTCCAGCATAATTTTCCGCAAGTTGGATATATAGCCTAGGGGTAGACGCGACGACACCTACGGAGGACGCAAGGCCTGGTATCTCGTGACCGTGACCCAGAACGGCAAAATTGCCCAGGTTGAAAATGGACTGCGGCCGGAATCGCCGCTGAACGGCTCCGTACCGGAACCGACAGTGCCTGTCAAGCCGGAGCCCAAACCGCGGCTGCGGCTCGAAGGCAGTCCGGTCAAGACGTACGCCCAGATCGTGGGTTGGGGCTATGCGGTCCCGGAGAAGATCGTCACCAACCATGATTTGGAAAAAATCGTGGATACGTCCGACGAGTGGATCCGCAACAACACCGGCATCGAACATCGGCATGTGGTCACGGACGACAACGAGACTTCGGCCACCTTGGGTACGCAAGCGGCTCGGCGGGCCCTGAATCTGGCCAAGGTGCCGCCGCACAAGATTGATCTGATTGTCTGTGCGACCAGTACCCCCACATACGTCTTTCCGGCGACGGCCAGCCTGATTCAGGACAAACTGGGGGCCGTACGGGCCGGCGCCTACGACCTCAGCGCCGCATGTTCCGGCTTCGTCTATGCCTTGAGCATGGCGCGGGCCTCCATCATGGCCGGCGACGCCACGTATGTCCTGGTGGTGGGGGCGGAGGTAATGAGCCGCTTTGTAGACTGGACAGACCGTTCTACGTGCATCCTCTTCGGAGACGGGGCCGGGGCGGTGCTGCTCGCAGCCAGCGACGTGCCGGGCGGCATCGGAGCTTGCGAACTGGGCAGCGACGGCTCCGGGGGAGACCTGCTCTCCTTGCCGGCAGGCGGCAGCGCCCGGCCTGCTTCCATGGAAACGATCCGGGCCGGGGATCACTTTATCCGCATGGACGGTCCGGCAGTCTTTCGCTTCGCCACCAAGGTGATGGCCGACGTCACCCGCAAGGTCATAGAGAAGCAGGGCTGGTCCTTGGACGAGGTCGATTTAGTCATTCCCCACCAGGCCAATCGGCGCATCATTCAAAACAGCGTCATCAAGCAGCTGAAGATACCGGAAGAAAAAGTATTCATCAATATCGGCCAATACGGCAACACCAGCACGGCCACCATTCCCATAGCCATCTGCGAGGCCGTGGAACAGGGTCGAATCGCAGCCAATCAGAATCTGGTGTTGGTAGGCTTTGGCGGCGGCTTGAGCTGGGGAGCCTGTGCCCTGAAATGGACTGTTTCCGCCGAGGAAGTCCATAGCCAGTGGTGGGAAGGCGCACGGCAAGGGGCCGCGTACCAAGCCGGGGCTGCCCGCAGTTTGTGGCGCCGTACGGCGCGTCGCCTCAAGATGAGAACCGCCTAGCCCAGTGCGACGGGGGGCAACGGGCGATGGGCGCAAGCTTGTGGTTGCAAAGTCGCGCAGCATGCGGCCATTCCCCCAACGCTTCCGTATCGGCTGGCTGACCCGGTCTGCCGGGGCGACGCCTGCCTCCGCGCACGATGCGGACGGGATGCGGAAGTATCTGGTCGCAAACGGGGAAAGGTCCGACCGGGAACGCGCGCATATCATACGAGGCGTCCCCTATCTTCTCATGTGGAGGAAGCAATGCACCGAGGTTTCCCTATGAATCCCTTTGGCATCACCCGCAGCCGCCTAACCGACACGCATGCCTTGATCACGCCCGACACACATGTGCAGGCTCCGCTGGCCGGTTGGACGGATACGCAGGGCGTCATATTGATTTCGCCGCAGATTGGGGCTGGGGCTCGATTCACCCAATTCACGGCGCATATGGCAGCGGGAGCCACGGCGGGCAGCCCGTTGGCCGGGATCGAGAGATTCGTCTTTGTAGAAGAAGGCCAGGCGCGTCTGCAGCTGGACGGAGCCACCTACGACTTGCAGGCCGGCAGTTATGCCTATCTGCCGCCGGAGACCGTGCACGGAGTATCGACGCGGTCCGGGTGCCGCCTCATGCTGTTTGAAAAGCAGTTCCTGCCTCTGGACAAGCCGATACTCCCCGAAGTCGTGACGGGCACGGAACGCGAAGTCCCGGGAGAACCGCTGTGGGGAGACGAGGGGGTCATGGTACAGCCCCTGTTGCCGCTCACGCCGGAATTCGACATGGCGGTCAACCTGCTCACCTTCGTTCCCGGGGCCTCCTTGCCCCTGGTCGAGATGCACGTCATGGAGCACGGTCTCCTTATGCTGCAAGGACAGGGCATTTACCGCCTGAACGACGACTGGTATACCGCCTTGACCGGCGACGTGATCTGGATGGCTGCGCACTGTCCGCAGTGGTTTGCGGCCGTGGGCAAGACGCCTGCCCGGTATCTTCTGTACAAAGACGGGGGCCGAGATCCCTGGGCCCAAGCACGGTAGGCATGCCCATCGTTGCCATCGACGCGGACCGAGTGCATCGGGAAATACACGAAATAAGCCAGAGCAACGATGCCCCCTTGCCGCCGTGACCCGTGTCCTGTACACGCCCCCGGATATGGCCGGCCGGGACTATCTGAAAGGACGCGCGGACGCCTCCAGGTTGGCTTGGCGGGAGGATGCCTTGGGCAACTGGTTTGTAACGCTGCCGGGACGGGATGCCGCGCTGCCGCCGGTGGCCACGGGTTCGCATACCGACGCCGTTCCCTACTCTGGGTGGTTTGACGGCGTGGTGGGCGGTCTGGAAGCCTTGCGAGCCGTCAAAGAGGCAGGGATCACGCTCCGACGGGGTCTGGAACTGATCATGTTCACCGCGGAAGAACCCACGCGGTTCGGCGTGGGTTGCCTGGGCAGTCGTGCCCTGTCCGGGACCTTCCCTTTGGACGATTTGGAAGCCTTGACGGACGTCGCCGGCGTCACCTTGGCGCAGGCCCGCCGACAGGCCGGCTATGCAGATGCGATCGAAACCGTGCCTTTGCCGTCCGACGCGTACAGCTGCTTCGTGGAACTGCATATCGAGCAGGGCTCTCGTCTGCAGGAGACCAGCAACACCATCGGTATCGTCACCGACATCGCGGCTGCCTCCGCCGTCCGCGTCACGTGGACCGGGGACGGCGGCCATGCCGGCACGGTCATGATGTCGGAACGGCGCGATGCGGGTCTGGCCGCGGCCGAATTGGCCTTGTTGTCGAGACCACAGCCAAGGAACACGCCGGGCCCGATGCAGTAGGCACGCTGGAGTTGTATCCCGGAGCCAGCAATTCCATACCCAGCGCAGCGGCCTTGACGATCGACCTGCGCGCTTGCTGCATGGCGCACCGGGACGCAATGTTGGCCACAGTACATGCCGGGTCGACCGAGATAGGGGCCAAACGGGCCGTGGCCTTCCCCTGGCAGGTGCTCCAGCACGACCCGTCGTGCGCTTCCGATCCGACCATCCTGAAGACCATGACGCGGTGTGTCGACCAGCTGGGCCTGCCTCATGTCCGGCTGACCAGCCGGGCTTTTCACGACACTGTATGTATGGGCCAGAAGTTTCCCGTAGCCATGCTGTTCATCCCCTCGGAGAACGGGTACAGTCACCGGCCCGAGGAATTCTCCACCCCGGCGGACATAGAGGCCGGGGTGCGACTACTGACCCAAACCGTGCTGGAGTTGGCGGACGCCTAAGGGCAAGCAGACGGCGTAGGCGGGTTTCCCCGCTTGATCCCGGGAGCCTAGCTCAGGTCCATTTGTAGCGCGCCGGCTGCTGTCGGGGCAGGTCGGTCAGATCCGTGGGATTTCCGGCAGCCGGCTTGAGCCCTGCGCGCTCGATGATGAGCGTCGCCAATTCGCTGCGATACCGGGTGTCTTCGCGTTGCAACGTACCGGGGTCCAGTTCGTCGCCGGCGTTGTAGTAAACCTGCAGGTAGACGTTTTCGTACGTAGGGTCGAACCGTCGTACCCAGATGTCCATCCTCTCGATTTTGGACCAGTCCCAAACCTTTTGGCGGGCCCAGAGCCGGAAAGGATTGCGGATTACCAAAGCGTCGTCCCGCACGATGAAGTGTTCGAACATTTCCAACAAATTCGTGAAGAGCAGCAACACTCCCCAAGCCAGGAAACTCCAAGCCGTAGCTTCGGCAAAGAACGTGTTGGTCAAGTTCATGGTGAAGGCCATGCCGCCGCCCACGATCAGGCCCACGGCCGCCACTACGTTGCGCCGGAAGCCGGAGAAATGCAGCGCGCCGTCCACCTCTTGCGCGGGCGATTCGTAAGTCGTCTGTGACGTGACAGCCTCGCTGGACATATCCGTTTCGTGTTCTGTCATGCTGAGCAATGCGCCCCATTATAGCGATCAGGCGGCTTCCCGTGAGATTCTGCAGCAGCCCCGCAGCGATTTTGGGGAACGCACCGTGTCGGTGCGCGGGGGCGGAGGCCGTCGCCGTATGTCGAACACGCGGCACCGAGCCTGGCCGGTATCCTGGGATCCGCTGCCCCCACTCCGGATATCCGCATCGTGTGGACGCGCGCCGCATATCGGCGTCGTTGCGCGGGCATGCGGACTGTCGCGGGGCGAATCCAGCCACGCCCGCGGAAAGAAGACCGGATACCTGAGATCAGGTCCCGTGAGGCAGAGGGGCGACTTCGTTTTCGCCCAGGCCTACGACGTCCCCGGGGCGGAGGGCGCCGAGACGCGATCCGACCCGCCGGGCCGCGCGTACGGGACCGCACGGCTACATGGCGAAGCCTTCCAACTGGATTTCTGCCGCGCGGTGACATTTGACATAACGTCCGCCCGGCATCGCTTGGAGTTCGGGTTCCACCTCTCGGCATACATCTTCCACATAGGGACAACGGGGATGAAAGTAACATCCCGTCGGAGGTTGCGCCGGATTGGCCACTTCTCCGGCCAACAGGGTGCGATGTCCCCTGTATTCGGGATCGGGGTGGGGCACCGCCCCCAACAGGGCTTCCGTGTACGGATGCAACGGCTGACGGAAAAGATCTTCCGTCTCGGCGATTTCCACCAGCTTGCCTACGTACATCACGGCCACGCGGTCGCAGATATGGGCGACCACGTTCAGCTGATGGGCCACAAAGAGATAGGTCAGGCCGAACGCTTCCTGCAGATCCTGCAGCAAATTCAGAGCCTGGGCCTGAATGGACACGTCCAGCGCCGAAACCGGTTCGTCGCAGACCACGAATTGGGGATTGAGGGCCAGAGCCCGCGCGATCCCGATGCGCTGCCGTTGGCCGCCGCTGAAGGCATGGGGATACCGGTAGATGTATTCCGGGCGCAGTCCGACCAGCGACAGCAGTTCGGCTACCCGATCGGTCCGCTCCTTCAAGTCGCGGATGCCGTTGTTGAGCAGCGGTTCGCCGATGATCTCCAGCAGAGTCATGCGGGGATTGAGGGACGAAAAGGGATCCTGAAAAACCATCTGCGTGTGCCTGCGAAAGATCCGCAGGGCCGCGGCATCGAGCTGCACCACGTCCACCCAGCCCATTTCCCGGTCGTTGTACAGGATTTCGCCGCTGGTAGGCTCGATCGCCCGCAGCACGGTGCGCCCGGTAGTAGTCTTGCCGCAGCCGCTTTCCCCCACCAAGCCGAAGGTTTCCCCCTTGTACAAGGTAAAGTCCACTTTGTCTACGGCTTTGACGCTGCCCACGGTACGGCGCAGCCATCCCGCTTGAATGGGGAAGTGTTTGCACAGGTCTCGGACCCGTAACAGCTCTGCGCCGGGCTCGTGGTCCATCGCCGGTTCTCAATCGGTATAGAGGTGACAGGCCACGAAATGGTCCGGCGCCTGCTCCGACGTGGGCGGCAGCTCGACGTCGCAGATCCCGGGCATGAAGTCGGAGCAACGCGGATGGAAGGGGCACCCTGGAGGCACGTCCAGCGGGTTGGGTACGTTGCCCTCGATGGCCTGCAGCCGGCGGCCCGTGCGTCTTTGAATGCGCGGAATGGATTCCAGCAAGGCCCGCAGATACGGATGTCGGGGATGTTTGAATATCTCCCGGACGGGGGCTTTCTCCACTACGCGTCCCAAATACATGACGGCGACTTCGTCGGCCATTTCGGCGATCACGCCCAGGTCGTGCGTGATGAACATGATGGCCATGTGCAATTCGTCCTGCATCCGTCGCATCAAGGCCAGGATCTGCGCCTCGGTGGTGACGTCCAGGGCGGTAGTCGGTTCGTCCGCAATCAACAGACTGGGTTCCAGCATGAGAGCCATGGCGATCATGGCTCTCTGCCGCATGCCGCCGCTCAACTGATGAGGATAGGCCCGAAAATTCCGCGCCGGATTGGCTATGCCCACGCGGGTCATGAGCTCGATCACCCTGGCTTCGGCCTCCGCTTCGGCTTCCGGCAGGTGCAGCGCGATGGTCTCCGCCAACTGGTTGCCGATCGTGTGCACGGGGCTGAAGGAGGTCATGGGTTCCTGAAAGATCATGCTGATGCGGGAGCCGCGAATGTCTCGCATCAGCGGGTCGTCCGCCCGGAGTTCCGAAATGCATATGGGCTCTGCCTCTCCGAGGGCGGAACCGTAAAAGCGGATTTGGCCTCGTACGATCCGGCCGGGCTTGGGCACGATCTGCAGAATGGACTGCGCAGTCACGCTCTTGCCGCAGCCGCTCTCTCCCACCACTCCCAACGTTTGCCCGCGGGCAATGGTCAGGCTGGCTCCGTTGACGGCTTTGACGATCCCCTCTCGGAGATAAAAGTGCGTTTCCAGATTCTGGATTTCCAGCAGCGGCTCGGCAGTCATGGGACTTTCCCCCGCGGAGGCGCCGCCCCGTTCCGCGCCCGGCCAGGGCGGCCGCTAGAAGGCATAGGGGTCGGCCGCGTCTCGCAGCCCGTCTCCGGCGAAGTTGAAGGCCAGCACCACGACCACGACGAAGACCCCGGGCCAAAGCAGCCAGGGCGCCAGGGCCAGCGCACGCAGATTCTGGGCCCCTTGCAACAACACGCCCCAGCTGACGATGGGCGGCTGCAGGCCCAAGCCCAAGAAACTCAAGGCGGTTTCGCTCAGGATCATGGCAGGAATGGCCAGCGTGATATTGGCGATCAAGTGACTGGTGAAGGAAGGCACCATGTGCCGCAGGATAATCCGCAGTTGGCTGGCGTTGGCCAGCCGAGCGGCCAGGATGAAATCCTCTTCCCGCAGGGACAGAAAACGGCCCCGCACCACGCGTGCGATGCCGGTCCAACCGATGAGCGACAGGATCACCGTAATGCCGAAGTAGATGCGCAACGCACTCCAGTCCGGCGGCAAGATGGCCCCCAAGGTAAGCCACAGCGGGATGGCGGGCAGCGACCGCAAGAACTCGATGATGCGCTGAATCACCGTGTCGACGACGCCACCGTAATAGCCGGATATGCCCCCCAGCAGCACGCCGAAGATCAGCGAGAAGCCTACTCCTACCAGACCGATGGAAAGGGAGATGCGGGAGCCGTACAGAATACGCGAGAACAGATCTCGGCCCAAATCGTCGGCACCCAGCAGAAACAGGGGTTGTTCCGCGGATTCCAGGCCGAAGAGATGCAGATCGGTCTCGAACCTGCCCCAGAACAGGTAGGGATCGCCGCGGACCAGGAATTTCAAGCGGTGAATCTGGGTTTCGTCCGGCACCACCTCCATTCTCAACGTTTCTTCGTTGCGGGTCGAGGTGAAACCATAAACGTACGGAGGCCATGCCAAGGCGCCGTCCGCGAAGAAACGCAAAGGCATGGGCGGAGCCATGATGTACCGTGAACTGAACCGGTTGGGATCATGCGGAGACAGGAATTCCGCGAACGCGGCCGCGGCGTAGGCGACCAACAGTACGAGTAGGGAGCCGACGGCGACGCGGTGCTGCACGAAGCGCCACCACATCAGTCTCCACTGCGAAGCCGTAAAGACTTGCGCTTGAGCAGTGTCGATGCCGTGGGAGTCCGCCATGAGCATGCAGGGTCCGGAAAGGACTCGCGCTTATTCCAGCCGAATGCGGGGATCCACGACGGCCAGCAACACGTCGGAGATGAGCGTGCTCAGAATCGTCAGGGATCCCAACAGCAGGAACAGGCTGCCCGCCAAATACATGTCTTGGCTCATCAGGGACCGGATCTGGATCGGCCCGGTCGTGGGCAGACTGAGCACGATGGAGATTATAGTCGTTCCGGATATCAGTTGCGGCAGCACGTAGGCCACGCCGGAGATAAACGGATTCAAGGCTACCCGCACGGGATACTTCAGGACCAGCCGCCATTCTTTCATCCCTTTGGCCCGGGCGGTAACCACGTAGGGCTTCCGCAATTCGTCCAGGAGATTGGCACGCATCGTGCGAATGAGGCCGGCCGTACTGGAGATGCTCAATACCAACACGGGCGGCCAGAGATGCGCCAGCAAATCCACGAAGCGCGCCCAGCTCCACGGGGCCTCACGATAGGCCTCGGAAAAAAGCCCGCCCATATCCAGCCCAAAGAGGCTGAATCCAATCCACATCAGCACCAGAGCCAGCAGGAAGTCGGGAATGCCCTGACCGACGAAGCCCAGAAAGGTGAAGACGTAGTCGAAAGGGGAGTACTGATGCGTGGCCGAGTAAATGCCGATGGGAAACGCCAGAATCCAAGTGACGACGATGGTGATGAAGGAAATCGTTACGGTCCAGGCCAGGCGATCCCAAATCAGGTCGCCCACGGGACGGTTCCATTGCATCGAGTGGCCGAAATCTCCGCGCGTGACGATGCCCCCCAGCCACTTGAGGTACTGGATCCAGACAGGCCGATCCAACCCGTAGCGATGCCGCAACGCGGCCAACAGAGCCTCGCTGGCCTCCTGTCCGGAAGCCTCCAGCTGCGTGGCATAGGCCGATATGTAGTCCCCGGGCGGCAGCTGGATCAAGACGAAGGTCACTCCCGAGATGACCAGGAACGTAGGGACGAAGAGCAGCAGACGGCTCAGCAGGAATTTCAGCATCTGTCCGGGACGGTCTGCCGACGGAGCGAGGCGGCCGCCCGAGATCCGGGCGGCCGCGCGGGAAAGCTAGGAATCAATCCACCACTGGGCCGGTTGGTAATGGGTCCACATACCGTATTCGATGCTCAGGATGTCGTCGGCCTGCGGGTGATTGCGCACCGTGTTGCGGATTACCGAGGGTCGCGGCACCAAACCCACCGTGCCGATGGCCCAGACGTTCTCGGCATTGATTTGCAGCATCTGTCGGCCTAGTTCCTTGTAGCGTTCCGTGCCGTAGGGTTCGGCCTGCCACTGCACGGTGATGTCCCATAGTTCCTTGATGACGTCCGGCGGCTCCAGGCCTTCGGCTCCGTCGGTGTCCAGCCACTGCCGCCACAACGGCCCGCCCAGGGGAGTGCTGCTCCAATGCCACGGCGGCCGGTAGCGGATCGGTTCGTTCTGGCGGGAGTACGGTTCGGAAGAACCCCCGATCGCCCACACGCCGATGTCGTGTTCGTTGGCCCGCATCCGCTGCATGAAGAACTGCTGATCTTGGCCCTTCACGTTCATGTTGATCCCGACCGCGGCCCAATAGGATTTGATCAGGTTGGCCACTTCGGAGAGATCGGCCCGCCCGGCGTCCACTTCCATGGTCAAGGTCAGGGCCTCGCCGTCCGGTCGCAGGCGAAATTTGCCGTCGCTGTCGTAACCCAGCCCGATGCCGTCGAGCAACTCGTTGGCCAAAGCCGGGTCGTAGGTGGTGTAGTACTGATCCATGCCTTCTTCCCAGAAGCTGGGACCCGGATGCATGATGGGATTGCGGGGCACCCCGCGCCCGGCGAACCGCAGTTCGTTGATCTCGTCGCGGTCGATGGCGTGCGACAGGGCTTGGCGCCACTCCAGCGTGTTGAACAATGCCCGCAACACCTCGTCCGGATGGGTGTAGTTGAAGGCGAAGCCCATTTCGGAGGCCCGCAAGTCCGGATGGAGACGCGCCGTGAAGTTGCCGGATTCCTCGTTCTGCTTGTACAGCGGAAAATCCGCCAGGCTCAGGAACCAGCTGTGATGCGTACCCTCGCCTCCCAGTACTTTGGCCGTCAGCACTTCGCGGTTTTCCACCACGACTTTGCGGAGCGTGTCGATGTAGGGCAGCTGGTGGCCGTCGGCATCCACGGTCCAATAGTAAGGATTGCGCGTATAGGTGGTGTTGCCCTGGGTGTCCTGCTTCGCAAAAATCCAGGCTCCCAACACCGGCAGGTCGGGATCTTGTTGCGTTTCGCCGGAATCGGCATGAAACTCGTACGCTTCGTACCAGGCATCGAAGTTTTCCGCCTGCGCTTGGGCGTCGGCCTCGTCGTTGTAGTTGACGTGCCATTGCTGCAGATAGTGTTTCGGGGCCCAAAGCGCCAGCGAAGGCAGAATGTCGATCACGCTGGGATAAGGCACCGCGAACGTCAGCTTGAAACTGTAGTCGTCCTGAACCTCCAGCTGCAGCGGAGTACCGCCCGGAGCCAAATCCTGGTCGATGACCGGAGTCAACTCTTCGTTCAGCAGAATGTCCTCGTACCAGAACCGCACGTCTGCGGTGGTGAAGGGCGCGCCGTCGGACCAGCGGGTCCCGGCCCGCAGGTGGATCGTCAGCTCCCGGCTGTCCGTGCTGAGTTCGAAACTCTCTACCGCCACGGGGACGATGTTGTCCAAGTCGTAGTTGCGGCCGGCCAAGGCCGCGCCGCGGGCGTTGGAGATTTCAAAGAGATTGGCGGTGGGATCGGCCACCACGCTGGACAGTTCGCCGCCGTAGCGTCCCGGTTGGTCGAGGACTTCCAGCACCCGCGGCGTGGTAGGCAGACGTTCGTCGACCGGGGGCAAGGCGCCGGCTTGAACCATTTCGCGCAGCGCCGGAGCTTCCCGGTACTTGCCCATGGGCATTTCCGGCGCCGCGGTCTCCGCGGCCGGAACTTCCTCGGCCGCGTCCGCGTCGGGAGCCGGCGCGCCACAGGCTATGAGCACGCTGCCCGCTACGGCGGTACTGCTCACCACGAAAAATTCTCGTCGGGAAAGAGGTCTGGTCATCGTAGGTTCCTTGATGTGAGTACAGCCGCAACCTCGACGCCGCCCGGCCACCGGGCACGCCGGTACCCGGCGGAGGCATATGCGGCAAGGGCCAGGAGCTGCCTGGAAGTGTCTGATTCTAGCGCAGAATCGAACGGGCGCCACGAGCTCCCCATAGGGGGAAGAACGCCGCGGCCATGGGTCGGGGACCGAGCGGGCTTACGGTTCCACCAGTAAATCCCGTGTCAATACGGACCAGCCGGCCGCCGGGTCCGTAGCCAATAGGGGGGTAATCAAGGGGAGAAATCCTCTGGGCTCGCACACCGGCATCTCCTGTCGGGGAAAGCCGGCGGGTCCCAGACCGCTGGCCAGACCGACCGGAGGCCAGTGCTTCAACTGCTCCGGCACCCCCGGACCCACGCCGTGCCAGACCGCGGCCGGCTGATCGGCTGCAGCGGGCAGCAACACATGCAGTCTGCGGTGCGCGGACGCCAATACGCCGTGCAGTTCCGCCGCGGGGTGTCGGCGGCTCTGCCAAACGCGGAGCGCGCGCGTGAAGCTCTCGGAGACGGACAGAAGGCCGATTTCGGCCGCTCCCCAGGTCCGAGCCGCATCCATGCCGAGTCTGCGGACTTCGCGCTCGTGTTGCAGGGCCGCCAATGCTTCCTGCAAGGGCCTGAACCGGAAGTACGCGGGGTGGGGCGCAATATTGGGTATCGCGACGGGCTCGAAGCGGCCGGCCGCCCGGATGCCGGCCAGGAGTTCCGCTGCGCCGGCACTCTGGCCGGCGAAAACAATCTGCAGAGGGTTCTCGTACAAGGCCAGGCATTCCGTCAGCACGGAAACCGGAGAGCTGCGTCCCTGCCCGGGCTCGGGTTCGCTCTCGTAGCCCCCGCAGATCAACAGCAAGTCCGGTCGCCCACTGAGCAATTCCTGGCGCAGGCGCCAAGCCGGCAGGTCGCCCTGCAACAAGGTTACGCCGACGACATGGGCCGACTGGCCGTGCACGATCTCCTCCAGCTGGGGGAGCCACAAAGGCGTCAAGGTCATGATCCAGACCGTAAGGGGAGGATTTACGCTGGCGGTCAGCCACACTTTGTCCAGGCGGTACGCGGCGGAGTCGGATGCGGAGGCTTGCGGCTGGGGCAGCAAAGCGGATTGCAGATCGCAGCCTGTAAACTGGCTCAAGGTGTTCAGAACCCATTGCACGCTGGAGACTACCGTTCCGCGCTCGGTTTCCACCGCGGCTTCGGCGCGTTCCGCCGGCGGGATCTGTTCCACGAGCCAATTGACCAGGCGCCAGGAACCGGAGACCTGATCGCAGAGGCAGGCCTTGACGTGGCCGTCGTCTATGCCCACACACAGGATACCGCCCTGAACTGCCGCCATCTTGAACCTCAAGCCGACAGGTTGGACAGCCAGTCCATGATCCCGGATTGGCCCAGAGCCGTCCAGGTGCGATCCAGAAATGCGGTCAACAGAGTGATCCGGGACACGAAGAGACGCGCCAGCACCATGCCGCTGGCCAACAGCAACAAGGGTCGGCCCAGGCGTATCAGACCCGTTACGGCGCTGGCCACAGGTCCCGGCAATTGCCGCTGCAGCCCCGGCGAAAACGTCATGGTCAGGATTACGGTAGATGTGATCAGCAAGGCTATGGGCAGCCAGTACGCGGTCGAAACGGCAGTCAGGGCCTGGGGCTGCAGGGTACCTTGCCAAGTCCCCAACAGCAGCGTAGCCGCGGCCGCGGCCACCAGAAAGGAGCCCGCCAAGGAAGCCAGGCGGGCAAGCCACAAAGCCGCCCGGCCAGTGCGGGAATCGGAGCGGGCCCGGGTCAGAGCCCCGGCAGCCAAGAGGCCAACCAGCAGCAAGGGGACGAGCGGCGAATCGGACTGGGCCGGCGGCTGCAGCAGCCGAGACGCCAGGTGCTCTTCCCAGACCAACAGCAGCAGATAGCCGATCAAGGCGCCCAGAAAGAGGTGTTGCATCAGGCGCGAGTGCCATTGCTGGCCCAGAAAAAGGCTGAAAAGACTCAGCGAGATAGTCAGGCCTGCCCAGACTCCGGCTACCTCCAGGTGCTCAAGAGTCAAGGTCCTCCTGCATCCAGCGCGGAGCGACGTAGTAACGCAGCAGCAAAGCGGTCAGGAAGGCCAGGATCAAGGCCGTCGAAACCCAGTTTTGGGCTGCCGTATGGAGTGCCGTTTCGCGGGTCTGCAGATCGGGAAAACGGGCCGCGTTGCGCTGCGCATACGCTTGCGCTCCGTTGTACCCGCGCACCACGCCGGCCAACTGCGCCGAATCCCGATAGGGTCGGATCACCTGGTCGATGCCGGCGCTCGTGACGGCCAGTACCGGGGCTTCGGTATGTGGAGCCACCTGCTCCAACCAGTGCACGACGTCCTGAGCATCGGCGGAAACCACGATCTGCAACTCCGGTTCGTGAGTCGCCAGCCAAGGCAGCAAGCCCGGCAGCACGACATAGCCGCCCGGCCAAAAACCCACCTCGTGGATCGTCGCGGCGGGTTCCACGCCGCTCAGAGCCACGGCTTGTTTGCGCCGCACCGTGTCCAATAGGCGGCGGGCTTGGGCCAGTCCCAAAGGGTGCTGAGTGAAGAGATGCAATTCCACCGGCACGGCCAGCAGGTGGGTCAAGATCGGCATCAACGGCAGGTCCAATTCGCCGGCTACGGCCGGAGCGTTCTGCCAATAGACCAAGACTGGGCTGCCGGGCTCCAGGTCTTGGATGGTTTGCCAAGCCGCTGCGGTGCCGTCCCAGTCGTACGGCACGGCCGGTAGGGACAGGGAACCGAGCCAGAAAGGCAACAGGGCGGCCAACAGGAGGACTGCATAGAGGAGGAATTGGCGATGTAGGGCCTCTGCCGGCGGTTTGCCGGTCCGCCGTACGGGCACCGGTGTCGCCGACAGGCGGCAGTACGCTTGCATTTCCGCCAACGCGGCGGCATCCAAGGATTCGGGCGCAGGCAAGGCCGGCGCCCAGGTGCTGCCGAAGTGCGACACTTCCCGTTCCGGTATCAGGCCCGGGAAGACATCCAACAGCAAGGGTTCCACAGGGGACTGTGCAGCCTCGGGGCTGTCCTGCTCCGGGAGGTCCGTCTGCGTATCGGGACCTGTGGTCGTCTCTGGCAAGTCCTCCGGGGTCTTCTCCGTCTCCGCTTGCACCGGCTCCTTTTCGGCGGGGGCCGGGTCCGGGACGTCGGCCGCCTCCGGTTCCCGGAGCGCGCCGCAGTTCCGGCAATACAGGGTCTCTGCATCGTTTTCGTGCCCGCAATGGTTACAGAGAAAGCCCGACATAGCGTTTGGCGGCTATCAGGAACAGGAGGGCCGTCTTAGGCTTTCGGCTCCTGCGGGTCGGGCAGGCCCAGGATGTATTGGAAGGCGGTGGCGAACAGCAGCAGGCCTGTGCCCAGCAGCAGGCCGCGCATGACCGGCGTAGCCACGAGGTGCAGGGCACTGTCCAAATAGAGTGCGAACGGCGCAGGCACATGGGCGTTGATCCAAGGCATCTGCAAGGCCAGCACCGGCAAAAAGCCTAGCAGCAGCCATCGCATGCCGCGGCGGCGCAGCCGCAGGGCTACCCATAGAGCACCGGCCAACACGAACAACGTGGAGGCCATAAGGGCAGCTTCGGCAGGCGCCAAGACATGCGTGTAGATCCACTGCAGGGCGATGCTCTCCAGACCTGCACCGTCGCCCAAGCCCATGGTCACCACTCCGGTGGCCGCCAGCAGGAGCGCCAGGCTGTACCCCCAACGGGTTTGGGCGCGCCATACTCGCTGCAAATGCACGAAAACTATATGCAGCAGACCGACGACCATGGCCAAGACGGCCAGATCGCGGAGCCAGTTGTACAGGATTGTCGTAGGGAAGCTGAGAGGCCAACCCGCCCAAGGTTGCAGTACGCGGTCGTAGACAATCCAGAACAGGGTCGCAAAGACGACCGTCCAGTTGAGCATACGCAGCCAAAAAGGCAGTTTCGAACTCATGCGGAACGCGTGTTAGACCAGAGCTACGGCTACGGAGATGATGCCGGCCAGCAGCAGAATTGCCGTGGTCAGGAAACCCAGCCAGCCGGCCCAATAGCCCGCATCGTATGTCCGGTCGGCGTCGATTTGAATCAGATGGGCAAAGGTCTCGGCTCCTAGCGCCCGCGGCAGTACCGGAGCGGCCGCGAGACTCGCTTTGACGTGATTCGGATCTTGGTGGGTACCCAACGTATATCCCGGTATGGCCACATGCGCTTCATAGGTGTCGGCTGTTCCCCACTGCGTCCCCAGGGTCGGACCGGTCCATCCCGCCGTTATCGGCGTGTTTGCCGCGTTGCGGGCATGGATGCCTTCCTGCGTGTGGGCCAAAGCCAGATTGGCCAGCAGCCAGCTGTAGGCGGGCCCTTTGATGCTCATGGAATTGGATTCCCGCGGCAGACTGGCCGGCAGGGTCTGATGCCACGCTTCCTGCAGCGGCAGGAATTCTGCTTCTAAGGAGGAAAGATCGAAGGGGAGATGCAAGGCATGACCGGCTTCCAAGGCCTCCATGCGAGCTTCCAGCCAATCTTGGAGATATTGTCGGCTACGGGACACGTTGCTCCTGAGACGGCTCCGCGGACCAGCCGTTAAGACGAGCCGCCAACGAACCGGGCCAAGAAATTCCGAAGAGGCCCAACAACGGCTGCAAGAAGAGCAGGAAATGCCCTGCCAGCAACGCGTAAGGCGCATGTCCTGTCCCGAGGAGCTGCACCAAGTCGTCCCAGATCGGTTCCGGCTCTGGGGAGCTTGCCGGAGACGCGTAGGGAGACGGCCGGACCGCCGCAGAAGCAGAAGCCGGAGTCGACGAAGTAGGTACTGGAGTCACAGAACTGGCCTGCCGGAGGCTTTTCCCTCGGCCGCGAGAGACGGCTTTTCAGAATATACATTACGGCAGGCAGCAGGCTGAATCTGCAGCGCCCGCCCAATCCGTTTCATCTCGAGAAAATCCCGTTGGGATTCGGAACAGCCTGGGAGATACAGCGTATGCTCCCCCTCGGGAGCTGGGCCTGCGGCGGGAGACGGAGCAGGGACTTTCCGTCGTCGATTGGATTGCGAGCCTGACGGCAGGCTCGCCTGCATCGGAAATCTCGCGGGTTCCGGCTACCCGTCGGAACTCAATGCAGCCCTAGCCGCCGCTGTCCCCGAATTGCCTTCGACGGTGCAAATCCTGGATCTATGGTTCTCGGATAAGCCAAAAGTAGCCGTCTTCCATCGTCGCTGCGACGGGCTCCGCCTCTGCATGGGGTGATTCGGGCGCGAGAATGCGGTGCGAGACCCCGGCTTTGGTGCGCAATACCAGACAATCCGTCCGATAAGGCAAGCCGATCGCCAGTTCCCATACGAACCCCTGGGCCAATGCGGCCAAGCCGGCCGGCCGACCGGCATAAGCCAGTCGTCCATGTTGCAGTACCGCAACCACGTCGCACATATCCGCGATATCTTCCAGTATATGCGACGTGACGACTACGATACACTCTCGACTCAGTTCTCCCACGAAGGAGCGGAAGCGCATCCGTTCCATGGGATCGAGGCCCGCCATAGGTTCGTCCGCGATCAGTACCTGGGGCGAACCCAGCAGCGCCTGGGCCACCGCCACACGGCGTTTCATGCCTCCCGAATATGTTTGGATACGTCGATGCGCAAAATTGGTCAGGCCCATAGTGTCTATCGCACGGTCGACCTCCCTCCGCCTGAGACGGGCAGGACCAATGCATTTGGCTATGGCCATGTACTCCAGAAACTCCCTGCCGCTCAGATGCGGATACGACGGATCGTCTTGGGGAACGTATCCCATGCATGTGCGAATCCGATGTCGGTCCTCTTTGTCGGTGACCGAAAAAGGACCGACGCGGATTTCGCCCTCCGACGGTGGCAGGAGCGTAGCCAAGATCCGCATCATCGTAGTCTTGCCGGCCCCGTTCGGTCCCAGCAGGCCAAAAACGCCCTTGCCGATGTGAAGCGTGATATCCCGCAAGGCGGCGACGTCGCCGCGATATGTATGTTGCACCTGTGCAAGCGTTATGTCTTGAATTGTCAAGCCGACCTCCTGGACTTCAACCTTGGTACGCCTGACATGGAGCGGCGATCGGACCCAGCGGAGCTCCCACCAAGGCGGCGCCTACCCGCCACAGGTCAGATTCGTCTACGACTTCGTCGGCTCGGATTTTTTCGCCTAGGGTCTGTAGCCAATGCCATAGAAACCCGTCTCCGTGTACATCCGCCAACGTATGCAGAGTGGCGACTGCCGTCGCCAAGGCGCAAAATTCCGCATAGTCCCCTCCATATTTCTCCGGTTCATACGGACTCACGGGCCCCTTGAATTCGTAGAAGCCGCCGTCGACATAGGCCAAGTCGGAAGTCAGGAGTTCGCCTTCTATGTTGCGAATGCGTTCCCACGCCTCTCTTTCGCTTTGCACAAATGCGGCATGTTCGGAAAACAGGAGACGCTGGGCCAAGACTACGGCAAATGCATGGTGCCACATGGAGGCAGCCGGGTTTTCCGTCCAGCGTTGATACGGCGCCTGCACGTTGCGGGGAATCCGCCCCTCGGAAATCCCGCGGATTTCCCCTTCGAAGATCATGGGGCGTTCTTCCCAGGGCAACAACTCGGCCAGCCAATCTTCCGTCAAACGTATGGCTTCGCCCAGCCGGACCTGGAGCGGCAGCGAATCCTCTCCCTCCAAGTCCCACAGCATCACCCACTGGATCCTGGCTTCGGGTACGCCCACATAGGGCGGGGCGAACAGAATCCGGTTGCCGTACGGAATCACCGCCAATGTAAGGTCCACCGGTGGTTTCCCCTGCGCTTTTTGGATTTTGGCCACCCAATCGAGAATTTCCTTGGCTGCTCCGATTTCCTCCTGGTTTTGTAGCCTACCAAGGTGCAGCTCGCCACTATCGTCCGGCAGTGTCCGGTAAGGCGCGGCCCACATGAGCAACGGCGGAAACGGGCCGGACCACCGATGTTCCATGGGCGATTGACCTATGTCGTTCAATGCAATCTGGTCGGCCGTACTGTACAGGGGACCGTCGAAATCCTGTGAGACCGTGACAGCGAGTTCATTCGCTACGCGCGCCCGCTTCGTATAAGGCGTCAGAGGCCAAGCCAACCAATCGGCGTCGCGCATCCAAAACAGAGTATCGGAACCCAAATAGCTGGCTGTTTGCCGTCGAAAACGGGGCGGAAAGTAGGGGAGGGCCAGTACGTTTCCGTAGTCTTCCCGCAACAAACGGGGACGGCCCTGGTATGTGACTTCCACGGCAACAGTCTCGGCAGCGGTGGGCAGGGGAGCCGCGTCCGGCCAAGACAGGGCCACGACCTCGCCGCGGCGTACGGCCTGCGCCTCCTTCCCGTTCACCCTGGCCGACTGCACTTGCAGGCCGGGATTGAGGGCAAGGTCGACGGCATGGAGGTCGTCTGTCCGCGGTGACGCGAACTCGAGAGTCAAGCGGGTCGTCACGCCCAATTCGCCAGCGTCCAATTTCACGTCGTGGGATACCTCATCGACTCGCCACACGGCAACCTGGCTCGTTTGCGTAAGAGGTACGATGCTGGCGCGGTACGATTGCCGATACAGGGCGATGGTCGTCACGGCAACGATTAGGAGCGCGGCCGTAGAACCCGACAGGAACCAGCCTTGGCGCGGCTGCCAGTACACTCGATAATCTTGGAAAGGCACTATCAGCAGAGATGCCGACCAGAGAGTGAATCCCACTGCCAAAAACATCCAAGCCTTGCGACTTTGTATCAGACCATCGGCTCCCAACCCCACTACGGTGTTGAAAGCCAATGTGACCCAGCTATAGTTCAAGGGATGGAGAAGATGCTGGACGAACATATAGGCGCCCAGGGCGGTGACCAGCGTCATGCCGATGCCGATCAATGCAACCCACGCTGTACGACGCAGGAGATGAGCCAACGCATGCAGGATCGTGATTTGGGCCCAAGTTACCGGCAACGTGAGCCTGATCAGCGATCCGAACAGGAAAATCCCGTTCGACAGAGGCCATTCGCTGCGCGCGCTCAGGAACAGACTGGCCCCGAGGACTCCGGCCAGGAGGATTCCACCGACCGCCAGCCAAGCGGCCGTCAAGCGCGCCGCGGCTATAGCCCAGAGGCCTACCGGAGCCGCCCATACGACATCGCCCCTGTGTGTCCAACCCCGCGTTATCATCGGACTCAAGACCAAGGCCAAGACCGGCAATTCAATGGCTAGCAGCGAAGTTGCGATAGAAGCCAAAATGCCGGCAACGTCGGCGGAACTGAGCACCAGATTCAAGGTTACGGTGCCGATTGTGACCGCGGCCAGAATGCCAAGGCCGCGACTGCGCAGCAGCAACAGAAATTCCAGCCGGACCAACGCGGCAAAGTCGACGTTCACAGGTTTTCATTACTCTCTATAGAGGTTCGCAGGACACTACCGTCATGCAACCGCCAACAACCCAGAGCCAAGAATATACCGGCCGCGCAACTGACGACGATGCGGTTCGCTGGCCAAAAAGGATGAAAAGCATCAACCCACGTCAGGAAGGGATGCAGAAGCGCCAGTGACGTGGCTGAACGTATCAGCGCCAGTGCAGCGCACCAAAGCAAGGTGGTCAGAACTGTCCCCCACAAATAGCTACGGAGCAGAACGGCAGTTGCAAAACCAATGGAGCCAAAAAAGAAGATGGCTGCCAATCCGCCCAGGAGAATCCGGAGTATCAACTGTCCGGCCTCGGGTACCCGCAGGATTGCAGCCGCCAAGAGGAAGGCCCCGATCCAAGTAGCCGAGATTATGGCCATGAGCAAAAGCAAGCGCCGTAGACTGACCAACCAGTAGGGAGCTGGGGTGATCAGGAGAATTTCGCGAGCTTCGTCATGCAGGACCAACCGCGCGCTGGCCCAGCCCGTCGCCAGCGGCAACAGCATTTCACCGTAATACAGACTCTTTACGAGATCTGCGTCGTCCGCAACCCTGGCCAGGCCGCTACTCAGGGACAACCCTAGATCCCCGACGGCAAAGATTGCACCGAGCCAAAACGGAATTTTGACCCATCGCCATAATACACGGATTTCAAGGGGCAGATACTCGCTCCACTTTTCAAGGGACATAATTGGCATCCAATTCCGGCGAAACCGGTAGACTGTTACGTATGAACCCACTGCAAGGTTTCCGAGCGCTTCTCTGCGCGTGCCGCAAACTGGTATTTGGCGCCAGGGCCGCGTCGGTCGAATCGGCCGACATGCCCAACACGGTCGACTGCATCTTCTAATCCCCCACTGTGTGTTTTAGACTTGCTTCCTCAACCCTAGGCAGAACGGGGCGTTCCCATACCTTGCCGCTGCGGGCCAGGCTGTCGCTGTGCCTTTGCATGGTCGCGGTCGGGTTGCTGTCCGCGGTCGGCGCGCTGCTGGCACAGACCACCGACCGCGGCTACTACTATTACGTGCAGCCGCAGGACACCTGGTTTTCCATCGCGCAGACCACCGGCTACTCGGTAGATATTCTGCAAAGCCTGAATCCCCAGGCGGTGCGCGACTTCGACATCGTGTATCGAGGCGAGAAGCTGCTGGTGCCGGCCGATTTCTCCCAACAAGGCGCCCGTTACCACAGGGTCCAAGCCGGCGAGTCTTGGAATGGAATAGCCCAGAGCTACGGCTTGGAGCTCAATCTGCTGTTGGGGGCCAACGGGGAAAGCAACGCCGATCCTACTCCCCTGACAGTGGGCCGCAGCCTGTTTGTGCCGCCTTCGCCTTCGGCATTGCCCCTCGATACGCCGTTGTTGCCTCCCACCGTACCGGAAGGCGTGGCGGTACCGGCGGTCTATCTGTCCCACTTGCCCGACGTCACGGTATTGTCGCAGCCGGAACCCGTCAGTCGATCCTGGGCCGATCTGGCGCCCGATCCGAGTCTGCCCCCACCGATTTGCCCGGGCCGGGCCGGCGAAGCTCTGGCCTTCATGCAAGACACGCTGGCCTACTGGAACAACGATCCGCAGGGCTTGGTGCAGAGCGCCGTAGACTGCGCCATCGCCGTTCGCTCCATGATCTCGGATCGGGACATCAACGGCGACGGCTTCATCGATCTGCTCCTGACCTACGACCTGGCCGCGATGGCGGGCCCCGGCCACAGCATGGGGATGGTGTTGTTCCATTGGCAAGACGACGGCTTGGTCCTGGAAATGCAAGCGAAAGCCGCGGGGGAACTGGCGTTGCTGGCGGTCGGGGACGTCAACGCGGACCAGCTGTCCGATCTGGTCTATTCCGACGAATCCTGCGGAGCCGAGGTCTGCTACACCTCGGTCTATATCGAAAGCTGGGATCCGGTCGCGAGCCGGTGGCGGAACTGGACCGCGGCTCCCGTCGCGATGGTCAACGCGGAAGTCAAACTGCGGGAAGCGGAAAATTGGGGAGACGGCTTGGCCGTCAGTATTCAGGGCGGGGTCTACGAAAACACCGACGCCGGTCCCCAACGCGCGCGCACGGAAATCTGGGCCAGTCCCGACGGTCGGCCCTATCAACGCGTCGCGCACGAATACGGTCCCACCAATTACCTGTATCACATCGTGATGGAAGCCCATCACAAGACGCTGCAGTCTCCGCTCCAAGACTTGCACGGCGCCCAGATGCTGTACCGCCAAGCTCTGGCCGACAACGTCCTGACGGTCTGGCACGACTCCTCGGAACGGGATTACCTGCGTTCCTTCAGCCTGTTGCAGCTGGCCGTCATCGCCGCCTACCAGGAACAGCCCGAAGTAGCTGCGGAAATACTCGACGTCTTGGCGCAGGCATACCCCTCCTCCGTGTTTACCGGTCTCGGCAGAGCCTGGCACCAGGCCTTCGTGGGCGCGGAAGATTCTGTGGTGGCCTGCACTGCGGCCCAAGCCTACGTAGCCTCGCATCCTGCCACTTGGCAGCCTTTCGGGGCTTTCGGCTATGCCAATCCGCCGCTTAGTCCCGCCGACATCTGCCCGGTCCTGAGCTCCTTCCCCGACCGTCGAGGTACGGAAGAGTTGCAGACTGCCGCCGCGGTGGAGGAAACCCCGTCCTCCCTGTTCCCCTCTGCGCACAAGCTGCGCAACATGGATCCGCGTACCTTCGCCGCCTCCGAAGAACTACCGGCTTGTCCGGGCACCCTCGACGGATATCCCACGATGATCGGGACCGTGCTCAACGGCCTCAAGGGGGACTTGCTGCTGGTGGAAACTTGGCTGCGCCTTTGCGAAGTGGTCACGGATCAGGCAGGCGCCTTGCAGGCCGCCGACCTCAACGGCGACGGCAAGTCCGACGTGGTCGCGCTCGTGGTGGGACCGGACGACACCGGCATGGGACCAGACCGGAAGGCGAGCCGCCTGATGATCTATTACCAGTCCTTCGGCGATGCCTACAGCCTCGTCTTCATGCCGCCTACGCTGGGCGTAGGCTCGCTGCTGGCCTTGGAGGACATCAACATGGACGGCAAGTTGGATTTGGCGTGGGTGGATACCGTCTGCAACTTCCTGTGCTTGTCTACCGTGGAAGTGTTGTCCTGGGACGGAGACTTCGTGAACAGTCACATCCGCAAAGGGGCTACCATCGCCAACGGCGAGGTCCGGCTGGCTCCCGTGCCCACCACTAATCCGGGTCAGGGTCAGCAGATCATCATGGCCGGCGGTATCAGCGGTCTCATTGCCGAGGAACAGCAAGTGGACCGGGTAGAGCTCTGGGAGAGCATCCAAGGCGCGCCGTTCCAACGGGTCTGGTTCGAATACAATCCCGACAATCCCGCCAGCCGCTGTATGGGGCTGGTCTTGGTCGAAGCCGACGTGGTGCTGGAGGGGGCGTCCGCCTATGGTTACGGCCCGGCTTTGCAACTCTATCGAGATGCGTTGGACGATCCGACACTGCAGGCCTGCAGCATCACGGGGACACCGCCGGCGACCGAACTGAATCTCTTACGCGGCCTGGCCTACTTCCGGCTGGTGCAGGCCCATGCGCTGACCGGGGACATGCGGTCCGCGCTGCAGGTACTGGAAGAAATGCAGTCGGAGCTGTCGGAAAATCCCTTTACCGCGATTGCCCAGGAGTGGCGCACGGCGTATGCCACGACAGCGCATTCGGTGACCGCCTGCCAGATTGTGTTGCCTCTCGTGCAGGCGGAACCCTCTACCTGGCAGGTCACCGACATATTCGG
>DAOUKB010000124.1:0-25954 GCA_034421855.1 Anaerolineales bacterium
GCGACAGCTGCCCGCTCTAACCCATCTGGAACTGCAGATGGACGCACTGCAGAGCCTGCCCGCGGACTGGCTGCCGGCCCTGCCCGCTCTAACCCATCTGGAACTGCAGATGGACGCACTGCAGAGCCTGCCCGCGGACTGGCTGCCGGCCCTGCCCGCTCTGACCCACCTGACGTTGGATGCCTCGGGAGCCTCAAGCCGCTTTTCTCGACCTGTCAAATATGTTGGTTGGCATCACGAGGATATCCTCGCGCTGGATACCTTAGGTTCTCTCACCACGTTGCCCTCTGACTTTTTGACTGCGGTCCCTGCCCTGACCCACCTGACCCTGTACGCCGCCAGCCTGACCGCCCTGCCCGCTGACCTGCTGGCACCCGTCCCCGCCCTCGTCCATCTGACTGTGGAACTGCACAGACTCACCACATTGCCGGCCGACCTGTTGGTTCCCGTCCCCGTCCTGACCCACCTGACCCTGTACGCCGACCGCCTGATCGCATTGCCTTCTGATCTACTGGTTCCCGTACCCCGGCTGACCTACCTATTCCTAAAGGTGGACGGGCTGACCACGCTGCCCTCCTTGCTGGCCTCTACCCCCCAACTGACGGATCTAGTCCTGTACGCCGACGGCCTGACCACGTTGCCGCCGGACTTTCTGACCGCCGCCCCCCCACCTGACGACTCTAGCCCTGCATGCCGACGGCCTGACCGCGTTGCCGCCGGACTTTCTGACCGCCGCCCCCCGCCTGACGGCTCTAACCCTGTGGAGCGCCTGTCTGTCCGCTCCGTCGCCGAACTTCCTGCGCACCACGTCCCCTCATGTCCGGCTGTACTGGGAGGGTGGAATGGAATGGGCCTTGCCGCCCGAACATCTGTGGGCCCCTCTGTGGGACCTGAATAGGCGGCAAGGGCCCTTTATCGTGACCACGGTCCCTCTGGTGAATCTACGAGATTACCCGAGTCTCACTGAGGGTCAGGTGATAGGCCAGATCTCGCAACGTTCCTTCGTCTTTCCGATTATCAATCGCTATACCGACGAGACCGGCCAAATGTGGCTGCATCTGTGGCATCCGCGGACGGGAGACCTCCAGCCTCCGCTGGGCGACCGCGACTGGTTGCCTCCCTACCGCCGCCTCTTCCAGACCACCGAAGAGATCTGGATCGCCGCCGACTATGTAGAACTCTCCGAAGTCGGCCGGGAGGGGCGCAGTTGCCCTTACGGTTACTACTGGCTTTGGCCAGACAGAAGCATGCCAGGGCCTGGTGTAGGCGGCAAGGTCCCTTTGTCGTTACCACAGCCCCTCTGGTGAATCTGCGGGATTACCCGAGTCTCCCCCAGAGCCAGGCGGTGGGCCAGATCTCGCAACCTTCCGTTGTCTTTCCGGTTGTCAATCGCTATACCGACGAGACCGGCCCAATGTGGCTGCATTTGTGGCATCCGCAGACGGGAGACAGCCAGCCTCCGCTGGGCGACCGCGACCGGGCGTCCCCCTACCGCCGCCTCTTTCAGCCCACCGAAGAGATCTGGAGCACCGCCGAACTCTGGAGAACTCTTTGAAGCCGACCGGGAGGGACGCAATTGCCGTTACGCCGACAACCGGCTTTGGCCAGGCAGAAGCACACTGGGGCCTGGTACTCGTGAGCCGAGTCTTTCTGCCCAAGCACGAACGGCCAACGCTGCGCCGTAGACAGCATGGGAGCAGCTCGTAGTCTGGCTTGCTCCGAGACGTAACACAACACTCCACCGGCATCCAAGTATCCCAGGGGTTCCTCCAGGCGGTCTCTCGGCAGTAGGACCGTCGCTGTCGAGGCTTGTAGCGGTTGCCCCAGTACTCCACCGTCGTTTCGGGCCGTGCACGCCGCTTTCACCGATCGCTGTCGCCGTCAGGGCCCGAGTATGGCACGGGGCAGTCCCTCCGCCTGAGGAAGTACAGCGGGCTTCACGACTCCCGACGAGGCCTGGGGGAGGGAGGTCTGTCTCCCCTGTGGCCGCCTGACATGCAGAGCGTGGCTTCGGAATCCGCGGCGCGGGAAGCTCCGACCTAGCGATCCGCCGTCGGAGTCTCCGCGTCGTCTTCCTGCAGGACGATTCCGTCCCGGTACACCCAGCCTGCGGTGCCGTCCGGCAGCCGTACTTGATACCAGCCGTGGGCGTCGGGGCCGTGGACCAACACATCCTCGGCGGCCGTCCAGGCAAAATACAGCACGGGGCAGGCCGCGTCGTCCCGTTGGGCGCAGGCGCGCACTTGCCAGGCCGGCCGCAGGGAGGCCGGCACGATATCCAGCGCCGTGTCGGGTACCGGCGGCCCCGGGATGACGGTCGCCTCCGCCCTTTCTCGGGACCCAGCAGACGACGCAGCATCGGCCGACATTGCTGCGGGAACCGGGGGCGGAGCTCCCAGGGCTCCGGACCCGATCAGTCCCAACAATACCAGCAGGGGCTGGATCAAGCCCTGCTGCTCCGGTGCGAACAGCCGGACCAAGGCTTCGGCCAGCAATACGAAGCCGCCGCCGCGCAAGGCTCCGTCGCCGAGGCCGGACACGACTTTCTTGCCGGCGGCTTGGCTGGCCTTCTGGGCCGTCTGGACGGAAGTTCGGGAGTTTTGCGGGGGAGACGGGGCAGTGGGGACAGTGGACATAGGCTGGGTCTCCGGAACAGCGGCGGATGCGGGGCCGGTCGCGGCATCGGCCGGAATACGGGTCAGGGCCGCCAGGTAGCGTTCGTCCCACTGCACCGCGCTGCGGCGAGCCCCGTTGTACAGATAGGTCAGCGTGTCGAGATCCTCTTTCTGCAGGGCCTGCAGAATTCCCGGCTTGCGCAGGCAGAAACGCACCAAAGCTTCGAATTCGTGTAGCTCCGCTTCGTCGAGCCAGTCGTGCAGGGCGACGGGATCCGCGAACCCCAGACGGCGATGACCCGTGCCCAGAATCTGGGCCACGCCCCAGCTGGACCAACGGCAGCGTTCTTCCCACGAGGGGGGCGGCACTTCATGCGCCCCCTGGTCCGGGTGAGCGTGCAGCCACGCGGCTTGGTAGTGCTCCCACTCGAACGACTGGGACAAGACACCGCCGTTCCGGGAACGGGTGCGGCCCCCGGATTCGAGCAGACAGATGGCCCACAGAGAGCGTTCCAGCCCGGCGAGGGCCGTGCCCCGGGTCGCCTGGTACAACAGAGCGGGAATAGGGCGAGGGCCCGCCAGGGTCGAGGCAGCCGGAGACGGCTGGGGCGACATGAGTTCGTAGGCGGCCCAGCCACCGGCACCGATCCCGGAGGCGATATGTGCCCAAGTCCAACGGGACACGGCCTGGAATTCGTCGATCGTGATCTGCGCATTGTGGTGCAGGATCGCGATCCGGTCGTGCTGCGTGCCCGGTCCGGAGCGCACATTCAGCCTGTCGACCCTGACATAGGCTAGGGTTTCCCCGGTTGCCGGAGCACGCGGCGGCCGGCCGCTTCCGGTCTCGGACATCGGCGCCGCCGACACGGCTTCCTGTCGGCGGCGCAGCTGGGCATAAAACTCGGGATAGGGATAGAGCAGATGTTTCGGGATTTCGGACAGGCGGGATACGGGCACGTAGCGGGGCGCCCCGATCAGCGTACCCGCCCGGTAGCGAGCCGGCAGCTGCGACCAGAAGCGGCCGTCCCATGCCCAGCCCGATCCTGCCGGCGGCCGACCGCAGGGCTCCTGTGGGGCCGTAGCGCGGCGGGGACGCACGCGATTGTAGGCCTCCCGATCCGTGTGTGCTCGTTCGTCGTCCAGGCTGTGGCGCAGTAGAAAACGCTGGCCCTGCCCGATCCACATCTTGCGGCCGTCCGTCAGGGTCAGATACCCGTCCGGGTCGGCTGCGATGTAGTGCGGGATCGGATTGGCTCGCTCCACCGGATGCCCCGCGATGTCCCAGCCGCTGTCTAGGCCGGGCTTGACCGGCGCATAGTCCCACCAGGCTTCCGGCGCGGCCTTGGTGGCGCCGGAGTAGTCGACGATGTCGGCGAACCCCGACCAGCGCCGGAAGCCGTCGGCCCGGGGCACGAAGCCCCATTCGTCTGGGATGCGGCCCATGCGGTCCGGACGGTACCAGGAAGCGGATATGTGGTCGGACATGAGACAATACGGCTCCGTTGCAGAGCAAGCTATCTGGTCGACATTGGCAGGCAATCCGCGGCGCTGTCCGCCGGGCGGGGGCGGCCGAACCCGTCTGTCCCGACCCTCAGGAGAATGCAGGAAAACGCAGGAGAGCAATGCAGCCCAAGGCGACGGTCCTCCCCAGGAGCAGGCGAGGTGTATACGTACGCTCCCGGGTGGAGAGCTGCCCGGCTTCGACTTGGCATAGGCGGGGCCGGGCAGTGAGCCTGTGCAGTAAACATGGGAGGGGACCTACCAGTGCTGGGGCGGGATCCGCGCGCCTAGACCGATATCATGGATTGCAAACCGTCCTGATCCTGCCGCCCGCATGCGTACCGCGCCATCTTCATCGTGTCACCCCTACGTCTGGCGCGCATCCCTGGCATGCGGGGCTACAGAGTTCCCGTTGCGGTATGGGGGCTGCTGCGTAGGGGAGGAGCTCCTGGGATCGGGAGCGGTCCGCAACCGAGGCTGCTGGGTCAAGAAATACCCTTGGCCCGCGTTGCACAGCAGCCGGGGCTGTGCCGGATCGGATTCCAGAACCCGGCGCAGAGCCTGTATCCGCATACGCACAGACGTCTCGCTGGTAGTCACCCCGTACGCTTCCCACAGGTGCTGTACCAGCAGCGCGGCCGGACAGGGCCGGGGATGGCAGCGGACCAGCAGCGCCAATAAATCCAAGCCCCGCGGGGAGACGCGATGCGGCACGCCCTCCAGCTCTACTACGCCCCGTACCAGATCGACCACCAAGCCGGGAACGGGCAGCGGCAGCAATGTCTTGACCACATGCACCAGATGGGCGGGATCATAGGGCTTGGCCAAAAAGCGCGTGGCGCGCGTCAAATGCGGGATCATGTATCCGGGGGTGGCGGCGAGCGATCCTCCTGCCGTCAGGACAAGCGGCACGGCCCGATGTCCCCAGGGGTTTGCCGCCAAGGGCCCTCCGGTCCGGTAGGGATCCGTCAAGGGTAGTTCCACATGCACGAAGGTCTCATAACACATGGCCGCGCGCGCTGTCACGTAGTCGAGCACCAGCAGGTGTGGAGCCCAGGTCCGGACTTGCGGCACGGCTTGCTCGAACGAAGACAGCGAACGCACGCGTAAGCCCTGTGCCTGTAAATGGCGCAGGACCAAGGGCTGTGTCGTCACTTCGGTGTCCACCCACAGAATGCGCCAAGGATGGTCGGGAGCAGCCGGCATTGGATCTGAGGCGCAAGTAGGACGGGATATCTTCCGAGTTGGGCTTTAGACTGACCCGGAGGAAACCGTTATCGTACGTACCGAAGCCCATCCTCTGGTCCACGTCGCTCTCCATATCCCTCTCTGCCCGTGAGATATGGGCACAACCTGCAGACGATCTCGGATCTGGAGATCGTCTGCAGACCGGAGTTGAGCATGCAGCCGTGAATGCCGGGTCGGGTCTGGCCCCAAGTCCAGCCGACCTGGATATACGTCACACTGCGAGAGCCGACGTTCCATGTTCTTGCGCATTCCGCAGGGACGGCGGTCGGAAACGTCTACAATCGGATTCATCGTTGGCTCCTCCTCGGTTTTTCGTGTTCAGTGACGGAAAGCGCATCGGCACGGGTGCTCTTTTTCCCCGACATCGTCTTCCGGCGCCGCCGGAACAACCCTGGGCCAGACAGACGGCGCCGTCGATCCGAGTACGACGGCGCGGTGGGAACGAGGAGACATGCGCAAGACCCGCTTCAGACGGCTTTCGGTCGCGGAGCAGTCTGCCGAACGTACCACGCTCGGAAATATTTGCAGCACCATTCTCGCGGAGGGGTCTGCTCCAACTGCGCTACGGCCGCGTCTCCCAGCAGCCGCTTCAGGGAAAGACTGTAGCGATCCCCCAGCCGGACCGCGCAGAGGCTGTCTGTCCCGGTGGGATCGTCGATGCCACAGGTCTGCAGCAGGGAGCATAGGTGGCCGCGTTCCGCATCCGACAGCCGGGCGAGAGCTTGCTCCATCGCGTCTTCCCAAGGCAGCGGTGGCCAGGCCGCGGGATCCAGGTTGCCGCTGCAGGTGTCGGCGAAGACCTGGAGTTGATCCTGTTCCGGGGGAAGCTCGCCGAGACAGTGCAAGATGAATCCAGCCGGGTTGCGTAGCTCCTGCCAGTCGGCGCGGGCTTGTCGTACCTCGAGCCAGCGCGGCAGGTGGCGCAGTTTCCAGGCCAACCGCTCCTCGTCCGTAATCCGTTCCAACAGCTGATCCACGCCTGCCGCGTCGAACCGCCAGTACCGCGCGGAGGCCAGCAAGAACTTGCGGGTTTTTGCGATGATTTTCCGATTCGGATCGGTTGTTGGGGTCATGACATGCCATCGTCCGCCCGGCTGCTCCGCCGCGTGCACGCGCCATGGCATGGATTCTCGATCCTTCTCTATATTCTTAATTTTCAATATAGAGTGTACTTTTCCGGCAGCGCGACCTTCAGGATCCCCGACGCGACTTTCGGGATCCTCAGCCGCGACTTTCAAGATCCTGCGGGCACCGTTCCATGGCAGTCTCACATCTCGATTTGCCACAAGAGATCGCATCCAAGATATGTGATCGTCAATAAATTTCAGGTGCGGCAAGCATGCGGTCCAGACCATCCAGAAAGCCGGGCCCCGCTGCATGACGGCCGCTTCCAGCCGCTGCACGCGAATCCCCAGGTCGTAGCGCATCAGGGCATGCAGGGCTTGAGCCACAGTGGGGCAGGTGGCCATCCACGCTTGGCACCACGGCCATAGACCTGGAGTCTGGCGCAGGCCTGCGGCGCTCAAACGGGCTTTGAGCGCCAAAGCCCGCTGACTCAGAGGACCGAAAGCACTGAGCGCTAGGGCTGCACGTGTACTCACATGGTGGCTCTGCCACAATGCATTCGGGTCGGCAGGCAACCCCTGCAGCTGCCAGGCGCGATCATGGGCCGTCGGGACTAGAATCGGGTACTGGGGATCAGATCGGAGAAAGCGGTCCACGACTCGCCGGATCAGGATTGGTTTGCGGTCCAGGAGGTCGGCCAGCGGCAAGTCCTGCGGAATGGTCTGCCAACCTCCCCGAGAAGCCCGCCACAGCTGCCGATACACCGCTATCCCCAAATCCCGGCCCAAAGCCCGCATGTCGCCGGCGGCCAGCCCCAGGAAGTGGCAGTTGCGCGGAAACCCAGTCTCCGCGACCTGCGGAGTTTCCAGGGAGTCAGCAGGCATTGCAAGTCTCGGCGTCGGCGCCGGAGCTCATGACCGCCCGCGTTGCCCACCGGTCTCGCAGGCCTTGGCGTCCCATGCACAGAGCAGATCGGGCACCGCCGCCAGTATCCTGTCGCACTGGTCGTCCACCCCGACCGGCATGTTCTTTCAGGCCAGTCGGTACAGATCGCCCGAGGCCCTTAGGCTGCTGTCTCGCGCCTTGCCCCCGCGACGCATTATGGGAATCCCCAGGTCCCGGACGCGCAAAGCCGCCCCCCAGCATGCGTTCAGCCCTGTGAATTCGGCGCACAGGTTGGACTCGATGGGCGGACTGGTGCCGCAGACGTCGCCGCTGGCGGCAGTGGGCGTAATCGCCGTCACGTCGGCATTCCCCATGCTTTCCTTCTGCGCCTGTCGGCACAACGGGGACCCGTCCATGGTGGAACTGCGGTCCACTGCCAGTGCGGTAGCGGACCGGCTGGCGCCATAGGAGACGATTTCCCTGCTCTGGTCTGTGAATTCCACGGCGTAGGTGACGACGTAAGACATCTTCATCGCGTAGCGCGCATCCTGCCATCCTATCGAGAAGCCGATGGGGTGCTGGTACAGATTGCAGCGGCGGGTCTCCGACGTCGTGCCGCAATGGAGATCGATCCCGTTGTCCAGCATGTGGACGGCGGTCTGCACCGTCTGCTGCAGCTTCTCTGTGTCCCAGGACACGCCCGTACCTGGGGGTGAGCGAGGGCGCCGGGCCAGCTGCACGGATCTCAGGCGGGAGACCACCACTTCCCGGGACGGGCGCAGGCTGTAGCATTATGCTGTTCACATACGACATGGGGCGTCAATTCCTTTTCTGGAACGCTCAGATGGCCGCCTGAGCGTTTTGCAGTTTTGCTTGAAAAAGCAAAACTGGGTCGGCGTCGTCTTCTCTGAATGAGTCTTCAGACGCGTCGGGAGCTCTTTCCAGAGAGGCGGCTGCCGGCCTTATGTCCGGGTGTGCAGAAGAAAACCTGTCGTCCGCTACAGTTCTCTCGGTCCACGGGGCGTGCCGGAACCTACATAGATGCCTCTGATCCGGTTGCGGCGCGCGCTCGATTTTCGCTCACCAATCACTGGAGGGTCCTGTTCCTTGCTGGATTGACCTCCCGCCTTCACTCCCGCTTTTCCTGGACTACCCGCAAGGTCGGCACATTGCCCCACGTGCCCCACGAGTACGGGGCAGCGCCGCTGAAGAGACTATGGACGATGGGCACAGGAGACATCACGCGTCAGGAAGAGCGGCGGGAAATCGAGGCCGCCCCGTGGCCTGTGGGAAGTGAAACTCCATGTGGCGCTAGGTGGAGTCAGGACTATTCCCGACCACGCCTGGAGAAGTCCACTGGGGGCCACCGCGGCGGGAGGTCGCGGTGCGTGCACCACTTCTCGATCGTAGTTAGTTCCCGGGATGGCGTCCTCGCTTTCCGACAGCAAGGGATTCGGCTTGCACGCGGACGCGCATGCCCCACGCAACTGGGCCGCGACACTACTGCTTGTCCGCTTCTGAGCGCCTTGACGTTTCCGACGACTCCGTGTCCCGTGCGGCGTCTGCCATCCCTTGGCTTGGTGTGGCGACCGAGGCGATGCATCAGAACGGCTGGGCGCGCGGCGCCGGAAGCGACGGGGGCCTGAATTGCCCCCTTTGCACCGAACACCTGCCGTCTCCGGCACAGGCCATCCTTGCCGTCAGGACGGGCCGCTACGATATGGCTCCGGGCTACGATGGGCAGTTCGGTACATGGCAACTGCACAGTACCTCCCCCCTCGCTGGATTGACTGCCCTGCTGGTCAAGCTACCGCTGTACTGGCGTTTGTCCCCGCTGCCTTCGACAACAGCGCATTCAGCCGTCTGAAGGTAAGACCGCTCTATGTCGAACCCTACTTTCGCCCTTGTCGCAAGGCAACCACGGCAGTCTGACCGCTGCCCCGAAAAGGATCCTGAGATCTCCTCTCCCCGCTGCGCGTAAAGCACGACGAGACGGCGCACCAGGCTGGACTTCTGCAACGACGCAGCGCGATCTGGACTTGCCTGCGGCCTCCCGCTGTACATCCCCAGATTTGATCGTCGTCACTCGGGCGGAGCAGCTCCCGAGACGGCTGTCCACCGTCTAAAGACCAATACTGGGGAGCAGGCCGTGGACACGATACGAACACTCTCCTACAGGAGCCGTCTCGAGTGCCGTTTCCGCCAGTCGACACGCCTGGTCATGTGTTGAATCGGACTTGGCACGGGATACGCCCCCGCGCTACGTACAGTCCCAACCGCCGTCTACGCGTAGGACGGCGCCGGTCACGAAACTGGCTTCGTCCGAGACCAGGAATTTCACGGCTGCGGCCAACTCCGCCGGGGTGCCGCCGCGTCCGAAGACGCTCTTGCCTTTGAGATCCTGCAGGGCTCCGTCGTAGTCGCCCGAGTCGATCATGGACTGTTCCAACATGGGCGTATGGAAGAAGCCGGGCACCACCGCGTTGCAGCGAATGCCGGACGGTCCGTAATCCAAGGCCATGCTTTTCGTCAGCTGCAGGACACCGCCTTTGGCGGCTACGTAGGCGGCCCGTTCGGGAATCACATCGAAACTGAGCACCGAAGCTACGTTCACTACGGCTCCCGTCTTGTTTGCGATCATGGTCGGCAACACCGCCTGGCTGACCAGGTAGATGCCTTTCAGATCCACGTTGATCATGTCGTCCCAGTCCTGCTCGGCCGTATTCACCACTCCGCCGCGGCGTTCGATCCCCGCGTTGTTGACCAGAATGGAAATGGTGCCGAAAGCCTGCAGGGTCCGCTGCGCCAGGGACTCGCAGTCGGATCTGGAAGAGACGTCTCCCTGTACGAACAGGGCTTCGCCGCCCCGCGCCTCTATGGCCGCCACCGTCTCGGCCCCTTGATCCGGTGCATGGGAATTAACCACCACCCTGGCTCCATCCTGCGCCAGGCGCAGGGCTGTGGCGCGTCCCAACCCGGAAGTGGAACCGGTGACTATGGCTACACGGCCGACCAAATCCTGGCTCATGCCCACAGTCTCTCGTCGTTCCGGCGGGTGCTGATCCGTTCCACGAACATGTGGTCTGGGGGGTATTCGTCTGCCATTAGCCCCTTGTAGAAGTCCCGGAAAGTATAGGTGGGTTCCCAACCCAGTGCCTTCTTGGCGTGGGAAATGTCGTCCAGCTTCCACAGGTTGCGACTCGCGAAGAGCTTGTCCAGTTCGTCGCCTTCCCCGTAGGTCGCCAGCTTGGCGTAGGCTCCGGGGTAATATCGTTCCAACACGGCCTTGGGATTGGTGCGCAGTTCCGGTACGTCTCCCGGCTGAAATTCCGTAGCCCCGCTCAGCAGGAGCACCTCATGGCCCAGATTCTGCTTTTCCAACGCCAGTACCCCGGCGCGTACCAAATCCCGGCGCGTGCACGAGCGTTGAAAGAGCAGCGAAGTACCCAGGCGGGTCACGGATTTGCCTTCATGGGCCCCGAACCAGGCATTGCGCAACACGGCCGTCTCTACCCCGTCTATGCGGGTGGCGTACTCGGCGATGGGTTCCATGATGTACTTGGCCAAGGCGTAGACGTAGTCGGGACGGGCGGCCGTCTCTTCATTCACCACTTCCCAGTCCGTGATCGGAATACGCTGACCGCGGGCCGCTTCGCTGCCGATCATGACCACCCGTCCGATCCCCATTTCCTTGGCCAGCTGCAAGATGCCGAACGTGCCCATGACCGTGGTCTCGAAGTGCGCTACCGAAGTCCGGGCCCGGTTGACGGGAGAGTCGGCGGGATACCGGCGACCGCCCACCACGGTGTGAAAGACGGCGTCCACGCCTTCCATGGCCAAAGCCAAAGTCCCCAGGTCCGTGACGGAACAATTGACGAACTCGTGTTCCGTCTCCATATGCACGACGTCCGACAGCCGCAGCTCGTGACCTCCCAGCGTCAGCTGGGCAATCAGCTCTTCGCAGAAATAGCCGCCGGCGCCGGTTATCAGAATCTTCATGGGGCACTACCTCATGCAGGAAAGAAAGCACGCACCGGGACGCCTGCCGCCGGCTACAACCGTCTGCCGACCCATTGGATGCCGCGTACATACAGTTGCTGCACGGCCGGATGGGCGAGCGCCCGGGCGTCGTGGCCGAGGGTGATGCTGAAGACCCGCCCTGCACCATAGGGTTTGGTCCACACTACGGGATGACCCTGCGCCCGGGCCAACACATACCAGGAGGTCATATCGCCGTCCACGACATACAATTCGTCCTGGATTTCGAAGTCCGCAATGCCTTGCGAGATGGGATGCGCGCCGATCGTGGTTTCGCCCGTCTGGTAGTGATCCCCGGGTACCAGCGTGACCTTGAAGCGTTTGTGGGGATCGTGGCTAACGAAACTGCCGCCCACCATGTCGTGAAACTCGGCGGAATTCATGTAGGACGCGGTAGCCGGATGCAGGCAAGCAAATCCCTGGCCCTGGGCTACGGCGGTCGTCAACGCCCGACATTGGGCCGGCGTAGGCTCCCACCAACTGGTGTAGTCCGCTATCACGTCGTACCCGGCCAGATGGGCCGCAGTCAAGACCCTGTCCGGATAATGAGACATGGTCACGTCGAAATGAGGCTCTAGGCAAGCCCAGAGAGCCTCTCTATGGGCCGGCTGATCGTGATACCAGGCTCCGCCGACCAGCAAGAGGACTTTCATGATGCCGCGCCCCGTCACAGCAGCTTGGCGGTCCAACGGGCGCCCCGCCGCAGAATCTCGGTGGTGGTAGGCACGTTGAAACGGGTTTCGTCATGGCCCAAGGCGCAGACGAAAACCCGGCCCAGCCCAAAACTCTTCACATACATGATGGGATGGCCCTGGGCCCGCGCCAGTACTTTCCACTGCGTCTGGTCGCCTTGCAAAAAGAACAGTTCGTCGTTGACTGCATAGTCTGCGAGGCCCGCAGTGACGGGGTGACCCAGCGTACTGCGGTTGGGCCCCAGATTCACCATGAAATCGCCGGCTCCCCGGTCGTCTAGGGACTTGCCCGCGAACTTGCTGCCGACCATGCCGAAGTAGGCCTGGGAATTCCAGAAACTGGCCAGACCGCCATGAACGACCACCAAGCCCCGACCCTGGGCCACGGCATTCAGCAGGGCGTAATGTTCGGCGGCCTTCGGCCGCCGATCCGTGGTGGCGTTCACGATCACGTCGAACGGCTCCAGCGCCTCTGGGCGGAGGATGGCCATGTCCTCGCTCTGGGTCACGGCATGGGCGCCGCCGTCGCTGAAGATGTCCGCCAGCGAGGACCGGATGGCCGGGCTGTCGTGATGGGATCCGCCCACCAGCACCAATACATGCAGGCCCATCGGATCGAACTCCTGCCGCCGCCGTGAGGCGAGTTCAGCGCGTAGTCCAAGCGACCCGATCACCCAGGAGCCGGGTCAGATTGTCGCGGCTGCGCCGAGCAGCCTCCAGGGGAGTGTAGGGGGCCTGCGGAGTGCCGTCCAGTTCCACCGTGACCCAGCCGGCATAGTTCACGTCGTCCAAAATGCGGAAAACGGCGGCCATGTCGATGACCCCTTCGCCGATGGGCGCGTATCCCATGTAGCCGGTCTCGCGACCTCCGCCGTAGTCCTTGAGATGGACATGTTTGACGATCTCCTTATAGTCTTCCAGCGTAGCCACCGCGTCGTCTCCGGCCTTGGCAATCTGACCGGTGTCCGGTGCGAAAGGCAGCAAATCGACGTCTGCCGCAGCAAAAAAGGAGTCGATGTCCTGTCGGGTTTCCAACAACGTACCTGTATGGGGATGCACCGCGGTCAGCATATCCGCTGCCCGGGCGATGCGCGCCATCTCGGCGAAGGCGTCCGCAATGTGCCGCCATCCCGTCCTGTCTTCGCAAGGACCTGCCTGGCGGCTGCCGGCGGCCAGCAACACTGTGGTGGCTCCCAGTTCCTTGGCCCGCATAATCCAGCGGCGGGCGTTGGCGATGTCCTGCGCCGGATCTTCGCCGTGGCGGAAACGGGTGCCGACGTAGGTTCCAATCAGGCCGATGCGATGCCGGGCCAGCAGATCTGCATAGCTGGCACCCGCGGCTTCATAAGCTTCAATCACGCCGCCGATGGTCTCGTAGGCGTTGTAGCCCACGCGGGCCACGTCCCGCACGGCGGCGGCGGCAGTGGAGGCGTCGTAGCCCCATGTGATGCCGCTATGGGCGATCCGGTATGCCATGTGGCTGCTCTCCCGCGGCCTAATAGCCGGTAGCGAGGGTCTGGTCGGAGCCTTCCACGTGCAGCATCAGGCCGGTGGCGTCGGCAGCCACATCGAAGATGGCGGGGCCCAGACGCTCCTCGTCGACGTCAAAGACTTTCTGGACGATCAAATTGTCGTCGGTCCCATAGGTCTGGGGATCCGTATAGAAGACGTATGAGGTATGGGCCAGACGGTCTGTGAGCAAAAATTCGTTTCCCTGATCGTCCACCAGCTTCAGTACGCGGCTGAAAAGCAATTGCTCTTCCCCGGAAATGTTCTTGATCCGAACGGGCAACACGATCCATTTGCCCCGCTTCGCTTGCACCGCCGAGGTCGTGTATTGCGTAACCTGGGCCAACCCGGCGTCTTCGCCTTCGTCGCCCAGGATGTCGTCGGTCCCCGCGTAGCCTACAATCGTCACTTCGTATGTATCGCCCACGACCGTGACGCCGATTTCGGTGCCTTCCGTGAGGTATTCAGGCAGCAATTCCGCGTCTGCCTTGGCACAGGCCGCAAGACTCAATCCCAGCCAGGCCGCCAGCATCCAGGGGACCCAAGGCGCGTATCGCCGCTGCGAGGATCGTGGCGGCAGAGTATCAGTCGGGCGATCCATATCGATCTGCAGGGCCCTCCATGCCGAGAGGTGTCAAAAGCGAGGGGACGGGGCGGTTCCGGCGAACCACCCCGCGGTCCCTCGGGTACGTGGGGAGACTAGAGGTTGCGCACCGCGTTGGCAAAGAGCTGATCGGTATCGGCCTGCAGGTTCGCCAAGGTTTCCTTGACGGTACCCACCCCTTCCAGCATCAAGGGGTCCACATGTTGGTTGTAGACCGGCATCCATTCCTGACCTTCGGGAAACAGGGGAAAGTGCTCTTGGCTCTCGGCTCCCAGTTCCCAGGCGGCGCGGCCGTAGTTGGGCAGAAATTCCTCGATCTGCAACACGTTCCACTTGCCGGAGGACTTGCGGCCGGGAAACCCTCCAAACCCGGCCACGGCCATGAACTCCGCTTGGTCCGGGTCGGTCAGAGCCCAACGCATGAACTCATAGGCGATCTCGGGATGATTGGAGCCGGAGGGAATAAACCAACCGACATTGCCCTCGAACCCGAACCGCCCATTGGAACCCAGCGGTTCAGGTCCGATGCCCAGTCTGAAGCTGTCGCCGACGGCCTCGATCATGGGGCGGGTCTCGTCCGAGAGGGTCCACCACATGCCGATGTTGCCGGCGGCAAACGCGGAGAACTGGCCCCCGAAGATCTGGGTGTCGGCCGCGGAAGGCGACACTTGGTGGGTGTGCATGATGTCGTAGGTGTACTGAAACGCCTCCTCCACCTCCGGCTCGGTGAAGCGGCCGGCCGTGATTTCCTCGTTGAAGAAGTGACCGCCGAAGCCGCGGGTCACGTTCCACTGGCGAATAGCATGGTGGCCGGTGGCCAAGCCGTACTGCTTGTTCTCGCCCGACACGTCCGTGGCGGCGATGGCCAGATCCAGCAGGTCTTGGTAGGTCCAATTCTCGGGCGGCGGCCACTGGCCCAGGATCGGATCCATGATGTCACGGTTGATCAGAATGGCCCGCGGGGCCCAGTCGATAGGAAAACCGTACTGTTTGCCCTTGTAGGCGATGTTGTCCACGGCCGTGAAGTGGAAATCGTCCGGCCAATCCAGCGGCGGCAGCGCATCGATGTAGTCGTCGATGGGCAACATGAAACCCTTGTCGGCAAACGGCGCCGTGCGGGTGAAATGGATCATGGCCGAGTCGGGATGATCGCCCGTGGCGAGCAGCGTGACGATCTGTTCCCAGTACGCGCTCCAGCCGCCCTCGGGCGCGGGCACGAATTCCATGTTGGGATAGAACTCCTGGAACCAGGCCCGATTCTGTTCCTGTACGGCCAGCGTACCGGGACCCCAGCCGCCTTGGTAAAAGGTGCCCGTCGTTTCGGGCGGCACGACGCCCATGGTGAATTCCGCGCGACGCGGACTGACGGCGACTTCCGCCACCTCTTCCACGGCCTGCGGTTCGCCAGGCACGGGGGCGACGCAGGCGGCAGCCACACCTGTGGTCGCCAGGGCAGACAACCGCAGGAAGTCTCTGCGACTCAATGACACTCTCTTCGACATTGCCGATTGCTCCTTCGATACTGGATTGAATCTCATGCTTCGGAACGGCAGGACGAGGCGCTCATCCTTTAAGACCCGTGGTGACAATGCCTTGCACGTAATACTTCTGACCGGCCATAAAGAGAATCAGAATGGGCAAGACGCTGATGGTGGATGCCGCCATGACCAGATGCCAAGGCGTCTGATTGGGAAAACGAGACTGGAACTTGGCCAGGCCCATGGGCAGCGTGTACATCTCCGGCGTACGCAGAATGATGACCGGCCACAGCAATTCGTTCCACACTCCCATAAAAGTAAAGATGGCCAGCGTGGCGATGACCGGTTTCGAAACCGGCATGATGATTGTCCAATAGATGCGCAGACGCGAAGAGCCGTCGATGAACGCGGCGTCCTCCAGTTCCTTGGGAATGTTCAGCATGAACTGACGCATCAGAAAAGTGCCCCAGGCGCTCACGAGGCCCGGCACGATCAGGGCGTAGTAGGTATTCCGCCAGCCCAGTTCGATCATGAGCGCGTAACTGGGTATCAACAGCACGGCCCCGGGGATCATCATGGTACCCAGATAGAGCAGAAAAATGCGATCGCGGCCTGGAAAGCGCAGCCGCGCGAAGGAATAGCCTGCCAACGAAGAAGTCAGAATCACGCCGCTGGTCACGCACAGCGACACAAACATGCTGTTGCCGATGTAGCGGGCGAAAGGTTGATCTCGAAAGACTACTACATAGTTCTGCCACTGCATCGATTCGGGCAGCAATTTGGGCGGAAAGTAATAAATTTCAAACTGGGTCTTGAGCGAGCTCATCAACATCCAGAGGAAGGGTCCGGCAAAGACGACCGAACCTGTGATCAGCAGCATATGCGCCAACAGATTGCCGACCTTTTCGCTCTGAGAGCGGCTCAGGCGGCTGCCGTGGGTCCGGGTTTCGGCTGCGGGCGCCGCCCAGGATTCGGGAAGAGCCGTCATTTCCGATCAATCCGCAAAACCATGGACCCAGTTTTTGGCATAGACCCACTGGATTACCGTGAAGACCATGATGGTGCCGAACAGCACCATCGCCATCGCCGCCGCGTACCCCATCTTGAGATAGACGAACCCGTTGTTGTAGATGTGCAGCACCATGGTGGTAGTGGCGTTGGCAGGACCGCCCCGGGTCATCAGGTAGAAGACGTCGAAGGCCTGGAAGGCGCCGATGACAGAGGTGACCATGACGAAGAACAGCGCGGGGGACAGCATCGGCAAGGTGATCCCGAAGAAGCGTTGACGGGCGTTGGCTCCGTCCATGTTGGCGGCTTCATAGAGTTCCCCGGGGATTCCCTGCAAGCCGGCCAGAAAAATGAGCATGGCGAACCCGATGCTTTTCCACCAGCCCATCACGATGAGCGAAGGCATCGCGGTGCGCCGAGTCAACAACCATTGCGGCCCCTCCTTCAACAGCGCCTCGGGACCAATGAGACCCAGGTTGCGCAGGACCAGGTTGAAGAACCCGACCTCCGGATGGTAGACCCACAACCACACGATGGCGGCCGCCACACTGAGCGTGACATGGGGCACGAAGTAGATCAGACGGTAGGTGAGAACCCCCATCATTTTGCGGTTGATGAGCAGGGCCAGCAGCAGAGCCAGCACGATGGTGGCCGGTACCATGCCGAAGGCCCAATAAAAGGTTTGGCCGAAGACCTGCCAGAACAGGTTCGACGTGAACATGACCTGGAAGTTCTGAAAGTAGGTGAACCGCGGCGGCCATTGCAGGTCGTAGTTGGTGAACGCGAAATACACCGCGGCCACCATGGGAAAGAGCAGAAAGACCAAGAAGCCGATTGCGTTGGGCAACAGAAAAAGGTAGCCGTCGATGGCCTCACGGCGTGCCAGTCCAGACATTCCGGACCAGCCGGTCTTCACGGTTCGAGGAGGGGGCGCTTCAGTCGCTGAGGCCACTGCCATAAGTTTTCGTCCGTCGAAGGTCAGGGCCCGACCCGCGCACAGCCCGGGCCTAGGGTGCACTGTAAGGACAGACCCGAAGGCCCGATCCTCCTCTAAGCTGTTTCGCTTGACGTCCCCATTATAGATTGCCGGCCGGCAATTACCAATTCCCCCTCAGAATCCCCGGAAGAACGACAGGAAACTCGGTGATCCCGAGATGCGTCCCCAATTGTCGGCCCGGTACGGGGGCGGCATCCGGACTGCGCGGTCCCCGGGCAGCCGGAAGGTCCGACGGACCTTAATGTGGTCTTAATGCTTCGCCTGCCGGTTTGGATCTACACTGCCGGCAATGCGGGAGGACAGATGCAGGTACGGAGTCCTCGGCAGTCTACCGAAGTCACGTAGGGAGGTTGTTGTGCGGAAACGTGAAGAACAGGCCGCGGTACTCTCGGGACTGGCCCCTTTCCAGGGCATTTCGGCCAAGGAAATCCGACGCGAGATCTGTCCTTTGGTGCGCTTGGGCCGCCAAAAGGAAGGCGAGTTCTTCTACAAGGCCGGCGACGACTGCGAAGCCACCTTTTTCATTGTAGAAGGGGAAGTGAGTCTGTATCGGTTCAGCGACTCCCAACGGAAGGTAGTGCTCAACAACATCGGCAAGGACGGCTTCTTCGGAGAGCAGACTCTGCTGGCCGGCAAACGGTATCATTCTTCCTGGGCGGAAGCCTTGGCCGACACGACCTGCGTCGAGATCACGCGACGCAATCTGGCGTATCTGCGCCGTCGATTCCCGTCCTTGACGCTGCATATGTATCAGGACGAACAGCGCAAACTGGGACGTGCTCTGAAAGTGGTACGCAGTATTCGACTGGAGTCGGTGCTGCCCAGGGTGGTGCGCGCTTTGGTCACCACGTACGATGCCACCCAGAATACCGTGTTGGAAGGCTTGGGCCACCAGGATATCGCCAACATGGTGGGCACCAACCGCGAGACCGTGACCAATATTCTGCACGAGCTGGAAAGCCTGGGCCTGATATCGAAGGGCCGTATGCAGATCACGCTCCTGGATGTAGAGCAGCTGCGCCGGAAGCTGGAAGTCAATTAGACCACCTGGGGGGCCAGAAGTCCTTTCCCTGCTTCTGGCCCCTTTCTTTTTCCGTCACAGGGACAGAGCGGACAGCCGAGGCGTTCTCATGTTGGGAACGCGCGTTGCGCGTCTAGCTACGGGGGCGGGCTCTGGGTACCGGTTTCCCTGTCTGCGCGTCCGCAGGTCGGATGTCGGTCTGTGCACTCCGGCTGGTACGCAAGGCCTCCCGCAGGCGACCTTGACAAGAAGCCGCGGCCAGCAGGCGCGCCGGCCGCGGCGGCAGGCACAGCTCTGGAGCGGTCTGCTCGAAGCGATTGTATCTGCGGCACCACAAGGTACGCGCTCCTCGGTACAGACGAGATTCCAGATCAGGCAGCACGGCGCCTCGAATCTGACAGATCTGTTTCCGTGCACTGCAGAAGGCCACGTCCAGCTTCTCGGCATCGGCCGCTATCAAGGGCAAAAAGGGTTGGGCTTGGGCCAGTATATGCCAGCGATCCACCGGGTGGCCCTTGCGCTCCAGACCGGACTCCAGACTGACGAACAGCACTTCGCTGCCGCGCTCTAGGAGCAGATCGGCTACCGCGTTGCGATGCGGGACCTGCATCCCATGGGCGGTGGCATATCCCAGGCGCCGCGCCAGATGGGCAAAAAGCAGGGCCTGCCCGTAGTGCGGTTTCAGGCCATGCCCTAGCCGATCCCGAAGAGTTTCCAGCTCGCCTGGCGCCGGAGACAGATTGCGCTGCCGGAGATATCGGCGGCCTGTCCCGGTCAGATGGACGGCGCGCAGGGTCCTGGCGGCAAAGACGGGCACCTCCAGAAACCCGACGAGATTCCGATCCTGCAACCAGCGCCAACGGCAGGTCTGTATCGGATCCGCTTCCCAGTCTTGCTCGTGTCTACCCGGTTTGGCGCTGTAGCTGCGGATCGCAGAGTACCCCCGACTGCCCAAAGCTTGCAGCAGCTGCAAAGCCGTACTCTCCAGAGCCGGTCCGGCGGCGCGGCCCAATGGCCCGCAAGCTCCGGGGAGTACAGTCACGGCGTCTGCAGCGGAACCAGCAGCTGTTGCACCGCTTGCAAGGCTGCCTCCAAGTGTTCGGGCTGCTGGGAGCCGCCGGCGACCTGCACGGCGATCCGACCCGCTTCGATCAGGGCCCGCCGGGCGGTTGCCGAAGACGGCGTGCCGTCTTGGTACCGGCCATAGAGCCGCTGAGCCATCCACCCCAATTCCACCGGATCGGGCCGCGGCAAGGCACTCAGACGGGTCAGCCGCGCCAGGTCCCGGGTCATGCGGGCCACCTCCTGCCGAGTCTGGCGTTGGGCCTGCAGCACTTGCCACTGCGATCGGCTCAGTATGCGGTGTTCCGGCTGATACTGCGTGAGGGTGGCGCCGAGCAGACCCAGCAACAGCAGGCTCAGTATTCCGCCCAATCCGTACGCGTATCCGAGGCCGCCTGATTCCCACAGCCAGGGCAATTCCAGCCTGACGTTGCGTAGAAGCTGCCAGTTCACGCTGTACCCGCCGTCATGCGGACTTGGGAGCTGCCTGTACGGGCAATCGTGATGGTCGGAGACAAAGAAAAGAACACGCGTATGGTTGCAGCGCCGTGCAACACGACGGTCTGGCAACTGTCCTCACATCCGGATGCGGTCAAAGTAGGCTCGTGTCCCGAGGCTGCCAAGGGTCCGGTCAGGGACGCAAAACGGCGGCCTGCCTGGCGACCGATGCAGTCGGCGTCCAGCCGCGCGACACCGCGGCGACTGAAGGCCTCCAGCTGCAGACAGTCGTTGGCCGCCTCTTGGGCAGCCGCTTCCAAGGCCATTTCCAGGGTGGCCGCAGCGGCGAAGTATTGGGGCACGTCAAAGACCAAACTGGAAAGCGGCAGGAACACAGTCATCAAGACCATGGCGTTCCAGACCAGGCTGGCTCTGACGCCAGAGCCGAAACGGATCACCCTGCCTACCAGCCTTCCTTGCGATACGAGGCGGAGACGGTACCCTGGAAAGTATCGGGCAAGGTACCACCGAACAGGGAAAGCAGAGGACTGAAGTAATTCCGGACTGTCCACTGCACCTCCACCGTCACTTCTCCTCCCGGAACATCGGTAGCGGCTACCTTGACTACCTGCGCCTGGCACAAGCAGTCGCGCAAGACCGCTTCGGTACTTTGGCGGGCTTGTGCTGCGGCCTCGGTAAACGCAGTCGAGCCCATCCGGGCCCCAAAGTGCGCCGCGTGCTGGGACGCGTTGCGCGCGTGCCCCACCAAAGCAAAGTTGACCAAGGCCAAAGCCAACAGCACCATCAGGGGCATGGTCAAGGCGGCCTCGACCATGTCCCCTCCAGTCTGCCGTACAAAGCGCAATCTGCTGGCGCAAGGCAAGACTTGGGTCATCCCTATTTGTTGATGGCGGCTCCGATCTCTTCCACCTTGGTTTTGATGTTCGTCCCCAGCGTGGTCCAAGCGGCCATCGCGGTGGCCACAATGGCCGCCAAGATCAAACCTCGTTCCACCATGTCTGCTTCCGTACCGAAAAGAAATTGCTTCACCATGTCTGTTCTCCAAATACAGCAAATAATTTCATTATAGCATATTTGTTTCTAATATCAACACGACAAGCCGCCTTGACGGCTTGTCGTGTTGCCTGGCAGACAACCCGCGGGCGGCGGCTACAGGGCCCGCGGGACAATTCCGAAACCGGCGCCGCGCTGGGCGCACACCGAAAATGCCCGTTGGACGGCCGATGCGGCGCGGCATCGGATATTCCGATCCAATCGGCCGGTTGGACCGGCAGCGCGTAGATTCGTCCCGGCCGGAGTTTGTCCTGTTGTCCTGCAAGGACGATTTTCCCATCCCCGCGACGCTCGCCCCGCGGCAAACCTCAGGCCGTTACGTCGATTGGAACGGGTTGGACGCCGCTCTCGGTTTCGAGTCGGCAGTCGTCTCCAGACTTCCGGCCTCACGGCACGGAACCGGGAAGCAGCCGACAGCACGCGGCGCTTCTGTTTCACGGCTATGGCCCAGCCTCGGGACGCCGCGCCGAGCACCTCTCAAGGCTGTGCCGGAAGCAAGCAGGCTGGTCGGCTTCGACCGGCCCCGCCGGGCCTTCCTTCCCTACCCTTGTCCCAAGCCGGATGGCAAGGCCTGCCGAGACGGGGTCAAGGCTAGGGATTGGCTACTGTCCCGTCCACCAGTACGACCACATAGCGCAGCGGCTCGTCCCCCGTATTGACCAAACCATGCAGCTTGTGCGGATCGAAGACTGCGCATTCTCCCGCGGCCAAGGCGACGCGTTCGTCCGCGAATTCCAGGACGGCTTCGCCGGCCAGCAGATAGAAGGATTCGTAGCCGCCATGCCGGTGCGGCGGATGGGCCCGTTCCCCCGGGGCTACTTCCGACACGTGCAGATGCAAGGGTTCCCCCTCCAAATCCATATCCGTCAGGTACCTGGCGACACCCTTGATGTCCAACGTCCGAAAAGGCATGCGGCGTCTTACTCCTGATATCCCATGCGCAGCGCGTCGAAGAGCCGCCGCGTCAGGGCTTGGAAGGTGACCGAGATCTCGATCACGATGATGGCTGCTGCGAAGACGACCGCCAGGACGGCAACTTGGTCGTGGGCAATGAGAGGCACCAACGGCGGCAGCGGGTCCCGGACCTCCGCGGTAATCCGGAAGAAGGGCGAAAAGAGCTGCGAGGCCCAGGCGCCGATGCCGACTCCGGCTACCGTACCGTAGCTGGTCAACAGAATGTACTCGATGCTGATCTGGCCGACGATCTGGGCCCGCAGCACCCCTACGGCCCGCAGCACTCCGAACTGGAACATGCGGTCTTGGAGCGAAGCCGAGCTGTGCACCAGCAGAGCCAACAGGGCCATGGCGGCCGCGGCCAAGAAACCCACCGAGAGGGTGCCGAAGATACCGACCCGTTCCAGGCGGGCCTGTTCTTCGGCGATGAGGGTAGGCACGAACCGCCAGCGGTTGATGTCGATGCCCATGGCCTTGATCTGCTGCTTGAGGCCTTGCTCCGTCAGAGTGTCGTCCACGCTCAGCCAGACGCGGTAGCCGTAATCCGAGCCTGCCAGCGAGAAGAGGTGATCCAGATTGCCCAAGACCGTGAAGCCGTCTTCATACACCGTGGGGAAGTGATCATAGATCCCGACGGCCACGAACTGGGTCGTCACGGACTGGCCGGCGGCCAGCGTGACTTTCATGGTGAATTCCTCGCCGGGACGCAGACCCAGCAGCGCCATCAGGTCGCGGGGCAGGAGCACGTTGTGAGGTTCGATGGCCAGCAAATTCATCAGTCCGCCCAAGGAATCCGGCGCGAAGTCCCGCCGAAACCAAGCTACTTGCGCGAAGTCCAGGCGGTCCACGCCCAGGAAGCGGAGGCGCAGCTCGTCTCCGCCCGCCATTTCCACTTCGGCTCGGAATTCCCCTACACGCGCCGCGGCCGTGACGCCGGGCTGATCCGTGAATTCGTCCACGGTGGGAATGAAGAGGCCGCTGTCCGTAACTACGCTTCCGCCGTCGGCACCTCCCGGCGAAGCCGGCACGGGTTCGAACGTGACGTCCGCTCCCACCGAATAGCGGACCCGGTCCAACAGCCATTGGTCCAGACTCAAAGCCATGGAAAAGGTGTAGATGCCCAGCGCCAAACACACGATGACCAACAGCAACGGATTGATGTACCGCTGACTGTATCGACCCAGCTGGCGCAGGGCCAGATGCAGAGTCAGCAAATTGGTCCGGCTGGCGCCCCAGTCCAGGATGCGCATCAGCCACGGGAAAATCCGCATCACCAGCAAACTGGCCGTCAGCACGAAAAGGGCGGGCACCAGGATCAGCAGCGGGTCGCTGAAGAGATCGGCGGTACGTTCCTGCACCATGGCGGCCAGAGTGCCTTGACTGGCCAGCTGGTCGTAGGCATACCAGGTAGGCGCAATCAGGAGCACGTCCAGGTAGGCCTTTTGCCAAAAGGGAGACTGGGCGAAGCGGGTGCGTTCCTGCTCCACGATACTGGTACGCGCCGCCCGCCACGCCGGAATCGTGCGGGCCAACAGGGCCACCGCCAGACCGGCACCGATGAGATACCAGTTCAGACCCTGAAAAGAGACGGGAATGGGGTCCCGGAGGGTGAAGCTGAGAAAACTGACGGTATAGCCCATGAAGCCGGCCACCAACATCCCGAGGCCGATGCCCAGGGGTACCCCCAGCAAGAAGAGCACACACTCTTCTATGATCACCATGCCCAGTACCCCGCTGGCGCTCAAGCCTCTGGACACTAGAATGGCGGTTTCGCGTTGTTGCCAGCGGGCGATGATGGCAGAGATCATGATCAAGAAATAGATCAAGAAGCCCAAGGCCGGCACGTTGAAGCCCAGCAGTTGAATGGTCAACGTGGTGTTGCGGGCCACAAACTCTCTGAGCGGATCCAAGGCCGAGATGTCCAGGTTGGCCCCGGGCAGGTATTTGTCGATGATGGCCATGCCCCGTTCATAGCCGTCGGCGTACTCCAGCGCGTACTTGGGATTCAGCTGCGAGTCGTCCAGGCGGATGTGCCAGCTGACGAAACGGGCCCGACTGGAAATCAGCGGCTCGATATGGGCTATGTAGGAATCGCGGCTGACCAGCAAGGCGTCCCGCAACTTGGTGTCCGGCGGGTTGAACCAGAACCGATGCGCGGCATCCGCGGCCTGCCAGATGCCGGCTATGCGCACGGGAATGCCTTCTGTGGCAGCGTTCAAGGACAGGGCGAATTCCTCGCCCGGCGAAATCCCCATGCGGTCCGCCAGGTACGCGTGCATCCATACCTCCAGCACGTCGAGAGGCGAGGCGGCCGAACGGTAGGCTTCTCCTTCCACGACATGCAGATGGGGCTCCACCCCTTCGATATAGACCACGTTGACGCTGGACAGGTAGTCGTTGGACTGCTGGTAGCGGTGGTCGCCGCTCAGAGGCGGCAGCAGAGCCATGCTGCCGCTTTCCACCTGCAGGTCACGGCGGGCGACGGGCAGACTGATTTCGGCGGCCAGAGTGTTGCCGAGGCTGTCCCCCGCCCGTTCTGCCGTCTGGACGCCCATGCGGGCCCGTGTAGAGGGGAAGAAATAGACCCGCGTCGAGAACGCGGGCCGGTTGGTGGCGGCACTGAGTTCGGCCAGTTCCTGATTGAGAATGACCCGGTCCACGGCCTGCGCAAAGAAACCCGCACTGCTCAGCAAGCCCACGGCCAGCACGATCCCGATCAAGGCCAGCGCGGAAAGCCCCAAGCGACTGGTGAGGTGTTTGAGGGAAAGCCAAAACAGTCCTCCGACCATGCGCAGGACGGTTGTGAACGTCATAGGCAACAACGCGGCGGGAGGGGATTAAAGCAGCAGATGGCGGCAGGGGAGAACCACGTCCACAATGGACGCTAGGCTCACGAAAGCGTTCTCCAGGGGATGGCCCACGGCCCAATGCACAATACCTCGCTCCTTGTCGTGGATCTCGACCGAAAGGACAACGGGACGAACGACCCGCAGGCCGGTGGGGGATTTGCTCTCCGGCAAGCGCAACGTACCGGGGATTATATTACGTGAACTCGGAATATAGTTCCGTGTAACTGTCTCCAAGTGCGCTCCTTGCCGTAGCCGGTTCTCGGCGAAACGCCGCAAGTCGAGCCAGTAGTGTCGACACTCCCCCTTTGCCTCGAGACCGTAGTAAGGTCTCGAAGCCTTCGATATACACGGCTACTCGCTGGATCATTGGTTCCTGGTCTGTCGTCCGGCATACTGGCGGCTATCCTCCCGGGGAGGACAGAAGCACCGGGGCGACGTCCCGTACGGGGCGTCGATTTTTCTCCCAAGATACTCTGCAGCGGGACATCTGGGCACTTCCGGCGGACGGGGCCGCGATCGCGAGAGCATCAGCTCCGCGTTGCATCGGTCGACCCGTATCGAATTCCGTGTCGGTGCGCGGGTCGGGTATGTATCCCCTATGAGCGACATGCCGTGTGTGCGCGACCCTGGGCCGGCAGGGTCGCGCACACACGGGGCCAGTTGGTGGTCGAGGCGGTACGTCTGCCTTCATAGATCTCAAGAGCAATGGGAGCGATCGATGAGGCCTTGGGCAGAGTGGACAGTAGTACGACGGGCCGAAATCCGGACGCCATGCCGGAAAACATATGCGGTCTGGCGGCGCTTGCCGGCCTTGCGTTGGCCCTGGCACGGGAAGATACCCGAGTGTCGCCTGGGCATCTGCCGATACCGCAGATTGTCGGCAACTTGCATGGCCCCGGTGCGGGATCGGCAATTAC
>DAOUKB010000125.1:0-51355 GCA_034421855.1 Anaerolineales bacterium
GCGACTGCGCCCTCCCGCATTGTCTGCTGTTGTCGGGCATATGCGCGGATCAGGCGGCGGTCCTCCGCCCTGGTGGTCGCGCGCCAAGACTGCCACACATCGCGGCGGAACACATGCCTGAGGGCATCCCGCTGGAAGTCTCGGAGCGTGTAGTGATAGGGCTCCAAATTGGCGAGGAGCGGCGCCGGGGCGGCGGGTGCGCGGTGGAGCGAATCCAGAGCCGGAATCAAGGTGGCTGCCACCAACCAGAGCAGATAGGTGGCAACAAAAAGGCGTACGCCGGTTTGCCAGCGAGTGGAGAGCATGTGCGCCATCGACGCTGAGACGGACAGCCGGCCGGCGGGAAGCCCCGCCGCGGAACCCAGGAGCCGGGTCAGATTTCGGAGGACAGAGATGCCAAACAGTCCTGCAGGACTGGCGGCAGAGGGGCCCGGAAGCTCATCGTCTCCTGCCGGATCGGATGGACAAGCCCCAAGCGGGAGGCATGCAGGAAGTGCCGCGCGAGAGGGAGGCGTTGCTTGCGCAACCCATACAGTTCATCCCCTACGACGGGATGGGAAAGGTAAGCCAGGTGGACCCGTATCTGGTGGGTACGTCCCGTACGCGGTTCCACTTCGACCAGCGTGAAAGGATAGGATTGCCGCGGAGATCGACTGTGCAGATATTGGCGTACGCGATAACGAGTTTCGGCGGCCCGCACGCCGCGTCGCCGGGATGCGATCTCGGACCCATGGGGAAACGCCGCTTGCCGCTGTCGAAATCGGGGATGTCGGCCGAGGGGCGTCTCGATCTTGCCCTGGGCAGGTTCGAGAAATCCGTCCACCAAGGCCAAATACGTCTTGGCAATGCGTCTTTGCTTGAACTGCTGTTGCAGGCTCCAGTGGGCGGCGGCGGTTTTGGCGATCGCCACCAGCCCCGAGGTGTCCTTGTCGAGGCGATGCACGATGCCGGGGCGATTCGCCTCCGGAGCGGACGGCAGATCGGGCCACCGATGGATCATCGCGTTGGCCAGCGTCTGCGTCGGATGACCGGGAGCAGGATGCACGACCAGATGCGCCGGCTTGTCGACTATCGCCAAGTCTGCGTCTTCGTATACGACGTCGAGCTCCATCGGATAGGGCACGAGCGCGGTGTGCGGCTTCCGGACTCTGCCGGAAACCACTATCTGCTGGCCTGGTCTAAGCCGGTCCGCGGCCCGCGGGGCGGTCCCGTCCACCGTGACTTGCCCGGCCGCGATCATGCGTTGCAACTGCGACCGGCTCGCATGGGGAAATCGACGGGCCAGCCAGCGGTCCAGCCGCGGGGCTGCAGTTTCTTCCACGGTTTGGGTCCAGACGGGCACGGCAGACATGGCGGCTTTCCTGGACGGTCTAATCGGAGGCGGAAGAAGCCAGCCTTTCTTCGGACAGTGGGTCTTTCGTTTCGGCAGCGTCTTTTTTCTGCAGATCCTCGCGCCAAGTCAGGATCGTCAAGAGGATTACGCTGACCGTGATACAGGCATCGGCCACATTGAAATTGGGCCAATAGGCCCGGCCGGGAATACCGAACTTCAGAAAGTCCGTGACGTAGCCCAGGGTGACGCGGTCTATAAAGTTGCCTATCGCGCCGCCCAAAGCCAATCCCAACAGCACGCGGAGCAAACGTTGGTCCGCGCGTACGAAATGAATGCCGACCAGAATGGCCGCCGTAACCAGCAAGGAAGCCACCAAGAGGAACATACTGGCGTTGGGCAGGATGCCGAACGCGGCGCCGTAGTTGGGTACATGTTCCAAATAGAAGATCTCGCCCAGTCCGGCCGAGGGCATGAAGCCCTCGTACAGCGCCAAGCGGTCGCGGATGGCCTGCTTGGACCATTGGTCGAGCGCCACCACTACGAGGGCGCAGGAAACGGGGAGCCAAACTTTGCCCAGATATCTTTGCAACACGTCCTTACGGTTTCCTGGCTGACAGAGTAGAATCGAGGCTTATGAGCATGGAAGAGGCGGTTTGTCCGCCTTGGGCATGGGGAAGCGACCGGCGTGGAATGCACGCTGCAGGATTATATCCTCTACACTAGAACAAGAACCGGACGACTGCTCTCCGAGGACGCAGAAGGTGAACTTGCCATGGCTTCCACCCCCCGGAACCACGAGAACCGGAGCTGCATGCGCTTCGAAGCCGACAGGACGCGCAGTCCTCTGGGATCGCGAGCTCCGGCGGGTCCGCTCCGGTCCGCGTCGGCAGAGGCGTTCTTTGCCCGGTTGGTCGACCACTTCAATCACATCGGGCAGGTGGAGCTGATCCAGGAACAGTGGAAGGACGATCCGGATTCCTTGGAGTACGTGTGTGTAGACACCAAGCGGATGGTCATGGAGAAGTCTCGCTACGTCAACCGCGCGGCCGATCTGTCCGGGGTGCGTATCCGCTTCTGGCTCAAGGAGCATACTGCGGTGGTCGACATGCATTTCACGCCGCAACTAGAACCCGTCGGCTGGTTCATGCCGGTGACCCTGGGTTTCGATGCGGCGCGTCCCCCCTTGCGGACTGCCGTGGCGTTTGTGGGGATAGTCGTCAGTACAAAGCGTAAAATAGTCGTGACGGGGGAAGATGCGCTCGACGCCGCGCTGTCCCACGATCGCGTTTCGGAAGCCCAAAGCGCTGTTTGGCTGCAGCAGCTGCGTCGTCTGCGATATGAATTCATGGCACGTCGCTATCCTCCGGCCATAGTCCGTAACTTTGCCTTGGTGGCTTGAGCGCGGAGAAGGAATCGCATGTCAATTGCCATCATCGACTACGGCGTAGGCAATCTGCGCAGCATCAGCAACTCCTTTTCGCACGTGGCGCGTCACTTGGGATACGAGATCGCCATTCTGGACAAGGCGGAAGATCTGACCCGATGGAGCGCCTTCGTCCTGCCGGGTCAGGGCGCTTTCGGCAGCAGCATGCAGACTCTGCGGCACAACGACTGGATCTCGCCCATCCGGGAAGCGGTGGCGGCCCAAGTGCCGCTGTTCGGCATTTGCGTAGGCATGCAAATGTTGCTCGACGAGAGCGAAGAGATGGGTCGGCACGAGGGTCTGGGCCTGATCGCCGGACACGTCGAGCGTTTTCCCGAAGGCATGGCGGATCCGCAGGACGCCCACCGGCATCTGCGAATTCCGCAGATCGGCTGGAACCAGTTGGAGGTGCGGCGTCGAGATCCCTTGTTGGCGCATATACCCGACAAAGCCTACGCCTACTTTGCCCATTCCTACCGCTGCATCCCCCGGGACGAAGGCGTCGTCCTGGCCTGCACCGATTACGGCGGTCCCTTTGCCAGCATCGTACGCTCGGATTCCATTTGGGGTATCCAGTGTCACCCCGAAAAGAGCCAGCATGTCGGCCTGCGCATTCTGCGCAACTTCATGCAGATGGTGGAGCAGCAGGGACCCGGCCGCGAACGTGCCGACAACCACGCCCAGGACCGGGTCCCTTGATCATCTACCCGGCCATAGACCTCCGCCGCGGCAAATGCGTGCGGTTACGCCAAGGCGACCCGGGGGCCGAGACGGTGTTCGGCCATGATCCGGCAGAGATGGCCCGGCACTGGGCGGCTCTCGGCGCGCAGTGGTTGCATGTGGTCAATTTGGACGGCGCGCTCGGCGACGAATCGCAGACGGCAGGGGTTTCCGTCAACCTACAGGCGGTGCAGGCGATTCGGGAGGCCGTAGACTTGCCGATCCAGTTCGGGGGCGGCATTCGTACGCTGGCCGATATTGAATTCCTGTTGGAGATCGGTGTCCGCCGCGCGGTTCTGGGAACTGTCGCCGTACGCGATCCGGATCTGCTGGAACGAGCCGTGACCCAGTTCGGAGCCTCGCACATAGCCGTCGGATTGGATACCCGCGCAGGCAAGGTCGCCATCCACGGCTGGCAGGAACAGAGCCGACTTACCGCCCTCGAGGTCGGCCGGCGCATGCGGGATCGGGGCGCGGAACTCGCCGTGCACACGGACATTGGCCAGGATGCCATGCTGACGGGGGTCAGTTGGGAAGAGTCGGCGGAACTGGCCCGCCAGACAGAGCTGCAGGTGATAGCCAGCGGGGGCGTGTCGGGGATTGCGGACATTGAACGTCTGCTGACCTATCGGGGTCAGGGCTTGGTGGGCGTGATCACAGGCCAGGCCCTGTATACGGGGGCGCTGGACTTGCAGGCGGCCTTGGCGCTGGTGGCCCGCGCAACCGCGACCGCGGAGTAGCCGTACATGCTGGCCAAACGGATCATTCCCTGCCTGGACGTCCACGCGGGGCGAGTGGTCAAAGGGGTGAACTTCCTCAACTTGGTCGATGCCGGCGATCCGGTCGCACAGGCCGTAGTCTACGACCGAGAAGGCGCCGACGAACTGGTTTTTCTCGACATAACGGCCACGCATGAAAGCCGGGATATCGTGACGCAAATGGTGCGGCGGGTGGCGGATGCCATATTCATCCCCTTCACGGTGGGGGGAGGGCTGCGCACCTTGGACGACCTTAGAGCCATTTTGCTGGCCGGCGCCGACAAGGTGTCCGTCAACAGCGCCGCGATACGCAATCCGGAGCTGGTGCGCCAGGCGTCCGTGCGCTTCGGCAGTCAGTGCATTGTGGTGGCGATCGACGCCAAACGCCGGACCCACGCGGCGGGCTGGGATGTCTACGTCCATGGCGGCCGCCGGAACACGGGATTGGATGCCGTGGCATGGGCCCGGCACGCGGAGGAATTGGGAGCGGGCGAACTCCTGTTGACTTCCATGGATGGGGATGGTACCCAAGAAGCCTACGACATCGAGCTGACCCGCACGATCAGCGATGCGGTGTCCATTCCGGTGATAGCCAGCGGCGGAGCCGGCCACGTCGCCCACTTCGCGGAAGCCGTGACCCGAGGCGGCGCCGCTGCCGCCTTGGCGGCTTCGTTGTTCCATTTCCGCCAGTTGAGCATTCGGGAGGTCAAGGAGTATATGGCTGCCCAAGGGATTCCCGTGCGCCTGGATGTATTCCAAGACGGGCACGTACGTCATGCTTGAAACCGACGGGTTCCGGACCGAAGATTTTGTGGAGTTGGTGTCCTTCGACGCGCAAGGCCTGTTGCCGGTGGTGGTGCAGGACGTGGTTACCCGGGACCTGCTCATGGTGGCTTGGATGAACCGGGAAGCTCTGCAACTGACTTTGGCCAAGGGACAGGCCGTGTTCTGGAGCCGGTCCCGGTCCGAGCTTTGGCATAAGGGAGCCACCAGCGGCAATTATCTGGATGTGGATGCGGTCCTGCTCGATTGCGATGGAGACACTTTGTTGCTGTTGGCGCGGCCACAGGGGCCAGCCTGCCACACAGGGGCCCCCACCTGTTTTTTCCGCAGTTGGCGGAAGGAACACCAGTAGGATAAATTTCCAGTGTGCACCACGCGCCCGAGTCGGTCTTGCCGAGAGCTCGCAGGCCGGGCCGGTGGGAGGGGATGTAGGCCGAGGACCATCCGCCGGGGTACCGCCGCGGTGGTATCATGGGCTCGTTGCCGTACCTGTGTTTGCGGCACACCCTAGGCTACAGGGAGTTGGGTCATGGAGATTCTTGCGCCGACCGACAATCTGGCGTCTCTGATGACGTGGGACCCGTTTTGTGCTCAGGAGGACGTTAAGACCTTGCAATCGGCCGAGCATGCTTACTACCTGGCACGCATCGTCGGCGACCTGCAGCTGCACCTGGAGACGCAGGAACTGCCCTATACCCTAACCAGCGACCTGCTGATTCGGAACGTTCCACTCAAGGAAGGCGTGGCTCCCGATGTGGCCCTCTGGCCCGGACATCGGGATCTGGTGGGAGAGAAATGCGGTTCGCTGACTCTGTCGGCGGACCTGTGCCCGGCTCTGATTCTGGAGGTGGTGTCGGAGCACACTTGGGAAGCGGATGCCGACACCAAATACGAGATCTACCGGTTGGCGGGCATCGGGGAATACTGGCTGTACGACCCGGAAGAGTATGCCGGGGGAGATCCGCTGTGTGGCTGGCAACTGGTGGATGGGACGTACATGCCGATCCGGGAACAGGAGCAGGAGGATTCCGGCGAGGCGGTCACGCGGTACCCCAGTCCGGTGCTGCAGACGGATTGGGGACTGACGGTCGACAAGGCGCTGCGGCTGTGGAACCCGCGGCAGCGGGCCTGGTACCAGATGACTCCGGCAGGTCTGCGCCAGAGCTGGGTACAGACCGAACGGGCACGGGCGCAGGCCGAGCAGGAAAGGGCGCGCGCCGAGCAGGAGAAAGCGCGCGCCGAGCAGGAGAGGACGCGCGCCGAGCAGGCAGAAGCCCGTGCGCTGCGGGCTGCCGCCGAAATTGCGCGCCTGCGTACCCTATTGGATACGCAGGCGGACCAGGACGCAACGCCGGAAGCCGATTTGTAAAAGCCGCCCCTGCGTCGCTGCGCGTCGTGCCCGGTCGGCACCCGAACGCCGACTGTCTAGTGCATTGAGCCAGGAAGGGCCATAACAGTCGCATGGTCAATGTCATCAACCAGTTGGAAGCGACTATTCAGGCTAGGCGGCACGACAAACCCGAGGATTCCTATACGGCTTCCTTGTTTGAGGCGGGTTCGGCGCGTATCGCGCAGAAAGTAGGGGAAGAAGGTGTCGAAGTCGCTATTGCCTCACTGGTGGAGGACGACCAACACTTGATTTCGGAAACGGCAGACTTGGCTTACCACATCCTGGTGTTGCTGGCTGCCCGAGATCTCAGTTGGCAGCAGGTGGAAGAGCAGCTGGCTGCCCGCTTCAAGTGAGCCGCGGACACCAGGTCGCGGGCAGGCGAGACCGCGCCGCGTACCCTTTTCTGTCTTGTATTGGCAGCTTCCGTCTCTGGCATATCCGCATGGCCGGGTTCTGGGGCAGATGGACCCTCAAGCCCCTGGAGCCCGCGGAGCCCCCGGTTCTCCGGTCTTTTCCCGGATTTTTCGGCGTAGGGACGGCTGCTCGGCTCTCGGGTCAGCAGCAGGCAGTAGGGAACAGGTCGAGCCGAAAACCGGCCACACCGAGTCTCCCGCCTCCACTCCTGCATATGTATACCCGGACCCGGGACTGTAAGCGATATCCGAGCAGGGACCAGACCGGGGTGCAGCAGATCTACGGGTCAAACAGGGTAGGGGGCCGGCGGCCCGTCAAAACGGCTTCGTACTGCAGGATGGCGGCCTTGCGGGCCAGTCCCCATCTGTATCCGGTCAATGTGCCTTGTCGACCCACTACTCTGTGGCAAGGCACGGCCAGCGCCAGCCGGTTGCGGGCACAGGCCCCGGCCACGGCCCGGCTCCCCTTCGCCTTTCCGAGAGTCAGCGCCAAGTCGGTGTAGGTAACCGTACGGCCTGCTTCGATAGTCTGCAGTTTTGCGTACACTGCCCGTTGAAATCCGGTCCCCTGCAGCTCCAAGGGAGCCTCCAAGGACATCGTGGGATTCTCTACGTAAGCCTGCAACTGTTCCCACCAGCTGGCCTGGTCGCTGGAAGCCTGCGCGCTGCTGTGGGGGTGGAGATGTCGATTCCGGTGCCGCAGTTCAAGTGCCGAGTCGCCTAAGTCGACGGCCAGAATGCCCTGCGCGGAAGCCAGCATGGACATCGCGCCGTAACGACACGCACCCGCGAACAAGGACAGCGCAGCCATTTACGGTCGGCCCTTCAGGCAGCTAGACGCCCTCTCGTTGCAAACGGCCAATCAGATCGGTGCAGGCCCGGCGGCATAAGGCCATCATGGTCAGCGTGGGGTTGATGCCGGGACAGCTGGGATAGACGCCACCCCCGAAAACGAACAGTCCCCGGGTGTCGTGGACTTCCAGATTGGAGTCTACGACCGAACTCTGCGGATCCAGGCCCATGCGGATGCCGCCCAAATCGTGGCAACTGCCCACGCCGGTAAAGCGCGGTCCCCGCCAAGGAGTCCGACCGCCCATGGCCTGCAGAATCTCCTCGCACTTGTCTTCCATCCATGCCGACATGCGATGCTCGTTTTCCCCTATGTCGTAGGTGATACGCACCACGGGCATACCCCAACCGCTGCGATCGCGATGATGGGGATCCAGATCCACGAAATTGTGAGTGTAGGGGAGCGTGTCCGGTTGAATGCGCAGCACGCCCCACTGCTGCCAAGTCTGCAGATGCTCCTTGTATTCCGTGCCCCAGCGAGGCACGTGGGGGGGCAGGGCCTCGCGGCTGATGCTCAGGGGCAGGAACTGGGGCTCGGCGCTGATAGTGGCTCCTCCCAGAAAGCCGTGTGCGTGCGCGGGGAAATCGGGATACAGAAAATCCTCCACGATCATGGATTGGGAGGCGTTGGCGCAGTGGCGGTTGAAATACTTGCCGGGAAACTGGGCGAGCACCTGGCCAAACATTTTGGTCATCAGGTTGCGCCCCAACTGCCCGTGGCTGTTGCCCAACCCGCCCGGGTGACTGGCATCGCCGGACAGAAACATAAGCCGCAGACTTTCCCACACATAGGCCCCCAAGATCACGCACCGGCCGGGCTGCACCTGCGGGTCGCCGTTGGCATCCAGATACCGGACCCCGCAGGTATGGCCCTGCCGATCCGTCAAGATTTCGACGACTCGACATTGCGTCTTGAGATCCAGATTGCCCGTCGCCAACGCTTGGGGTACGCATTCGGCAGCCGGATGCCACATGCTGTCGTCGAAGGTGCCGAAGCCGCAGGTCCAGCTGGAATTCCGCGACGCGGGACGTCCCCGGTACGGTCGGCTGTTGACTCCTACGGGCACAGGGTACGGGTGCAAACCCATTTCCGCGGTCGCCCTGCGAAAGACTTCCCCCATATGGTAGGGCGGCAAGGGCGGCATCGGCAGCTCTCGGCTGCGCGCCACCGGCGGCTGATCGCTGACCCCGGAGATGCCGATTTCCCATTCCAACGCAGTGTAGAAGGGTTCCAGATCCTCGTAGGTGACGGGCCAGTCCACCAGCGTACTCTCGGCAGGCAGCAAGTGTTCCCAGCCTTGTTCCTGCACGTGGGAACGCGCTCTGAAATGGTGAGCATGGAACCGCCGCATCCAGCCGCCATAGTGAAACACCGAGCCGCCCACGCCGTTCAGCATGCGTCCCAACGAGAAACTGCACGGCCGGGTCGGTGCATGCGCGTTGAGCCGCCAGCGAGGTGTCTCCTGGTTGAACTTCGGTCCCAAGTGCGCGCGGCCATAGTAAGACTGGCGCAGTTCATCGGGTTTGTAGTCCTGCCGGGAACGGTACGGTCCCGCCTCCAGAGCCGCGACGCGCAATCCGGCCGCCGTCAACTGGGGTACGATCACGCTGTTCATCGCTCCCAATCCGATCAGAACGACATCGGCATCGCCCTGCGGCGGCTCGAAGCCGCGGTCGGGATCGAATTCTGCCGGAACGGCCGCGGCGCCGTCCGGCCGGTCCCGCACGAAGTCTTCCAAATCCGCCAGGGATTGGTAGCGGCCGCCTTTGTCCTCCGGGACTTCGGACATCATTTCGGCCCGGCTGTTCTCCAACCAGACTCCGGGATGTCGCAGAAACTTCCACCCTTGCTTGTCCCGGTTGCCGCCATGCACGGGATCTGCGAACAAACCCTCTTGCATATGGGCGATCGCCAACTCCATGAACTCTCGTTGGCTGCGCGCAGGCCCCACGCGCAGCCGGCCCGCTTCCAACCGACGGACCAACTCCTGCCGTTCCCCTGGGCTGCAGGATGCGAAAGACCGTCCCGACAGGCTCTGGGCGGCTTCTTCCAAGGAGTCCAATCCCCGCTGGTACTGTTCTTGCAGATCTTGGCCGTAGCCTGTCAGCAGCCTTTCCACATAGTCGGGCACCCCGATTTCCAGTGCGCCGGGCTGCAGTTCGTCCGCCGGAAACAAAGTGGCAAACAAGGCCCGAGCGGTTGCTTGCTGTCGGGCAGTGAAAATCGGTGAAGCGGCAGTTACGGACATGGCATTCTTTGGTCTGCGCCTAGGGCCCATTGTCAAGTTCAGATCGACTCCCCACGCGTTGCGCCGGCCTCCGGAGGCCGGCCGTCTCGGTGCATCCGGGACCCGGCCTGGGACGGCGGCGCGCAGTCCGGTCGCGAGGCGGCTTCCGGCAGAGCACCAGGCAGCCGTCCTCAGCTTGCACCGGGCCCCGCAGGCAGCGGCGAAATGCGCAATGCCGAAGCAATTTCGTTGTGCAACGGCGTCTCCGTACGAATGGCCAGTCCCCCGTCCCGACCGACGACCTGAGCCGCTGCCGGATGCCCCAAGATCTCTACCTCCGTACCCGGTTCCGTCAGCAGACCCGGAATGCGGAATTCCTGGAGCCGGTCGCCTCCCAACAAGACGGCAAACAGATGGTTTCCGTCCTGCGTATACCGAATATCCACTCCCGCATCGGTTTGACCTTCGGCGCGGGTCCACGGCCGGGTGCCGAAAATGGCGGGTCCATTGACGTCCAGCCAGTCCCCCAAGGCCAGGAGCCGTTCCCGCTGCAGCTCCGGAATCACGCCTTGGGCAGTGGGCCCCACGTTGATCAGGAGATTGCCGTTCTTGCTCACGATATCCACGAAGCTGTGGACGAGCGCCCGGGCCGAAAGATACTGCTCCTCGCCTTCCTGCTGGTTATAGCCGAAGGACGCGCCGACGCCTCGACAGCTTTCCCATTTTCGAGTCTGGACGGTGGAATACTGCTGATATTCCGGGGTCGTGAAATCGAAATGCACAGGAGCCGTAGACCGGCCGCCTTGGGCATCGAAATACTGATTGAAGCGGTTGTTGACCAAGCCGTCCGGCACACGGTTGTAGTAGTCGGCAAACAGCTGGTTGGTGTCGGTTTGTTGCGGGTATGCGATGTCGTTCCACAAAATAGCCGTTTCATACTGGTTCATCAGCTCGTACCAGTGGGCGTTCGCATAGGCCACGTATGCGGCGCTCTGCGGAGTGGCCCGGCGTAAATCCGGAATGCTGCGCACGACCTGAGGATTAAAGGTCCAATCCACGCCTCCCGAATAGTAGGCCGCCATGGTCATGCCTGCAGCGCGCACCGCCTGGCCGAGTTCGCCCAGCAGATCGCGACGGCAGCAATAGTCCGCGTGGAACGGATTGGGATGGGCGCTGGGCCACAGCAGAAACCCGTCGTGGTGCTTGCTGGTCAATACCACGTACCGCGCTCCGATCCGCCGGAAAAAGCCGGCCCATTCCCCCGGATCCCAGGCTTCCACGGCGGCATTGAACATGGGCGCGAAATCTGTATAGGCAAATCCATGCCCGTAGGTATCGAAGTGGTGCCGCTGGGTGGGACTGCCCGGAATGCGCACCGTGTTCGCATACCATTCGGCGTACGGATTGTGTGCAAACCAGTCGGTCCAGTTGCCCGTCGCCTGGGTTTCGCCCAAATTGCCGGAATTGGGCGCCCAGGCCGGTACGGAATAGAGACCCCAGTGAATAAAGACGCCTAGTTTGGCGTCGTCGAACCAGGCCGGCACCTCGTGTGCAGAAACGGATTCGAGCGTGGGGAGATAGGCCATGGCGATTTCCTGTAGACTGGGGCTTGCCGGCTGGTACAGCCCCTTAAAAAGTTGAATCAGGCGTGGTGGAATAACACCAGCGGCTGTCCATCAGATGGGCGCACGCCAAGTCGAGGGCCTCGGGCGTACCGATCTGGCGCAAGGCTTCGATGGCAAAACCGCGGACGTATCGGTTTTCGTCCTGCAGGCAAGCATGCAGAGCCGACGTAGCCGACGCCGCTTGGCTGCCGTACCGGGCCAGGGCCAAGGCGGCATTGAATTTGACCTGATCGTCCTCGTCGGCGAGCGCGCGCTCCAAGGCCGGCACGGCAGTTTCGGCATCTTCCAACATCCCCAGCGTCTCCACGGCGGTACGCCGGACCCAGACCGATTCGTCCTGCAGCAGGCTGACTACGTCGGTGCCGTATGCGGCCGCCTCGGGCCCCTGCTCACCCAAAGCGAAAACCGCAAAGCGGCGCACAATGTCCGATTCATGGCGGATGCCCGCCGCCAGCAGGGGCAGCGCCTCCAGGGAACCCGCGCTCAAGCCGTAGGCGGCCCGGCGGGTGGCACGAGGATGCGCCCTGTTCAATGTCGCGTACAAATGCGCCAGCCCCCGGCTCCCGGTATTGGCCAAGTCGTAGGCGGCGCCGATGCCGTCCGGTTCGTAATTGCCCTCCATCTTCGCGATCAGGTCCGCGGCAGAGACGTCGGCTTCGCCCTCTCCCGTGCCCAGAGTCCGGGGGCGGCCGGACATCCAATTCCATTGCTCGGCCCACAGCGCATTGTGCGTATGGACCGGCCCGTCGCCATTCATGGTCTGCCATGCCGGAGTTTCGTTGCGCCATGCCGGGGCTACCGGCCGTGATATCCGCGTGAACTGGAATTTGAGCATGGCCCGGTTCTGCCGCGAATGGTTGGCCCCGCCCCGATGCCACAAGTCGTAGTGAAGCAACGCAAAGGTTCCGGCGGGACCCTCCATGAAGAGCGGTTGTTCGGTGTCGTCTCCGGGCCGCTTGTCGTAATACTGGGTGCCGGGCATGAGGCCGGAGGGACCCATTTCAGGGGTGACGGCTTGGGGATAGTAGAAAATCATGGCCCACCACTGGTGGTGATTGCGAACGCGCGCGTAACCCCAATAGCTGTCCTTGTGCCAGCTCTGTACTTTGCGCCCCGGCGTCGTGTAGTGACAGTGCCGGTGCGGTTGCATAATGTAGTCGTCGCCCAATACGCTGCTCACCGCCCCCGTCACGACCGGGTGTCTGAAAATCTCCTGGACCTCCGGCACTCGAGGCAAGATGTTGTTGCCCGGATTGCCTTCCTCTTGCATGACCGCGGCTATGCGGGCGTTCAAGGCCGCATGAAAATCCTCGGAGAAATCCGTTTGCAGAATCAGACAGCCGTGAGCTATGAAGTGGCGCATCTGGTCGTCGGTGAGGAGCAGGGAAGGTGCAGACATGGGGATCCTCCAAAACGAATAGGGAGCAGCAGGAGGCACAAAAGCAAGCTGTCGAGCGGCAGTGCGAGTTGAATTATAGATTCCGGCTCAATCCAGGGTCAACGGGATCGACCTGTCCGATCCCGAGCGGCAGCGTAACGCCGTCCAAGCACAGGCGGTTCTACCGGTTGGTTTCCACCCAAATGTCCGGCGCCGTATCCACCTTATGCGTGTCGAAGACGGTCTGGATGCGCTCCAAGGCAGCCGGGTCCAGCGTCCAGTCCAAGCCGTCCAGATTGAGCCGGACTTCATGGGTATGCCGGAAACCGACCAGCGCAACTCCGACCAGAGGATTGGACAATACCCACCGCAGCGCCAATTGGGCGGTGGACTTGCCGAATTCCGCCGCGATTTCGGTCAGTTCTTCGACGACGGCGATGTTGCGGGGCAACACGTCCGGACTCCAGAGCGGAAGACTGAACGCCTTGCCGCTGTGGCGCCAGTCGTCCTCGGGAAACCGGGTGTCTCGGGTGAAGGCCCCCGTCAGCAATCCATGCGCCAGCGACCCGTAGGTCATGAGCCCGAAGTCGTGGGCCTCGACCGTGGGGAAGACCAATCGTTCCAGACGCCGATCAAACAGGTGATACCCGTATTGGACTACGTCGATGGAGCCGCCCTGCTGGGCCAGTGCGATCTGTTCGGGGGAGAAATTGCTCACGCCGATGAAGCGGGCCTTGCCCTGTCGCCGCACTTCCTCCATGACGGCCATGGTCTCGGCGAAGGGGTGGTTCGGGTCGGGCCAATGGACCAGGTACACGTCTACGTAGTCGGTTTCCAGCGCCTTCAGGCTGGTTTCGATCGAAGCCATGATGCGTTGGCGACTGGCGTCCCGAAACCATTTTCCATCGTCGCGGTAGATTCCCACTTTGGTCACGATCAGAGCCTGGTCCCGCTTGCCGCGCAGGGCTTTGCCCAACAGGGCCTCGGATCTGCCGAAACCATACCCTTCGGCAGTGTCGAACAGGGTGACGCCTTTGGCCAAGGCCAAATGCACCGCGTCCACGATATGGGATTCGTCGAAGCTGCCGTAATCTCCACTGGACTCCCAACAGCCGAACCCTACCGCAGAGACTTCTATGCCCGTCTTGCCGAAACGTCTGTATTCCATGGTTGCACTCCGCGCGGTACACGTACCTGTCTACAGGATAAGGGGCAAATGCCGTCGTACTCATTATGTCCCTTTCTCGGTTTGGTTCCAAGCAGACCGCCCGCGGCGGCTGGGAACATTCCCGAGAGACTATTTGGTCCCTTCTGGTCTAAGATCTATACAAAGCCTAGGGGCCGGGCCGACTATGGACCCCGGCCGGCGTCCGACCCTGCCGCCTGTTTCATACTGCCTCCGCCCAGCAAGGAACCTTCCGAAATGCAAGATCCCGCTATTCAGCCCGATCGCGGCCAACGTCCCGGCGCGGCCACCGATCCCCGCCTCGATTGGTGGCGCGCGGCCAAGTTTGGTCTCTTTATCCATTGGGGCTTGTACGCGATCCCGGCCGGCCGTTGGCAAGGACAAGACGTGGACGGGATCGGCGAATGGATTATGCGCTTCGCCCAGATCCCTATCGCCGACTACGCGCCGTTGGCCCAACAGTTCAATCCCGTGGAATTCGATGCCCGCGCCTGGGTTTCCCTGGCCAAGGCCGCCGGCCAGAAGTACATCGTGATCACCAGCAAACACCACGACGGTTTTTGTCTCTTCGATTCCCGCCATACCGATTACAGCGTGGCCCAGCGCAGCCCCTTCGCGCGGGACGTCGTGCAGGAATTGGCGGACGAATGTCGACGGCAGGACATGAAACTGGGTTTCTACTATTCGCAAACGCAGGATTGGCACCATCCCGATGGAGACGGCAACGACTGGGACTTCGATCCGGCCCAGAAAAACTTCGACCGCTACATCGAGACCTACGTAATCCCGCAGGTCAGGGAATTGCTGACCCGATACGGTCCGGTAGCCTTGATCTGGTTCGATACTCCCCGAGGCATCACGCAAGGCATTTCACGGGAACAGAGCCGGCAGCTGTTGGAGCTCTGCCGCCAACTGCAGCCTGCCACGTTGGTTTGCGGTCGTCTGGGCAACGCTCTGGGGGACTACGCCACTACCAACGACAACGCTATTCCCGCAGGTGCGTTGCGGGAAGGCGACTGGGAAACTCCGGCCACCATGAACGATACTTGGGGATTCAAGTTCCAAGATCGCAACTGGAAGAGCGCTACCGACTTGATTCGGAAACTGGTGGACATAGTGAGCAAAGGCGGCAATTACCTGTTGAACGTGGGTCCGACGGCTTCCGGCGCCATCCCTCCCGAAAGCATCGCGCGCCTCGAAGCCATAGGCGACTGGCTGGCGGTGCATGGAGAGGCGGTGTACGGGACTCGGCCGGGTCCCATCCAGAACCAGCCGGCCTACCGCACTACGGTCAAAAACCAAAAAGTGTATGTTTTGGTCTTCGACTGGCCCGTCGGCGGTGAATTGCGGGTCCCCCGCGTCGAGGCGGCCCAAGCCCGGATCCTGGGAGCTGCTTCCGCCGCTGTCGCGCTGGCGGCCGGGGACGATTTTCTGTCTCTGCGCCTCCCGGAGACCGCGCCCGATCCGCACTGTTCCGTCATCGAACTGGCGTAGCCGAACGCGCTGCATCTCCTCAAAAAATATCTCGGAGTCTTCGCCCGTGACCCAAGAAACCATCTTTACTCTCGACGCTTCCGCCGTGAAGTTTGGTCTCGGCGCCATGTCCGAAGTCGGAGAGGATCTGGAAGTGCTGGGGGCCCGCAGCATCATGGTGCTGTGCGATCCCAATCTGCTGGATACCGCGCAGTTCGCCCAGCTGCAGGCAGCACTCGACGCCGGGTCCTGGGAATGGCGGCTCTTCAGCGAAATTCGTACGGAGCCTTCTCTGGACTCGTTTGCCGCGGCTGCGGCGTTCGCCCGCCGCGGCGCCTTCGACGGCTTCCTCGCCTTTGGCGGCGGGTCCACGATCGATACGGCCAAGGTCGCCAATCTCCAATCCACCTATCCCGCGGATTTCTTCGACTACGTGAACGCGCCCGTCGGCAAGGGCAAACCGGTGCCGGGACCACTCAAACCGCTGATTGGCATTCCCACCACCGCCGGTACTTCCAGCGAAATCACCGGCGTGGCCATTTTCGACCACAAGCAGATCAACGCCAAGACGGGCATTGCGCATCGTTTCCTGCGTCCGTCTCTGGGGGTGCAGGACCCGCTCAACACTTTGGATCTGCCTCCCATGGTGACGGCCTGCACGGGCTTGGACGTGCTTTGCCATGCGTTGGAGTCCTTTACCGCCATCCCGTTCGACTCTCGGGACAGGGCCGAGAGTGCGCTGCAAAGACCCACGTATCAGGGTTCCACTCCGGTCAGCGACATTTGGTCCAAGGAGGCTATCGGACTGGTGGCGGAGAATCTGGTCACAGCCATCCACGAACCGCACAACCTGGCCGCTCGCCGGAACATGATGCTGGCCGCAGTCTATGGCGGCATGGGCTTCGGCAATGCCGGAGTCCATCTCTGTCACGGCATGTCTTATCCAGTGTCCAGTTTGGTCCGGGATTATCACGCGCCGGACTACGATACGGATCATGCCATCATTCCCCACGGCATGTCCGTGGTGCTTACGGCGCCCGCGGTTTTCCGTTTCACCGCACAGGCGAATTTCGCCAAACATATGGCGGCCGCCGAGTTGATGGGCGCCAACGTCGCCGGCATCCCTGTGGAAGCCGCCGGCGAGATCCTGGCCCAGCAATTGTTGGAGATCATGCAAGCCACGGGCATGCCCGCAGGTCTCGAGGCGGTCGGTTACGTTCCCGCGGACGCAGAGACCTTGGCGGAAAGCACGCTGCCCCAACACAGAGTCACCAAACTGTCGCCCCGACCGGCTTCGGGAGCCGAACTGACCCGGTTGTTTCTCGAGTCTATGCGAAACTGGTAGGACCCGGCGGCCAGGGTCGCCGAGGCCGGATCTCATGTCCAAAACAGTCGTCGTCGCCATTGTTTCCGCTGCCGTCGCGGTCATGATCAGTACGGGCACGCGCCAAAGCTTCGGCTTGTTCCTGGATCCCATCACGTCGGAACTGGGCGTAGGCCGCGAGGTCTTCGGCTTCACGATGGCCGTCAGCAATCTGATATTCGGCTTGCCGTTCATCGGCTTTCTGGTAGATCGGTTCGGTACCCGCTGGGTGTTGATGGGGGGCGGTCTGGTCTATGCCGGCGGTCTGATCCTGAGTACGGTATGGACTACGCCCACCGGACTGATCGTATCGCTGGGAGTCGTCGTGGGGCTGGGCTTGGGGGCTACCACTTTCGTGGTCCTGTTGGGAGCCTTGGGCCGTCTGGTGGTCCCGGAACATCGCACCAAAGTCTTCGGCGTCATGACGGCCATGAGTTCGGCCGGCTTCCTGATCATGCCGATCGTCAATCAGTGGCTCATCGATACCTGGCACTGGAAGATCGCCTTTCTGGTCGGCGCAGGGCTGGTGTTCGGCATCGTGTTTCTGGCCTTGGGCATCCCGGCCCGCAAGAATCAGGACCGCCATACGCCGCTGGAGGAGGAGAGCGCGGCCGTGTGGCCCCAGGTGCGCCAAGGTCTGCGGAATCCCAGCTTCTTGTTGCTGGTGGCCGGCTTTTTCGTCTGCGGATTCCATGTGGCATTCATCGGGGTGCACTTTCCGGTCTTCTGGTCCGATCACGGCATCGGCCACATTCGCGGTCTGGCCCTGGCTCTGATCGGAACCTTCAATCTGGTGGGTTCGCTGGGTTTCGGCTGGCTGGGCGACCGTCTGCCCCGCCGACACCTGCTGAGCGTCATCTACGGGGGCAGAGGCCTGCTGTTGCTCGTCTATTTCCTGCTGCCGATCACGGCCATGTCCTCCCTCCTGTTCTGCTGTCTGATGGGCCTGATCTGGCTGGCCACGGTACCTCTCACCAGCGGCACCGTGGCGAAGTTCTTCGGGCCTCGATTTCTGTCCACCATGTACGGTTTCGTCTTCTTCAGCCACCAGATCGGGTCCTTTTTGGGCTCCTGGCTGTCTGGCCGCATATACGACCGGCTCAATACCTATGATCCGGTCTTCTGGATTTGCATCGGATTGGGCCTCTTCGGCTTCTTGGTACATTTCCCCATTCGGGAAAAAGCGATCCCGTTGCGCCTGGTCCCGGCCGAGGCCACCGGGTCTTAGCCAGGGCGAATCTCCTTTGACGCGCCGTGCAAGGCAAAGCTCATGCGAGTTCTCAACGACCCGGCTTCCATTCGGCAATTGACCTGCCTGTGGCCCGGAGACCGTCTGGCCGACGGCCGACCCGCAGTCCCTGCGGCCGTGTTGGAACGCATGGCCCGCATCACCACGGAAGAGGCCTGGGCATTCCTGCGCCGGCACGCGTACCACCACCAGTTCGAAGGAAATTGGCTCAATACCAACGCGGCGCGGCCTTTTGCGGGCCGGGCCGTAACCGTGCGCATGTTGCCCGACCGACCCGATCTGCACGCCTTGGTGGACACCGAGGGCGCGCAGGCGGGCCATGACGGGGGTCAGAACTCCTGGCCCATCGACAACCTGCAGCTCTCCGATGTGTTGGTGGTCGATTTGTTCGGCAAGGTCGTCGACGGCACCTTCGTCGGGGACAACTTGGCCACTACCATGCGCACGCGCGGCGCCGCAGGGGCGGTGATCGACGGCGGCATTCGGGATCTGCAGGGCATAGCCCGGATGTCGGATCTGACCATACTATGCCGGGGCGTGGATCCTTCGGCCATCCAAGGCGCCGTCCTGGGAGGCGTGAATACGCCGGTCCGTATCGGTAGGGCCACCGTATTGCCGGGAGACATAGTGCTGGCCACCGCTACCGGCGCTATTTTCGTGCCTGCCCATTTGGCTGCAGGGACGGTGGCCTATGCGGAGGACGTACAGTCCCGAGACCGTTTTGGCAAACTGCGGATTCAGGAAGGGGTTTACACCGCGGGCGACATCGACCGCCAATGGGAAGCGCCCATCGAGGCGGATTACCAGGAATGGCGGCAGACGCAGTAGACGGCCTAAAAGTAGCGGATTGGCCGGTGAGGGAGGAGACCGAGCATGAGAATTGATTCGATGCATGTCACGCCGATTGCCGTAGCGGATCCGCCGTTGCTGAACGCCGCGGGTCTGCATGCCCCCTACGCGCTCCGCCTGATCGTGGAGATAACGACGTCGGACAACGTGTCCGGCTTCGGCGAAGTGCCGGGTCACTACAAAACGGAAGCCGCCTTGCAACGGGCCTGTCCGGTAGTGACGGGCCGGAACCCTTTTGCGCTCAATCAGATCCTGCGGGACGTGGAACGAAATCTGGCGGAGACCGACGAAGGCCGCGGCGATCAGCCGTGGGACAGCCGTCAGTTCGTGCATGTGCGCAGCGCCTTGGAAGTGGCGTTGCTGGATCTGCAAGGCAAGTTGACGGGCAGACCCGTCCATGAACTGCTCGGCGGCAAGGTACGGGAGCGCGTGGAGTATTCGGCCTACCTCTTCTACAAGTTGGAAGGGGCGGGCGGCGCGTGGGGCATGCGCAAGGATCCGCAGGCCACGGGCTGGGCGGCGGCCCGTCAAGAGGCCGCCGTGGACCCCGCCGGGGTGGTAGCCCAAGCCCAAGCCATGTGCGAGGCCTTCGGCTTCAAGTCCGTCAAGTTGAAGGGGGGCGCTTATCCTCCGGCGGAGGAAGCCGCGGCCATTCTGGCTCTGCGGGAGGCTTTGGGTCCCGATACTCCCCTCCGCCTGGATCCCAATGCCATCTGGACCGTCGAAACGGCCCTCGCCGTCGGCCGGCAACTGGAAGGGGTGCTGGAATACTTTGAAGATCCCGTACGCGGTCAAGAAAACATGGCGGCAGTCGGCCGGCAATTGTCCATGCCCATGGCCACCAACATGTGTACCACTTCCTTCGCCGACCTGCCAGGCAGCGTGGCGGTGCAGTCGGAGGACGTCATCCTCAGCGATCATCACTTCTGGGGCGGATTGCGTCCCAGTTTGGAACTGGCTGCATTCTGTCGGGCCTTTGGACGCGGCCTGTCCATGCACTCCAACAGCCACGTGGGCATATCGCTGGCCGCCATGACCCACTTGGGCGCCGTCATGCCCAATCTTGCCTACGCCTGCGACACCCACTATCCCTGGCAAACGGAAGAAATACTGATGCAGGGCCGCTTCGTCTTTGAAGAAGGCGCGGTCGCAGTCTCCGACGAACCGGGATTGGGCATCGAGATTGATCGTCAGGCTCTGGCCGCCTTGCATGCGCAATACAAGGCTTGCGGTCTCAGGGAACGCAATGACGCCCTGGAAATGCAAAAGATCTGTCCCGACTGGAAATTCGAGGCCGTCAGATACTAAAAATCCGCTGCCGCATCCCGGTGCAATTCGTCTAAGGGAAAAATACCGGCCGTTCGGCCTTGCCGATCCGGGCCCGGGCGCATGGATTTTGCATTGGGACTTACCCAGGGCCACGCCATGCGCCGATATACGATATCGCGCATGGGTGCCTGGGATGACCCGCACGGTTGCCCCACCTCGGGTTGCAGTTTCCGCGTAACTGCAAAGGCCCCGTACGGAAATCCGTGCGCCCGCGACGGGAGCAGGCGTGCGGGAAAAGGCGTTCGATATTTTCGTCCGGAAGCATTCCGCCGACTTGGGGACCGCCCACAGGCCCTGCCCTGCCGCTTGGGCTCAGAATTATTGAATTGACATAACTGCAAAACGCTTTTGTAGGAACAGATAGGGGATAGTACGCTTTCGCATGACGGGTTTGCCCAATGGGAACTCGATATGACTGGGGCGGCCGGAACGCCTGATCCGGCAGGAGCAAGAGCATGACCAAAATCGATGTGGAAACCACATTGGCGTACAAGGATACGAATCGAGCGTGTAATCAAGGCAGCATCATTCATCTGCACGACGGCGAACTGCTGTTGGGCTTCAATCAGGAGCGAGGGCGCTTTCATGCCGATAGCGGTCAGTCCTGCATAATCCGTTCCAGCGACCACGGACGTTCATGGGCTATGGACAGCATGCAGGTCGTATATCCCTTTTCACCGCATGAAGGCAACTGGGATTGTGCATTGGCGTTACTGTCCGACGACACGGTCATTATGCATACGCGCCTGTGCAGCTTTATGGCTCCTACCGCCTTGCGGCGCCATGACGAACAGGCGATGTACGGAGTCGCTTCCGGCGGCTCCGAGCGGCTGAAGCGACAGACGGGATATGCAGTCTTCAAATCCTCAGATCGGGGGGATACTTGGCAGGGTCCCGTTCCGGTCAACACTTTTCCCGTCGCAGACGCCGGCGGGAGCGCCTACATGTGCGGGGGATCGGGAGCAGGACACATTATTGAACTGGCGGACGGCGGCCTCCTGATGCCCTTGATGGGATCCACGGACAGTACCGGTTTCACGGGCAGAGCGCTGGCCTCCGGCGAAAGCACACGTTGTTTCATGTTGCGCTCCGACGATCGCGGAGAAAACTGGGAATACTGGTCCACTATGGCCTATGACCCGGCCAACATCATCAGCTATCAGGAACCGTCTGTGGCGCAACTGGCCGATGGTTCTTTGGTCTGTTTGATGCGGGCCACGGTACGTCCCACTCGGTTCGACAATATGTGGTTCACGCGTTCCGTAGACGGAGGCATTACCTGGGAGCCCCCGCGCCGCACCAACATCTGGGGCTATCCGCCCGATGTGCTGCAATTGCAGGATGGAAGAGTGCTTGCGGTCTACGGATACCGGCGACGGCCCATGGGCGTACGCGGCTGCATCTCTCCCGACGGCGTCGCTTGGGACGTGGCCGATGAATTCGTAATCCGAGACTGCGTGGCCGGGCCGGCTTCAGATCCTGTGTATTGGCACATCGGCTACCCCAGCGTAGCCCAAACATCCGACGGTACTGTCGTGGTGGCCTATCATGAATACAGCGAGGACGAGGAACCCATCCAATACATGCTGACCTCCCGTTTCCGTTTGGATTGACCCCGTTCCCGGGGTAGCGCCACGCCCATATTCATAGACGAAAGTTTCCGCTGCCGGTCCGAGACGGATGGGTCGTGGCAGTCCAGAGAGCGGTCGTGATGCTGCACAGTACGGGATGGGGACGTCTCGATCGTCTGTCCCAGACGCCTTCACGCTGCGGAACGAGTGGTAGTGAAGCGCGTGCGAATGCGGCGCGTAGCGTCCATTCTCCGGTGGACATCCAGCTCCGCCGGATACTCCGTGCCGGTCGGACCCGACATTCCGGCATGGTCGCGCCTTCGTAAAAGCAAGCAACGCCCTTTGGGCGATCCCTCCCCTTCCCGCCGGTGTCGAGGACTCGGGAGCGATACTAGCCGGCTCAGAAAAAGGAACAAAGAAGCAATTGTTAGACTGTGATAAGATCGGAGAGATTGCGAAGAGGGCTCGCCACGTGTGGTTCAAGGAACTGGAGGGGCAGATTTTCTGCATTCGGTTCTGAGGCAGGTTACACGCTCTTCCGATTTTGCATCTCACCCGGACAGCCCTGGCTGCAACTCGAGGCGGTTGCAGCTTTTTATCGAGCTCAAGGAGATTTCAACATGGAAAATGGACTAAGCAGACGCCAGTTTCTGACTTTGTCGGCGACGGTGGGTGGGGCAGCATTGGTGTCGGCCTGTGTAGCCGCTGCCCCGGCGCCGGCGGCTGGCGAGGATATGGCCGCAGCCGAAACTTATGTAGTCAATCACTGGAGCTGGTTGAGCGCTTCCGATGCGGAAGTCTGGGGCCAACACATTGAGAACTTCAACGACGCGCACGCGGACCAAGGCATTCAAATCGAGAAGCTGGACGTGTCGTCCAACGAATACAAGACGAAGGTGTTGGCTTCGGCGGCTACCGGCCAAGCCCCCGACTTCGGCTGGGCCGATGCCGGCGAACGCGCAGATTTCGTAGCGGACGGCGTCATGGTGCCCCTCGGAGACCATCTGGCCGACGCCGGCTTGGATTGGGACGATTTTACCGAGTTGGCCGTAAATCGGAGCAGTTATCCCCAGTTTGGGAGCGACCTCTACCATATGCCTCTGGATGCCATGACCTGGCAGATGGAAATCAATCTCGATCATGCAGAAGAAGCGGGACTGGACCCGTCCAGCCCCCCCACCGACAACGACGAATTGATCGAATGGTCAAAGGCCATGACCGTGCTGGACGGCGATACGGTAGTGCGCTCCGGGTTTCTGATGACGGGATCCGGACTGCATGTGGCCTTTATATGGGGGTTGGTTGCCCATCAGATGGGGTTCCGCATCGTCGACGAGGATTTGACGGCGGCATGCATCAACATCGACGCGGCCAAGGAGGCGGCCCAGTGGGTACTGGACCTGTTCGACACCCACAAAATCGCCACGCGTGACGTCGCTGACCGTTACAAAGCGTTTGGCACCGGCGAAGGTTCCATGTTCATTACAGGGCCTTGGACGTTGAACGGCTATATCGAACAGGGTCTCAACTTCGCCGTCGAGTTTACTCCCAATATCGGAGGCGAGTTGGCTACGCGGCTCAGCTTGGGATCGCAGGAAATGTACGTGCAGGAAGATGCCGACCGGTACGCCCGATCGGCCCAAGCTCTGAAGTGGCTGTCCGACGAGTCGTTCCTGTGGACTACACAGGGCCGTGGCGCAGCCTGCCGCAAATCCATCCTGGCCCGTGAGGACTACAAGGCCCACAGATGGGAATACCGGAGGCCCTTCGTAGAGGGGATGGATTTCGCCACTTTCGTGCCCCCCAGCATCAAGGCTGCTCCGGACTTCAAGTATTACACCAGCCCGAACTTGGTGCACCGCATCATAGATCCGGTCTGGCAAGGGGACAAGACCGTCGACGAAGGGGTGGACGAGCTCTGCGTCGCCTGGAACGAAATGCTGGCTGCAGAGATGGCCGAGATGGCCTAGGCATTGGCGGCCTCGATCCAAAATCGCCATTGCCCCTTGCGGGACCGGCACGCTGGTCCCGCAAGGGGCCCCGAACTTCCTACAGCCCTCACGCGTCGCGGCAACCCACGGCTTCGTGGCGCTTTGGTAGTCATGGAACGATCGTATTCGACCGGGACCGAGCAGTCCCCTTGGCGAACGTAGTGTAGCCCCTGATCCCGAGGTCGGCTCTGTATGCGTGATTTGCCGGTGGGTACAGAAAAGAATATCGGCGCTGTGACATCGGCGGGTAGTTTGGCGTCTGCCACTTCTTGGCGTGCCCGTCTGCGCAGCATGACATGGCAGGGCGAGCGTATCGAGTGGTCGGCGTATCTCTACGTCTTACCCTTCTTTGTGCCCTTTCTCGTCTTTACGGTCGGCGCCATCATTTTCGGGACCTATGTTTCCTTGACGGAATGGCGCATTATCGGCAGACCCGAATTTGTGGGCCTGGCCAATTTCGAGCGTGCGTTCAACGACTCCTTCGTGCCCAAAGTGTGGGTAAACACCTTGCAATTGGCTCTGATCATCGTCCCGGGCACGACTTTTCTGGCGTTGGTCTTCGCCATGTACGTCAATCAACGCCTGCGGGGCTTTACCCTCTCGCGCTTGTCGTTTTATGCCCCGCGCGTAGTCTCGGTGACCGTGGTCGGCCTGGTGTGGGTCTGGATGTTGGACACCCGATTTGGAGTCGTCAACCAGTATCTGGGGCGCTTGGGGGTTACCTACATTCCCTGGTTGACCAATCCCGATTGGGTCTTGTGGGCGATCAGCATCACCACGATCTGGTGGAATCTGGGATTTCACATGGTCATTCTGTTGGCTGCCCTCCAGGAAATCCCTTCCGAACTGAAAGATTCGGCGTCTATCGACGGAGCGACGGCTCTGCAGAGTTTCTGGCACGTCGTCATTCCCCTGATCCGGCCCGCCTTGAGTTTGGTGATCACCCTCGAAATCATCAGCGCTTTCCGTATTTTCAGCCAGATTTTCGTCATGACCCAAGGGGGGCCGGCCGGAGCTTCCTTTTCCATCATTTTCTACATTTACGAACGGGGATTCATGAATACCGAGCTGGGGTATTCCTCCGCGCTTTCCTTGATGTTGTTCCTGACCATCTTGATTGTGACTTTGATCCAGCTCCGGGTAATTCGCGAACGGACCTAAGACATGATTGCACTCGTGAGGCGAGTGGTGGGCAGCGCCAGTCACGTTACGCCGGGCAAATTTGCGGTTTGGCTGCTGGGTATCGGCTTGGCGTACCTGTGGGTCTTGCCCTTTGTGTGGATGGTGTCGACTTCCTTCAAGCTGCCTGGCGAAGTCATGACGCAGGAGATTCAATGGATACCCAGGCACTGGACCTTGGACAACTACGTCGTCGTGTTCCAAAAGCCGATTGTGCGGTGGCTCTGGAACAGCATGTTGGTGACGACGGTCATCACCCTCGCCAGCATTGTCCTCGGGGCCGCTGCCGGCTATGCGCTCGCGCGCATGAATTTTCCGGGCCGGCACTTCCTGTTCATGACTTTGCTCACATCGCTCATGATTCCCACGGAAATGACGATTGTGCCGCGCTTCATCGCCTTCCTGGAACTCCGGGCCACCGACAGCTACGGCGCGCTGATACTGCCGCCCTTGGCCGAAGTGTTCAGCGTCTATCTTTTTCGGCAATTCTTCCTGTCCCTGCCCCGCGAACTGGAGGAAGCGGCCGCCATGGACGGCGCCTCGCGTCTGCGCATATTTCTGGTGATTGCCTTGCCCTTGGCCAAGTCCACCGTAGTGGCTGCCGGCGTGCTGCTGTTTACGACCAATTGGAATGCCTTCCTGTGGCCGCTGCTCATTACTTTTTCGGAAGAAATGAAGACTCTGCCTATCGGCATGGCCGCCTTTGCCCCGGTCACCATGAACCGTACGCAGATCGAGAGCTACGCTCCGGGGATGGCTGCCATGACCATCTTGGGCATTCCCAGCCTGATCGTTTTCCTTTTCTTGCAGCGCTACTTCATGGAAGGCGTAATCACCACCGGGATCAAGGGCTAGATCCTCCCGCCTTGCAGGTCTTATAAGCGCCGACCCCGAGTACAGGCTAGGCGGCAAGGGCCGGAGGTGGGGTGTGACCGCCTCCATACCTCGGGTCCGCAGCGGATCATACAGGCGGCTCGCCGCGGGACGGCTCTCGGCCTAAACCTACAGACGGGCTCCCCTGTCGTGGGTCAGGCTCCGACACGGTCAGGCCCACGCGCCGTTGCCGGAAGCCGTGCCGCAGCTGTCCCCTGATTTTGCGAATCGACCGACAAGCCCTAGCCCCCATTGCAGGACGATGGCGCTATAGTTCAGATCTGCTGCAGCGACAGCGCGAGACCTACTTTTCCCGATCACGAATTCCAGGCGAGACATCCATGTCCAAAACTGAGACACTTGCACAGCAGGACCAGCGGTTGCTTCACCCTATGCATCACCAGGATGCGTATGAAGGGACGCTCTATTTCGAACATGCCGACGGCATCTATCTGCATACCACGGACGGGCGCAAAGTGATCGACGGCATGTCGGGTCTATGGAATGTGAATGTCGGACATGGCCGCCGGGAATTGGCGGATGCGGCCTACGCCCAGATGGCGAAAGGCGCTTTCATCTCCAACTTTGCCGGCTCTGCTGCGGATACCACTGTGGCGTTGGCCGACCGTCTGGCGGGTTTTGCCTATCCCGACCTCAATTCCACCTTTTTTACGACCGGCGGCGCCGAAGCCAACGAAGCTGCCTTCAAGACGGTCCGGTATTACTGGAAGGGGCTGGGCAAACCCGACAAGACCCAAATCGTGGGGCGGCTGCGGGGCTATCACGGACTGACGCTGGCCGCCATGAGCGCCACGGGCATCTCCATGTATTGGCGTCTCTTCGAGCCCCGCGTGCCCGGCTTCCTGCATATCAACATGCCCGATCCGTATCGCTTCGCGGGCGAGGTGCGGGCGGGAGAGACTGTGGGCACGGCCGCGGCCCGGGAACTGGAGGAACTCATCCAGCAGGAAGGAGCGGATACCATCGGGGCCTTCATTGCCGAGCCGGTCGCCGGTGTCGGCGGAGTCGTGGTGCCGCCCGACGACTACTTCCCGCGCATTCGGGCAATCTGCGACGAGTACGACGTGTTGATGATTTCCGACGAAGTCATTACGGGTTGGGGACGGACCGGAAAATGGTTTGGGCTGCACCATTGGGGAGTCCAGCCCGACATCATCTCGTTCGCCAAGGCCATCACCAGCGGCTATCTGCCTCTGGGGGGCATTCAAGTCCACGACCGGGTCCGCGCAGTGATGGACCGCTACGCCATTGCCGATCGCTGGGCGCATACGTACACGTATTCCGGACACCCTACGTGCTGCGCCGTGGCCTTGGCGAATCTGGACATTCTCGAAGCGGAGAATTATGCCGACAGGGGGCGTCACGGAGGCTATCGCCTTATGGGAGCCCTGCGCCACCTCGAGGAGAGCGACCATGTCGGCGAGGTCCGGGGTCTGGGCATGATGCTGGCTGTGGAAATGGTCGAGGACAAGTCCACCAAGGTGCCGGATCCCGCCCGCGCGGCGAGCGCCCAGGCAGCCTGTCTCGAAAGAGGTCTTTCGGTCCGCTTTCTAGGAAATTCGCTAGTCCTCGCGCCGCCGTTGTGCGCTGTCGACGAAGAACTGGATACGATTTCGTCGATCGTAGTGGAAGCCGTGACCGAAGCGGCGCCGGGATAAGTTCCGGGCGGCCGCTTGGGGGCAAGACGGATGGTTGCAGCACCGGTGTCTTCGGCTTCGGCCCCGTCCCGACTGCGTATCACCGATTTGCGGGTAGCCAACCTGCAGGGAGTGCCCTTCCGCTCTTCTGTGCTGCGCATCGACACCAACCAGGACATCTCCGGATATGGGGAGGTGCGCGACGGGGCCAGCGCCACCTATGCGTTGATGCTGAAAAGCCGTCTCTTGGGACAGAATCCCTGTCACATCGAAAAGATCTTTCGAGGGCTGGAGCAGTTCGGTGGTCATGGCCGTTTGGGCGGTGGGGTCAGCGGCATCGAGATGGCTCTGTGCGATCTCGCCGGCAAGGCGTACGGCGTTCCGGCCTACATGTTGATAGGCGGCAAGCACCGAGACGAAGTGTTGGTGTATGCCGACACCATGCACAGCCCGGATCCCCGGCAGATGGCCCGGAATCTGTCGGCGCGGATGGAGCAAGGCTATCGATTTCTCAAAATGGACTTGGGTATCGAGCTCCTGCGTGAGAGCGGCGTAGAGGAAGGCCTGTCGCATCCTCCGGGCATGTTGGACACCACCCATGTGATGCACCCGTTTACAGGGATCCGCCTCGCACCGCGCGGCATCGAGTGTTTGGCGGCCTACGTAGACACGGTCAGGTCCCGGATCGGGTATGAGGTGCCGCTGGCCATAGACCATTGCGGTCATCTCGGCATGGAGTCCTGCATTGCCCTGGGGCAGGCGCTGGCGCCGTTCGCATTGGCTTGGTTGGAAGACCTCGTGCCCTGGCAGCTTACGGATCAGTGGGCCCAGATCACGCGGTCTCTAACTACGCCTACCTGCACGGGGGAAGACATTTACTTGTGGCGCAACTTCGAACCCCTCGTCCGGCACAGGGCGGTCAGTATCATCCATCCCGATTTGGCTACGGCGGGCGGCATCCTGGAGACCAAGAAGATTGGCGCCTTGGCCTACGAACACGGCATTCCTTTGGCTTTGCATGCCGCGGGTTCTCCGATCGCATTCTTGGCCGGCGTCCATTGTGCGGCGGCTTCCGAGGGATTTCTCGCCTTGGAGCATCACGCCGTGGACGTTCCGGGCTGGGAGGATCTGCTGGAGGGCATCCCTAAACCGCTCGTCCGCAACGGCTATGCGCGCATTCCCGAAGAGCCGGGATTGGGGTTTACCGGTCTCAACGAGGATGCCGTAGCCGGATTCCTGGATCAGGAATACAAGCGTACATTCGACATGTCTACCCGAGAGTGGGATGAGGAGTTCGCTCACGATCGCCTCTGGAGCTGATTTCGATGTGGACCCGGCAAAGGTCCTCCACGGCATCCCGTTGCCGCATGGGACAGCACATGGCCCGCGGCCTAAAGGCGGCCAAACCGACGTCGGACCAGCGTCGTCGCCCGGGCATGCCGTGTACAGTCAGGCGGAAGCGCCTTGAACGTTGAACGGGGGCCGCTGCGCCCAAGGAAAAGATTATGCGAACTCTGGCCGATCTCCTGGCCGATTCCTTGTGGGATCTGGGCATCCGCAAGGTCTTCGGTTTGCCGGGGGGCGAAAACGTACATCTAATCGATGCCCTGGACCGGAAGGGTCTGGTTTTTCATCTGGTCCGCAATGAATCCAGCGCCGCCTACGCTGCCGCCGCCTGTTACCGCTTATCCGGTCAGCCTCAGGCCTGCCTGACCACGCTGGGACCTGGCATCACACACGGCGCGGCAGGCTTAGGCCACCTTTGGTTGGATCGGGCTGCCGTGGTCTTCCTGACCGCCTGCACTGCCGAAAACGCAGGACCCTACCATACCCATCAGGTCTTGGATTTGACCGCGCTGGCCGGCCCCATGGCCAAGTCCTCCTTTACGGTGCAACCGGAAACGGCCCCTCAGATCCCCGACGTCTTGTCGTTGATGGAGGAAGGTCGGCCGGGACCGGTGCATCTCCAGATGTCCAATGAAGTCGCCGGTACCCCGTATGCAGGAATCAGACAGAGGAAAGCGGTCTCCTCCAGGTTCCGGGTCCCCGCCGTGCAACCCCGAAACGACCGTGAATTTGCCCATGCCGGCGCCGTTATCGGAACAATGAAGAGGCCGGTGATAGTAGCCGGCCTCGGGGTAAGAAGCGTCGAGGCTGCGCACGCTACCGTAGCGCTGGCGGAGGCCCTCGACGCGCCGGTCTTAGTCACACCCAAGGCGAAAGGCGCCGTGTCGGATCGCCATGCGCTGGCGGCTGGCGTCATTGGCCTGACTCGGACAGATCCAGCCTATGCGGTTCTGGAAGCCGCCGACGGTGTGGTGGCGGTGGGGTTCGACGTCGTGGAATTGGTGAAGCCCTGGGATTGGCGAGGGCCTCTGGTCTGGCTTGCAGAATGGCCCAATCGGGATCCGCGGATTCCGGCTACGGCCGAATTGACGGGCGATCTCGCCGAATTGCTTGTACGGATGTCGGAGCGAGACTGGCATCGCTCCGGTTGGTATGCCGAAAACTCGGATCCGAGGCCGACGAAATCCGCAAATCCCGTTTACCCGCCTCCGCGGGCGGGCAGCATGTCCCCGCGCCAGGTCTTGACTGTGCTTAGGCAGACGGTGCCCCACGATACGCTGATGACCGTAGACGTGGGGTCACACAAGATCTTCTTCAGTTTGGAATGGCCTACTTACGTCCCCAACGGTTTTCTCCTGTCCAATGGGCTGTCCTGCATGGGGTATGGTCTGGCCAGCGCCATTGGCGCCGGCACCGAGGATCCCCAACAGTTGGTGCTGAGCGTCGTGGGAGACGGCGGTTTGGCCATGAGCGCCGGCGAATTGGGCCTCTTGGGGGAAATCGGCGGCAACGCCAAGATCGTTGTCCTCAGAGACAGGGCGCTGGATCTGATCCGTTCGGCTCAGAGCCGTATCGGCAAGAAGCCCGTAGGGACTGAATACCAGGTGACGCCGGACCATGTCGGACTTGCCGAGGCTTACGGCATCGAGGGAGCTCACGTGTCTACGCCGGAGGAATTTCGGACGGTGTTGGACAGGGCTCTGGCCGTCGACACACCGTTTCTCATCGAAGTGGAATTGGATCCGGCGTCTTATCCCACCACTCCCGCCATGCACTGACGGTTGGAGCGGGACAGTGGAGACAGAAAGTACAAAAATCGGAAGGTAAGTGGAGAAGGAGTTTTCCAAGTCTCGGCGATGGCTTATCGTTGGGATATATTCCGAAAACGATCTTCCAGTGCCCTGACCACCGTCCCCGGCTTCCTCCAGCGAAACCAAGCGGTCGACCGCGGAGTTTCCCGATGCTCCGCGCAGAGACGACCGCAACGGCATTCTATGCACACTCGAGAGCGGTATTTCGTGAAGAGGCCGTCTCAGGAAATTAGGGTCGCACTTCCGGGGGTGCCGTCCGCCACTTGCTCCCATAGACTGAGGGTTCGGCGCACCATTGCCGCCGCAAGACAGCCAAGGGTTCGAGGACGGAGGCCGGCAGCTCCAGCAAGTCTATGAGCAGAGCACGGTCCAAGTCTTGCCGCGTGGGGTCTCGCCAAGCTTCATTGGCGGGTAGGAATGTACACGCTTCGAAGTCGGTACGGATCATATCGGCTCGATCCAGTTGGGACCCTGTTAAAGCTCGAGTGTCCAGTACAGAGAGAGTAGATTGGCGTGAGAGTTTCAAAGTGGCTTTGCCGGCCTGCTGCAGCGTGCCTTCCCACCAAAACAACATAAGTCCCAAAGAACTGTTCAGCCACAACAGCAATGCAGATTCGTGACGGGCTTTATGTGGTATGAAATTGGGCCATGCACTGCCGCCCAAGGTCTTATGCGACGTAACGCATGCAGTGAGAGGTTGCGAATTTAGCGAGAAGCTGACTGTAATATGCAAAGTAGAGGCATACTTGGCCCATATATCGTGAGCTTTCTCTTCTTGACCCGAGCGTGTCAGTCCATAGGTATCCGGTTGTACAACCAAGCCTGTTTCGCGTTGAGCCCTGTGATTCCACAGCGCAGGATATTCGGGAATGAAGCTCCCCTCCAAGAGATGAAAATCAAAGGGACCGCGGTTGCTCCGTCTCGGTCTACCTGGGGCTGGACCCAAGTCACGGTCGAGAATTCCCCTTGTCCCTATACGGTGTAATGTAGTTACGGGTACCTGTCCGGCCGTACCTATGCGTGGCAAGTGCAATTGCCCTTGGATGAGTTGCTGGCACGTATGAGCCAAGGGGGAGTGGCGCAAGGCCGCACATCCGCCTGCGGTCAACAGATCGCCTCTGACAAACGAACCCAAATTCTTTTGTCCCAACATCAAAGTCCCCGTGTCCTCTTGAGAAGGAATGGCTTTGATGGTTTGTGCAAGCAAGTAGGCTTCGACGGCGGAGGTTGGACGGCAATGCACATTGACAAATAACGCAGAAGACCGCCGCTAGGCGGTCTTCTGCGTTGTGACCGAACGCGTACCCAGCACCATAACCTCCGCCATATGCGTGTCGGCCGACCAAGATCTGTCGATGCGTTGCGGAGCGGCAATAGACAGAATTGTAAGATCCGTATAATGGCACACCAGCAACTTTCGCGCCGCGCTCCAACTACCTCCTTGCACGAAAGCGAAAGGCAATACCATTGCTAGTATGCCCTGCCCTTTCTTCAACATAAAATCGGCCAGATCCAAGAAATTGGAGGCCAGTCCTGCGTTGCCGTTTCCGACGGGATGAGGTAGTCCACTCCGCAATGTGCGCAATCGGCGTGCCATCATCTTCTGCTCCGCTTCCGGGGTATCCAGACCGGCAAAGGAAGGCTCGACTTTGTCCGTCTTCTCATGGTTGGTCGGGCGGGTAAAAGGTGGATTCATGATCACCAAGTCCAGCATCCCCGGCGTAATAGTCACCCAAGACGTACCCTTGCCTCTCGCGTTTGCATCGCCTCGTACTTGTTCGTGGGTACTGAACAGGGACGTTTGAGGTTGGCCCGACAGCAATTCCAGACTGCCTATGGCCGGTTCCTGCGTATCCGCGTTGACCCCGTACTCCATCGTATGGATTTGCGTACCCTCGAACGTAGTCCCCGGATGAGCACTTGCCAATTGGGAAGCGGCCAAGTGGGTCGCCACGGGCATGATATCCAAGGCGTACAAGGAATGTTCCAACATGGGTTTGTGCAAAGATCGGTCATTCCCGCCCGCCCTGCGATAGCGAGAGAGCAAGGCTTGATAGGCGGCACTGATCAAGGTGCCTGTACCGCAAGCCAGATCCCCTATCCGTAAGCGCGTATAGGCTGCGGCGTCCGTGCCCTCCATGGGCAAGCGATCCACCGCTAGTTCCGCGAGCAAGGCCGCACTGAGAGGCAGAGTGTAGAAGGTAGCCAGCAGCTTGCGATCGGCTATCAACTGCTGCAACATACGCCCGGCCATATCGTGCAAGGTCATGGCCCCAATGCCCGCGAGACGGCTGGCAGTCGTTGCCAGAGACGTCAAGACGCGGTTAGCCACGTCACCAGGGATCGGGTACAGCAAATCCGAGGCGATGCGAAAGATCGGCCAGTAGTTGATGTCCCGGAGAATACGCTCCCACTCCGTCAACACTTCGCTCTTGAGCATCGGACGCTCCGCCTTGCTGTTGTCCCGTAGTTCATCCAACGTGCGGATTGGATGCGTGCCCACTAGCGAAGTATGAAAATTGAGTGCATTCGCGACGATGGCAGTGGCAATCCGTGTGGTTTGCATGCCGGGTTTCTGTTTCAATATCGTGCCCAATCGAGACAATATGTGCGGGATGTCCGCCTCCAGCAAAACGCCCGCGGAACTTTGTACGCCGTCCTCCAAATAATCCATGCCTTGCATCAATAAAGAGGGTGAGAGCACAGCGTATTCCAGGCACTGTACCAATGCGGACAACGGGCCCGTGATCCACCCCTTCGGCGGCCAGCGTTCCGGTGTGCCGTCCGGTTTCCGGCTGTACAAGACGAAGTCGTAAGTAACCGAAGACAGCCTTGCTTTCAGCGTATCCGTATCGCGCACGGTTTGCAGACAGGTATCCAGACGTACGGCAAACGCTTGCTCAATGGGCAGCGTACACTCTTCCGGTTGCAGCCCTAAGCGCGCCACCGCGTCTTGCTCTACTTTGGCGGCCGGTGCAAACTCCGTCTCCAACGCAATCGGCGCGCATAGAGGAGAGGGGCACAGAAGCAAATGGTTGCAGACCGCCATTGCACCGGAGGCAGGCCAAACTCCACGCATATCACGCGCAGTTTTCCGGTACAGGGTCCTTTGCTCTGCCGTGTAATTGTTCGATCATGAGAACTTCGATTGCAAATAGAACTGCCGTCGTACCCAGACGGCGGTTGCCAAAATTCCTGCAGGAGCGTTCCGTCGGGCTACCGTCCCGTCGTACTTCCCCCTATGCAAGGGGGTATATTCTGTCCAGTACGGGTAAATGGGCTGCCCAATCGAAGTGGGCCTCAACGTAAGAGCGACTTTCCCGGACCAACAGTTCCCCATCGGGCTGCCCATGCCACAGGCCGGCGATCGCCTGCACGAATCCGGGTGCATCGTCGGCCAGCAGACAATGTTTGCGGTCTTCCAAGCCGATTCCCGAGACGCCCAAGCGGGTGGAGACCAAAGGGACTCCTTCCATGACGGCCTCGAACACCTTTAGACGGGTGCCGCCGCCGTGAAACATGGGCAGCACGGCGATGGTGCCGGGAGCATAGTATGGGCGCAAGTCCTCTACGAAACCTGTTACCGTCACACTGGGCAGCGAGTCGAGAGCCAGAATCTCGGGGATCGGTTCTCGTCCCACTATGTTGAGGTGGACTTGGGGCTGCAGAACCTGCAACTGCGGCAGCACCTCGCTACAGAACCATTGCATGGCCAGCACATTGGGTCGGTAATCCATTTTGCCGATGAAGGAGAGTTGAAAGGGCTTGGGTTCGCGCGCGGAGGATGGCTGCCAAGTCTTGACGTCGACTCCATTGGCCAGCAGAGTGACTTTGTCCCCTGCGACGCATTTCAGTACCTCTTGGCGATCTTGCTGGCTCACCGTCAACACATGAGCCGCCGTCCGCCATGCTTTTGTCTCCTCGCGCTGCAACTTTCGAGTCTGCAAGGCATTGAAGAGCTTGTACGGCAAGCCGGGCCGCAGTCCCTGGGGACTCTCCCCTAGGGACTGCTGCAGACGAAACTCGATGTTGTGTTCGTCCAGAATCAAGGGGATTGGGACTGCCCGACACCGCCTGATGGCGACGGCGCAACCGAACATCTCAAACCCCGCGACATGGATACGGTCGTAGGGGCCCCTTTCCCGGAGTAGGGCGCGTCCGGCCTCGACCAAGTCTGGGTTGCAATGGGCTTGCCAGAGATCAGGCTGCCTGCCGTACACGCCGGCAATCCGGCGCCATTTGCTGCGCACGGGCCAAGGAAACGCCTGCAAACTGTGCCAGAGACTTTCCACTTCTGCAGGCCGGTCGGCAGGAGCGTCTTGGTTGAATCCGCACAGCACGTCCAAATCGTGCCTCTGCGCCAGATATCGTAGGATCTGGAAATTGCGCAGGCTGCGACCTTGCGTCAATGGCCAAGGCGGGTGCCCGACCAGGAACAGAATTCGCAAATTTCCGGCTCCTACTCTGCGGAATCCGCGGTCATCTCAACACCGAACGATACGTGGCCAGCGTTGCCGCCGCGCTGTCGGCCCATTGGAATTTCGAGATGCGGGCCCTTCCCTTCTCGATCTGCACGGCTCTCAACTCCTCGTCTTGCAGCAAGTCCAGAATCCGGGCCGCAATCTCTTCCTCTGTCCTCGGATTGGCGTACAAAGCCGCGTCGCCTGCAATTTCCGGCAAGCAGGCGGCATTGCTGGCCACGACAGGAGTGCCACAGGCCATGCTCTCCAGCAGCGTGAACCCAAATCCTTCGTACAGGGCCGGATGCACCAGACACAGGGCCCGGCTGTACGTCTGGCGTAGGCCAGAATCGGAAAGATAACCGGGAAATACACAGGCCTTGTCCAAATCCAATTCGCGGGCCAGCGTATAGATGCCTGCGTCCCGCCAGCCTCGGGCTCCGGCCAGCACCAAATACAGATTGGCATACCGGCTTTCCTGTCTGACGATTCGCAATGCCTTGAGCAGAGCGGGGATGTTCTTGCGCGGCTCCAGCGTTCCGACGTGCAACACGTATTCCGGGGGCAAGGCGGTACCGGCAATGGGCCCGTCAGGGTCGCGCGGGCTGGGCTGCAGGAACTCCGGATCTACGCCGCTGGGAATAACGCGCGTCTTGTCCTTGGCTTGGGGCACCTGCTCCAGCAGGTCGTCGCAAGTGAATTGGCAAGGGGTAATGACCGCCGCCGCATGTTCCACGGCACGTGGCAATTGGCCGTAATAGACTCGAGCCTCCTCGGTCACTAATTCCGGCCAATGGTGAAACGCCAGGTCGTGCACTGTGATTACGGACGTTTGACGCGACAGAAACGGGCCGATGAAGTCGGGAAAGTGCACCACGTCGGCGCGGAACCGCCGCATTTCGAATTGCAACATGCGCTGCTCCCAACCATGGTGTACCGGACTGACCAGAATGCGGCTGCGCCAGTTTGGCGCTTCAAACCGCACTTTCGCCTGCCGGTAGTGACGCCACTCGATGAAGGAATCCGAAAGCGCCGTCCCTTGCAACGCCTGGACCAGATTGCGTGTATACCGGGCTATGCCGGCCGGCCGGTGATACGCCAGTCGGTTGTCTATGGCAATGCGCGCCACCCGTCGATATCCCCCTGTCTGATTATGGATTCACTGTAGGACCGTCTGCCCACATTGTCTACCGTGTCCAGCCCCGCGCCCCGAGTCTTTGCCTATTGTTCCGCTAGAATCCGAAAATGCGCGGGGGCGCGCAACCGGGAGTGGCACAATTAGGCCGTGGACGGGAACGGTGCATCTCGCCGCAAAAGTCTGTCGCAAGAAAAGCGGAGACGCTTTCGCGATAGGGAGCGGCTCGCCACTGCCCTCTTGCGGCTACTGAGACTCTGAGGTTAACTGCATGGAACTGGCGCAACTGGAACAAATCGTCAACTGGCTGGACGAAGAACATCGGCGCAGCCGCAATGAGATTGTACGTCTGGGGCACTTGGTAGAGTCCCAGAACGCGGATCTGGTCGACCAGAACAAGCTGATCCAGGAGCTGGAGTCTTCGCTTTCCCGCGCAGGACTGCAAAGCCAGCGGATGCAGCAACTGGAAGAGGCGCTGGACAAGACGCGGCAGGAAATGGTGGCCTTGCTGGAACGGGAGGAAGAGCAACGGCAACGCGTACAGCGGGACCAGGAACGGGCCCGCGTAGGGGAAAGGGAGGGGTGGCGCCGCGAGTTCAACAACCTGCAGCGGGAATTGGGTCGCATATCCAAGGTGGAACAATCCCTGCTGCTGCGCGAAGAAGACTTGAAAAGGCTGCAGGAAAGCCTGCAGGAATTGTCTGCTCAGATCGAGAGCGCCAAGACGACCGTAGAGGAACGTACGGAGCATGTGCCGTTCCTCATGGAGAACAAGAACTCGGAACAGAAGCGGTTGCGACAGTTGCAGGAAGATCAGGTGGAAGTGTTCCGCAAAGTGGAAAGCCTGGGTCAGGAATTGACCCGCCTGGAGGCGGAGGATCGCAAGTTGCGGTCCGACTTCGGCATCTTGCACGCTGCCGGCGACAAGGTGCAACGGGACCTGGACACATGGCGGGAAGAGACCCGCAGCGAGAAGCTGGAGACGGTGCAAAAGATCCGCATGCTGGATGCGGCCCTGCAGGAACTGCCCTCGCAGTTCGAACAGCTCAAAACCCAGATCAACTCTCTGGTGCCTTTTCAAGACAGCGCCCAACGCGCCCTGGCCGAGGTGCGGACCCTGCACCAGCGACTGGATCAGGGCTTGCAACAGATCCGGGAAGAAAGCCGCGTGTTTCGAGCCAAATTGGAAAAGTCGACGGCGGACTTTCAAGCCGGCCTCGGGGAACGAGATCGCAAGGATCGTATGCGCGTGGATCACCTGGCGCAATCGCAGACCAAACTCGAGGCTCTCTTGGAAGAGACCATGCAGCCGGTGCAGCAGAGCCTGCAGTTACACGACGACTTGATCCAACATCTTTGGGACCTGCAGGAGACATACCCGCGGATGGCTCTCGAGGCGGCCCAGGAGACCGTAGACAACCTGCATCAGGCCCTGCGGGAACGGGACCGCCTAGTACGGTCCATGGAAGACGAATGGACCAAGATGCGCCGCCGTCAGGAACTCTATGCCGACAACGGCCGGACGCCGACCGGTAGTCCCTAGCTGCGATTGCGGACCGCCGATGTTTGTGTTGGGTACAGCCGGGCATGTGGATCATGGAAAGTCGACGCTGGTCAGGGCTCTGACCGGCATAGACCCGGATCGCCTGGCGGAAGAGAAACGCCGGGGCTTGACCATTGATTTGGGTTTCGCCTTTTTGCAGCCGCCGGCGGAGCTGGGCGCGGACCCCATCGGTCTGATCGACGTGCCCGGGCATCTGGACTTCATACGCAATATGCTGGCCGGAGTATCGGGTATCGACGCAGCCGTCCTGGTCGTTGCCGCGGACGAGGGCGTCATGCCTCAAACGCGGGAACACCTGGCCATTCTGGATCTGCTGGACGTAGAAATCTGCATACCCGTCCTGACCAAAGTCGACGCTGTACCGGATTCGGAATGGTTGGCCCTTGTCGAACTGGATTTCGAAGAGCTGTTGGAGAGTACGAAGTTCGCCCGGACTCCTGTCTGGCACGTCAGTGCGGAGCAGGGCGTAGGCCTGGAGAAACTCAAAGCGCATCTCTTTGCGTTGCCTGCCGGAAGGCGCCGGACCCTGAAAGACGCTCCGGCCCGATTGCCGATCGACCGCATTTTCACCTTGAGCGGTTTTGGTACGGTGGTTACCGGCACGCTCCAGGCCGGACGGTTGACCGAAGGCGACCGGATAGAAATTTTGCCGGGACGCACCGAGGGCCGCGTGCGCAGTCTGCAGGCCTACCATCGGGAAGTCGAAGCAGCGGAGGCCGGGACCCGACTGGCGGTCAATGTGAGCGGTGTCTCGCACACGGAAATACAGCGGGGACAGGTGCTGGGCCGTGCCGGGAGTCTACGCGAGGCGACGGCGGTGGACGCCTGTTTTCGGCTCTTGCCGGATGCTCCCAAGCCGGTCGAGCACGACATGGAAGTGATGCTGTTTCACGGTTCCACGGAGGTTGTAGCCCGTCTCAGATTGCTTACGGATTCCATGGTGCTGCCCGGCGCGGAAGGGTATTGCCAGCTGGTCCCTGCGCGTCCCGTGGTCATGCTGCGCGGAGACCGCTTCATAATGCGCCTGACTTCTCCCAGCCTTACTTTGGGTGGGGGGCAAGTACTGGCCGCTCCCTCGCCGCGTTTTTGGAAACGGTTTGCACCGGCCACTGCCTCCTATTTCGCCGATATGGCCTCCCGGCATCTGATCAAGCAAGTGATGCAGGTGGTGAGCGGCGCTCCTTTCCTGTCGGCTTCGCAAGTACTGGACGAATTTCCGACCGCGGCGCCGGCCGAGGTGCGCAAAACACTGCTGACGGGCGTCCAGGAAGGAATTCTGCTGACGGTGCCTCTGGCGGGTCGGAGCGGCTACCTTGCGGCTCGGGACGAACGTGACTGGCGTGATCGGGCGGAAAACGAGCTGGCGGCTTACCATCGCCAATTTCCGCTGCGGCGTGGCCAGCCCCGTGAAGATCTCTTCTCCCGACTGGCCCGGTATCTGAGACGCCAATACCGATTGGGCTTGGACGGCCCGCAGTTTGCTGCATTGTTGGGGCTGTGGCAAGCGCAATGCCGTTTCCGAGTGGAAAGCGGCACCGTAGCGCTGGCTGGCCACGAAGTGCGCCTTTCCGATACGCAGCAACGAGCCGCGGCCGCTCTGGCTCGATACATGAGCGAAAACCCCTTCAGTCCGCCTGTCCGAGCCGTCATCTTGGAGCGCTTGGAAGGCGATACGGCGCTGCTGGAGGCACTGCTCGAGGCCGGGACCTACGTAGCCGTCAGCGAGGATGTCGTCTTTGGCAAAGCGGCTCTCACGGCCATGCAGGATCGGGTTGTGCAGCATCTGGGCGACCAGGGCAGCGCTACCATGGCCGACATACGCGATTTGTTGGGAACCAGTCGCAGATACGTACAGGCCCTGCTCGAATATATGGACGCGGCCCTGATTACCCGCCGGACCGGAGAATCCCGCACACTGATCGAAAAGACAAAGAGGTAAGGAAGTATCACGTGATTTACAGAAATTTAGGAGCCACCGGCCTCCAGGTGTCGGCGTTAGGTCTGGGTACCATGCAGTGGGGTTGGAGGCTGGACAAGGCGACTTCGTTCGAGGTCATGGACGCCTTTCTGGAAGCCGGGGGCAATTTCCTGGATACAGCGAATATCTACAGCGCCTGGGTTCCCACCCTGGGTCCAGGCTCTAGCGAAGAGATCATTGGAGAGTGGCTGCAAGACCGAAAGCGTCGGCATCAGGTCGTGTTGGCTACCAAGGTCAGGGGCAAAATGTCTGCCCAGCCCAATGACGAAGGACTCTCCCGCAAGCACATTCTGGAAGCGGTCGACGCTTCGCTGCAAAGGCTGCGGACCGACTACATCGATCTCTACCAGACGCATTGGTTCGATGCCGCAGTCCCCATTGAGGAAACCATGGAAGCCATGGATGCCCTGGTCGGCCAGGGCAAAGTCAGATATGTGGGCTGCAGCAATTATCCCGCCTGGAGACTGATGCAGGCCTTGTGGGCCTGCGACAAGGGAGGGTGGCACCGCTACGTCAGCATTCAGCCTCACTACAATCTGTTGCACCGACGCGAATTCGAACAGGAGTTGGCCGAAGTCTGCGGCGCCTACGGAGTGGGAGCCGTACCCTACAGCCCTATGGCCGGCGGATTCCTGACAGGCCGCTACGGCAGAGCGGAACAGCCGGACTCCCCCAGAGCGCAGGGCAATTGGGCCAAGTACGATACCGCGAAAACTTGGAGGATTTTGGATACGGTTCACGACATCGCCACCGCCAAGGACACATGGCCGGGGGCAGTCGCTCTCAGTTGGCTGCTGTCTCGACCGACGGTAGCGGCTCCCATTGTGGGCGCCAACTCCGTGGCCCAACTGCAGTCCAATCTGGAGGCTCTGGATGTGTCCCTCGACGATGCCGAATTGGCCCAATTGACCGAGGTCAGCGACTGGCGGACCGCCCAGGCATAATTTTGCGTCCATGGTCCAGTGACGCAGCGCCGGGTGCATGCGGACGAGTACAAACCGGGTGCGCGTCGGCAATGGTTGCGCTCCGATGTTGCCCTTGCCGGTGATTGCGCGGCGCTGCCGGCGGCGAGGATTCCTGTCCGGCCGCGAGGCGCACGACTTGCGCTGCGCACATTAGACGCTCGTATCCCTACACCCGTCGAGCCACTCGCTGCGAAAAAGACCGTCGCTTTTCCGGAAGCGGCAGGGGGCATTGCCTAGCCGATGCCGGGACTCGGGAAATTCCAGATGCAATGTGCAAGGGACGGGCCTCCGGCAGACCATGCGGGACGCCTGCAAAGACAGGCGACGCCGACTTGCACTGCCGTATCCGTGTCGGGCCAAAGCGGAAATCGTGGGAAATTGCCTGGGTGGACAAACGCGAGCGAGCGAGGCTCCTTGACCGTGCGCGATAGACAGGGCGGGTCGGATTCGCCTCTAGACGGTACTTGAAAGTTCCGAAGGTCTACACTGGGGCCGTAGTCCCGCAGAGACGATCGGTCCCTGCGGCAAGCGGCATGTCCGTTGGTGGCCGAAGCAAGCAACAGTCTTCCTCCGCGATCGTTTTTCCGTCTGTGGGCGGCGTGCGGCTGCCCCGCCGCCATGCGGTCCGCCAGTCATGGGCCCGTGGTGTTCCGCCGCTTGCCGGAAGTCCCCGATTCTGTTGGGTTGAGGCAAAATGCAGCAGGGGCAGGAACTTATGGCGGGTACGTGCCCTCACAGGAACCGCCGCTGTTGTATTCGGACCTCGTGCAAGCATCTCCGCAAAGGACATTTCCATGGATAATCCCTTTAGTCTCGCCGGCAAAGTGGCATTGGTGACCGGAGCCAACGGCGGCATCGGCCGGTCGATCGCCATGGCATTCCGGGCGGCCGGAGCCACTGTCGTCGCCACGGGCCGGAACCCGGAGAAGAATGCCGCCGTCGCTGCGGAACTGGGTCATGGGCATTGCGTAATAAGTTTGGACGTCAGGGACGAAGCGGCTGTGGACCAAGCAGTGACGGACATAGCAGCTCGGCAAGGCCGCCTGGACATTTTGGTCAACAACGCAGGCATAGCGCGCCGCGGCACAGTCTTGGAAAGCCCTACGCAGAACTGGACGGATCTGCTCGAAACCCATTTGACCGGAGCCTTCTATTGTGCCCGAGCCGTGGCACGCCAGATGGCGCGCTCCCGCGAAGGCGGAAAAATCATCAACATCGGCTCGATGTATTCTCTGTTCGGCCCTCCCAACGCCGCAGGTTACGCCGCGGCCAAGACCGGCATGGTGGGCTTGACGCGGGCGCTGGCCGTGGAATGGGCCGAATACGATATCCAGGTCAATGCCATTCTGCCGGGTTGGCATGTGACCGACCTCAATCGCAGTTTGCTGGAGACCCGGATAGGCGAGGACATTCGCCGCAAGACGCCGGCCCGGCGCCTGGGCAATCCAGACGATTTGGGAGCCACGGCGGTATTCTTGGCGGCGTCGGCCGCCGACTTCGTCACGGGCCAATGCATCACCGTCGACGGAGGCTACAGCGTGGCAGATCGCCGCTGGGACGAGAGCCCCTGACCTTGCGGCGGCTGCCGCCTCCCGTCGGCAGGGCAAACGCGCAGGCCGGCCTCAAAGGCAACCCGAAATCCATGTCGGCGACGCCTGCGGAAAAGCGGCACGGAGGCCGTTGCGGCTGAAATCAGGAGGCGACCGGAGGGCTTTTGCGACTTTGCGTTGGGGCAGCTGCCCTACGTGTTTCCTTTGATCGAGCCCGCGGTAGAGAGTAGAATGAGAGCGACTGTGCAAGCCATACCCATACAAGGAGACCCCCTCCGCCATGAATAAAGTCGAGCGTGTACGGGCCGCTCTGCAAGGTGATCCGGTAGATCGCACGCCGGCCAGTTTCTGGCTGCACTTTCCCCAGGAAGTGAACCAGGGGAAGGCAGCCGTGCAGGCGCATTTGCAATACATGGCGGATACGGGGGTGGATTTCCTCAAAATTTTCAACGAGCACCCCTATCGGACCAACGTGACGGTCAAGGAACCTGGGGACTGGCGGAACGTGCGCCCCGCCCCCCTGGCTGCGCCTTTCTTTCAGGGGATGTTGGACGAAGTCAAAGCCATCGTGGACGCGGTGGGCGGAGATTGCCTGACGGTTGCCACCGTGTTTGGACCGTTTGGTGAAGGAAATCATGCCACGGGCGGCTTGGTGACGGAACACATGCAGGCCGACGCGGAAAGCGTGTCCCAGGGGCTGTCCGCGATCGCGGACAGCTTGGCCGAACTGTGCCGGGCCCTGCTCGAAGCCGGTACGGACGGCATTTATTATTCGGCGCAGGGGGGCGAGCGTACTCGTTTTCCGGAAGAGTGCTTTTTGGAGCATATCAAGCCCCACGATCTGAATGTGCTGCAGGCCATCGACGGAGCGGCCGAATTCAACTTGCTGCATATCTGCAAGGACGACGTGCGGCTGGAACATTATCTGGATTATCCGGCTACCGCAGTGAACTGGGCAGCGGCCAAGCACAATTGGAGCATGGCGGAAGGCGCAGCGAAGTTCGACCGCCCGGTGGTAGGCGGACTGCATGACCGCGGTGTGATCGTGGACGGTTCCCCGGCGGAAATCGAAGCGGCCGTCCATGCTTGCATTGCCGAAGTCGACTCCTCCCGCTTTATCGTGGGGGCGGATTGCACTTTGCCTACCGACAACGATCGCGCCAAGATCCGGGCCGCGGTCGAAGCCACTGCTTCGTATCGCTAAGCGCGTTGCAGTTCGAATTCAATCCTACTCGGGGCGGGTCGCGGAGCGCAGTGGCCGGCAACTCGCCCGATATTGAAATCCAAGGAGAAACCAATGTCGTCACACGCTCAGTACAAAGTTATCGGTCGGCGTCCCATTCGGCACGACGGAGTCGACAAAGTCACAGGCGCCGCCAAGTACGGCGCCGACATCCAGCTGCCGGGGATGCTGTACGGGGCTATCAAGCGTAGTCCTCATGCCCACGCGCGCATTCGACATATCGACACCAGCAAGGCGGAAGCCTTGGCGGGCGTGACTGCCGTCATGACTTCCGACGACCTGCCCAGCGTCTCGCACGAGATTGTGGAAATGGGCGAGGATGCCGTCGCGCAGGATTATCTCAGCGCCAACATCATGGCCCGCGGCAAAGTTCTCTTTCACGGCCATCCGGTGGCGGCCGTGGCGGCCACGGAGGCCGGCATTGCGCAAGATGCCTTGGACCTCATCGAAGTCACATATGAGATTCTGCCCTCCGTCTTGGACGTCGAGGCCGCGATGGCGGACGACGCCCCTATCCTGTGGGACGACCTGCGCACCGACGAATTCGGGGAAACGGGCACGGAACCTTCCAACGTAGCCATGCATATGGTCCATGAACACGGCGACCTGGCAAAAGGTTTTGCCGCAGCCGACGTGGTGGTGGAACGCACGTTCAAGACTGCCATGGTGCATCAGGGCTATATCGAGCCGCATGCTTCCACATGCATTTGGCGCAAGGACGGCCGGATCGAAGTATGGACCGCCACGCAAGGCGCCTTTCAGATTCGGGATCAGATGGCCAGTCTGTTGAAGTTGGACGTATCCCAGGTCAAGGTGACGCCTACCGAGATAGGCGGCGGCTTCGGCGGCAAGTTCACGGCCTATACGGATCTGCCGGCCGCGGTCCTTTCCCGCAAGAGCGGCCACCGGCCGGTCAAGATCACCATGTCCCGTACAGAGGTGTTGCAGGCTACCGGCCCGACGTCGGGTTCGGTCATTACGGTCAAGATGGGCGCGACGCGGGACGGCACCCTGACGGCGAGTCATGCCACCTTGATCTATGAAGCCGGCGCCGTGCCCGGTTCGCCCGTGGGGGCCGGGGCCGGGGTCATTCTGGCTCCCTACAAACATGAGAACGTGCGGATCGACGCCTACGACGTGGTCGTAAATCGGCCCAAGACCGGGGCCTACAGGGCTCCGGGAGGCACCAACGCGGCCTTTGCCTCGGAATCGGTGATTGACGAACTGGCCGAGAAGTTGCACATGGATCCGTTGGAATTTCGGCTCAAGAACGCGGCGACCGAAGGCGACCGCCGACCGGACGGACCCATCTATCTCAAGATCGGCTACAAGGAAACGGTGGAGACGGCCATCGATCATCCGCATATGGCTACGAGCTTGGAAGGCGCACACCGCGGCCGCGGGGTGGCCTCCGGCTTCTGGTTCAACGGGGGAGGACGCTCCAGCATGTCGGCCAACGTCAATGCCGACGGCACCGTGAACCTGGTGGAAGGCTCCACCGACATCGGCGGCACCCGGGCTTCCATTGCCATGCAATTGGCCGAGTCGCTGGGCATCACTGCCGAAATGGTGAATCCGCAAGTGGTCGACACCGATTCGGTGGGTTACAACGACGGTACCGGCGGCAGCCGCGTCACATTCGCCACGGGCTATGCCGCCTACGAACTGGGACAACGCTTGGGCCAGATCATGTGCGAAAAGCTCGACCAGGTGTGGGAAGTCGAGGCAGGCAGCGTCAAACTGGCAAGCGGGGTCTTTTCATACAACGGGAAATCCGCCGACTTCGCCGAAGCCGCGGGTCTCTTGGACCGAGGTTCCGAACCGATTGTGGCCAGTGTGTCTGTGCAGCCTTCCCAGCCCGGGCCCGCTTTCGCCACGCACATCGTGGACGTAGAAGTGGACGTGGAAACCGGCAAAGTCGAGATCTTGAATTACACCGCCATCCAAGATGTAGGCAGGGCCATTCACCCCAGCTATGCCGAAGGTCAAATTCAGGGCGGCGTGGTGCAAGGCATCGGCTGGGCCCTCAACGAAGAGTACGTGTACGACGCCGATGGGCAATTGACGAACGCCAGTCTGCTGGACTACCGCATGCCTACTTCTTTGGATCTGCCCATGATCGACACGGTTATGCTCGAGGTAGCCAACCCGGGCCATCCGTACGGGGTACGCGGCGTGGGCGAGGTACCGATTGTGCCCCCGGCTGCAGCCATAGCCAATGCCATCAACGACGCCATCGGCATACGCATGACCGAGCTGCCGATGTCCCCCGACAAGATGCTGACCCAGATCTGGGCGCGGGACGGCAAGTAAACGGTCGCAATTCCCACGATCAAGGCCGACTGGGAACAGTCGGCCTTGATCGTGCGGCTGCCGGCTGCGACGGTATAGACGGCAGTCCTCGATGCAGAACGTCTGCATCGGGCCTTCAAGGCGCTTGTCGGAGCCTGCCTCTCTTCGTATCAGCGCCTCGCCGCGATTTCCCGCTTGCTGCGCTTCAATGCCTGCAGGGCATTTCGCATCAGCATGGCGTTGGTCAGGGGGCCTATGCCGCCCGGTACCGGGGTAAATGCTGCGGCCTTGGCCGCCACGCTTTCCGGCTCGCAATCTCCGACGACGCCTTCCGGCCGGTACGTCGTACCGAAGTCCAGCACCGTGGCGCCCGGCTTGACGAATCTGCCCGTCACCAAGTGAGGCCGGCCCGCGGCGACGCACAGCAAATCCGCCTGGGCGGCTACCTCCGCCAGACGGGCCGTTCGGCTGTGCGCTATGGACACGGTACAGTGGCGCTGCAACAGCAGCAATCCCATGGGCTTTCCCACCGTAATGCTGCGCCCGATTACTACGGCTTCCTTGCCCGTCAGTTCCAGGGCGGCTTGATCCAGCAAAGCCAGGCCCGCAGCCGGCGTGGCCGGAATCAAGGCTTCCGGCGCATCCGATACGAGACGGCCCAGATTCTCGGGATGGGTGCCGTCGATGTCCTTGTCGGGATCAATGTACCAATGCAGATGTGCCGTGCGCAGCGGAGGCGGCAGGGGAGTGAGCAGCAGAATGCCGGCTACCGTCGCGTCGGCATTTAATTCGCGGAGTTGGGAGATGGCGACGTCCGCGGAGGCAGCGGCGGGCAGCGGCACGGATCTGCATCCGAATCCGGCCCGCTTGGCGGCTCTCTGGAGGGTACGGGCGTATCCTCGGGCGTCTTCATCGTCTCCTATGCGGACCACGGCGATGCAAGGGAGGCGATCTTCGGCCGCCACAATCTGATCCACGTCGGCCTTGATTGCGGCATAGAGGGTTCCGGCGAGCTTGCGGCCTCTGAGCTGTACGGCGCTCACGACGGCAAATCCAATCGGCGCCGACACACTGCCAACGCGGCCCATGCATTCGCTTCTACCTCCTGCAAAAGGGAACGCACCGTCTGCAGGAATTCCGTACGGCGGCGCGTCGGCGCCACAGTCTTCAAATTGATCTTGATATTGGTTTCACAGCTGCCGGCGGCGGCCTGCAGCAGCTGGACCGACACCACGACGTCGGTCAGCACGGTGAGGTTGCCCAACTCGCCCACGACTTTTGCTTGTTGCAGAACCGTCGCGCAACTGCGCAACAAGTCGTAGGGGACGTCCGCGGCGGCATACAGAGCCGTTTCCAATTGTCGGGAGCGGGTTGCTTTTTCTTCGGCGGTCGCCTTGGGCAGGGCATAGCAGGCCATGACCGCCCCAAAGGCGGCGGCATCCTTGTCGGCCCAATGCAGAGTCTCCTGCCACAGGTCTTCGCATTGGACCAAAATCGGACGCAACGTGTCTTCATGCCTACGGTACCGTTTGCGCCCTACCGTAAAATTGAGCACCATACACAGCAGGGCGATGCCCTGACCGGCCGCCACGGCCGCCGCCGCGCCGCCCCCGGGCGTGGACTGTTTCGCCGCCAGTGCGGCCATATAAGATTGGACGGTCTGCTCGGCCACTCTCGTCATGGGTAGCTCTACGCGCGTGCACCTCCGGCTGCAGTTCCGAATTATAAAAGTGAACGTCCTGCCGTCAAGAAAAAACGATCCGGGGCGCAGCGCGCGGCCGGGTCTCCCGGTCAAGTGTTTGAATCGTGTTTGAAGCCGCCGCGCACGGCGTTCCGGGACGGGAGCCTATGCTAAAATGGCAACGTCAGAAAATGCGGAAAATGTGCGGAAAAACAAAGGAAACTTTTTCTAAATGGATGGATTTGAAGACCGAGAATCCGATGACACACAGATCCTTTACGAGTCGGAAGAACTCAAGGCGATAGAGGAAAAGGAAGAGGTCGGAGAGGAACCCCACGCCTCCAATCTGCCTGTCATTTCACTGCGGAACATCGTAGTCTATCCGGCTATGTGGATTCCGCTGACCATGGGCCAACCGCGCAGTCTCCGCATCATCAAGGAAAACATGCCTACGCAGCGGCACGTGGTGCTGGTGACGAGCAAAACGGACGAAGACGAGCCGGAACCGGATCAGATCTACGAGGTAGGTACGGTGGCCTCCATTCACAAGGTCATGCGTGCGCCGGACGGAGTCTTGCGAGTGCTGGTAAAGGCCTTGGAACGCTGCCGGATCGTGAAGTACACGCAGACCGAGCCCTATCTGCAGGCGGACATCGACAGGGCTCCGGAGGTTACGGGCGAAAATCCGGAAAAGGAACAGGCCATGGTCCGTCTGCTCCGTCTCAAGTTCCGGGACTACGTGGAATTTGATCGGCAGACCCCCAACGAGATCGCCGACATCGCCCTCAATACCAAGTCTACGCTGCAACTCGTCTATGTCGTCGCCGGCACCATCCCCATGGACTTGGAGCAGGGGCAACGCTTGTTGGCCGAAGACAGCGTCCTCATGAAATTGCAGCATCTGCTGAGCATGTTGGAACGCGAAGTCGAGATCCTGGAACTGGGTCGCCAGATCCAGTCCCAAGCCCAAGGGGAAATGGAAAAGACCCAGCGAGAATTTTATTTGCGGGAACAAATCAAGGCGATCAACCGGGAATTGGGCAACGACGACGAACATCAAGTCGACATCAAGGAACTCGAAGAAAGCATCGTCGCCGCCCAAATGTCGGAAATTGCGACCAAGGAAGCCAACCGGGAGTTGGATCGCCTGCGGCGCATCCCCATTCAGGCCGCCGAATATTCCGTGATCAAGTCTTACATCGAGACCTTGGTAGGACTGCCGTGGGCTATGGTTTCGACCGACAATCTGGATCTGCGGCGCGCGCGCAAAGTGCTCAACGAAGATCATTACGGCTTGGTGGACATCAAGAAGCGGATCCTGGAATACCTGGCGGTGCGCAAATTGCGTCAGATCCGCAAATTCGATCAAGACGACGGGGCGAACCTGTGGGACAAAGTACGGCGAGAACGCGAGGGCGTGGTGCTCTGCTTCGTAGGGCCGCCCGGGGTCGGAAAAACCAGTTTGGGCATCAGCATCGCGCGGGCCGTAAACCGCAAGTTCGTCAGGCTGGCCTTGGGCGGCATTCGGGACGAAGCGGAAATTCGGGGCTTCCGCCGTACCTACGTGGGAGCCATGCCGGGCCGGATCATTCAAAGCCTGCGCCGCTGCGGCACCCGCAATCCGGTCTTCATGCTGGACGAAGTGGACAAACTGGGCAGCGACTTTCGCGGCGATCCCAGCAGCGCGCTGCTGGAAGTGCTGGATCCGGAACAGAACAGAGAGTTCAACGATCACTATCTGGACGTGCCATTCGACCTGAGCAATGTCATGTTCATCACCACGGCCAACATGATCGAGGCTATTCCGGGTCCTATGCGCGATCGTATGGAAGTGATTCAACTCAGCAGCTATACCGAAGAGGAAAAGCTGAAGATCGCCAAGAACTATCTGCTGCCCCGCCAGATCCGGGAAAACGGCCTGCTCCCCGACGAGGTGAGTTTGACGTCCGGAGCGATTCGCTCCATCGTCCGGGACTACACCAGCGAGGCGGGCGTCCGTGAACTGGAACGCACGATTGCCAAGCTGTGTCGGCAAAGCGCAGCCCGGATAGCGTCCCACTCGGCCGCCAAACCGGCGGCCCGCATCAGCAAAAGCATGGTGCCCAAACTCTTGGGGCAACCCAAGTATCACAACGAACAACTATCGCAACGCACGGACATTCCAGGTGTGGCTACGGGGCTGGCTTGGACCATGAGCGGCGGAGACGTGCTTTTCATCGAATCGATCGCCATGCCGGGGGATGCCGGTTTCACCATTACGGGCCAGCTCGGGGACGTCATGCGGGAGAGCGGCCAAGCCGCTTTCAGTTATATTCGCAGTCGCGCCCTGGAAATGGGCATTGACCGCAAGGTCTTTGCCGAAAATTCCATCCACGTGCACATTCCCGCCGGCGCCATTCCGAAAGACGGACCCAGCGCCGGCATTACGATCGCGGCCTCTCTGGCCAGTTTGCTGACCCGGAGGGTGGTCAAAAAGCATGTGGGCATGACCGGGGAAATCACCTTGCGCGGCAAGGTGCTGCCGGTCGGCGGGATCAAGGAAAAAGTGCTGGCGGCGGATCGGCTGGGTCTGACCACCATCCTCATGCCGCGCAACAACAAAGCGGACTTGGACGAGATTCCCGCCTCGATTCGGCGCAGGATGACCTTCAAACTGGTCGACACCGTAGACGAAGTCTTCAATTTCGGACTGGAGCGGAAGCTGGAACTGGAACAGTGGCCGGCTCACATGCAAAGTCTGGACGAAGACGGGGCCGAGACAGAGGCGCCTGCCCTGGAAATCGGTATCCGCGAGCCGGTCATGGGAGCCCCCGCGCCGGACGGGCCCTAACGAACAGCCTGGGTATTGTGACCCAGGCGGCAGACGGCGCCTATCGCTCCCCCTTGTGAAACTGGGGCGTTTCGCCGGGAACCGGCGAATTGTCGAAGGTGCCGCGTTCGATCACGGCGCGGCGCCCGCCGTTGGCGTGCACGCGTCTCGCCTGATCCTGGTGGGCCTGCGCATTGACCGCAATGGGATCGAGAATACGGTGTAACCGCTTTTCGCACTCCTGGAGAACTTGCCCATAGTCGGCCGCGGCCGCGACGTTGCGGCATTCCAAGCCGTCTTGCACCATGTCGAACAATTGCGGCGGCGCTCCTACGTAATGCACGTATTTGTACCGGCGAGTCCGGATCATGTAATGGGCATCCTGTGAACCCACCGCATGATACTCGCTGAAAATAGTGCGATCGGGCAACGGAGAGGCGTTCCACATGTCGAAGAGCGACATGCCCGGTAGACTGCGCTCCTCCTCGGTGGGCTCAATGCCGGCGCCGGCCAAAATCGTAGGGTAGCAATCAAGCAGCGATATCGGCGTGTTTTCCCGGTGGCCTGCCGGCACGTCCGGACCGCACATCACGAAAGGCACGGCACAGGCATCGTCGTACATGGTGAACTTGCCGTAGAGTCCCCGGGCGCCATGGCTTTCACCATGGTCGCTGGTGTAAATGATCCGCGTATGGTCTGTCAATCCCAGATTGTCCAATTCATGCAAGACCCGCCCGATTTGACGATCCAGGAAGGTGCACGCGCCGAAATAAGCGGCCATCATGTTGCGCATGACCGGATCGCCCAGATCCTGCTCCAGCGTAAAGAAGCGGCGGAACTCCGCCAGCACAGGATGATCCGGCCAGGTTTCCACTGCGGATTGGGGAGGCTCCGTCAAC